>NZ_CP117452.1:0-632500 GCF_030687895.1 Pseudomonas sp. FP198
GTTGAGCTTTTGCGCGATGAGTTGCCTGCCCAACAATTCAACACTTGGATCCGTCCACTACAGGTCGAAGCCGAAGGCGACGAGTTGCGTGTCTATGCGCCGAACCGTTTCGTTCTCGACTGGGTCAACGAAAAGTACCTTGGCCGGGTCATGGAACTGCTCGATGAGCATGGCAATGGCATGGCGCCTGCGTTGTCCTTGTTAATAGGCAGCAAGCGCAGCTCGGCACCGCGCGCGGCACCCAATGCGCCGCTGGCCGCCGCTGCATCACAGGCGCAACAGGCCGCTACGCCACCGTCCAACAACCATGCCGCACCGACGCCCGCGCCTGCCCCGGGCAAACGCAACGCTCAGAAGGTCGCCGAAGTCAGCGAGGAGCCCTCCCGGGACAGCTTCGACCCAATGGCCGGTGCGAGCTCCCAGCAGGCACCGGTGCGCGCTGAACAACGGACGGTCCAGGTCGAAGGTGCGCTCAAGCACACCAGCTACCTGAACCGGACCTTTACCTTCGAGAACTTCGTCGAAGGCAAGTCCAACCAACTGGCCCGGGCTGCAGCCTGGCAGGTGGCGGACAATCCCAAGCACGGCTACAACCCGCTCTTCCTTTATGGCGGCGTCGGCCTGGGTAAGACCCACCTGATGCACGCGGTGGGCAACCATCTATTAAAGAAGAATCCGAATGCCAAGGTCGTCTACCTGCATTCCGAGCGTTTCGTGGCTGACATGGTCAAGGCGTTGCAACTGAACGCCATCAACGAGTTCAAGCGTTTCTACCGTTCGGTGGACGCCTTGCTGATTGACGACATCCAATTCTTCGCGCGCAAGGAACGGTCTCAGGAAGAGTTTTTCCACACCTTCAACGCATTGCTTGAAGGTGGGCAGCAGGTCATTCTTACCAGCGACCGCTACCCGAAAGAGATCGAAGGCCTCGAAGAACGCCTCAAGTCACGTTTCGGTTGGGGCCTGACGGTGGCCGTAGAGCCGCCGGAACTGGAAACCCGCGTCGCGATCCTGATGAAGAAGGCCGACCAGGCCAAGGTCGAGCTGCCGCACGATGCAGCGTTCTTCATTGCCCAGCGTATTCGCTCGAACGTGCGTGAGCTGGAAGGTGCACTGAAGCGGGTGATTGCCCACTCTCACTTCATGGGTCGCGATATCACCATCGAGCTGATCCGCGAATCCTTGAAGGACTTGCTGGCGCTGCAGGACAAGCTTGTCTCTGTGGACAACATTCAGCGCACCGTTGCTGAATACTACAAAATCAAGATTTCCGATCTGCTTTCCAAACGCCGCTCGCGTTCGGTGGCACGACCGCGCCAGGTGGCCATGGCCTTGTCCAAGGAACTGACCAACCACAGCCTGCCGGAAATCGGCGATGTGTTTGGCGGACGCGACCACACCACCGTGTTGCACGCCTGCCGCAAGATCAACGAACTTAAGGAATCCGACGCGGACATCCGCGAGGACTACAAGAACCTGCTGCGTACACTGACCACTTGATGACCACCAGCGCAGCTTATTAAGGCAAGGGACTAGACCATGCATTTCACCATTCAACGCGAAGCCCTGTTGAAACCCCTGCAACTGGTCGCGGGCGTCGTCGAACGCCGCCAGACCTTGCCGGTACTTTCCAACGTGCTGCTGGTTGTCGAAGGCCAGCAATTGTCGCTGACCGGTACCGACCTGGAAGTCGAGCTGGTCGGTCGTGTCCAACTTGAAGAGCCGGCCGATCCGGGTTCCATCACCGTGCCGGCGCGCAAGCTGATGGACATCTGCAAGAGCCTGCCAAACGACGCGCTGATCGACATCAAGGTCGATGAGCAGAAGCTCGTGGTCAAGGCCGGTCGTAGTCGCTTCACCTTGTCGACCCTGCCAGCCAACGATTTCCCGACGGTGGAAGAAGGCCCGGGCTCGCTGACCTGCAGCCTGGAACAAAGCAAGCTGCGTCGCCTGATCGAGCGGACCAGTTTCGCCATGGCCCAGCAGGACGTGCGTTATTACCTCAACGGTATGCTGCTGGAGGTCTCGGCCGGCATCATCCGCGCCGTGGCCACCGACGGTCACCGCTTGGCGATGTGCTCCATGCAAGCCGATATCGGCCAGCCGGATCGTCACCAGGTCATCGTGCCGCGCAAAGGCATCCTGGAACTGGCGCGCCTGCTGACCGAGCCGGATGGCAACGTCAGCATCGTCCTGGGCCAGCATCACATCCGCGCGACCACCGGCGAGTTCACCTTCACTTCGAAGCTGGTGGACGGCAAATTCCCTGACTACGAGCGCGTCCTGCCCAAAGGTGGCGACAAGCTGGTACTAGGCGATCGTCAGGCGCTGCGCGAAGCCTTCAGCCGCACCGCGATCCTGTCCAACGAGAAGTACCGCGGCATTCGTCTGCAACTGGCCAACGGTCAGTTGAAGATCCAGGCGAACAACCCGGAGCAGGAAGAAGCGGAAGAAGAAGTCGGCGTGGAGTACAACGGTGGCTCCCTGGAAATCGGCTTCAACGTCAGCTATCTGCTGGACGTGCTGGGCGTGATGACCACCGAGCAGGTACGTCTGATCCTGTCCGACTCCAACAGCAGTGCGCTGGTGCAGGAATCCGACAACGACGATTCGGCTTACGTTGTCATGCCGATGCGTCTGTAATCAGAATCAGCTAGATGTCCTTAAGTCGCGTCTCGGTCACCGCGGTGCGCAATCTGCACCCGGTGACCTTCTCCCCTTCCCCCCGAATCAATATCCTTTACGGCGCCAACGGCAGCGGCAAGACCAGCGTCCTGGAAGCCGTGCATCTGCTTGGGCTTGCCCGTTCGTTTCGCAGCACCCGCCTATTGCCGGTCATTCAGTACGACCAACTGGCATGTACGGTGTTTGGCCAGGTTGAGCTGGCTGAAGGTGGCCACAGCGCACTGGGGATTTCACGGGACCGGCAGGGTGAGTTCCAGATTCGCATCGACGGGCAAAACGCCCGTAGCGCAGCACAACTGGCGGAAATCCTCCCGTTGCAGCTGATCAATCCGGACAGTTTTCGGTTGTTGGAAGGGGCGCCGAAGATCCGCCGGCAGTTTCTCGACTGGGGTGTGTTCCACGTGGAACCACGTTTCATGGCCACGTGGCAGCGCTTGCAGAAGGCGCTGCGCCAGCGAAACTCTTGGCTGCGACATGGTACACTTGACGCCGTTTCGCAAGCGGTTTGGGACAGAGAGCTGTGCCAAGCCAGCGCCGAAATCGATGAATACCGCCGCGCTTATATAAAAGCCTTGAAACCGGTCTTCGAACAGACCTTGAGCGAACTGGTTGAGCTTGAGGGACTGACGCTCAGCTATTACCGAGGCTGGGACAAGGACCGGGAATTGAGCGCCGTGCTGGCTGGCTCGCTACAGCGTGATCAGCAGATGGGACATACCCAGGCCGGACCACAACGTGCTGACTTGCGCCTCAGACTGGGCGCACACAATGCTGCGGACATATTGTCCCGCGGTCAGCAGAAGTTGGTGGTGTGCGCCTTGCGTATCGCCCAGGGCCACTTGGTCAGCCAGGCCCGTCGCGGTCAATGTATTTATCTGGTGGATGACTTGCCGTCCGAACTGGACGAGACCCACCGCCGTGCGCTTTGCCGCTTGCTGGAAGACTTACGCTGCCAGGTGTTCATCACCTGTGTAGACCACGAATTATTGAGGGAAGGCTGGCAGACGGAAACGCCAGTCGCTCTGTTCCACGTGGAACAGGGCCGTATCACCCAGACCCACGACCATCGGGAGTGAAGGCATTGAGCGAAGAAAATACGTACGACTCAACGAGCATTAAAGTGCTTAAAGGCCTGGATGCCGTACGCAAACGTCCCGGTATGTACATTGGTGACACCGACGATGGCAGCGGTCTGCACCACATGGTGTTCGAGGTGGTCGACAACTCCATCGACGAAGCCCTTGCCGGTCATTGCGACGACATCAGCATCATTATCCACCCGGATGAGTCCATCACCGTTCGCGACAACGGCCGTGGCATCCCGGTAGACGTACACAAAGAAGAAGGCGTTTCCGCGGCTGAGGTCATCATGACCGTATTGCACGCCGGCGGTAAGTTCGACGACAACTCCTACAAAGTCTCCGGCGGTCTGCACGGTGTAGGTGTGTCGGTTGTAAACGCGCTGTCCGAGAAGCTTGTTCTCACTGTTCGCCGCAGCGGCAAGATCTGGGAACAGACCTACGTCCACGGTGTGCCTCAGGCGCCGATGGCAATTGTTGGCGACAGTGAGTCCACGGGGACCCAGATTCACTTCAAGGCCTCCAGCGAAACCTTCAAGAACATCCACTTCAGCTGGGATATCCTGGCCAAGCGGATTCGTGAGCTGTCCTTCCTGAACTCCGGCGTCGGTATCGTCCTCAAGGACGAGCGCAGCGGTAAGGAAGAGCTGTTCAAGTACGAAGGTGGCCTGCGGGCGTTCGTCGAGTACCTGAACACCAACAAGACCCCGGTCAACCAGGTGTTCCATTTCAACGTCCAGCGTGAAGACGGCATCGGCGTGGAAATCGCCCTGCAGTGGAACGACAGCTTCAACGAGAACCTGTTGTGCTTCACCAACAACATTCCGCAGCGCGACGGCGGTACTCACCTGGTGGGCTTCCGTTCCGCGCTGACGCGTAACCTGAACAACTACATCGAACAGGAAGGCCTGGCGAAGAAGCACAAAGTCGCCACCACCGGTGACGACGCCCGTGAAGGCCTGACCGCGATCATTTCGGTGAAGGTGCCGGATCCGAAGTTCAGTTCCCAGACCAAGGACAAGCTGGTCTCTTCCGAAGTGAAGACCGCAGTCGAACAGGAGATGGGCAAGTACTTCTCCGACTTCCTGCTGGAGAACCCGAACGAAGCCAAGCTGGTGGTCGGCAAGATGATCGACGCCGCCCGTGCTCGTGAAGCGGCGCGCAAGGCCCGTGAAATGACTCGCCGTAAAGGTGCGCTGGACATCGCCGGCCTGCCGGGCAAACTGGCTGACTGCCAGGAAAAGGACCCTGCCCTGTCCGAGCTGTACCTAGTGGAAGGTGACTCTGCTGGCGGTTCCGCCAAGCAGGGCCGCAACCGTCGTACCCAGGCGATCCTGCCGCTCAAGGGCAAGATCCTCAACGTCGAGAAGGCGCGCTTCGACAAGATGATCTCCTCTCAGGAGGTCGGTACGCTGATTACCGCGCTGGGCTGTGGCATCGGTCGCGAAGAGTACAACATCGACAAGCTGCGCTATCACAACATCATCATCATGACCGACGCCGACGTCGACGGTTCGCACATCCGCACCTTGCTGCTGACATTCTTCTTCCGTCAGTTGCCGGAGCTGATCGAGCGCGGCTACATCTACATCGCCCAGCCGCCGTTGTACAAGGTCAAGAAAGGCAAGCAGGAGCAATACATCAAAGACGACGACGCCATGGAAGAGTACATGACGCAGTCGGCCCTGGAAGACGCGAGCCTGCACCTGAACGAAGATGCCCCAGGCATTTCCGGTGAAGCCCTTGAGCGCCTGGTGAATGACTTCCGCCTGGTGATGAAGACCCTCAAGCGCCTGTCGCGCCTGTACCCACAGGAACTGACCGAGCACTTCATCTACCTGCCGGCCGTCAGCCTGGAGCAGCTGTCCGACCACGCAGCGATGCAGGATTGGCTGGCCCAGTACGAAGTACGCCTGCGTACCGTGGAAAAATCCGGCCTGGTCTACAAAGCCAGCCTGCGTGAAGACCGTGAGCGTAACGTCTGGCTGCCGGAGGTTGAACTGATCTCCCACGGTCTGTCGAACTATGTCACCTTCAACCGCGACTTCTTTGGAAGCAACGACTACAAGACCGTCGTATCCCTCGGCGCGCAACTGAGCACGCTGCTGGACGAAGGTGCGTACATCCAACGTGGTGAGCGCAAGAAAGCCGTGACCGAGTTCAAGGAAGCCCTTGAATGGCTGATGGCCGAAAGCACCAAGCGCCACACCATCCAGCGATACAAAGGGCTGGGTGAGATGAACCCGGACCAGCTGTGGGAAACCACCATGGACCCGGGCTCGCGCCGCATGCTGAAAGTCACCATCGAAGACGCCATTGGCGCGGACCAGATCTTCAACACCCTGATGGGTGATGCGGTCGAGCCCCGTCGCGACTTCATCGAGAGCAATGCGTTGGCGGTGTCCAACCTGGATTTCTGATCCGGCTTGCCCTGCCCCAACGAAAAAGGCCAACGCTCATGCGTTGGCCTTTTTTTATGCTAACTGGCTACCGAAGCCTCACTGCCCGCCGCCACACTCTCCAACCGATATCCGTAACCGTAGATCGTCAACAACTGCCAGCCGCGATCAGCGGTCAGCCCGAGCTTGTTGCGCAGGCGATAGATGTGGGTGTCGAGCGGGCGCGACGACGTCATTTCTTCATGGGTCCAGAAGCGCTCATAAAAATATTCCCGTGACAGCGGCCGGCCCAGGTTGGCGAACAGGCAGCGGGCCAGGCGGTACTCCCGTTCAGTCAGGCTGATGGGGATACCGGCGCGGGTGACGGTCAATTCGGCATCGTCGAATTCGAGGTCATTGAACACCAGCACTTCAGTGGTCGGGGTGCGTTGCAGGTTGTGACGCCTCAGCACTGCGGTGACCCGGGCCTTGAGCTCGTTGGGACGGAAGGGCTTGCTGACGTAATCATCGGCGCCGGCGTTAAGCGCCTGAACGATGTCATGCTCGCCGTCGCGGCTGGTGAGCATGATGGCTGCGGGTGGCGAATCCATGTGCTCACGCGTCCAGCGCAGCAAGGACAAGCCGCTGATGTCAGGTAATTGCCAATCCAGGATCAACAGGTCAAACGTTTCCCTGCGCAGTTGTCGCAGCAGGTCTTCACCCCGTTCGAAACTGTGCAGTGTCCAGGCGGGGTCTGCCCTGCCGGGAATTTGCTGCAGTGTCTGTTCCACCCGGCGCAACTCGGCCGGTTCATCGTCCAGTATGGCGACACGCATGGAATGCGATTCCTTGATTTCAAGAGTAACGGACATGCTCAGCTGGCTATGAAAAGCAGCCGGTGGCTGGTTCGTCGTCGTTGAGCTGTCACTGGCTGCGACAATACCGGCTCGCGGTGCGAAGTGAAAGGCAGCCGCATTGCCATCATCAAGTCCGTTATAGTCTTGGCCGCAGCTGTGCGCTGGAGGCTGCCTGCATGTGCAAACCGTCCCGATCTTCCGCCAAGGTACTTATGAGCCATCCGCGTCGCCGTGAAAGCCGTGAACCGACCCAGGTGCAGCGATTGTTCCGACAATTGATGCGTGAAGGATTGTGGATAAGTCTGTTGTTGCTCCCAATGACCGCGCTGGTTTCGTTCAGCCTGCAATCGGCGCGCAACGGCCCAGCGGCTGCATTGTTGTCGGTGTGTCTGGTTGGCTGTGTATTGGGTTTGCTGCTGTTGCGCCCGCACTTCGCGTTGAGCGCGACGTTGGGCGGAATGGGCCTGGCCCTGCTACTCAGCGCGTTGCTGGGTGCGCAGGGGTGGGCGTGGTCGCCGGTGGCCAGCCTGTTGGGCATGCTGCTGGGTTATCTGGTCTGGAACTGGCGGCGCCTGAGCGTGGTGTTGGCTTATTTCGGCTGGGAGCTGGCGCGCCTGGATGCGGAACCCAAGGTCTTCCCGGAACGCCGGCGCGCTTCCTACACCGGCAGTGATCGCCTGCAGGGTCAGATCATGGCCTTGGAACAAGCCATGAGCCGAACCCGGGACACGCGCCGATTTATTGCCGACGGCCTGGAGTACCTGCCGGTAGCAACGATGATCAGTGATCCACAGGGCAACCTGTTGCTGGGCAATCGCAAGGCTCGCGAGCTGTTCGGTCACGCTTTGGCCGGCAGTGATGTGCTGGCGGAACTGGCGCGGTTGGGTTATCCGGCATTGGTAAACTCCCCTGCACATCGCTTGTCCACGTTACCACTGGTTGAATTTCGCGATACCCGCGAGCGCAGCTTGCGACTGGAACGTGCCGCGCTGTTGCCGGTGGACGGCGATGTGCCCATTGGCTGGCTGCTCAGCCTGACTGATCTGAGCGCTGAACGGGAAGCCGAAGAGCAGCGCAGCGTCATGCTTCGTTTTCTCTCCCACGATTTGCGCGCGCCCCATTCGGCGATCCTGGCTCTGCTCGATGTGCAGCGGCATCAGGCCGGTGCCGACAAGCCGCTATTCGACCAGATCGAGCGCCAGGTGCGCCGCGCCCTGGAACTGACCGATGGGTTTGTGCAATTGGCCAAGGCCGAGTCCGAGGCTTATCAGTTCCAACCGACCCTATTCGCCATGCTGGTCCTGGACGTGATCGACCAGGCATTGCCTGTTGCCCAAGCCAGGAATATTCGCTTGGAGCACCAACTGGACGAAGAAGAAGCGCTGATCAGCGCTGATCAATCCCTGCTGACCCGCGCCCTGTTCAACTTGTTGGAGAACGCCATCAAGTACAGTGCACCCGACACGTGTATAGCGTTGCAGGTCCGTTGTGCTCAGGGCTGGTTGACGTGTGACGTTGTTGATCAGGGCAAAGGCATCGGCGCGCAGGAACTGCCGGATCTGTTCGTCCAGTACCGACGGTTTTCCTCGGCCCAGGGTGTGGATGGCATCGGTCTGGGGCTGTCGATGGTCAAGGCGGTCGTGGACCGTCATGGTGGACAAATCGATTGCCGTAGCGTGGTAGGCGAAGGCACTACGTTCAGCCTGCGCTTTCCATTGTTGAAGGAATAAAAAAAGATCGCGGCCTTGGTCCGGCGGCGACCTTTTTTCAGTGCGCTATAAAAACTTATGCACCTCGTACAGGGTTTTAGGTGTTTAAGAAATATGTATTAAAAACATAGAGTTAATCGTTAAAACTGACGAAATCCGAAAAAACGGTACACAGGTTATCCACAATTCTCATACAGCCAACTTGTCCGTCGCAGCCGGCGCAGCAGGGGCCGGAGGAAGCGAGCCCAATTCCCGTTGCGTCTGTTCATTCCAAGCCTGTACACGGTCGTTCAGCTCGGCAATCGCGCGCGGCCCACTGCCCTCTGCATACATGGGGGCGCCGATGACCACGGTGATAACGCCTGGTGTTCTGACCCAGCCGGCCTTGGGCCAGAATTTGCCCGCATTGTGTGCAATCGGCAGCACCGGCAGGCCGGCGTTTACCGCCAGTGCGGAGCCACTGCGGGAAAACTTGCCGATGGTGCCGTAAGGTACGCGGGTGCCCTCGGGAAAGATCAGTACCCAAACGTTGTCCTTGAGCAGCACATCGCCTTTTTGCGCTACCTGCTTGAGGGCAACCTTCGGGTTGTCACGGTCGATGGCAATGGGGCGCAGCATCGCCATGGCCCAGCCGAAGAACGGTACAAACAGCAGCTCGCGCTTGAGTACCTGGCTCAACGGTTCGAAATAAGCCGAGAGAAAGAAGGTTTCCCAGGTGCTCTGGTGGTTGGACTGAATGACACAAGGGCGCTCAGGCACATTCTCGGCACCTTTCACTTCGTAGCGGATGCCCAGGAACACCTTGCTCAGCCAGAGTGCGCAACGGCACCAGTAAACATTGATGAAGCGGTAGCGCGTCCTGAACGACATGAACGGCGCGACAAAAAAACTCAACGTGCACCACAACAAGGAACTGGTGCCCAGCAGCAGGTAAAAGAGAAAGCTTCTGATGGCCTGCAATATCGACATAGCGGCGTTTACCATTGCGGGCAATGCCCGCCTGTTCAAGCGCTTCCCGAACAATCCTTGATCAGGATGTCTTGGGAGCTCTAATTGTGGATAAGTTCAGCGGCAACCGCCGCCAGGTCGTCAAAAATCAAGGTGCCCACCGGTAGGGTCTTGCCCAGAGTCTTCTCGCCTTTTCCGGTCTTGACCAAAACTGGCTGACAATCGACGGCCTTCGCCGCCTCCAGGTCACCGAGGCTGTCGCCGACAAACCACACGCCCGACAGCGCAACGTCATAGTGAGCGGCAATGGTCTTCAGCATGCCGGGCTTGGGCTTGCGGCAATCGCAGCCTTCGTCCGGCCCATGCGGACAATATAAACGATCAGCCCGACTTCACCGCCCTGCCCGGCCACCAGCTCACGCAAGCGCTCGTGCATGGCGTCGAGGACGGCGAGTTCGTAGTAACCGCGGGCAATGCCCGACTGGTTGGTGGCAACCGCCACCGTCCAGCCGGCCTTGCTTAACTGCGCGATGGCCTCGATGGAACCGGGGATCGGCAACCACTCCTCCACCGACTTGATGTAAGCGTCGGAGTCGTGATTGATCACGCCGTCCCGATCGAGAATCAGCAGTTTCAAGACTTACCCCAGCAGCGAAATATCGGCAACACCGAGGAACAACCCACGCAGACGCGCCAGCAGCGCATAGCGGTTGGCTCGCACATTGGCGTCTTCGGCATTGACCATCACCGCTTCGAAAAACGCATCCACCGGTTCACGCAATGCTGCCAGGCGCGCCAGGGTTTCGCTGTACTGACGCGCCGCCGCCATCGGCTGGACCGCCTGGTCCGCCTGCTGGATCGCCGAGTACAGGGAGAACTCGTTGGCGTTGTCGAAGTACTTGGCTTCAACGACGGCCGCAATGTTGCCTTCGGCCTTGCTCAGCAGGTTCGACACGCGCTTGTTCACCGCCGCCAGCGCTGCCGCTTCCGGCAGTTTGCGGAACGCCTGCACCGCCTGTACGCGTTGGTCGAAGTCCAGGGCCGAGCCCGGTTTCAGGGCTCGGACCGACAGGTAGGTCGCGACGTCGACACCTTCGTCTTCATAACGCGCACGCAGGCGGTCGAAAATGAATTCCAGCACCGCGTCGGCCAGGCCGGCAGCCTTGACCTTGCTGCCGAACGCATTCACGGCGAAGGCCACGGCGTCGTTCAGGTCCAGGTCCAGCTGCTTGTCGATGAGGATGCGCAGCACGCCCAGCGCTGCGCGACGCAGTGCGTACGGGTCCTTGCTGCCGGTGGGCAGCATGCCGATACCGAAGATGCCGACCAGGGTGTCGAGCTTGTCGGCGATCGCCACGGCCGCACCGGTCAGGGTGGTCGGCAATTCAGCGCCGGCGCCACGCGGCATGTACTGTTCGTTCAGCGCCAGGGCAACATCCTGCGGCTCGCCGTCGTTGAGGGCATAGTAGTAACCGGCGATACCTTGCATTTCCGGGAACTCACCGACCATCTCGGTGGACAGGTCGCACTTGGACAGGATGCCGGCACGTGTAGCGCGCTGGGCATCGCCGCCGATGCGTGGAGCGATGAATGCTGCCAGTTTCGATACGCGCTCGGCCTTGTCGTAGACGCTGCCGAGTTTTTCCTGGAATACCACGTTGCGCAGGCGCTCGTTGAAGCTTTCCAGGGGTTGTTTCTTGTCTTGCTTGAAGAAGAACTCGGCATCGGTCAAACGCGGGCGTACGACTTTTTCGTTACCGGCGATGATCTGCTGCGGGTCCTTGCTTTCGATGTTGGCCACCGTGATGAAGCGCGGCAGCAACTTGCCTTCGGCGTCCAGCAGGCAGAAGTATTTCTGGTTGTCCTGCATGGTGGTGATCAGCGCTTCCTGTGGCACTTCAAGGAAACGTTCCTCGAACGAGCACACCAGCGGCACCGGCCATTCCACCAGCGCGGTCACTTCGTCCAGCAGGTTGGCCGGCACGATAGCCGTGCCTTCCTGGGCGGTCGCCAGTTCTTCGGTGCGTTTGCTGATCAGTTCGCGGCGCTCGTTGGCGTCGGCCAATACATAGGCAGCGCGCAGGTCGGCCAGGTAATTGGCCGGCGAGGTGATACGCACGCTCTGCGGATGATGGAAACGGTGGCCGCGAGAATCACGACCGGCCTTCTGGGCGAGGATCGTGCAATCGATGACCTGGTCACCGAGCAGCATCACCAGCCATTGGGTCGGACGCACGAACTCTTCCTTGCGCGCAGCCCAGCGCATGCGCTTGGGAATCGGCAAGTCATTGAGGGAGTCTTCGACGATGGTCGGCAACAGGCTGGCGGTCGGCTTGCCCTTGATGCTCTGGCTGTAGCGCAGTTTCGGGCCGCTCTGGTCGATTTCGCTCAGATCGACGCCGCACTTCTTGGCGAAGCCCAGGGCGGCCTGGGTCGGGCTGCCGTCGGCATCGAACGCGGCCTGCACGGGCGGGCCGTCGAGGTTGATGCTGCGGTCCGGCTGTTGCGTCGCCAGGGCGGTGATCAATACGGCCAGGCGGCGCGGCGCGGCGTAGACGTGCTTGGTTTCGAAGTTCAGGCCAGCGGCTTGCAGGCCTTTCTCGATGCCGGCCAGGAATGCATCGGCCAGGGTGTTCAGGGCTTTGGGTGGCAGTTCTTCGGTGCCCAGTTCAACCAGAAAATCTTGAGCACTCATTGTGCAGCCTCCAGCTTAGCCAACACTTCATCACGCAGGTCCGGGGTCGCCATCGGGAAGCCCAGCTTGGCACGGGCCAGCAGGTAGGCTTGCGCGACGGAACGCGCCAGGGTGCGCACACGCAGGATGTATTGCTGACGCGCGGTCACGGAAATCGCCCGGCGCGCATCCAGCAGGTTGAAGGTATGAGACGCCTTCAAGACCATTTCATAACTCGGCAGCGGCAGCGGCTGGTCCAGTTCGATCAGGCGCTTGGCTTCGCTTTCATAGAAATCGAACAACTCGAACAGCTTGTCGACGTTGGCGTGTTCGAAGTTATAGGTCGATTGCTCCACTTCGTTCTGGTGGAACACGTCGCCGTAGGTCACTTTGCCGAACGGACCGTCGGCCCATACCAGGTCGTAGACCGAATCCACGCCTTGCAGGTACATGGCCAGGCGTTCCAGGCCGTAGGTGATCTCACCGGTCACCGGGTAGCATTCGATACCGCCCGCTTGCTGGAAGTAGGTGAATTGGGTCACTTCCATGCCGTTGAGCCAGACTTCCCAGCCCAGGCCCCAGGCGCCCAGGGTCGGCGATTCCCAGTTGTCTTCGACGAAACGAATGTCGTGCACCAGCGGGTCGAGGCCCACGTGTTTGAGGGAGCCCAGGTACAGCTCCTGGAAGTTTTCCGGGTTCGGCTTCAGCACGACCTGAAATTGATAGTAATGCTGCAGGCGGTTCGGGTTTTCGCCGTAGCGGCCGTCAGTCGGGCGGCGGCTTGGCTGCACATAAGCGGCGTTCCAGGTTTCCGGGCCGATGGCACGCAGAAACGTGGCAGTGTGGAAAGTGCCGGCGCCTACTTCCATATCGTAGGGCTGAAGTACCACGCAACCTTGCTCGGCCCAGTATTGCTGGAGGGCGAGGATCAAGTCTTGGAAGGTACGCACGGCTGGCGTAGGCTGGCTCACGAAATTCACCTGTTTCTTGGGCTGCGATTTAAAGAGCGGGAGTATACCCGATTCGTTCGTGCGCACGCCCCCTGGAGCCTTATGCCACGCTGCTTTTGGTGTTCCGAAGATCCGTTGTACATGGCTTATCACGATCAGGAGTGGGGGACGCCGCTGCGCGATGCGCAGGGTTTGTTCGAGTTGCTTCTGCTCGAAGGGTTCCAGGCCGGACTGTCCTGGATCACCGTTTTGCGTAAACGCGAACGTTACCGGGAAGTGCTCTACGGTTTCGATGTGCAACGGGTGGCGCAGATGAGTGACGCCGAAATCGATGAACTGATGCTCGACCCCGGCATTATCCGCAACCGCCTCAAGCTCAAGGCGGCGCGGCGCAATGCCCAGGCCTGGCTGGCGCTGGAAGACCCGGTGGCATTCCTCTGGTCGTTCGTAGGCAACCAACCGATCATCAACCATTTCAAGGACCGCACCGAAGTGCCGGCCATCACCCCCGAGGCACTGGCGATGAGCAAAGGCCTGAAAAAAGCCGGGTTCACCTTTGTCGGCCCGACCATCTGCTACGCCTTGATGCAGGCCTCGGGCATGGTCATGGACCACACCCAGGACTGCGACCGCTACGCCGAGTTGGTAAACGGCGGTTAGAATAGCTGGCTCGCAACACGGCCCATGAATTCAGGAGTGACCTGTGGATAAGTTGAAAGGCGCCTTGCTGGTCGGCGCTCTGCGGTTGTTTGCGCTGCTCCCTTGGCGAGCGGTGCAGGCGGTAGGCTCGGCCATTGGCTGGCTCATGTGGAAATTGCCCAACCGTTCCCGCGACGTGGTGCGGATCAACCTCGCCAAGTGTTTTCCCGAGATGGACCCGGCCGAGCGCGAGCGCCTGGTGGGCCAGAGCCTCAAGGACATCGGCAAATCCCTGACCGAAAGCGCCTGTGCCTGGATCTGGCCGGCCCAGCGCTCCATCGAACTGGTGCGCGAAGTCGAAGGCCTGGAAGTGCTGAAGGAAGCGCTGGCCTCGGGCAAAGGCGTGGTCGGCATTACCAGCCACCTGGGCAACTGGGAAGTGCTCAACCACTTCTATTGCAGCCAGTGCAAACCGATCATTTTCTATCGCCCACCCAAGCTCAAGGCGGTGGATGAATTGCTGCAAAAACAACGCGTACAACTGGGCAACAAGGTCGCGGCGTCCACCAAGGAAGGCATCCTCAGCGTCATCAAGGAAGTGCGCAAGGGCGGCCAGGTGGGGATCCCCGCCGATCCGGAGCCGTCCGAATCCGCCGGCATCTTCGTGCCCTTCTTCGCCACCCAGGCCCTGACCAGCAAGTTCGTGCCGAACATGCTCGCCGGCGGTAAGGCGGTCGGCGTCTTCCTCCACGCCCTGCGCCTGCCGGACGGCTCCGGCTATAAAGTCATCCTCGAAGCCGCCCCGGACGAGATGTACAGCACCGACACCGAAACCGCCTGCGCCGCCATGAGCAAAGTGGTCGAGCGTTATGTACGGGCCTACCCGAGCCAGTACATGTGGAGCATGAAACGCTTCAAGAAACGCCCGCCGGGTGAGGCGCGGTGGTACTGAAAACCTGCTCTGGACGGCGCACCACGAAACCCTGTGGGAGCGAGCCTGCTCGCGAAAGCGCCCTGACAGTCGCCGCATAACGGACTGACCCCACCTCCCCGTGGCGAGGGAGCTTGCTCCCGCTGGGCTGCAAAGCAGCCTCAACCGTTCCTACAGACAAATCGCATCAATCCCTTCCAACGCCAGCAAAATCAACTCAGCAATTGATCGAATTGAGTTCATTGCTGGCAAATAGGGTGCTGGATGTCGATCCGCGACGGTTGGTAACGACCTTTCTACAAAGCAAACCCGACACCATGTGTCGGGTTTGCTTTGTTTCACCTGACCGCGCAACTTTCAACCGTCTTAGGGAGCTGTGACAGCCGTCTGGAAACGTGAACCAAACGGGTTCTGACTGTATCGCTCAGATTAATTCGTCGAGGCTGGCAACATTGCAGGATTGTCCGGGTAATAGCGATTATAGGTTTCAACAGCGGCTGGCCAGAGGCTAAGCAGCTCGTCACAATGTTGCTGAGTCCACTCCGTCACGGACTCTATGTTTTCAGGCAATTGCCCAAGTCGGGGAGTAGAAGCGAACGTCTTCAGATCAATGTCCCATGTGGCCGAGCCGGCTTGGAAGGCAACACTTGGTTGACTATCTGCGCTCGCACAGAAGACGGCTGCCTGGGGCGTATCGAACCTATTCAAAGGCGGACAAATTTCGTGAAACTCATCGAGCAGTGGCTTAGGTACGATATGTAGACCACTGTCGGCATATTCACCCCGACCGTGCTGTTCGAAATCGTAGGTGACAAAACCACTCAATGTTTTAAACGCGACGTCCTCAATCAGCGCAACCGGAATTGCATCGAAATACAACCACCAAGTGTCTTCCATCGTTTTGGTCCGTTTGAAGTGTCGGCGCAATTCATCATCGCTCAAAGCTTTCAAATCGTAGAAACAGGACAGTCCCATGGATTTACGCCAAATAGCGTTCTCACCCAACATTTTGCTGAGTTTCACGTAAGCGATCAAACCAGAAGGAACAGAGTCCTCCAGAGTCCATTTTGAGAGGGCCTCAGAATCCACCTGAATTCGCAGTTGAGTCTTGTTATGGCTGGTGAGATTTTTCGGGGGACGTCCAGTTTTTTTAAGGTATTCAACGTTGGAGGACGTTAGTTTTTCACCGGTAAGCAGCCCGTGCCCACGTGGGTCAGGACTTGTGGTCAGCCAAATGCATGGCCCGACGGTTCGTTGATGCTGAGTACGGTAATGCGACCCCTTAAGTTCGGTATTGAATATTGCTCCTGCCAGTGGAACAGAGGTGTAGTGATATAGTTTCAAGGTAGCCTCTCTAAATCTGGTTCTAGACCCAAACCATAGAGCATTTAGCAGAGGACAGAAATCCCTTCCCTTTTCCCTTCGCCCGCTACCCATTGCACCATTTCAGAAATGCCTCCAAAGAGGCGCAAATCCTCAATCGCGTCCATGCTTACCCCCTGCGATATCGGAGCGCTGGTGAGACAATTCGAGACCCTCGAAACCCGCCTTTAACCCCATCACCTACCATCCAGCCAAAAATATCGCATAGCCCCCAGGTCCATTCATCAAGGAGTCCCTCCCATGAAAATCGACTTCACCGGCCGCCATGTATTGGTTACCGGCTCCACCAGCGGTATCGGTTTCGCCACAGCCAAAGGCTTTCTCGAAGCCGGCGCGCAAGTAGTCATCAACGGTCGCAGCGAGAGCAGAGTGGAAAATGCGTTGCAGCGTTTGGGCGATCTTGCCTCAAGGGCCGACGGTTTCGTTGGCGATCTCGGCAACGAGTCAGGCTGCCAGGCATTGATCGCCAAGTACCCGCGCTTCGATATCGTCATCAACAACCTGGGCATTTTCAAACAGGAGGACTTCTTCGAGACGCCGGACAGCGAATGGCAGCGTTTCTTCGAAACCAACGTGATGTCGGGTGTGCGTATTTCCAGGGCCTACGCGCAAGGCATGGTCGAGCGCGGTTGGGGGCGGATCGTGTTTGTCTCGTCGGAGTCGGGCGTGAATATTCCCGCTGACATGATCCACTACGGCTTCACCAAGACCGCCCAGCTTTCAATCGCTCGCGGCCTGGCCAAACGCCTCGCCGGCACGGGCGTGACGGTAAACTCGGTGTTGCCCGGGCCGACACTGTCCGAAGGCGTTGCCAAGATGCTCCAGGCGGACGTCGAGCGCAGCGGGGAAAGCCTGGAAAAGGTCGCGGCAGATTTCGTCAACGAACACCGCAGCACCTCGATAATCCAGCGCGCGGCACGGGTAGAGGAAGTCGCCAACATGATCATCTACGCCAGCTCGGAACAAGCCTCGGCCACCACCGGAGCGGCATTGCGAGTTGATGGTGGTGTGGTGGATAGCATCGTTTAGCTGGATTGCCAAACGCATCAGCAACGCCCCCTTGCCACGGGATCGCTAAGACACCCTGCAAAAAAACGCCGCTTCCTCATCCGAGAGAAGCGGCGTTTATTCTTTTGGAAGCAACATGGGTTGATTTGACCAACTTTCGTAGCGTTGAAAGGATTGTTCAGCCCACCCTGTTTGCAGGCGATCCGAGCCCCTTCAGCTAGCCGTTCTCGCCCAGGCGCTCCGAACCAGCTTCGGCTACCCGTAACTCGATAAGACGATCGGAACCACCTTCGGCTACACGTTTCTCGATCAGCCGATCGGAGCCACCTTCGGCTACCCGGTTTTCGATCAGCCGATCCGAGCCACCTTCGGCTATTCGTTTCTCGATCAGGCGATCCGAACCGCCCTCAGCGAATGTAGGTTGAACAAAAGAAGTCGCGAACGCATTGCCGAGCGACAGTGCCAGAAGCGAGCCAACGAGTGTTTTGCTGAAAGTGTTCATGTCCTGATCCTTATTTATTCGTAATGAGTGAGTTAGACGGTGACGTGCAAACGGACGTCGACGTTGCCGCGGGTCGCGTTGGAGTACGGGCAAACCTGGTGAGCCGCGTCGACCAGCGCTTGAGCATCGGCTTGATCCAGACCTGGCAGGCTGATGTGCAGGTCGATGTCCAGACCGAAACCGCCAGGGATCTGGCCGATGCCGACGTGTGCCGTGATCGAGGCGTCAGCCGGAATACTGCGTTTGCTTTGGCTGGCGACAAATTTCAATGCGCCGATGAAGCAGGCGGAGTAGCCGGCTGCGAACAACTGCTCAGGGTTGGTGGCTTCACCACCGGCACCGCCCAAGGCTTTTGGCGTAGCCAGTTTCACGTCGAGGATCTTGTCGCTGGAAACAGCACGGCCATCACGGCCACCGGTGGAGGTTGCGACTGCGGTGTAGAGAACGTTCATGGTGTGTTTTCCTTTTTCCTGATGGGTCTGAGTAAGTTTGGTAAGCGCTAAATATTTGTGCGCTAACCAGTGGCGCTAAAGTTAACGTCCAAATACTTAGCGCGCAAGTTAAATTTTCAAAAATATTCTCGGTTTTCTTTAACCTATTGATAAATAAGCAAAGTTATTTTCAAGCGACGCAGCGGTGCCAGCCCGCGCGAATTGAGGGGTGCACCGAGGGGACGAAGATGGCAAGGGTATTGGCCGAGCCAGCGCAATGGCGGGCTCTTGGAGAAAGGGCATTCACAAGCAGGATGACGGGGTTGAACGAACCACCCTAGTGAGCGACGGCAACCTGGTTACGCCCCAGTGCTTTCGCCCGATACAGCGCCTTATCAGCGTTATTCATCAAGCCATGCAGATCCTTGTGACCCGCCTCCGTCGACGCCACGCCAAGGCTGGCGGTGATGCGATGGACAGGCTCGATCATCAAGCCAGCGATACTCTGGATAAGTCCTTCTGCAATTTCTGTAGCGACGTCAATGGACGTATCCGGAAGCAGAATGGCGAACTCTTCGCCGCCGAGCCGACCGTGGATATCCGTGGCCCGAAACGACGAGCTGATGACCACGCCCATTTGGCGTAGAACCTGATCCCCGACCTGATGGCCGTAGGTGTCGTTGATGTGTTTGAAGTGATCCATGTCCAACATGACCGCGCACAGCCCCAACCGGTTGGTCCTGCACTCGTCGTAAAGCTGCTGGGCATGCTCGAAAAAAGCCCGTCGACTTTTCAGGCCGGTCAGTTCATCGGTTTGTGCGGCGCGGGTTGAAATGCTGTTCGCCTGTTCCATCTCGCGGGTGAGCCGAAAAGCGGTTTCCAGTGCCTGGGACATTTTGTGGGTGGCGCGGGCAGCAAAGGCCGCGAACACCAGGATCGAAAGCGCCATGCCGACTTGAATCGGTGACGGTTGGAACAGCAGCCAGACCGTGCACGGAAACAGCACCAGGCCAATGGAGACCAGTGTCATGTCCCGGTAGGCGGAGTAACAGGACACCGCGCTGACAGTCATTCCCACGGTAAAAAGCATGACGAGAGCTTGCGAGAGGAGATCGTCTTGCGGCATCAAAACAAGCGCGCCACCGCCCCAGATGCTCGCGGACAACACCAGCGAGACCCAATATCTGCGCTCCCAGCGTTGAGGTGTGCGCTGGCCCTCGTCGCTGCGAAAATAGACAACAAACATCGCGATCCGCAGCAGCGTCGATCCGCTTAATATGGTCAGCCACCAGACAACCGTGCTGTGCTCAAAGCGATCCCAACACAGCCAACACAACATGATGGCCGCGAGGTAACTACCAAACACCGCGGAAACGGATTGGCGAAACAGTTGCTGCAGTCGGTCAGTGCGCACTTGTCCGGCTATGCAAAAATCCATGCCATTGCAAGATCTTGGGCCATCCATGTGATCCACCTGATCGTGAAGCCGCTAGAAAACGCGATTGTGGCACCCTGCCAGCAACGCAAACAACCGAATTACACCTGTAGCCACGCGCTTTGAATCGTGGCGAGGGGATTCATCCCCGCTGGGTTGCGCAGCAACCCGCCATAAAACCGTCCCCCGTGGCGAGGGAGCTTGCTCCCGCTGGGCTGCAAAGCAGCCCCAAAACAAGCCGACGCATTCCTACAGACAAACTGCATGAACGGTTGCGACCGCTGCGCGGCCGAGCGGGAGCAAGCTCCCTCGCCACAGGGATCGGAGCTGAAAACGAAGTTCTGTTTATTCCCGTGCCGACACCCTTCCGCGAAGCTACACATCCTTGCGCCATTACCTACAACTACGCCAGAATCCGCCGGCTTGTGCGCCTTGCCCTCGGGTTCTATTGTCGTCCTGCCACTGCCCATCAGTGGTCGGGTTTAGTAGCTCGAGGTTGTGTCAGTAAGATGCACGAGTTCTCCATCGAGGTAGATTCCTACCTTGCACTTGATGGTGGCTGTGCGCAGGGCGCTTCGGCGCGCCGGCAATGCTGATCTCCCCGGTCTACTAACCTGCGTACAGCCGCCACCCTTCTTTTAGTAGGGAAGAGGTTGTGGCTTAACCTTGGAGTATCAGCTCATGTCGAAATCTACAACGAATCCGCCTGAGGCGGACCGCGCCTCCTCGCCACCAGAACCGAAAGATGCTCCCCAGTCGGCTCAACTCTTCACCGTCGTACAAGACACCGACAACGAATGCCTGCTCGCCAACCTCAGCGAAACCCTGGCTTCAGCCGACGCCATGGTCAGCAACCTCGCGTTCGACCTGGAAGGCTCACACCGCCATATCGCCCTCGGCGTCCAGCAACTGATCGAGCTGAGCTCATTACTGGCGAACCGAGTTCTGGACAACGTTGATCCAAGATAGGCAGTCACACTGCAACCCCCGTGGCGAGGGAGCTTGCTCCCGCTGGGCTGCGAAGCAGCCCGTTGGATAGTTGAGCCGCGACAGCGAGCAAACCCCGCCAAAGAAAAAACCCGACGCTTTACGTCGGGTTTTTTGTGTGCGGGTTACTCGACTTGCGACAGCTTGGCGTCGTCGCAACCGGCAGCGCGGCACTCGCGCTCGACAGCTTTGAGTATGACGATACGCGCCTCGGTCTTCTCATTGGCACAGTCCAGATAGAGCAGGCCATCGTTGGAACAGGCGTTGTCACGAATCTTGATCCACTGGATCTGAGCGGCTTTCACCTTCTTCTTTTGATCCGGGTTCAGGGCACTCATCGTCTTCTTGTATTGCTCGTTGATTTCCTGGTCCGACTGAACCATTTTCAGCGACGCGCAATAGGTTCTGTCATAGGCGTTTCTAGGGTTATCGCAACTCATCGCAGACGCCGATGCTGATGCCATTGCCAGCAATGCCCCAACCAACAAAGACTTGATCACTCACTTCTCTCCCTGAATGCCCTCTATTGATTAGAGGTCGCGGCGGGGAATTTATCATGAGGGTCGTAGAACAATGAAGCGGATCCTAGGGTTCATTCGGCCCGAACAGTGGCAAAGGCGATAGAGGTCAGGGAGCATGTGATTGCTGAAAAAGACAGCGTCGTTCCCGCCCCCGCCCCGACGATGTGACTGCCATGAGTAAAACCGGCGAGGGTTGCGCAGCATCCGCATACATCCCCTCACTGGTCAAAACTTCGTGGCGAGGGAGCTTGCTCCCGCTGGGCTGCAAAGCAGCCCCACCCAGCCCCTAAAGCTCCTACAGACAAAACCGTATCACCCATTCCAAGCCCCAACCGCAAACCCGTCTGGACCCATTTTATAGGCCGAAACCAAGCCCTGTTTATTCCGCTGGCGTAATCCTTCCGTCAAGCTACACATCTCCGCTCCTTGGCCTACAACCACGTCGGAATCCGCCGACTTGTAAGCCTCGTCTGTGGCTCCTATTGTTCGTCTGTGCTTACATTGGCCTGAAAGTCTGAATCGCTGCCCTATGTGAGTCTTTAAGCTCAAAGTTGATATGAGCTTATTTACAACTTGAAGGAGTTAAAATTTATGCCACGCTTAAATTTTTAATCGGACCAAATCACGAGGTTGAGAATGGACGATTTTTATGCAAATTGAATACGCCATGGTCGCGTTGGGATTTTTTGCTTTTTGCGGGGGGATGATCGATGCTGCTGTAGGGGGCGGAGGCTTGGTTCAGGTACCCGCTCTACTTCATGCATTACCTCAGCACTCGCTGAGCACAGTCTTTGGAACTAATAAGCTGGCTGTTCTTGCCGGAAATATTTCTTCTATATTCAGTTACGTTAAAAGAATAAAAATCGTCTGGAAGCTGATGCTTCCGACCATGCTCTGGGCTTTTGTATTCTCGTTTTTGGGTGCTTTTTCCGTCTCGCTCGTTCCGAAGGCGATCATGGAATATTTTGTATTTTTTGTATTAGTGGTAATGGCTGTTTATACATTTGCAAAAAAGGATCTAGGGCTTGTTCACTCGGACGCTCAATGCGGGTCCAAAGAAGTTCTTATTGGGATTTTTTTTGGCGGCATAATTGGATTTTATGACGGAGTATTTGGTCCCGGCAGTGGTAGTTTTCTGTTATTTATTTTCGTTAAGTATTTTGGCTACGATTTTCTGAATGCATCCGCTTCAGCAAAACTGGTTAACTTGGGAACGTTTAGCGCGGCGCTGCTATTTTTCATACCTTCAGGTCATGTGCTTTGGGTAATTGGTGGGCTGGTCGCGGTGTGTAATATGGCGGGTGCGCTGACAGGAACTTTTTTGGCTTTGCGTTATGGGAGTGGATTAATTCGCATATTATTTCTTTTTTTATTGGTGTTCCTTATTGGCCGAATGGGATTGTCCATATGGCTGTGACAGGTCATGTGCCGCGCCGTCAGATAAAAAACGGGACCTCGCTTCCACGCAGTCCCGTCTTTCACACCCGATCAGCTCAAAACGCCGGCAAAACCGCGCCTTTGTACTTCTCCAGAATAAAAGCCTTCACTTCCGGCGTATGCAGCGCTGCAACCAGCTTCTTCATGGCCTCGCTGTCCTTGTCGTCCGGACGGGCTACCAGAATATTCACATAAGGCGAGTCGTTGCCTTCGATCACCAGCGCATCCTTGGAAGGGTCAAGCTTGGCCTCCAACGCATAGTTGGTATTGATCAATGCCAGATCCACTTGAGTCAGCACGCGCGGAATGGTTGCCGCTTCCAGCTCACGGAACTTCAGATCCTTCGAATTCTCGGTGATGTCTTTGGTAGTCGACAGGATGTTGTTCGAATCCTTGAGCTTGATCACCCCAGCTTTGGCCAGCAACAACAGCGCACGGCCGCCGTTGGTAGCATCGTTGGGAATCACCACGTTAGCGCCACCCGGCACTTCTGTAAGTGCCTTGTACTTGCTGGAGTACGCCCCCAGGGGTTCCAGATGCACACCGGCCACGCTCACCAGATTCGTGCCCTTGGCCTTGTTGAACTCATCCAGGTACGGCTGGTGCTGGAAGAAGTTGGCGTCCAGGCGCTTTTCGGCGACTTGTACGTTGGGCTGGACGTAGTCGGTGAAAACTTTGACCTTGAGGTCCACGCCTTCCTTCGCCAATGCCGGTTTGACGAACTCGAGAATTTCCGCATGAGGAACCGGCGTGGCCGCGACGGTCAGGGTGTCGGCGGCGTGGGCGGAGAACGCTGCGGCGGCAGCGAAGGCGACCAGTAGTTTTTTCATTCAGCTAACTCCTTTTGAGGCGCCTGCTCTTGGCGCCTGCCAGCGAATGGCCGGCTCATGGTTTATTGGCGCGAGGCCTTATTTTCTAGAGAAATGCACAACCAGTTTGTCGCCGACGGTTTGCAGGACCTGGACCAGCACCAGCAGCAACACCACCGTGACCACCATCACGTCGGTCTGGAAACGCTGGTAACCGAAGCGGATCGCCAGGTCGCCCAAACCACCGGCGCCGACCACACCGGCCATGGCGGTGTAGGACACCAGAGTAATCGCTGTCACCGTAATCGCTGCAAAAATGCCTGGACGGGCTTCCGGCAGCAATGCGTTGACGATGATCTGTCGCGTGGTAGCGCCCATGGCCTGGGTCGCTTCGATGATGCCGCGATCGACTTCGCGCAAGGCGGTTTCCACCAGGCGGGCGAAGAATGGCGTTGCGCCGACCACCAGTGGCGGGATCGCGCCGGCCACGCCCAACGACGTGCCGGTGATCAACACCGTGAACGGGATCATTACGATCAGCAGGATGATGAATGGCAGCGAACGCAGGATGTTCACGATCAGCGACAGCAGCGCGTAGAGGCCCCGGGCTTCAAGCAATTGGCGCGGGCTGCAGAGAAACAGCAACACGCCCAGCGGCAGGCCGAGCAGTACGGTGAACAGCAGCGAACCGAACAGCATCAGGAAGGTGTCGCCGGTTGCCAGCCAGATTTCCAGCCAGTCGATGTTTGCAAAAAATTCCATCAGCGCAGCACCTCCATGTGGACATCGGCCGCGGTGAAGCGGGCGAAGGCCGCTTCCATGTCACCGCCGGTGATGGCGAGGGTCAGTTGCCCGTAGGGGGTGTCTTTGATGCGGTCGATACGACCGGCCAGGATGCTGTAGTCCACACCGGTTTCGCGAGCGACGGTTCCAAGCAATGGCGCGTAGGTCGCTTCGCCCTGGAATGTCAGACGCACGATGCGCCCTGGGACGTGAGCGAAGTCGTCGCGCTGTTCGCTTTCGTCGATCTGCTCGTCTTCCTGGACGAAACGCTTGGTGGTCGGATGCTTGGGGTGCAGGAACACCTCGGCCACCGGGCCTTGCTCGACGATCACGCCGGCATCCATTACCGCGACCTCATCGCAGACACGCCGGATGACATCCATTTCATGGGTGATCAGCACGATGGTCAGCTTCAGCTCACGGTTGATCTCCGCCAGCAGTTGGAGCACCGAGGCGGTGGTCTGTGGGTCGAGCGCGCTGGTGGCTTCGTCGCACAACAGGATCTTCGGCTTGGTTGCCAGGGCGCGGGCGATGCCGACGCGCTGCTTCTGGCCGCCGGACAACTGCGCGGGGTATTTGCGGGCGTGGTCGGACAGCCCTACCCGCGCCAGCAATTCGGCGACGCGGCGGTCAATGTCGCTGCGGGACAATTCGCCCGCCAGCGTCAGTGGCATGGCCACGTTGTCGGCCACGGTCTTGGACGCCAGCAGATTGAAGTGCTGGAAAATCATCCCGACCTGCTGGCGAAAACGGCGCAGGCCGTTGGCGTCCAGCGCGGTGACTTCTTCGCCGTCGACGATGATCTTGCCGCCGCTGGAATCTTCTAGGCGATTGATCAGGCGCAGCAGGGTACTTTTCCCCGCACCGGAATGGCCGATCAGGCCGAAGACCTGACCGTTCTCGATGGTCAGACTGGTCGGATGCAGCGCGGGGATATCCCTACCGGCAACCCGATAGGTTTTATGGACGTTTTGAAACTCGATCACGTAGCGAACCTTGTGGGGCGCGGTGGAAAAGGATCAGCGGTAAGCCGGGCGCGCATTTTAGCCTGTCCGTATAGAGGTTCTTAGCATTTATTTGAGATTGAACCAGCGATTTGGCAATAAGGCGATCAAAGGACATAAAAAAGGAACACAGCGAAACGGTATCGGTCACTCATTAAGCACCTCCACATATGCCCAGGTACCGTGCCTGGCGCATCGAACTCACGGGTCCTGGCCACGGCGGGGATCGCAACGAGGAGTCATGCCTGATGAGCTAAAAAACCTGCCGCCCCCCAGCCAAATGGCCGGGACCGACACGCTGGATCGCAGCAATACCAACGCCAAGCTTGAGAGTCTCGAGCAGTTTCGCTCCGATGCCACCGAACAGGCCTTGCGCACCAACCAGGGTGTGAAGATCGCCGATAACCAGAACACCCTCCGCGTCGGTCCGCGTGGGCCGTCGTTGCTGGAAGACTTCATCATGCGTGAAAAAATCACGCATTTTGACCATGAACGTATTCCCGAACGCATCGTTCACGCCCGAGGGACCGGTGCCCATGGCTACTTTCAGGCCTATGAGTCGCATGCGGCCCTGACCAAGGCCGGTTTCCTGCAAGACCCGGGTAAACAGACGCCAGTGTTTGTACGTTTTTCAACCGTGCAGGGCCCACGGGGTTCCGGTGACACGGTGCGGGACGTGCGCGGCTTTGCGGTGAAGTTCTTCACCGACGAAGGCAACTTCGATCTGGTGGGCAACAATATGCCGGTGTTCTTCATCCAGGACGCGGTGAAGTTTCCGGATTTCGTCCATGCGGTGAAACCCGAGCCCCATAACGAAATCCCCACCGGCGGATCGGCCCACGACACCTTCTGGGACTTTGTCTCGCTGGTACCGGAGTCGGCTCATATGGTGATCTGGGCAATGTCCGACCGGGCAATTCCGAAAAGCCTGCGTTCCATGCAGGGTTTCGGCGTGCACACCTTCCGCATGATCAACGCCGAAGGCCGCAGCAGCTTCGTCAAGTTCCACTGGCGGCCCAAAGCCGGGACCTGCTCCCTGGTATGGGATGAAGCCCAGAAGCTCGCGGGCAAGGACACTGATTACCACCGTCGCGATCTCTGGGAGTCGATCGAGATGGGCGACTACCCCGAATGGGAATTTGGCGTACAGATCGTCGCCGAGGAAGACGAGCACAAGTTCGACTTCGACCTGCTCGATCCGACCAAGATCATCCCCGAAGAGCTGGTGCCCATCACGCCGCTGGGCAAGATGGTGCTGAACCGCAACCCGGACAACTTCTTCGCCGAAGTCGAGCAGGTTGCGTTCTGCCCCGGACATATCGTGCCGGGCATTGATTTCAGTAACGACCCATTGCTGCAAGGCCGGCTGTTTTCCTACACCGATACGCAGATCAGCCGACTCGGTGGACCGAACTTTCATGAGCTGCCGATCAACCGCGCCATCACCCCGGTGCACAACGGCCAGCGTGATGCCATGCACCGCACCACTATCGACAAGGGGCGCGCGTCCTACGAGCCGAACTCCATCGATGGCGGCTGGCCGAAGGAAACCCCGCCGGGCCCGCAGGATGGTGGTTTCGAAAGTTATCCGGAGCGCATCGACGCCCACAAGATCCGCCAGCGCAGCGATTCGTTCGGCGATCATTTCTCCCAGGCGCGGTTGTTCTACAAGAGCATGAGCGCCCACGAGCAAGAGCACATCATCGCGGCGTACAGCTTTGAACTGGGCAAAGTGGAGCGCGAGTTCATCAGGGCGCGGCAGGTGAACGAGATTCTCGCCAACATCGATCTGGAACTGGCCGGGCGGGTTGCGAAGAACCTCGGCTTGCCGGCTCCCACTGCCGGTACGGTCGATGTTCCGACGCCTTCCCTGGAGCAGTCTCCGGCGTTGAGCCAGGCCAATCTGCTGTCCGGCGATATCAAGACCCGCAAGGTCGCGGTGTTGGTGGCCAATGGCGTCGAGGCGACAATCATCGATGCGCTCAAGCAGGCACTGGAAGCCGAAGGGGCCCACGCGAAAATCCTCGGTCCAACCTCCGCGCCGGTGACCACCGCTGCTGGGCAAACGCTGCCGGTGGATGCATCCATGGAAGGCTTGCCGTCGATTGCCTTTGACGCGGTGTTCGTGCCGGGCGGGGTGGAATCGATCAAGGCGCTGAGCGCCGATGGCGTGGCGTTGCATTACCTGTTGGAAGCCTACAAGCACCTGAAGGCCATCGCGCTGCATGGCGAAGCGCGGCAATTGCTGGTGTTGTTGAAGCTGGAGGCGGATGCGGGGCTGATTCCCGACGCTGATGCGGGCAAGTTCCAGGCGTTTTTTGATGCGATTGCCCAGCATCGGGTTTGGGCGCGGGAGCCTAAGGCCAAGGCGGTTCCGGCTTGATGGGTGTCTGAAAGGGATTATCTGCTGGTAGGACGCCTTCGCGAGCAGGCTCGCTCCCACAGGGGTGTTGTGAACGACACATAACCCTGTGGGAGCGAGCCTGCTCGCGAAGCTTTCAGGGCTTGCGCGGAGTCAGAACCACTTGCGCCGGCACGCTGCGCAAAATCTGCTTCTGCAGTTTCAGATCAAACCCGGGATCGAGTTTCTTGACCCGCTTGGTCAGCAATGTCGCCAACCACGGATAATCATCGGTGCGCGGGGCCTGGATGCTGACGTCGCACTGATAATTCACCACATCGGCGGCGATGGCGTCCAGTTGATGACGCATTTTCTGGATATCGCCGATATTCAGCGCAACCGTGGTGCTCTGCGCACTCGGGTCGATCACCTTTGCAACCGGCTTGGCTTCGGCGGCCTGAAGGGCAGCTTCGGCTTTTTCCAGCTCGGCCTTGCGGGCCAGGGCGATCGCACTGTTCACTTCGCCGGTAAGCGCCGGCGCTTTTGGCATCAGCGCGCGAGCCCGGCTCAGGGCGGTGGCGGCCGCGTTTACATCGCCTTTTTGCAGGTCGATCTGGCTGCGGCGCAAGTACGCCTCGGCCAGTTGCCGCTGGTAAGGCTCCAGCGACGGATCTTCAGGCGTCTGGGCTTGCAACGCGGCCAACTGGCCTTCTGCGGTGGCCAGTTCATTGCTGGCCAGGCTCTGTTCGAGCTGCGCGGTGGCCGGGCCCCGGGTATCCGGGGTTTCGACGGTCGGCGGCGTGCTCTGGCAGGCGCCCAGCAGCAGGGAAAACGCGACAAGGAGCAGATAACGGGAGGCGAACGGCTTCATTCCTGCGACTCTCTAATTGCGCAAAAAGCGAGCAAGTCTACACCCCTCGACGGGGCAGGACAAAACTCAGCAGAAACAACGCCGCCGCGCTGACCACGATCGACGGTCCGGCCGGAGTGTCCTTGAACCACGACAACGCCAGCCCGCCACACACCGCGAGCATGCCCAGCAGGCTTGCGCCCAGGGCCATCTGCTCCGGTGAGCGGGCGTGACGCTGTGCCGCAGCCGCCGGAATGATCAGCAATGAAGTAATCAGCAATACACCGACGATTTTCATCGCCACGGCGATCACCACCGCGATCAACAGCATCAACGCCAATCGCAGGCCCACCACGGGCAGACCTTCGACCCGCGCCAGCTCCTCATGGACGGTGACCGCCAGCAACGGACGCCACAGCGCCACGAGTAACAGCAATACCGCCGCGCTGCCGCCGAGGATCCAGGCCAGGTCCATCGGACTGATCGCCAGCAGATCGCCGAACAGATAAGCCATCAAGTCGATCCGCACGTCGTGCATGAAGCTGAGCACCACCAGCCCGAGGGACAGCGTGCTGGGGGCCAGGATGCCCAGCAGGGTGTCGGACGCCAGCGGCTGGCGCTGTTGCAAGGTCACCAGCACCACCGCGAGCAGCAGGCAACCCACGGTCACCGCGATGGCGGGGCTGACGTCCAGCAGAAACCCCATGGCCACGCCGAGCAGCGCCGCGTGGGACAAGGTGTCGCCGAAATAGGCCATGCGCCGCCAGACCACGAACGAGCCCAGGGGGCCGGCCACCAGCGCCAGCGCCAAACCTGCAAGCAGGGCGTACACCAGAAAATCAGCCATGCTTGCAGCCGTCTCCATGAACATGATTGGAAGCAGAAGGAGCGCTGACCACCGAACCGTGCAGGTCATGGGAATGGTCATGATGGTGGTGATAAATCGCCAGGCTTTGTGCGTTTTTTCCGAACAATTCGACAAAGGCCGGATCACCACTGACTTGCTCGGGATGCCCGGAGCAGCAGACGTGCCGGTTGAGACAGACCACCTGGTCGGTGGTGCTCATCACCAGGTGAAGGTCGTGGGACACCATCAACACCCCGCAGCCGTGGCGGTCACGCAGGCGGGTGATCAAGCTGTAAAGCTCGGCCTGCCCCGCCACGTCGACGCCTTGCACGGGCTCGTCGAGCACCAGCAGCTCGGGCTCGCGCAACAGGGCGCGGGCCAGCAATACACGCTGCATCTCGCCGCCGGACACATTCTGCACCGGGCTGTCGATCACTTGCTCGGCGCCGACTTCCTTCAGCGCCGCCAAGGCTCGCTCGCGGTCGACGCCCGGCACCAGGCGCAGAAAGCGCAGCACGGACAGCGGCAAGGTCGGGTCGACGTGGAGTTTCTGCGGCATGTAGCCGACACGCAGCCGGGGCTTGCGCCAGACGCTGCCGCTGTCCGGCTTGAGCAGGCCCAGCACGGCGCGCACCAGGGTGGTCTTGCCGGCGCCGTTGGGGCCGATCAGGGTGACGATCTGCCCCGGCTCGACACTCAGGTGAATGTTGTCCAGCACGCTCTGCCCGGCGAACGTCACGGCCACCTGTTCGAGGCGGATCAACGCGTTGCTCATCAGGCCCCCTGGCAACCGGAGCACAGGCCGACCACTTCGACGGTCTGGGTGTCGACCACGAAGCCGACGTCCTTGGCGCTGGCGACGATCGCGTCGCTGATGGACTTCTGTTCCAGCTCGATGGCCGCATGGCATTCGCGGCAGATCAGGAACTGGCCTTGGTGGGCGTGCTCCGGATGGTTGCAGCCAACGAAGGCGTTCAGCGAAGAAATGCGATGCACCAGGCCGTTTTCCAGCAGGAAATCCAGCGCCCGGTAGACCGTCGGCGGCGCGGCGCGGCGGCCGTCCTGCTCGCTGAGTACCGCGAGGATGTCGTAGGCACCCAGTGGCTTGTGGCTTTGCCAGACCAACTCCAGCACTCGCCGACGCAAGGCGGTCAGCCGCAGGCCCTGGCGCGCGCAAATGGCATCGGCCTCGGACAGCGCGCTATGCACGCAATGGGAGTGATCATGGGGACGACTGGCAAGGGGGGTAATGGGCATGGGCAGCGACGAGTTTAGTGAGAGACGTTATTATGTTACCCGTTCTCGCCTCTTCGAGTGGTCATCGTGTCCCGAATTTTTTCGCTCTTTGTCGCTTTTGTCGCAATATTTCTGCTGATTGGCCCGGCCCGGGCCGACGTCAAGATACTTACCAGCATCAAGCCGCTGCAACTGATTGCCGCCGCGGTACAGGACGGCGTGGCCGTTCCGGAAGTGCTGCTGCCCCCTGGCGCCTCGCCTCACCACTATGCGTTGCGGCCATCCGACGTACGGAAGGTGCAGTCGGTGGACCTGCTTTACTGGATCGGCCCAGACATGGAAGGTTTCCTGCCACGTGTGTTGAATGGTCGTACGCAGCCTTCCGTCGCCGTGCAGGATCTGCCGGGGCTCAAGTTGCGTCATTTCGCCCAGGACAGCGCGTCCCATGAGGACGAGGAGCATGCCGACGAACATGACCACGACCATCGTCCCGGCACCGTGGATGCCCACTTGTGGCTGTCGCCGCTGAACGCCCGGGTGATCGCCGCCAAAATGGCTGCCGACCTGAGCGCGGCGGATCCGGCGAACGCGGCCCGCTATGAAAGCAACCTAAAGGCTTTCAACCAGCGCCTCGATGCGTTGGACGCACGGCTCAAGGCGCGTCTGGCCGGGGTCGCAGGCAAGCCGTATTTCGTGTTCCACGAAGCGTTCGACTATTTCGAGGACAACTACGGCCTCAAGCACGCCGGGGTTTTTGCCGTGGCCGCCGAGGTCCAGCCCGGTGCCCAGCACGTGGCGGCGATGCGTACGCGCTTGCAGGCGGTGGGCAAGACTTGTGTCTTCAGCGAACCGCCGCTGCGTCCGCGCCTGGCCGAGACGCTGGTAGCCGGGCTGCCGGTGAAGCTGGCGGAACTGGATGCGCTCGGCGGCTACACCCCGGCGACGGCGCAGGGGTATGAGCAATTGCTGGAAAAGTTGGGGAATGATCTGGCGGGGTGCCTGGAGTCGTTGTAACACCCATCGCCGAGCGCCGAACCTGTGGCGAGGGGATTTATCCCCGCTGGGGCGCGAAGCGGCCCCCAAAAAATATCAGCCGCCACGGTCCGTCAATAGAAAGCAAGGGGCTGCTGCGCAGCCCAGCGGGGATAAATCCCCTCGCCACAAAGGCATTCAGGTCGCTGGTTGCTAGAGAGCGAACGGCAACAGCGTACTGACCTTCTGCCGCTGCGCCAGCCGCCGCTGAAACTCCTTCGGATCATGAATCAACACATCCTGCCCGGCGAACGATTCGGCGGCAATCAGCCGCGACAGCCAGAACCGCACGCACGCCACGCGCAGCATGGTCGGCCACAGTTGCGCCTCGGCAGATGTGAACGGCCGCAGCGCCGCATAAGCGCCAAGCAATGCCCGCGCCCGCGGGCCATCGAGCATGCCTTCATCATCCGAGCACCAGTCGTTCAGTGCAATGGCGACGTCATACAGCATCGGCCCGGAACAGGCGTTGTAGAAGTCGATCAACCCGGTCAGGTGCGTGCCTTCGAACATCGCGTTGTCGCGGAACAGGTCGGCATGGATGTTGGCGCGGGGCAGCGCGAGGATGCCGGTTTTCTGCACGGTGATTTCGTCCAGTGCCGCCCCCAGTAACTGACGGGCATCGGCGTCGAGGTGCGACAACAGCTTGGCGCCCTCCTCCTGCATCCAGTCCAGGCCACGGTCGGTCTTGCGCTTGATCATGTTGTCGCGGGTCGCCAGGTGCAGGTGCGCAAGCAATTCACCGACCTGGGCGCAATGCTGGGCGTTGGCCTGCTTGACGTGCTTGCCGGCCAGGCGCGGTTGCAGCAGCGCCGGTTTGCCGGCCAGTTCCCTCAGTGCGACCCCCTCGGTGGTGCGCAAGGCGTAAGGCACCGGCAGGTCGGCTTCGTGCAGCACGTCCAGCAGCTCGATGAAGAACGGCATCTCCTGCACCGGGCCGCGCTCGACCAGCGTCAGGACGAACTCGCCCTGTTCCAGGCTGATGAAAAAATTGGTGTTTTCGCTGCCGGCGGCGATCCCCTGGAAATCAAGCAGGCGGCCGAGCCCGTAAGGGGCGAGAAAGGTTTCCAGCTCGGGCCGAGCCAGGGGCGTGAACACAGACATGGTTAGAACTGCCAGTACGGGCGCCCTTCAGCGGGCGCCGGTTGAAGTCGCGAGCGGTATCACCACTCAAAGATTTTCCACGAGGGGATCAGCATATCCGGCTGGTCCGAGCGGATGAAGTTTGCATCAGTGCCGTCGGCGCGTACCAGGAAATAAGGCTTGCCGTTCTTGGGCGTGACCTTGATCGCGTACAAAAAGCCGTTTTGCCGATATTCCTGAATGGTTTTATCGCCTTCGGTGCGGATGGTGACATCCGGGTCCGCCGAGGGCGCGTCATCCGCCGCCATGACGGCCAACGGTGTGAATGCAAACAAGCCAGCCAGTAACAGGCGATTTAGTGTACGCATGATAACCTTGTCCCTTTGTCGTCAACGGTCCCGCTATTCTAGCCCCGGACCCGCCGAAAAGGTTGATCCTGCTCATGAGCCAAGCCCCCCTCGTCCTGGTGGACGGTTCTTCTTATCTGTACCGCGCCTTTCACGCGCTGCCACCGCTGACCACGTCCAAAGGCCTGCCGACCGGTGCGGTCAAGGGCGTGCTGAACATGCTCAAGAGCCTGCGCAAGCAGTATCCGGACAGTCCGTTCGCGGTGGTCTTCGACGCGAAGGGTGGGACGTTTCGCGATGCGCTGTACGCCGAATACAAGGCCAATCGCCCGAGCATGCCCGACGACATGCGCGTGCAGATCGAGCCGCTGCACGCCAGCGTCAAGGCCCTTGGCTTCCCCTTGTTGTGCGTGGACAACGTCGAAGCCGACGACGTGATCGGCACCCTGGCCCGCAGCAGCGCCGCGGCCGACCGCCCGGTGGTGATTTCCACCGGCGACAAGGACATGGCGCAGCTGGTCGACGGGCACATTACCTTGGTCAACACGATGACCGGTAGCTCGCTGGACGTGGCTGGCGTGAAGGAGAAGTTTGGCGTCGCTCCGGAGCAGATCATCGATTATCTGGCGTTGATGGGCGATTCGTCCGACAACATCCCGGGCGTTCCGGGCATCGGGCCGAAGACCGCATCCGGCCTGCTGGTGGGCGTCAATGGCGGTCTGACCGAGCTGTATGCGCAACTGGATATCGTGGCCACGCTGCCGATTCGCGGTGCCAAGACCCTGGCCGCCAAGCTGGAAGAGCACAAGGAAATGGCGTTTCTTTCCTACGAGCTGGCGACCATCAAGACCGACGTCCCCCTGGATATCGGCCTCGACGACCTGCAGATGGGCACGCCGGATCACGAGAAACTCGCCGAGCTGTACACCCTGCTGGAATTCAAGAGCTGGTTCGAAGACAACCAGCGCGACGCCAAGCGGGCCGGGCAGGAAATCGTTGAAGTCGCTGATGAGCCGGCGGCGGACGTCGAGAAGCGGTATGACCTTATCCTCGACCAGGCGAGCTTCGACGCTTGGCTGGCCAAGCTTGAAAAGGCACCGCTGTTTTCCCTGGTCACGCAAACCAACGGTGGCGACGCCCAACATTCGCAACTGGTGGGGTTGTCATTCGCGGTTGCGCCGTTTGAAGCGGCTTACCTGCCGCTGACGCATTCCTACATGGGCGTGCCGGAGCAACTGGACCGCGACACCGTGCTCAAGGCGCTCAAGCCATTGCTGGAAAACCCGGACAAACTCAAGGTCGGCCAGCACGCCAAGTTTGAAATCAACATCCTGGCCAATTGCGCTATCGATGGTGATCAGAACAACGGCATCCTGGTGCAGGGCATCGCTTTCGACACCATGCTTGAATCCTATGTGCTCGATTCCACGGCGACTCGTCACGACATGGACAGCCTGGCGCTGAAATACCTGGGTCAAAGCAAGACCGATATCCAGGACATTGCCGGCAAAGGCGTCAAGCAGCTGAGTTTCGATCAGATCTCCCTCGAACTTGCCGGCCAATACGCCGCTGAGGATGCTGACGTGACCTTCCGCCTGCACCAGGCCTTGCAGGAAAAACTCGCCGTCACGCCAAGCCTGGGCAAGGTGCTCAACGAGATCGAAATGCCGTTGATGCCGGTCCTGGCGCGTATCGAGCGCCAAGGGGCGTTGGTCGATGCCAACCTGCTGGGCGCCCAGAGTGTCGAGCTGGGCGAGAAGCTGGTGGCACTGGAGCGTGAGGCATTTGCCATCGCTGGTGAGGAATTCAACCTCGGCTCACCGAAGCAATTGGGCGTGATCCTTTACGAAAAACTCGGTTTGCCGGTGCTCAGCAAGACCGCCAAGGGCCAGGCGTCGACTGCCGAAGCAGTGCTCGCCGAACTGGCCGAGCAGGATTATCCGCTGCCCAAGGTGCTGATGCAGTACCGCTCGCTGAGCAAGCTCAAGAGCACTTACACCGATCGCCTGCCGGAGCAGATCAACAGCCGCACCGGGCGCATTCATACGTCTTATCAACAGGCTGTGGCCGCCACCGGACGTCTTTCGTCCATTGACCCGAACCTGCAGAACATCCCGATCCGTACCGCCGAAGGGCGGCGGATTCGCCAGGCATTTGTCGCGCCGAAAGGCTACAAGCTGCTGGCAGCGGACTACTCGCAGATCGAACTGCGGATCATGGCCCACCTGGCCAAGGACGCAGGGCTGCTCCATGCGTTTCGCAACGATCTGGACGTGCACCGCGCCACCGCTGCGGAGGTCTTCGGGGTCGAGCTGGACGCCGTCAGCCATGACCAGCGCCGTAGCGCCAAGGCGATCAACTTCGGCTTGATCTATGGCATGAGCGCGTTCGGCCTCGCCAAGCAGATCGGCGTCGATCGCAAGCAGTCCCAGGCTTACATCGACCGCTACTTCGCGCGTTACCCAGGGGTCTTGGAGTACATGGAGCGCACCCGCGCCCAGGCCGCCGAGCAAGGCTTCGTCGAGACCATCTTCGGGCGCCGGTTGTACCTGCCGGACATCAATGCGAAAAACCCTGCCCTGCGCAAAGGCGCCGAGCGCACCGCGATCAACGCGCCGATGCAGGGTACGGCCGCCGACATCATCAAGAAAGCCATGGTGGCCGTCGATGGCTGGCTGGCGACGTCAGGGCTGGATGCGAAGGTCATCCTGCAGGTACACGACGAATTGGTGCTGGAGGTGCGTGAAGACCTGGTCGACCAGGTGAGCGCGGAAATCCGCCAGCACATGAGCGCCGCCGCCACGTTGGACGTGCCGCTGCTGGTGGAGGTGGGCGTGGGCAATAACTGGGACGAGGCGCACTGATCCCCAGTCCCGTGGACGGCCTATGTGGTGAGGAGCTTGCTCCCCTCACCTCAGGGTTGGGTGTCGGTTGACCTGTTTGCAATAAATGGGAGATTGCCATCGCGAGCAAGCTCGCTCCCACACGGGTTTGGATTAAGCCGGATACCCTAGCCCGACACCGACCCACTGTGGGAGCGAGCTTGCTCGCGATGGCGTCAGCCCAGCCAATCCATGCCACGTTGAGGCGCTGCAAACCCAGGTACGGCATCGTCAGTTCTGAGAATGCCAACGATTATTACCAAAAATAATCTGAACTAAACCCGTGAATTGCTACTCAGAGATTCTGAATGGCTGGTGAAGCCCTTCAATGCTCCTATGTTGTGTTAAGTGTTGGCAGATATCTGGACCCCGCCCTAGCGGTCCGGAACTTGGACCCCGAACTTCCCCCTCCCCATACGAAGTCCGGGGTTTTTTTTGCCTGCGATTTGGCCTACTCGGCCGTTTCGCTGCCCTTGTCCGCCAATTCCATCCAGTCCGCCAGCACCGTGTAGGCCTCTTCCAGACCCATGCGCTTGGGCGCGGAGAACAGCTGGATGGTGATCGTGTCGCCCCAGCCCTTGCGAATTTCCGACTGCACTTTGAGCAGGGTGTTTTTCGCTGCGCCGTAGGTGAGTTTGTCGGCCTTGGTCAACAGGATGTGCATCGGCATGCCGCTGGCAACGGCCCAATCGAGCATCAGCAGGTCGAAGTCGGTCATTGGATGGCGGATGTCCATCATCAGGATCAGACCTTTCAAACTCTCACGGCTGCCCAGGTAGGCTTCCAGGTGGCGCTGCCAATGTTGCTTGAGCGGGATCGGCACTTTTGCGTAGCCATAACCGGGCAGGTCGACCAAACGGCGTTCATCGTCTAGCTTGAAGAAGTTCAAGAGTTGCGTGCGGCCCGGGGTTTTCGAGGTGCGTGCGAGGCTGGCATGGGTCAGGGTGTTCAGCGCGCTGGATTTACCGGCGTTGGAACGCCCGGCAAACGCCACTTCGAAGCCTTCGTCGTCAGGGCATTGATCGACTTTGGCGGCGCTGAGCATGAAGGTGGACTGTTGGCACAGGCCGAGGATGGGGTTTTTCAGTTGCATGGGATTTCCGATGTGGGCGGCGTCGGGAATGGACGCGGCAAGCTGTGTCGTTTCCGTTTCAGTGACGCCAGTATATAATGCCGCAGATTTTGTGTGCGCTTTGTCCCAGCGTAGGATGAAGTTCACGGGAGCGACCGACCGAAATTGCGCACTAGAACGCAGCTCGCTCTCAACCCTGAAAAGGTCGTTTTATGACGAAATGGCTGCTAGCTGCCGGTGTCTTGATGCCGCTTTACAGCGCTCAGGCTACACAGGATCCGGAAGCTGTGTACAACCGTGTTTGTGGTGCCTGTCATTCCGGCCAACTACCCACGGCGCCCCGCAAGGGTGACCGCGAAGCCTGGACGCCGAGGTTGGCGAAGGGCATGGGGACGCTGGTGCAACACGTGACCCAGGGTTTCAAGGCGATGCCGCCGCGTGGTTTGTGCATGGACTGCAGTGCCGAGGATTACCAAGCCATCATCCAGTGGATGAGCGAGTAAGCCCGGTCCATAACTCTTAACCCTTAGCCGTAGTTGGATTAGCTGATGAACAAACTGATCGTGAGTCTGCTGTTGACCTTGGGGATATCCGGTGTAGCCCACGCCGCAGGCGATGCTGCCGCAGGCCAGGCAAAAGCCGCCGTGTGCGGGGCCTGCCACGGTCCGGATGGCAACAGCATGGCGCCCAACTTTCCGAAACTGGCTGGCCAGGGTGAGCGTTACCTGGTCAAGCAGTTGAAGGAAATCAAGGACGGCAAGCGTGTCGTGCTGGAAATGACCGGCCTGCTGAACAACCTGAGCGATCAAGACCTGGCGGATATCGCGGCCTACTTCGCCAGCCAGAAAGGCAGCGTCGGCGCCGCTGATCCAAAACTCGTGGCACGGGGCGAGGCGCTGTTCCGTGGCGGCAACCTGGCCAAGGGCCTGCCAGCCTGCACGGGCTGCCATTCGCCTGATGGCAAGGGCAACGCCGCCGCCGGCTTCCCGCATCTGGGTGGCCAGCACGCCCAGTACATCACCAAGCAGCTGACCGATTTCCGCAAGGAAGAAGGCGGGCGTGCCAACGACGGCGATGCGATGACCATGCGCACCATCGCCCGCAAGCTGAGCGACGAAGATATCGCGGCAGTCTCCAGCTACATCCAGGGCCTGCATTGAGGCCGTTGCAAGAGGGAAACCTCTTGCAACGTTAACGCCCGATTAATCTGTCGGTGCAAACATCAAAAGGGTGGCTTTGGCCGCCCTTTTTTGTGGCCGCTGCCGTTACACTAGCGAAACTGAACCCGTGGCGGCCTGTCTGAAAAACACGCCCCGCGAGGCCACCTCATTGTCCAGGAGTAAAGCATGCGTAATCTGATCATCAGCGCCGCGCTCGTCGCCGCCAGCCTGTTCGGCGTGACTGCCCAAGCGGCTGAAAAGCCCGCTGCCCCTTATGTCGAATTGACCAACCCTGTTCCGGTGGCGGTGCCTGGCAAGATCGAGGTCGTGGAGCTGTTCTGGTACGGTTGCCCGCATTGCTATGCCTTTGAGCCGGTCATCAACCCGTGGGTTGAAAAGCTGCCTTCGGATGTGAACTTCGTGCGCATCCCGGCTATGTTTGGCGGCCCATGGGACGCCCACGGCCAGATGTTCCTGACCCTCGAATCCATGGGCGTCGAGCACAAGGTTCACGCAGCGGTGTTCGATGCAATCCAGAAACAACACAAAAAATTGACCGACAAGAACGACATGGCCGACTTCCTTGCCACCCAAGGCGTCGACAAGGACAAGTTCCTGGCGACTTTTGACTCCTTCGCTATCAAAGGCCAGATCGTCAAGGCCCGCGAGCTGGCGAAAAAATACGAAATCACCGGCGTACCGACCATGGTCGTCAACGGCAAATACCGCTTTGACATCGGCTCCGCCGGCGGCGCCGAACAAGCGCTGCAACTGGCCGACCAGCTGGTTGCCAAAGAACGAGCTGCCACCAAGGCTGCTGCCAACTAAGCGCGGCCACGCTCATGGCCCGCTGGGGTACCGAACGCATCGTTGGCCTGCATGAACCGCGGGTCAATGAGCATCACGTCACGTCCACGGGCCTGCCTGCCGACAATCGCCTGCGGTTGCTCAGCTTCAACATCCAGGTGGGCATCAGCACCGAGCGCTACCGGCACTATCTGACCCGGGGCTGGCAACACTTGCTGCCCCACACCGGGCGAGCCGGCAACCTGCAGAAGATCGGCGACCTGTTGAAGGATTTCGACCTGGTCGCTTTGCAGGAAGCCGACGGCGGCAGCCTGCGTTCCGGCTACGTCAATCAGGTCGAACACCTCGCCCAGCTGGGCGCGTTTCCTTATTGGTACCAGCAACTCAATCGCAACCTCGGTCGTCTCGGCCAGCACAGCAATGGCGTGCTGAGTCGTCTGCGGCCCTGGGCGATCGAGGATCACCCGTTGCCGGGCCCCAAGGGGCGCGGAGCGATCCTGGCGCGTTTCGGCGAAGGTCCGGAGGCGCTGGTGGTGGTGATGATGCACCTGGCCCTCGGGGCTCGGACCCGAACCATGCAACTGGCCTACATTCGTGAGTTGATCGGCGGCTACAAGCATCAAATCCTGATGGGCGACATGAATACCCATGCCAATGACCTGTTGCAGACCTCACCGCTGCGCGACCTTGGCCTGCTCGCCCCGCAACTGGAAGCCACGTTTCCCAGCTGGCGCCCCCAGCGCTGCCTGGACCATATCCTGCTGAGCCCTACCTTGGCCCTCGAACGGTTCGAAGTGTTGGCCCAGCCCATTTCCGATCACCTGCCGGTCGCGGTCGAAATACGTTTGCCGGGTTCGCTCACGGCCGATGCGTTTCCCGCGCTGAGTCCTGCCCCTAGCGGATCCGATGAATGAGCGACGACGCCGAACGCTGGAGAGAGAAATACCTCAAGAGCATCGAGCAACAGGAAAAGCTTGAGCGTCGCTGGGACGCCCGGCTCGACTTGCTGCGTCGTGGCCTGGTGCGCAGCACCCTGGCCGCCGAAGGCACCGATCGCGCGGTAGACCAGTGCATGAAAGAGATGCGCGAAGTGGTGCGCACCGATGACATGGACGCCGCCCTCGCCGCCCTGCTGCCGCGCCTGGAAAAAGCCGTACTCGATTCCGAGCAGCGCCGCGAGACTCGGGTGGAGCAAATGAGCGCCGCGCTGACCGCCCTGGTCGCCCAGTTGCAAAAGCTGCCGCTGCCGAAGGACGTCAGCCGGCCCCTGAAGAAATTTTCCAAGCAACTGGAGACCCGGGTTGGCCAGGCCCGGGAAATCCCGTTGCTGCTCAGCGAGCTGAGCAGCCTGCAGGGCAAGGCGCTGGGCGCGCTGGACGCGCCCGACGAGCCGAGCCGTCCGGGCCTGCTGCAACGATTGTTCGGCGGCCATGGCCATGAAGAGCCGCTACCGTCGCCCGAGCCTGCCCAACCCGCCGCCACGCCTGAGCCGAAGGCGGTTATTTCGGCTCCTGCCGAGCCGACAGCCGAAGCGCCCTCCGCCGCACCTGTACCTGAACCTGAACCGCTGGCGGAGCAGGCCCCCACACCGGATGCGCCGCCAGCGCCGGATGAGTCCCATGCTCCGGTCGACGAGCCTGACCCGGCGTCCGAGCCAGAGTCGGTTGCTCCAGTTGCTCCAGTTGCTCCAGTTGCTCCAGTTGCCCAGCCGACCGCCGAGCCGGCACCGATCGACCCTGAGCCCGCCGAACCGGTACCGGCGCTGGACAATCCCGACGAACTGACGCCGGGTGAACCGCCGCTCGACGAGGCACCGATCGTCCCTGCGGAACCCGCCGAACCTGTGGCGCCTGAGGCATCCGCTGATCCCGATGAGGCCCACTACGCCCTGCCCGACTCCCCGGAACCCTCCTACAGTTCGGTCGCCAGGCATATCGAAGACACCTTGCTCGGCCTGCTGGGCGACCTGACGCTGCCCGAGCGCCACCGTCCGCAAGCCGAGGCCATGCGCGAGCGCCTGCGCAACGGCTTGAACTGGTACGAGTTACTGCCGATCCTCGACGATCTGGCGGTCCTCATGCAGGCGATCACTGACAGTGGCCAGCATGAATTCGAAGCGTATCTGCAGCGACTCAACGATCGACTGGAATCATTCCAGAGCACGTTGCAGGCCGCCAGCGAGGACCACGCCGATAACCTGTCCGCCTCCAGGGAAATGAACAACCAGATTCGCGAGCAGGTGGATGGCTTGCAGAGCAGCGTGCAGCAAGCCGACGACCTGGAAGGCCTCAAGCAGGTACTGGAGAATCATCTCGAAGGCCTGATCGGCACGATGGATCAGCATCAGAAGCAGCGTGACCAGCGTGAGAAGGAAGTTTCAGCCCGTCTGAAGAGCCTCGCCGAACGCGTTGCGCTGATGGAACAGGACGCTCTGATTGTCCGTGAGAACCTGGAAGAGCAACGGCAAAAAGCGCTCATCGATCCGCTCACCGGGCTGCCCAACCGCGCCGCCTGGAGCGAGCGTCTGGAACATGAGGTCGAGCAGTGGCAGCGGCACGGCAACAGCCTGTTGATCGCCATGCTCGACCTCGATCATTTCAAGCGGATCAACGACAACTACGGTCATCTGGCCGGTGACCGAGTGCTCAAGCTGATTGCCTCGGTACTGCGCAAGCGCGTGCGCGGCAGTGATTTCATTGCCCGTTTTGGTGGTGAGGAATTTGTCCTGCTGGTGCCCGATACGTCGCTGGCAGCGGGCGCCAAGCTGGCCGAGGCCTTGCGCGCCGCCATCGAAGCCTGTCCGTTCCACTTCAAGGGCGAGCCGGTCACGGTCACGGTATCCATGGGCATGACGGCGTTCAAGCCGGGCGAACACAGCGATCTAGTGCTGAAAAGAGCCGATCAGGCGCTATATCGGGCGAAAAGCGCGGGACGCAACCGGGTGGAGTTGGGCTAAGGCGCAACTTCCTTTTTGTAATATCCAATGACCGCTCGGATCATTACTGGGCGATACGTTACACTGTTGCATTATTTTCTTCGGGCATGTCCTCGCCATGAAATTTTTCCCGATCATTCTTGCGTTGATTGCCCTGGCCGGATGCGCCAGCGGCCCTCGGCTCGATACCAGCCATCCTTCCGTCAACCACGACAGCCGCATCCAGTTTGTCGTGGTTCATTACACCTCCGCCTCCCTGGAGCGCTCCCTGGCCTTGCTAACCCATGGCGAAGTCAGCGCCCATTACCTGATCGGCGACGATAAGGACGCCACCATCTACCAATTGGTGGATGAAAGCCGGCGCGCCTGGCATGCCGGGGAAAGCGAATGGCAGGGCCGAACCTGGCTCAACTCCAGCTCCATCGGCATCGAAATCGTCAATCAAGGCTATGTCGACACGCCTGAAGGACGTCGTTGGTACCCCTACAGCGAAGCCCAGGTGCAATCGTTGATTGTCCTGCTCAAGGACATCACCCGCCGTAACGGGATCAACCCGGTCAATATCATTGGCCACAGCGACATTGCCCCCATGCGTAAGCTGGATCCCGGGCCGCTGTTTCCCTGGAAACGCCTGGCACAAGCGGGCCTGGGTGTCTGGCCGGACGAAGGGGCTGTCGCGCGTCAACAGGCGGCTTATGCCGGGCAACTGCCCAGCGCCAGCTGGTTCCAGGCTGAACTGGCCCGCCTTGGCTACCCGACGCCACGTACCGGCGAGTGGGACGTCGCCACCCATCAGGTACTGGCCGCCTTCCAGATGCGCTACCGGCCAAGCCGTTTCGACGGGGCGCCGGACGCCCAAAGCGCGGCGATTTTGCAGGTGCTCAACCAGACAAAATAATGACGCTCGTCTGACTAAACGGGCCGAATCCAAAACAGCAGCTATAACTCATTGGTAACTTTCGGATTACCGCTGATGACAGCTGCACGCGAGACCCTGCAGAGCTGGCTCCATCGCCCTATTTTCCTGGCGATGATGGCGGCTGCCCTGAGTACGGTGCTGCTGTTGGCCGGAAGCCTGTTTGTAGTGATGCAGCAGATCCAGCAGCGTGAAAGCGAGCAGATGAATGCCCAGGGCGAGCGTTTCCTGCAGCGGCTGGAACAGCTTTTCGGGCAGTTGCGCGAAAGTCTCGACGATTTGCAGGCGCAACCTCTGCGCGGCTGCAACGACGACATGATCGCCACGTTGCAGCAGGTGAGCTTCAACTACCGCTTTGTCTATGAGGCGGCTTATCTGGATGCCAACGGTGTCTGCTCGAATCGTCCGCGCCAGAGCGGTATGTCGTTGGTTCGCCCGCCCGATTTGCGCGGCCCGGCCTATAGCTATTGGCTCAACACCACCACCGAGCCCGACGAGAACCGCGCGGCGTTGATGTTGGGGCGCGGCAATTTCCGTGTCGCCACGTCTCGCGGGCACCTGACCGATGTGGTCGACCTGCCGCCCGGCAGCAGCCTGCTGGTGGTCCTGGATCATGGTGAGCGGGCGATTCCGGTATTGGGCAGCGCGCAGCGTTGGCCCCCGACGGAGCCCTGGCCGCTGAAAAGCCAGCAGTCCCTGCAAGTCACCCAGACCCGGCTGATCTATCGGATGCCGACCGACAATCCGGAATATCAACTGGTGCTCATTACACCGCGCAACGGTCTGCGCATCCCGGCCAATGCCTGGTGGATGTTGCCCATCAGCCTGATGCTGGGGCTGGGGATCGGCTTCCAGGTCTTCCTGCTGGTGCGCCAGCGCCAGTCCATGGATGCCGAGTTGCACGGGGCTATCCGGCGCGGTGAGTTGCAGGTCTTGTATCAGCCGATCTTCGATCTGCACAGCCGCAACTGCGTCGGTGCCGAAGCGCTGCTGCGCTGGCGGCGGCCCGACGGCACGCTGACCAGTCCGGACCTGTTCATCCCGATGGCGGAAAATACCGGGCAGATACGCCAGATCACCGATTTCGTCCTGCAGCGGCTGTTCGACCAGTTGGGCCAGCTGTTGCGGGCCAATCCGCACCTGTATATCTCGGTGAACCTGGCGGCGTGTGACGTGATGGTGCCTCGCATCGGCGAGGTGATTGCCCGCTTGCTGGCGCTGCATCGGGTGTCGGCGCGCCAGATAGCCTTTGAAGTGACCGAGCGCGGCCTGGTTGATGTGCTGGTTGCGAGGGATAATCTGCAATCGCTGCGTGATGTCGGGCATCAGGTGCTGATCGATGACTTCGGCACCGGCTATTGCAGCCTCGCCTATCTGCAAACGCTGCCGATTGATTGCCTGAAAATCGACAAGGCCTTCATCGATGCGCTCGGTCATGACGCCGCCAGCAGTGGCGTGGCCCCGCACATCATCCGCATGGCCCACGCCCTGGAACTCAAGGTGATCGCCGAAGGCATCGAGCATGAGGCCCAGGCGTCCTACCTGAGCAGTGAAGGCGTGAAGTTCGGCCAGGGCTGGTTGTTTGCCCATGCGCTCAGCGCGGTGCAGCTTATCGAATTGATTACCCGTGGGCGGCGCCTGCTTGGACGGCGCCTGGACGACGAAGCCTGATGGCCCCTCAGACGGTCAGTGCCATGTAGAACTGAGTGCCCTGCCCTGGCCTGGAATAAACGCCCATCCGTCCACCGTGGAGCTGGACGATTTCCTTGCACAGCGCCAGACCGAGGCCGGCGCCGCCCTTTTTGCGCCCGACCTGGACGAAGGGCTCGAAGATCCGTCCTTGCTGGCCGTAGGCAATGCCCTCGCCATTGTCTTCGACACTGATGATCACCCGCTCGCCGTGGCGCCGGGCCTGCAGGCGGATCTGGCCGTCGCCGTTGGTGTGGCGCATCGCGTTGTCGATCAGGTTGTCCAGGACGCGGTCCAGTTGCGCGGCATCGGCGTGCAGGCGCGGCAAGGGGCCCTGGATCTCCACGAGCAGCTCGATGCCCTTCTCTTGCGCCTGCCTGGCAAAGCGCATCCTGGCCGTTTCCAGCAGGTCTTCGATGGAGCAAGGCGCCAGGGTGAGCTTTTGCAGGCCATTCTGGTAACGGGAAAAATTCAGCAGGTCGTTGATGAGCTGCATCAGCCGCTGCATTTCTTCGTTGACGGTGTTGAGCAGGTCCGCCTCGCGTGAATCTTCGGGGAAATGCATGCGTTCCTGCAGTAGCCCGAACGCCATGTGCATGCCCGTCACCGGTGTGCGCAACTCGTGGGACGCACGCAAGACAAACTCGCTGCGCACCCGTTCGAAGGCGCGTTGTTCGGTGACGTCGTGCAGGATCATCACCGCGCCGAGAATCTGGCCCTGGGTATGGATGACGGGCGTGAGGCTGTAAGTCAGCACCCGGGACTCTCCATCCACTTCGATGCTCAAGTCGTCCGGTGCGCGCTCCTGGGTGCCACCGCGCAGTACCAATTGCAGCTCTTCATCCAGCTCGACGCGTCCAAGGGCCTCGCCCAACCCCTGGCCCAGGCGCTCCTCGTCCCAGCCCAGTTGACGCTGGGCCACCGGATTGAGGTGTTCCAGGTGGCCCTGGCGGTCGATCATCAGCAAGCCGTCGTCGATGCTGTCGAGGACCGCTTGCAGGCGCTGCTGGCCGGCGAGCAACTCGTCGACGTTGGTGGCCTGATGTTCCCGTAACGCCTGGGCCATGATGCCGAAGCGACGCGTCAGCAGGTTCAGTTCAGCCGCCGAGGAAACCGGCAATGTCACTTCGAAATTGCCTTGGCCGATATCATCCGCCGCCGCGGCTAGGGCCTCGATCGGCCCACCGAAACGTCGCGCGATGCCGTGGGCGGTAATGAAACCGATGATCAGCACAGCCAATCCCACCAACCCCAGCAGGCCGGAAATCAGCAACGCACGGGCGCGGGCGCGGTCCTGGGTTTCGCTGATCTTGTTCAGGGCATGGCGGTAGCCTTCGATCAACCCTCCGCGCAGCACGTTGAATTTTTGCGTCAGGTCCTGGATGCCGGTCAGTTGTGTCGGTTGCCGACGAGAGGCCTCGAAGGCCTCGAGGAAACTGAGGTAGTCGGCTTTTGCGCGGCTGAAGCTGGTGGTCGATTCAGCCAGTTGCTGCTCGTGGGCAATACCTTCATCCAGCAACTCGAAATACTGCCGTTTGGATTGTTCCAGCACTGTCAGGTCGGGGTTTTCCTCCAGCATGATCATTAATTGATCACCGAGTGTCTGGCGCAGCTTGAGGCCCAGGTCCAGCAGGAAAAAGTTGTCACGCACCGATTGTTCCTGGGTATTGGCCATCTGCATGACGCTGACCAGGCCGAGCAGCAGCCCCAGCAACGCCACGGTAATCAGTGCCGAGATACTGAGAAACAGCCGTGTGCGCAGCTTCATCGCCAGTTTCATAAGATGGCGCTCATAAGTTGTATTGCTTGCGTTTGCGATACAACGTGGAGGCGTCGATACCCAGGGTCTTTGCCGCCTGGTCCAGCGTGTCGGCGGTGGCCAGCACTGCGCCGATGTGGGCCTTTTCCAACTCGTCGAGGCTCAGCGCCGCGCCGATCCGCGGGGCGTTGTTGACCGGTTGCTCGGCCATGCCCAAATGGCTGATCTCGACCTTCTCCTGTGGGCAGATGATGCTGGCACGCTCGACCACGTTGCGCAGTTCGCGGATGTTGCCGGGCCAGCGATAGCCCAGCAGCGCTTCGCGGGCCTCATCGCTGAAACCCCGGGCCGGGCGCGCGTATTCCTTGACGAAGCGCGCCAGGAAGCGATCGGCAAGGGTCAGGATGTCTTCGGCCCGCTCGCGCAGTGGCGGCAGATGCAGGGTGATCACGTTCAGGCGATACAGCAGGTCCTCGCGAAAACGCCCGTCGCGCACCATGTCCTCAAGGTTGAGGTTGGTCGCCGCGAGAATCCGCACATCGGCCCGGCGAGTGACCGGGTCGCCCACTCGCTCGTATTCCTTGTCCTGGATGAAGCGCAACAACTTGGGCTGCAATGTGAGGGGAAAGTCGCCGATCTCGTCGAGAAACAGCGTCCCGCCATCGGCCTGGTTGACGCGCCCCAGGGTGCTTTCGCTGGCGCCGGTAAATGCGCCACGGCTGTGGCCGAACAGTTCGCTCTCCATCAGCTCGGTGGTCAGCGATGGGCAGTTGATGGTGACGCAGGATTTTTTCGCGCGTTTGCTCCAGCCATGAATGGCCCGCGCCAACTCGCCTTTACCAGTCCCGGACTCGCCGAGAATAAGGATGTTGGCGTCAGTGCTGGCGACCTGGCGCGCGGTTTCCAGCACCACTTTCATTGCCGGGCTGTGGGAGTCGAGTCCGTCCTTGGGCTTGCGCACCTCGCCTTCGAGGGCTTCGAGCCGGGCGGACAGCTGGCGCACTTCCAACTGCTTTGCAGTTGCCAGGCGCAGTTGGTCAGGGCTGCACGGCTTGACCAGGTAATCAGCGGCGCCGGCCTGAATCGCGTCGACGGCGGTGTCCACCGCGGAATGCGCGGTAACAATGACCACGCGCATCCATGGCGCCTGGATGCGCATCTGCGCCAACACATCGAGGCCATTGTCCTCACCCAGGCGCAGATCCAGGAAACACAGGTCGAATACCTGGCGCTGCAGCAGGGCGTCGGCCTGGGCTGCGCTGTTGGCGGTGGCGACGGTATAACCTTCGTCTTCCAGGCAATAACGGAAGGTACGCAGGATGGCGGACTCATCGTCTACCAGCAGAATGCGGCCTTGATGCTCAGTGGCGGATTCCATTTTTCCTACGCTCCTTAAAGAATGATGATGATTAGTGTCAGAAAAATCGGGCAAGTTGCATGGTCGATTCTGACCGAATATTACCCATCGAGCGTGCGTCTGTGGACCGTCGGTTCACAACAAACTGATTTTAAAGCGTTTTTTCCCCGCCTCCGGGCTTCATACGTTTCGGCTCGCTCATTCCGACATCCGTTTCCGACTTTCAATTCAAAAAGAATCTTACGCCTGTTCTGCGGACAGTCGTGCAGAACGCACGACGCTTGGCTGGGCCATCGTGCAGGATGCGCCCCGGCTGGTTTTTATTGTGGTCATAACCTATTGATTTTAAAGGTATTTATGTGCGCTTTATTTCTGGCACGGCGGCTGCAATGTCCTAGTCAACGTGGCGTTTGAGCGCCTCAACCAGATCACCGCTAGGGTGGGGAGGAATTCCAGGATGAATCGTCAACGTGCCGCCCAATTTCGCATCAGCCCCCTGCATATCCAGCAGGGCCTGTGGGCTGTCCTCGCCCTGTTGATTACTCTCGTGGCCGGTCAGCAATTGATGCTCTGGCACGAAAGCCAACAGCCGGAAGCGCCGCTGGTATCGGTTCAACGAGCTCCCCAGACCCATTTCACTTCCGTCAGCAACCTCGCCGATGCAGCCGCTTCGATGCGCATGATGGAAGTTGACCAGGCGCAGACCGCCATCGACATGCCCCGTGAAGAACGCTGGGTCTTCTGATCCGCTGAACCGGCTGTCCGTTGTGTCGGAACCATTACCGCCAGACCCTAACTAAATAGAAAAGTGTAAGGAGAATCATAATGTTGAGCTGGGCAATTACCTTCCTGATCATTGCCATCATCGCTGCCGTACTGGGCTTCGGTGGTATCGCGGGCACCGCTACGGGCATCGCCAAGATTCTCTTTGTCGTGTTCCTGGTCATGTTCATCGCATCGTTCTTCTTTGGCCGTCGCGGCCGAGGCTGACCCATGAACCGGTCATTAAAAGGACTGGCCGCCGCCCTGCTTCTGGGCGGCAGCGCCATGGCGATGGCTGCCAATGATGGACAGATGCGGGTCAACCAAGTGCTTCAGGCAGATCCGCAGTACCGCGAGACCTGGCAGCAAGTGGTCAAAAAGGAGGAACGTCTGCCGGAGTGGGTCATGAATCTGACCGGTACTTCCGAGCAGATGAACGCGGTCGAGGAGGACGGCGATAAATATCTGGTCGGACCTTTGTGCGAAACCCAGGATACCTGCCGCAGCAAGCGCTTGTTCGTTGCCTTCAGCTTCGACAAGGACGAGGCCTACGCGTTGTTGGTAGAGGTCCCCGCCGGACTGCCGGCCGACAAGTCGCCAACCCGCCACGCGGACTACCGCTTTCTCGGCAACCCCGACGAAGGTATGCAGGAAATGTTGATGGAACAGCTCAAGAAAGATCCGAATTGGTACTGACTTGAAAACAAGGAAGACAGCCATGTCTTTCTTTCTGCGAGGCCCGAGGAGGGCCGTCGCATGACCAGGGGGCTGGGACGTTCTGACCATTGAAGGTCGGAGTGACCTACGGGCACAAGGGGTGCCTGCGAAAGGGCCGGGTCAGGTAAAAAGCTGCGACGCAAGTTCGCAAAGCCATCTTGGCTTTAGCGAACTTGCGGAGAGCTAGAACTGCTGGGCCTTGTGCCAGAGCGGTTGGTTCCTTGCGGCGAGAGTCCTCGCATGTGTTGCGGCGTATTGCCTCGCCAAATTCCTTTGTCTACTGATGCCTGACCGTATATCGGAGAGCGCCCATGGCGTTTTTGTGATCAACGCAGGCTCGATGCGCTGTCCTTTCATCAGCTTCCGGGCAAGCCACGTTGAGTCCGGCTACGCTGAAACGGCCGGTCCACGGCAGTTATACCCGCATAAATGGCGTCTTCGAACCGACTGGGACGCGCGTTTCATTCGCGTAATCTCATGCCGATTCGGCATAGGGTAGGCGTTTACGGCATTAGACGATCCCCCCTTGCATCGCAATAGTTGCGCCTTTTTTCGCCTGCCAGTGAGCCGCCGTGGCCGCTCGGGCCAACCTTATACGGGGGCAGAGGACACGAATTGCGATCGTCTACGCTGATCGGTTCAGGTCACTGCCCGAGTCAAACTGAAGTAAGGGTAATGATATGAAGAAGGCACGACTAAGCCTCGCCTGGCAGATCCTCATCGGTCTGGTGCTCGGGATTGCAATCGGTGCGCTGCTCAACCACTTCAGTGCCGAGAAGGCCTGGTGGATCAGCAATGTGCTGCAACCGGCGGGCGATATCTTTATCCGTCTGATCAAGATGATTGTGATACCGATCGTGATCTCTTCGCTGATTGTCGGTATTGCTGGCGTGGGAGATGCGAAGAAACTCGGGCGAATCGGTTTCAAGACGATCGTCTACTTTGAAATCGTCACCACCATTGCCATTGTCGTCGGCCTGTTGCTGGCCAACTTCTTCCAGCCGGGCAATGGCATCGACATGAGCACCCTCGGCACGGTGGATATTTCCAAGTACCAGGCCACTGCCGCCGAAGTCCAGCATGAACATGCGTTCATCGAGACCATCCTCAACCTGATTCCGTCGAACATCTTCGCGGCGGTTGCCCGCGGCGAGATGCTGCCGATCATCTTCTTCTCCGTCCTGTTCGGCCTCGGTTTGTCGAGCTTGCAAGCGGATCTGCGCGACCCGTTGGTAAAGATGTTCCAGGGCGTGTCGGAGAGCATGTTCAAGGTCACTCACATGATCATGAATTACGCCCCGATCGGTGTGTTCGCGCTGATCGCGGTGACGGTCGCCAACTTCGGTTTCGCCTCCCTGCTGCCATTGGCGAAACTGGTGATCCTGGTTTACGTCGCCATCGCCTTCTTCGCTTTTGTGGTGCTGGGCCTGATCGCGCGCTTGTTCGGCTTTTCGGTGATCAAGCTGATGCGCATCTTCAAGGATGAACTGGTGCTGGCTTATTCCACCGCCAGTTCCGAAACCGTGCTGCCGCGGGTGATCGAGAAGATGGAAGCGTACGGCGCGCCGAAAGCCATCTGCAGCTTCGTGGTTCCTACCGGTTACTCGTTCAACCTCGATGGCTCGACGCTGTACCAGAGCATCGCGGCGATTTTCATCGCGCAGTTGTATGGCATCGACCTGTCGATCAGCCAGCAGTTGCTGCTGGTGCTGACCCTGATGGTCACCTCAAAAGGCATCGCCGGCGTGCCGGGCGTTTCCTTCGTGGTCCTGTTGGCGACACTGGGCAGCGTGGGTATTCCGCTGGAAGGCCTGGCGTTCATTGCCGGTGTCGACCGCATCATGGACATGGCCCGTACCGCGCTGAACGTCATCGGCAACGCCTTGGCCGTGCTGGTCATTTCCCGCTGGGAAGGCATGTATGACGATGCCAAGGGCCAGCGTTACTGGAACTCCCTGCCGCACTGGCGCAGCAAGGAGCCGCTGCCGGCGGGGGAAACTTCCAGCCGTTGATTACTGAACATCAAATGTGGGAGTTTGGGCCAGCAGCAACGCGCCTGAACAACCACGGTCATTGTGGGAGCGAGCTTGCTCGCGATAGCGTCAGTTCAGTCAAAATTAAAGTTGCTTGACACACCGCCATCGCGAGCAAGCTCGCTCCCACAGGACCTCCTACAGATTTGCGGTTCCTGTGCAGTGCCAACCAGACCCCGGAGAAATCCGGGGTTTGTCGTTTCTGCCGGCCCCGCTATCATTCGCCGCATCTTCCGGGGGACTTACCGATGCTCAATGGCCTGTGGCTTGGCTTCTTTATCGTGGCAGCCGTGTCGGCGCTGGTGCAGTGGCTGGTCGGCGGCAACGCCGGCATTTTCGCGGCGATGGTGGAAAGCATTTTTGCCATGGCCAAGCTGTCGGTGGAGGTGATGGTCCTGCTGTTCGGCACTTTGACGCTGTGGCTGGGCTTCCTGCGCATTGCGGAAAAAGCCGGCATTGTCGATTGGCTGGCCAAAGCCCTCGGCCCGCTGTTCCTGCGCTTGATGCCGGAAGTCCCGGCTGGCCATCCGGCCATCGGCCTGATCACCCTCAACTTCGCGGCCAATGGCCTGGGACTGGACAACGCGGCCACCCCGATCGGCCTGAAGGCCATGCGCGCCCTGCAAGACCTCAACCCCAGCCCGACCATCGCCAGCAACGCGCAGATCCTGTTCCTGGTGCTCAACGCATCGTCACTGACACTGCTGCCGGTAACGATTTTCATGTACCGCGCCCAGCAAGGCGCGCCGGACCCGACCCTGGTGTTCCTGCCGATCCTGCTCGCCACCAGCGCCTCGACCCTGGTGGGGCTGTTGTCCGTGGCGTTCATGCAACGGCTGCGCTTGTGGGATCCGGTGGTGCTGGCCTATCTGATCCCGGGTGCGCTGGTGCTGGGTGGTTTCATGGCGTTGCTGGCGACGCTCTCGGCCACGGCGCTGGCGGGGCTCTCATCGATTCTCGGCAACTTGACGCTGTTTAGCCTGATCATCCTGTTCCTGGTGGTGGGTGCGCTGCGCAAGGTCAAAGTGTATGAGGCCTTTGTCGAAGGCGCCAAAGAGGGATTCGACGTCGCCAAGACGCTGCTGCCGTATCTGGTGGCGATGCTCTGCGCTGTCGGTGTGCTGCGGGCTTCGGGGGCGCTGGATTTCGGCCTGGACGGTATCCGCCATCTGGTGCAGTGGGCCGGCCTGGACACGCGTTTCGTCGACGCCTTGCCCACCGCCATGGTCAAGCCGTTCTCCGGCAGCGCCGCCCGGGCGATGCTGATTGAAACCATGAAGACCTCCGGGGTGGACAGCTTCCCGGCCCTGGTGGCGGCGACCATCCAGGGCAGCACCGAAACCACGTTCTACGTGCTGGCGGTGTATTTCGGCGCCGTGGGCATCCAGCGAGCCCGTCACGCGGTGGGTTGCGCCCTGCTGGCCGAGCTGGCCGGGGTTATAGCGGCTATCGGAGTCTGCTACTGGTTCTTTGGCTGATCTGTAGGAGCGGGCCTGCTCGCGATAAGGTCCGCAGGACCTTCAGTCCTTCACCTCGAACCTCAACACGCCGATCATCTGGCCATTTTCGGTAAGTATCCGCACTTGCCATTTGCCCGTCGGGTTGTCCGGGAAGTTCTGCTTGTGGGTCCAGGCGCGATAGCCTTCCTTGCGTCCGCCATGGATGTCCAGGGCGATGCGATCCACCTCTTTGCCGTTGAACTGCCAGACGTGGTAGATCCGCTCATCGAGCCCGCGCGGTGCGTTGATGGCGGTGTAGGCGTACAGGCCGTTGCCACGGATCTGGGCCGCGCTGACTTCCTTGAGGCTGGCGCCAGGCGTGCGGTCTTCCAGCTGGGTACTGATTGCCACTTCGGTCATCCAGAGCGTGGCGGGTGGCACCCAGGAGCGCAGCACCCAGCCGGCCGCGCCGATGCCCAGGGTGATGCACAGAATAGCCAGGGCGTTGCGCACGGTGCGGATCGGGAAGATCGAGGCCAGGCTCGGGAACGACAAGAGCATGGCGATGCCCAGTGCCAGCTTGAAGCTCTGGTCAGTGGTCAGGTGCAGGATCACCGGCAGCGCGGTGAGCAGGGCGGCGAACAGCGTCAGCGTGTGCAACGCCAGGAACGCCCAACGCCGGGGGGCGAGCCATTTGTAGTACAGCGGATCGATGATCGAGACCAGCGCCGACGCCGCGAGCAGGCCGGTAAAGAGCAGTTGGCTGCTGTTCCAGGTTGTCGTGATGAAAAAAAACGGCAAGACGAAGAACAGGCTTTCCTGGTGGATCATCTGCGTGGCGTAACGCAGCAGCGGCTGGGGTATCTCCCGTTTGAAGATCCGCGTGAACAGCCGCGTCAGGCTGTTCTCCAGCATCAGCCAGAGCCAGCTCACCAGCATCATGATGGCGATCCAGGTCGCCAGACCCTGCTGGCGATCCACCAGCATGAAACTGCCGACCCCGGAAATAAAACCGCCGAGCGCGATGACCCCCGGATAGCGCTTCATCAGTTCGAGGATGCGCTGGATTAAATGAGTCAGGTTCGGCATCGGCGGTTTCACAGTAAGTCTTGGGGAATATCCCTGACAGAGTATCGCCAGGACGGTGACATGGCGAGGATCGCGACGCATGCCGCGATGATCTTTCGTGGCGAGGGAGCTTGCTCCCACAGGTGTATCAGTCTGGCTGCGGTCGTGCCCTGCGACTCCATCGCCAGCCAATACCCGCCAGCAGCAACACCACCAACCCAGCCAAGACCCAAACGAGTTCGTCATCACCCAGCAACGGCTTCTCGATCCGCAGGTAACCCGGGTCCTTGAGCAGTTCGCGCAGGGCCTGGTTGGCCTGCTCCAGGCTGACAGCCTGCAAGCGGGCGGCCGGGTTGGCGAAGCGGCCATCCTCATAATCGCCTAGGGCGCCCCAGTAATAGTCGGCCAGCGCGCTGTTGCCTTGCACCGCCCAGGACTGATGGGCGATAGCGGCGCGTTTGATCCGCACGAAGCTCTCGGGGTCCAAGCCGTCCTTGAGCAGCGTGCCGCGCAATTGTTCCAATACCTGCTCGGCTTTCGGCAGGTCTTCGCGCGCCAGGTCGGCGTTCAGGCTGAGAAAACCGACACCGCCAAAAACTTCCCGCTCCACCCAGGGGCCGTAGGACAGGCCGTTGGCCAGGCGCAACTGGCGATAAAGTGCCCAGTCCAGATAATCCTTGAGCAGGTCGAAGGTTTCGTCGTGCTGCTGTTCCAGCACCGGTTCCGGGAACAACCAATGAAGCTTGGCGCCATCGCCGGCCAGGCCGCGAATCAGGTTGCGTTTGGTGACCGCGCTGTAGCGGATCTGCGGCAGTGGTTCGTGGACGCTGGGCTCGACCGGTTCGAGTTCGCCGAAACTGCGTTCCAGGTAGGCCGGCAGCAACCGGTCGAGATCGCCGACGACGATCAGCGTCATGTTGTTGGAGGCATACCAGGCCTTGCGCACCTGCTCGACCCGGGCAAGCGTGAGGTGTCCGACCTCGGCCCGTTCCGCGCACCGCAAGCCCAGTTCCACGGCCAATTGGTTGCTGGCTTTATGGCCCAGGTCCTGTCGGTCGAGCCAGCGTTGCAGATGCGTGTAGTGACCGCCGTCCTCGCGCTCGACCACCCGTTTGGCCGCCTCCAGGGCTTTTTCGTCGATGCGGGTGCGGGTCAGCAATGCCAGCAACAGGTCGAGGACCTTGCGCTGATTGCGCGCCGGCGCCTCGATGACAAACGTCGTATCGGCATTGCTGGTAAAGGCGTTCCACTCGCCGCCCAGGGCCTGCATGCGTTCTTCCAGGCCACCTTCGCCGCTGTCGTCGACCCCGCTGAACAGAAGATGTTCGAGCAGATGCGGCAGCTCCTTGTCGGCGCAGTTGAAATCGTCCAGGCCCACGCCGACCACCAGCCGAATCGCCACGTGCCCGCGTTCGGTGCCGGGCTTGAGCAACAATTGCAGGCCGTTGGGCAACGTATAGCCTTCGACCTGGAAGCGATCCTGGGCAATGGCGGGGAGTGAGCCGAACAAAAGCAAGGCGAGCAGCAGACAACGCATAACAGGCTTCCTGGCGGCTGAGTGAATATCCATGGTGCCGGGTCAGCCTTCATCGCGAGCTCGCTCCCACTTCGCGGAGTTGTCTGGCTGGCGATGGGCTTGAGCCCCGGCCCCTTTTAATGACTGACCAGGACGCCAGTCGTTCAAGGCGAATGGGTGATGTCGGAAATTTCATCGGCGGCCAGGGCGCCGATCTCCGAAGTTTCCAGCACCACATAGGCGCTGCCGCAGAACAGCGAGTTCAGGCGCCGCATGTCAGCGATCAGCTCAAGATGCAGGGAACTGGTCTCCAGGCTTTGTACGACCTTGCGCTGCAGACGGCTGACATGGGCGTGGGCCATCCGCCGTTCCTGCGCGCGAAAGCGACGTTTCTCACGCAGCAACTGCCGTGCGCTTTCCCGATCGGCACTCAGGAACACCGTCAACCCCAGCCGCAGGTTGGCCAGCAGATGGCTGTGCAGCCCCGCCAGTTCTTCCAGGCCCACATCGGAAAACGACCGGCGTTGCGCGGTCTTCTGCTGCTGGACCTTGCGCAGCATGCGTTCGATGAGATCGCTGGCCAGCTTGAGATTGATCGCCAACTCGATGATTTCCGCCCAGCGGCGGCTGTCCTGTTCGCTGAGGTCCTCGCGGGGCATTTGTGCCATATACAGCTTGATCGCGCTGCACAGTGCTTCGACATCGTCGCTCATGGCGCGCACTTGCTGGGTGATCGCCGTCTGCTCGCCGCGCAGTACGCCGAGCATGGCTTCGAGCATGTTTTCGATCAGGTCGCCGATGCGCAAGGTTTCCCGGGCCGCGTTCGCCAGGGCCAGGCTCGGGGTAGCCAGGGCGGTGGAGTCGAGGTGCCGCGGCTTGGCCGTACCGTTGGTGTCCGGGCGCTCCGGCAGCAGCCAGGCGCAGAGCCGGCCCATCGGCCCGACGCTGGGCAGCAATACCAGGCAACGCACGGTGTTATAGAGCAGGTGAAAGCCGATGACGGTTTCCTGGTGGCTGAAATCCAGGCTGTCCAGCCAGCCCACCAGCGGATCGAGTACCGGAATGATCAGCAACAGGCCAATCAGCTTGTACAGCAGGCTGCCGAGCGCAACCTGACGTCCGGCGGCGTTCTGCATGCTGGTGCTGAGAAACGCCAGGATGCCGCTGCCGATGTTGGCGCCGATCACCAGGCCGATAGCCACTGGCAAACTGATCACCGCCGCGCCGGCCAGTGTCGCGGTCAGCAGCACGGCGGCGAGGCTGGAGTAGGAAATCATGGCAAACAGCGCGCCGACCAGCGCATCGAGCAGGATATCGCCGGTCAGTGAGGCGAAAATCACCTTCACTCCCTGGGCCTGGGTGATGGGCGCAGCGGCTTCGACGATCAGTTGCAGGGCCAGGATGATCAGGCCCAGGCCGATGCCGACACGGCCCATTTGCCCGACGCGCGTCTGTTTGCGCGACAGGAAAAAAATCACCCCGAGGAAAATCAGCAACGGTGACAGCCACGACAGGTCGAGGGTCAGCACCCGTGCCATCAGCGCGGTGCCGACGTCGGCACCAAGCATGGTCGCCAGGGCGGGCGTCAGCGACATCAGGCCCTGGCCGACAAAAGAGGTGACGAGCATGGCCGTGGCGTTGCTGCTCTGGACCATGGCGGTGACCATGATCCCGGCGATGAAAGCCAACCAGCGGCGGGACATGTTCTGGCTGATGACGTGACGCAGGTTCGAGCCATAGACCCGCAGAATGCCGGTACGGACGATGTGCGTGCCCCAGATCAGCAAGGCCACGGCGGAGAGCAGATTCAGCAGGGTCAGCATGAGAAGCCCCCTGTTAGCGTCCCAAAGGAACAAATTGACGATGCCACATCGTTCTACTGGTACTTAAGCTGTAGTTGGCGAATGGTTCGGACGCCAGCATTGCATAGCTGAAGATGGCTTTGAAACAAAACTGTCATGAAAATACTTCCTCGAAAACACCCAAACCCCCTGTGGGAGCGAGCTTGCTCGCGATGAGGCCATAACATCCAACATCTTCTTCGGCTGTGAGGCCGCTATCGCGAGCAAGCTCGCTCCCACAGGTATTGCATCCGGCCGCTTTCTGCAGGCATGAAAAAGGGGCTCCCAAGAGCCCCTTTGTTTACTGCCCTGCGCCTTTACTGACCCGGAACATCCTTGCGCAGTTTCACCGGATCCTGCTGCTTGCGCTTGCGTGCCATCGCGGTACGCATCTTGATGTTGATCGCTTCCACCGCCAGCGAGAACGCCATGGCGAAGTAGACATAGCCTTTAGGCACATGCACATCGAACGATTCGGCGATCAGTACGGTACCGACCACCAGCAGGAACGACAGCGCCAGCATTTTCAGCGACGGGTGCTTGTCGATGAACGTGCTGATGGTGCCCGAGGCCAGCATCATCACCAGTACGGCGACGATGATCGCGGCAACCATGACCGGTACATGGGAGACCATGCCGACCGCGGTAATCACCGAGTCCAGGGAGAACACGATGTCGATGATCGCGATCTGGATGATGGTGTAGATGAAGTTGCCGCCCTTGACCGAAGGCTCGTCGCTGTTTTCCTCTTCGCCTTCCAGCGCGTGGTACATCTCCTGGGAGCTTTTCCACAACAGGAACAGGCCACCGAAGAACAGGATCAGGTCGCGGCCGGAGATGCCCTGGCCGAACACTTCGAACAGATCGGCGGTCAGGCGCATCACCCAGGTGATGGACAGCAGCAACAGGATCCGCGTGATCATTGCCAGCGCCAGGCCGAAGATCCGGGTGCGTGCCTGCATGTGCTTGGGCATGCGGCTGACCAGGATCGAGATCATGATGATGTTATCGATACCCAGGACGATTTCCAGGGCGGTCAGGGTAAAGAAGGCAACCCATATTTCCGGGTTGGTCAGCCATTCCATGTGAGTTCCTTTGAGCGAGTGTTAGGCCGCGCCGCGCCTTCGGTTAACCGACAGGGGCGACGCGGCGGGCGTTGCTTTTATAGAGTGCTGAACAGCGGAAAAATCCCCATCAGCAAGGCGGCGAACATTATGCACAGGCAAACCAGTACTGCCCACTTCAAGGTGAAGCGTTGGTGATCGCCGAATTCGATCCCGGCCAGGGCCACCAGCAGGTAAGTCGACGGAACCAGCGGGCTCAGCAGGTGAACGGGTTGGCCGACGATCGAGGCACGGGCCATTTCCACGCCAGTGATGCCGTAATGGCTGGCTGCTTCGGCCAAAACTGGTAACACCCCGTAATAAAATGCATCGTTCGACATGAAGAAAGTGAACGGCATGCTCACCAGGGCGGTGATGACTGCAAGGTAAGGACCGAGGAAGTCCGGGATCACTGCCAGCAGGCTCTTGGACATGGCATCGACCATGCCGGTGCCCGACAGGATGCCAGTGAAGATACCCGCCGCGAAGATCAGCCCGACCACCGCCAACACGCTGCCGGCGTGAGCCGCGACGCGGTCTTTCTGTTGTTGCAGGCACGGATAGTTGACGATCATCGCGATACTGAACGCCACCATGAACAGCACTGGCAGCGGCAACAGGCCAGCGATCAGCGTGCACATCAGGGCCAGGGTCAGTGCGCCGTTGAACCAGATCAGTTTCGGACGGCGGGCGTCCGGGAACTGCGAGACGCTGATTTCGCTGTGGTCCATGTCGTCACCGGCCAGGTGCAATTCACCCAGGCGCGCACGCTCGCGTTTGCCGTACATGTAGGCAATCGCCAGGATCGCCACGACGCCGGCGAGCATCGCCGGGATCATCGGGACGAAGATGTCCGACGGATCCACATGCAGCGCACTGGCCGCCCGGGCGGTTGGCCCGCCCCAAGGGGTCATGTTCATCACGCCGCCGGCGAGGATGATCAGGCCCGCCATGATCTGCGGGCTCATGCCGATACGGCTGTAGAGCGGCAGCATGGCGGCCACGCAGATCATATAAGTGGTCGCGCCGTCACCATCGAGGGAAACGACGAGCGCCAGAACGGCGGTGCCGACCGAAACTTTTAAGGGGTCGCCCTTGACCATCTTGAGGATCTTGCGCACGGCCGGGTCGAACAGGCCGGAGTCGATCATCAGGGCGAAATAGAGAATCGCGAACATCAGCATCACCCCGGTCGGGGCAAGCTTGGTGATGCCTTCGAGCATCATCGGGCCGATCTTCGGCGCAAAGCCACCGAACAGCGCGAACAGGATCGGGATGATGATCAGGGCGATCAGCGCGGACAGGCGCTTGGTCATGATCAGGAACATGAACGTGATGACCATGGCAAAGCCAAGGAAAGTCAGCATGGGAAATACTCCAGGCGTGGCGCGGCGGGCAAAGGCGAACCGGAACGGTCAGCGCAGGATGCAGGGCTCGGGACGGACGGATGGAGGGGGTGCAACGGGACGGGTAGCAGCGGACATCAGAATCACCATTGTTGTTGTTAAAAAGGCCGCACGAGCATTCGAAAGCTCGTTTCTGGCCACCGGTCTTTTGCCGGTAGGTGAGGCGATCCTAATCGCGCAAGCTTTCAGCAGCCTTTCGCTGTAGCAATGGCTGATGACCAGCCTGCTTTCGTGGCGAGGGAGCTTGCTCCCGCTGGGCTGCGAAGCGGCCCCGAGGATTTTGCGGCCGCTACGCGACCGAGCGGGAGCAAGCTCCCTCGCCACAAAAGCAATCAGCGTTTCACTTCAATGCCGAAAGATTCAACGGCCGCACCGCGCCCATCCAGATCGCATGATCGGTGTGATCGGCCAGATCGTCACCCGTATCCGGGTGCAGGAATATCACCAGCCCGTTGCGATTGAGCGCCAGCCACGGCAGGACCACGCCGATGTACTGCGGATCGAATGCCAGCTGGCAGCTCCAGTCCGGGTGCGGGCCGACCGGCCGTTGGTGAACCCGGCCCATCTTCAGCGCAAACAGCTGCGCGGCTTGCTCACACAAGGCCCGCGCCTGATCGATGGTGCCGGCGTCGAAATAGACATGGGCGTGATAGCCCTTGATCCGTTGCATCTGTCACTCCTCGAAAGGCCAGCCGAACCCTCGCGGTTAACCACGGGTCAGAGCCTTTACACGCGGGAAAAAAGGAATACCAGCCATGAGAAACGCCGAAACCCCGGTCATCAAAGTGGTGCTCTATGGTGCCATGAGCAGCCTCGGAAGTGCGTTGATGGCTGAGCTGTTGCGACGCCAGCACGAAGTCATCGCCGTCCTCGATGATCTTACGGCCTTGGCGCCACGCCCGGGCCTGCGGACCAAGACCGGCGACCTCTTCGACCCCGAACGGGTCAAGCAGAGCGTTGCCGGCGCCACTGCCGTGGTGTGCCTGTTGAACGCGCCGGGGCTGCCAATGAACAGCGAGCAAGTGGAGCGCACGCTCATTCCCGGCCCGGTGGAGCAGGTCCTGGCCGTGGATGCGCTGATTGCAGGCATGCAGGCGGTCAATATCCCCCGGCTGTTCCTGGTGGGCGATTTCGCTGCCCTCGATGAGCAGGAAGCCGAAGATGACTTGCAGCGCCATGCCGCCGAGGAAATCCTCGACGCCCTGAAAAACAGCGCCTTGCAGTGGACCCTGGTCAACGCGCCCTACGCCGCTCCGGGCTTGAGCATCGAGCATTTCAGCCAGGTCAGCACCAGCCTGGAGTCCGGGATGGCCGAGTCCCTGGAGCGTCTCAATCGGGTGGCCGTGGGCATTGTCGATGAGCTGCGCTCGAACCTGCATGTGGGCGAGCATGTGAGTTTCGTGGCGGCTGACTGATCGCTCGCGCGGTCGGCGACTGTGGCTTGAGGCTGGTCTCGACACATTCTGTTCGTATTTGCGGAAACGTCCTGCACCGCGCCCTACATCGTGCCCAACCCCTTCGGAATAGCCTGTTCGAACGGCTAGAAGGGAGCGGCACGTATGGCGAATCATGGCTACATGACCATTACCGGCGAGGTCCAAGGACTGATTTCAGCGGGATGTTCAACCCAGGGCTCCATCGGCAACAAGTGCCAGGCGGCCCATGCCGACGAAATCATGGTGCTTTCCTACAGCCATAACATGGCGAACATCGGGAATATCAATAAAGCCACGCATCGTCCAATCATCATCAGCAAGAACGTCGATAAATCCTCACCCCTTATTGCCCAGGCGCTCTCCAGCCGAGAGGCGATACATTGCTTCATCAGCTTTTACCGAATCTCCTCGTTTGGATTATTGGAGAAGTTCTACACCATCGAGGTCAGGGGAGGGGTCATCGCCGACCTCACCCTGGATATGCCCCATGTGATCCTCCATAGCGACGCCGAGCCACAAGAGCATGTCGCCATTCGCTACCGCGACATCATCTGGACCCATCACCTGGCGGGAACCAGCGGCTACAGCTCATGGCAGTCCGAGGAATGAAACAGTCGGAAGAACGTTGCCAGCCCGGTAGTTGCGACTATTGGACAGTCAGCCAGGCCGCCGCGAACCTGAGCAACCAGGCGTGCACATTGGCGGCCCGACACATCAGCGATGGGACGCTGCGCATCCAGTTCAATCGCGAGGTGGCTTATTACGCCAGGGGCATCGTCAACGATGTAATACGCTCCATTTATCTTGAGTCTGAGGCGACGGATGAATAGTCTAGTTGTTTCCGTCCTGTATATATCGTTCTCACTTATCTCCTTTTCTTTGCTGTTTTTTTTATCGCGGCATTTCTCTGGTAAATAAGTTCAGGTGGCGATGGTTTATTGTGTGCACTATCTCAACCATTCTTGTTGCGTCAGTGCATATGAGCACCGTTGAGTATGGATACGAGATCATGATTCCGGCGTTGAAGCCTATTCTCAAGGGCAATGATGTGGTTGGCTGGACCGCCTTTATCAGCATGTTTCTTCAAACATGCTGCGTTCCGACGCAATACGAGCCGAGGAAATGGTTTGGGCAAAAACAATAGCGCTTGAATTCGGAGGCGAAAAAATAAAATCCGCAATGTATTGATAATATCTCTGATATTTATATATTTATTTCTGTACGCATCAATGCCTTTCTCTAAAAACCGTAAACCTCAGCCAGCTCCCTCAAACCGCAATCGAAGGCAGCGGCAATCCTGTAAGCGACTCCGCACTATTGGCCTGTTCTTCCATCAGCCAATCCACAAACAGTTTGATCAGCACGCCCCGGCGCTTGCGCTGGGGCAAGACCACGTAATATCCCAACCGGGACAGTACCGTCTCAGCGATCGGGCGACACAGTAGTCCTTGCGCGAGCAAGTTATCCACAAGGTGCCGCCAACCTATAGCGACGCCCTGGCCGCCAATCGCCGCCTGGATGAGCAAGGTGTAGTTGTCGAAGCGCAGTTGGCCCGGCGCCGGCGGCGAGGTGATGCCGAGTTCACGAAATACGCCGCTCCAGTCGAACCAGGCGCTGCTGTTGCCGCCACGCAAATGCAGCAGCGGGAATTCCGCGAGGGCGTGGGCGGGCAGGGGTTGGGGGCGCTCCTTGAGCAGGAGAGGGCTGCATACAGGAAAGACTTCTTCGCTGAAAAGCCAACGACTTTCGCCCTGTTTGAAGCGACCGTCGCCAAACAGCACCGCAACATCGATATCAGTGCGCAGCATGTTGTGGTTGCGCTCACTGGTTACCAGGCTCACATCCACCTGCGGATTTGCCGCGTGGAACCGATGCAGTCGCGGCATCAGCCAATAGGCGGCGAAAGCGAAATCCGTCGCGACTTGCAGCACTTCATGCTGGTGCTGGGCCGTGATCGCGTTCAGCCCCGCATCGATACTTTGTAAACCGGCCTGGACCTGCTCGAACAGGATTGCGCCGGCCTCGGTCAGTTCGATGCCCCGATAAATGCGATCAAACAGGCGTGTGCCCAACTGCTCTTCCAGCCGTTTGATCTGCTGGCTGATGGCGGGTTGGGTCGTGCCCAGTTCGATCGCTGCCGCAGTAAAACTTTGCTGGCGAGCCGCTGATTCGAAGGCGCGGAACAGATCCAGGGACAGGTCACCCAAGGCGTCATACATAAGCTCAGCTTATCCTAGTCATTATCTTGCATGGGCTTTACCCCAACCAGCATGGGCTACATGCTCGTTCGCAGCAATATCGCATAACCGTCCACTATGGAATGCCGCGAATACATGAAGCGCAAGAACATTCTTTTCATCATGGCCGATCAGATGGCCGCGCCAATGTTGCCGATCTACGGTCCGTCACCCATCAAGCTGCCCAACTTGTCACGCCTGGCCGACCAGGGCGTGGTATTCGATGCCGCGTACTGCAACAGCCCGCTCTGTGCGCCGTCACGCTTTACACTGGTGAGCGGTCAGTTGCCGAGCAAGATCGGCGCCTATGACAACGCGGCGGATTTTCCGGCGGACGTTCCGACTTATGCCCATTACCTGCGCCGTCTCGGCTATCGCACGGCGTTGTCCGGCAAGATGCATTTTTGCGGGCCGGACCAGTTGCACGGTTACGAAGAGCGCCTGACCAGCGACATCTATCCGGCGGACTACGGCTGGGCTGTGAACTGGGACGAGCCGGATGTGCGGCCGAGCTGGTATCACAACATGTCGTCGGTGTTGCAGGCCGGACCGTGCGTGCGCACCAATCAGCTGGATTTTGATGAAGAGGTGGTGTTCAAGGCGCAGCAGTACCTGTTCGACCACATCCGCGAGGACGGCGACCAGCCGTTTTGCCTCACCGTATCCATGACACACCCACACGATCCGTACACGATTCCCAAAAAATTCTGGGATCTGTATGACGACAAAGACATCCCGCTGCCCTACACCCCGGACCAGACAGAGCTTGATCCACATTCCCAACGCCTGTTGAAAGTCTATGATCTGTGGGGCAAGCCGCTGCCTGTGGATAAGATCCGTGATGCTCGCCGCGCCTACTTCGGCGCATGCAGCTACATCGACAGCAATGTCGGCAAGTTGCTGCAGACGTTGGAAGACACCGGGTTGCTCGACGACACCATCATCGTGTTCTCTGGCGATCACGGAGACATGCTTGGCGAAAAAGGCCTCTGGTACAAAATGCACTGGTTTGAAATGGCCGCCCGCGTGCCGCTGCTGATCAGCGCCCCAGGCCAGTTTGCCAGCGGCCGCGTCAGCGCGGCGGTGTCCACCGCCGACCTGCTGCCGACCCTGGTCGAACTGGCCGGCGGCACGCTGGAGGCAGGTTTGCCGCTGGATGGACGTTCGCTGGTTCCGCATCTGCAAGGGCAGGGCGGGCACGATGAAGTCTTCGGTGAGTACATGGCCGAAGGCACCGTCAGCCCGCTGATGATGATCCGTCGCGGCCCGTGGAAATTCATCTACAGCGAAGATGACCCATGCCTGTTGTTCGACCTGCGCAATGATCCCCAGGAGGTTGCGGATCTCAGCCAGTCGCCCGAGCATCAGGCGCTGTTCAACGATTTTCTCGCCGAAGCTCGGGCCAAATGGGATATTCCAACCATTCATCAACAGGTGCTCGCCAGCCAGCGACGCCGTCGTTTCGTTGCCCAGGCGCTGACCCTGGGCAAACTCAAGAGCTGGGATCACCAGCCGCTGGTCGATGCCAGCCAGCAATACATGCGCAACCACATCGACCTCGATGATCTGGAGCGCAAGGCCCGTTATCCACAACCCTGCCAATAGACCAATAACGTAAGGGGAAGCGCATGCAAAAGTTATCCACAGTACTGACCGCCGGGCTGTTGGCGTTGAGCAGTGTTTCGGCGTGGGCCGAGCAGAGTTGCGAGACCGTGAAGATGGCCGATCCGGGCTGGAGCGATATCGCCGCGACCAACGCCATCACCGGTTTCCTGCTTGAGGGCATGGGCTACAAGGCCAAGGTCGACACCTTGGCGGTACCGATCACGTTCGGTGGCCTGAAGGATGGCCAGGTTGATGTTTTTCTGGGTAACTGGATGCCGGCGCAACAGGGGTTCTATGACAAGTTCGTCGCCAATGGCGATGTCACGCAATTGGCGAAGAACCTGGACGGCACCGAGTTTACCCTGGCGGTGCCGGACTACGTCTGGGACGCCGGTGTGCATAACTTTGCCGACTTGAACAAGTTCGCCGATAAATTCGACAAGAAAATCTACGGCATCGGCTCCGGGGCTCCGGCGAACCTTTCGCTGAAAGAAATCATCAAGACCAACGATTTCGGCATGGGCGAATGGAAACTGGTGGAGTCCAGCGAGCAGGCAATGCTGGCGGAAGTCTCCCGGGCCGTGAAGAAGCAGAAATTCGTGACGTTCCTCGGCTGGACCCCGCACCCGATGAACGTGCAGCTGAAAATGCATTACCTCAAGGGCGGCGAGAAATACTTTGGCGATACCGGCAGCGTGTACACGCTGACGCGCAAGGGTTATGCACAGGCCTGCCCGAACGTTGGGAAGCTGCTGACCAACCTGAGCTTCACCCAGGAAATGGAAAACAGCATCATGGCCGAAGTGGTGAACAAGAAGGTCAGCAACGCCGAAGCGGCCAAGGCCTGGATCAAGGCCAACCCGGCGGTGCTGGACAAATGGCTGGACGGCGTGAAGACGGTGGATGGCAAGGACGCGCTGGCGGCGGTCAAGGCCAAGCTCTAGGCATAATGGTGTGGGAGCGGCTCTTGTGGCGAGGGGATTTATCCCCGCTGGGTTGCGAAGCGACCCCATGTATCGCCTCGGTGTGTCAGGACAATGGTGTTGAACTGTCCGGGGTCGCTCCGCAACCCAGCGGGGATAAATCCCCTCGCCACAGGGAGAACGGTGCCTTGTCCTGATACCCTTGCTTCCAAACCCCATCTTTGAGGCTCCATGGCAATCCCCACGCGCCATTCGCTGTTTCCGTTCCTCAGCTGGCTGCCCCGGCAGACCCGCGCCAGCGTCGGCCGTGACCTGATCGTCGGCCTCAGCGGCGCGATTCTCGCGTTACCGCAGTCCATTGCCTACGCACTGATTGCCGGCCTGCCGCCGGAATACGGCTTGTACGCGGCAATCGTGCCGGTGCTGATCGCCTGCCTGTGGGGATCGTCCTGGCATTTGATCTGCGGTCCTACGGCGGCAATCTCCATCGTCCTCTACGCCACTGTCAGTCCTCTGGCCGTACCGGCGACTCAGGACTACATCACTTTGATCCTGCTGTTGACGGTGCTGGCGGGTATTTTCCAATGGCTGCTGGGATTGTTGCGTTTCGGTGCACTGGTCAATTTTGTCTCACACTCGGTCGTACTCGGCTTCACCCTGGGCGCGGCGGTAGTGATTGCGCTGGGGCAGTTGCCGAATCTGCTGGGCCTGGACTTGCCGAACGAAGCCACGGCCCTGAAGGGCCTGCTGATGCTGGCCAGTCACATCGGCGCGGTGGACAAGCCTTCAATGTTGTTGGGATTGGCGACACTGGTGGTCGGGGTGGTGCTCAAGCGCTTGCTGCCGCGCTGGCCGAGTCTGCTGATCACCCTCGTGATCGCCAGCCTGGTGGTCTGGTCCTGGCCCGGAATGTTCGGGCATGTGGCACTGGTCAGCGCCTTCGTCGGACGCCTGCCGCCGCTTACGCCGCTGCCCCTGGACCTGGAGTTGATCTTGCGTCTGCTGCCCGGTGCGGTTGCGGTGGGCATGCTCGGGCTGGTGACCAGCCTGTCCATCGCCCGCTCGTTGTCGGTCCGTTCCGGGCAACTGCTTGATGCGAATCAGGAGGTCCGGGCGCAGGGGCTTTCCAATATCGTCGGAGGATTTTTCGCCGGATCGCTGTCAGCCGGCTCCTTTACCCGTTCCGGTCTCAGTTATGAAGCGGGTGCCTGTTCGCCCTTGGCCGGAGTGTTTTCGGCATTGTGGGTGGCGCTGTTCGCGGTTACCGGCGCGACACTGATCGCGCACATCCCCATTCCCGCCATGGCCGGCAGTATTTTGCTGATCGCCTGGGGCCTGGTGGACCATCGGGGTATCCGGGCGCTGTACCGCGTGAGTCGTTCCGAATTCCTGGTGATGGGGCTGACCTGCCTGGCCACGCTGCTGCTTGAACTGCAAACGGCTATCTACGCTGGCGTGTTGGCTTCGCTGTTTTTCTATCTCAAGCGCACTTCGCAACCGCGGGTGCAGCATTTCCGGGAAGGTGAGGCGGACGTCTTGCGGGTGGGCGGCTCGATCTTTTTCGGCGCCAGCCATTATTTGCAAGTGCGCCTGCAACGCATGCCCGCCCAGCAGGTGATCATCGATGCCCAGCAGATCAACTTCATCGACTATTCCGGCGTCGAAATGCTCCACCAGGAAGCCCGGCGCCTGCGCGGCCAAGGGCGTAGCTTGACCTTGCGCGGGGCAAGGCCACCGGTGGTGGAGGAATTGCTGAAGCTGGAAGGACCGGAGAAATGCCCGATCCTCTTCAGGGATTGATCGCAGCGAGCTCACGGCGCAACTCTGCCAGCACCGGGGCGGTGTCCGGACGTACGCCACGCCACAGGAAAAACGCTTCGCCCGCCTGTTCGGCGAGCATGCCCAGGCCATCCATCACCACGGCCGCGCCGTGTTCTTCGGCCCAGCGGCAGAATGACGTCGGCTCCTTGCCATACATCATGTCGTAGCAGAACGTCTTGCCCGGCTCGATCAGACTTGCGGCGATCGGCGGTACATCGCCTGACAGGCTGGCGGACGTGGCATTGATGATCAGGTCCACCGGCTCGCGCAACCAGTCGAAACCGCTGGCCGAGACCGGACCCAGGTCGGCGAACAGCTCAGCCAGCAATTCAGCTTTTTCCACCGTGCGATTGGCGACGATCAGCGATGACGGCGCTTCGGCCAGCAAGGGTTCCAGGGCGCCCCGTACCGCGCCGCCCGGCGCCCAGCAGCAGGATGCGCTTGCCCTTGAGGCTGAACCCGGCGTTGACGGTCAGGTCCCGAACGAGTCCGGCGCCGTCGGTGTTGTCGCCCAGCAGGCGACCGTCGGCCTGTTTGCTCAAGGTGTTGACCGCCCCGGCCCGTTGCGCCCGTTCGGTCAGGCTGTCAGCCAGGCGAAAGGCGTCCTCCTTGAACGGCACGGTGACATTTGCCCCACGCCCCTCACGGAAAAATTCCCGGGCGCAAGCGGCGAAGTCCTCCAGCGGCGCCAGCAGCGTGGTGTAGTCCAACGCTTGCCCGGTCTGCTCGGCAAACAGGCGATGGATCAACGGCGACTTGCTGTGGCCGATCGGGTTACCCATTACAACGTAGCGATCCATGGACCTTTCCCCGTTCAGGCCGTAGCCAGCCAATCGCGATCCTGCAGGAAATAATCGGTCAGCCGCGCCTCTTCACTGCCCGGCTCGGCTTTCCAGTCGTAGCTCCAGCGGACCTGCGGCGGCAGCGACATCAGGATCGACTCGGTACGCCCGCCCGATTGCAGGCCGAACAGGGTGCCACGGTCATAGACCAGGTTGAATTCCACGTAGCGCCCACGGCGGAACTCCTGGAATTGTCGTTGCGCGGCGGTGAACGGGTCGTGCTTGCGCCGCCGCACGATAGGCAGGTAGGCATCGATGTAGGCGTCGCCGATAGCGCGCATGAAGGCGAAGCTGGTATCGAAGTCCCACTCGTTCAGGTCATCGAAAAACAGCCCGCCGATGCCGCGCGGTTCGTTGCGATGCTTGATGTGGAAGTAGCTGTCGCACCAAGCCTTGTAGCGCGCATAGACCTCCGGGCCGAACGGCTCGCAGGCTTGCTGGGCGACGCGGTGCCAATGCACGCAATCTTCTTCCACGCCGTAGTAGGGGGTCAGGTCGAAACCGCCGCCAAACCACCAGACCGGCTCTTCGCCTTCTTTTTCGGCGATGAAAAAGCGTACGTTGGCGTGGGACGTAGGCACGTGGGGATTGTGCGGGTGGATCACCAGCGACACGCCCAGTGCCTCGAAGCCGCGCCCGGCCAGCTCCGGCCGGTGGGCGCTGGCCGAGGGTGGGAGACCGCTGCCGAAGACGTGGGAAAAGTTGACGCCGCCCTTCTCGATGACCGTGCCGTTTTCAATCACTCGGGTGCGCCCGCCACCGCCGGCAGGTCGGGCCCAGGCGTCCTCGACGAAGCGAGTGCCACCGTCCTCGGTTTCCAGGGCGGCGCAGATGCGGTCTTGCAAGTCGAGCAGATAGGCTTTCACGGCCTCGGTGCGAGTAGTCATGACATCACCTTGATCAGGGCTACGCTGCGCGGCGTACACAGGCCGCCGGCAAAATGGGCGCACAGGATAACACCGCATCCGCCCACGCCACAGTTGACGGAGATCAAGCTTAGGAGTCCGATAGCAGGCTTAGTAAAGTCACGATAAGGAGAGAGCGAAGATGGCCAAACGTATCCAGTTCAGCGCCCACGGCGGCCCGGACGTGCTTGAGTACGTCGAATACCAGCCGGCCGAGCCCGGTCCGCAGCAGGTTCGCGTCAGCAACAAGGCGATCGGCCTGAACTTCATCGACACCTATTATCGCAGCGGGCTTTACCCGCCACCGGCGCTGCCATCGGGACTCGGTGCCGAGGGTGCCGGCGTGGTCGAGGCCGTCGGCGCGGACGTCACGCGCTTCAAGGTCGGTGACCGCGTGGCCTATGGCAGCGGTCCGCTGGGGGCCTACAGCGATGTGCATGTGTTGCCCGAGGCCAATCTAGTCCACTTGCCCGAATCCATCAGTTTCGAACAGGCCGCCGGGGTGATGCTCAAGGGCCTGACCGTGCAATACCTGCTGCGCCAGACCTACGAGCTCAAAGGCGGCGAAACCATCCTGTTCCATGCCGCCGCCGGTGGCGTGGGCTCGCTGGCCTGCCAATGGGCCAAGGCCCTGGGCGTGAAGCTGATCGGCACCGTCAGCTCGGCGGAAAAAGCCGCTATCGCAAAAAACCACGGCGCCTGGGAAGTGATCGACTACAGCAAGGAAAACGTCGTACAGCGTGTACTGGAATTGACTGACGGCAAGAAAGTCCCGGTGGTGTACGACGGCGTCGGCAAGGACACCTGGCTGACCTCCCTGGATTGCACGGCTCCCCGTGGCCTGGTGGTGAGCTTCGGCAATGCATCCGGCGCGGTGGAGGGGGTGAACCTGGGGGATCCTCTCGGCCAAGGGCTCGCTGTACGTCACCCGCCCGACTCTGGCGACCTACGCCAACAACGCGGAAAACCTCCAGCAGATGGCCGATGAGCTCTTCGCCATGATCGCCGGCGGCAAGCTTACCGTGGATATCAACCAGCGTTATCCGCTGGCGGAAGCGGCCAAGGCGCATACCGAGTTGTCGGCGCGGCGGACGACGGGGTCGACCATTCTGCTGCCTTGAGATTGATACCCAAAGGTTTGCGCAAAACCTGTGGGAGCGAGCTTGCTCGCGATAGCGGTGGACCAGCCAACATCAATGCCAGCTGACCTGACGCCTTCGCGAGCAAGCTCGCTCCCACAGTGGTTTTATGCAAGATGCAGAATGTGTGGGCGGAATCAGTCCGGCCGCACCACCTTGCCGGTCGCCAGGTCACGGATCACGCTCGGGTTCCGGCGCCCGCCCAGGTTGCCACCCAGCACCAGGTCGATCTGCCCACGGAAATACTGCTCCACGCGGATCCGCGTACGTGCCGCCGGGCGCCCCTGGGGGTTGGCCGAGGTGGAGACAAGCGGGCCGACCAGCGAACACAGGTCGCGCACGATCGGATGATCGCTGACCCTTAGCGCGACGGTGTCGTGCACGCCGGTGATCCATTCCGGCAACAGGTTCTGGTGCGGGACCAGCCAGGTGTTCGGCCCAGGCCAGGTGCTGGCCATGCGATCCATCCAGGTCTCGGGGAAATCCTCGAACAGGAAATCGAACTGGTGGATGTTGTCGGCCACCAGTATCAGTCCCTTGTCGGGCAGTCGGGACTTGATCGCCAACAGGCGCTCCACCGCATCTTCGTTCCACGGGTCGCAACCCAGGCCCCAGACCGCTTCGGTTGGATAGGCAATCACCGCCCCGGCGCGAATTTCTCGCGCGGCTTGTTGCACACGCCAACTGTTGACCATGAAAGATTCTCCGCAACGCAAATAAGGCTGTGCGCAGTTTACCGATCTTCCCCATAAAACCTAGCGAGCAAACCAGCGTCCATGCTCGCATGCTGCCCTTCCGTCCATTTCCAGGTCGGTCAGTGCCGCCAGGACCTTGGACAAGCCCCAGCCGCTGGCGTCGGCCAGTGCTTCGCTGGTCTGCGGCGCGGCGTGCAGCAGGCGCAACAGCGGATGCGTCACGGGGACAGGTTCGGCGGTGAAGGGTAAGCGTTGCCAACCGCGTAGCGCTTCGAGGATGTGCTCCACGGTTTCCACCAGCGCCGCGCCATCACGGATCAGTTGATGGCAACCCCGGGCGCCGGGATGGTGAATCGACCCCGGAATGGCATACACCTCACGGCCCTGTTCCGCCGCCAGGCGCGCGGTGATCAGTGAGCCACTGGCGACGCTGGCCTCGACCACCAGCACGCCAAGGGACAAACCGCTGATAATCCGATTGCGGCGCGGGAAGTTGCTGGCGTGGGGTGGCGCGTCCAGGGGGAACTCCGACAGCACCGCGCTGCCCTGGGCGATCATCGCTTCTGCCAGCCGCCGATTGCGCTGTGGATAAAAATTTTCCAGGCCCGTGCCCAGCACACCGATTGTCTGCCCGCCGACATCCAGCGCAGCTTGATGCGCGGCCGCGTCGATACCCAAGGCCAGACCGCTGGTGATGACAAATCCGGCCCCGGCCAGGCTCCGGGAAAATGCCGCCGCCGTGTCCATGCCGGGACGCGAGGCGCGACGACTGCCGACCATCGCCAGTTGCGGCTTTTCCAGAATCGAGGTGTCGCCGGCAACGAACAGAAGCGGCGGTGCGTCGCAGATCTGCGCCAGCAGCGCCGGGTAGTCGGGCTGGTCCCGCATCAATAGACAGTGGGCCGAACCCTCTAGCCAGGCTAATGCACGGGCCGCGCCATCACGTATTTCCGGCGCGCGTCGGGCCTCGGCGCACTGCGCCGGCAACCCCAGCGCTCGCCATGCGCTGGCCGGGGCGCTGATGGCCTTTGGAGGCCGAGCCGAAGGCTTCCATGAGGGTCATGAAACGTTTGGGTCCCAGTTCCGGCAAGCGATGCAAGCGCAGACGGGCCTCCAGTTCCGCAGGCGGAACCGAAGCGGATTCAGGCAATGGCATGTGATCAATCCTTGATCGTCATAAGCCCCGTGCGAACGGGAACAAGTTGTGGATAACTCTGTTGGTAACTTGTGAGACCCGTTACGGATTGCGCACCTTGTCGAGGATCGCCAACGAGCGCGAGGCGTACAGAACCAGGCCATAACTGAGCTTGTCGTAGGTGCGGAACACCATCAGCAGGCCGGCGCGTTCGTCGGGAATCTTCACCGGGGCGCCGGTGATGCGGTCGCGCACTGTTTCACCGGTCTTCATGACCGCCAGAACGTTGCCTTCGGCCAATCCGTCACGGCGCCCCTTGTTCAGGGTGACCACGTCCATCGCGCCGATCTGGGTCACGCCCCGGGGCACATCGAGGATCAACCCGTTGATGTCCGATTTTGGCGCGCTGGGCATGAAGGTCGAATTGATCGAGCGTTCTTCACCGCTGAACAGCCGATCGCCGAGGCGCACCTCCTGCGTGGTGCGCTGCAGGGCCAGGGTGGTGACGTCGCCTTCGCTGGCGACGATCTCGCCGCTGCCGATGTCGTCGGCGTTGATCCCGAGAAATTCCTTGGTCTCGGGGTCGGTGTAGACCTTGCCCTGGCGGAAGATGCCATAGGCCGACTGGCTTGCATCGAAGGTGCCGCGGGCGAAGATCCGGTCGCCGCTGCCGCTGAGCACTCGTTCGGCATCGCCTGCGACGACGTAGGGCGCTTTGTTGAAATCCTCCGCCGTGTCGACGATGCGGTTGCTCAGCAGGAAGCTGTTGATGGCCTGTAGCGGGATGCTCGGAATGGCGTCGGCCACCGGTGAGCTGCGGATACGCGGCGACAGCTTGATGGTGCCGCGCGAGGCCCCGCGATTGAGGGTCAGCCGCGGTTGGCCGTTGACGTAGATCAGCGACAGGGTGTCGCCGGGGTAGATCAGGTGCGGGTTTTCAATCTGCGGGTTGGCCTGCCACAGCTCCGGCCATTTCCAGGGTTCGCGCAGGTATTTACCGGAAATGTCCCACAGCGTATCCCCTGGAACCACTGTGTATTGCTGCGGAAAACCTTCCCGAAGTTGCACTTGCCCGTGCGCGATACCAGCCGAGGCCAGGAGCAGCAGGGCGAGTAGTGATTTCCTCATGCGGTGAATCCCTTTATTATGTGCGTTCGCGTAAAACGCCAGAGCCCCCGTGGCTCGCTCCGATTCGAGAGCAACGTTTTACAACGGTAGCCTGCATTCCAAGACACGCCAGGCCAGCCACCCGACCTTACTTCACACGTGCATTTATCAAGCTTATGGCCATTTTGAACATTCTCGAATTTCCGGACCCGCGCCTGCGCACCATCGCCAAACCGGTGGCCGTAGTGGACGACGAAGTGCGCCAGTTGGTCGATGACATGTTTGAAACAATGTATGAGGCGCCCGGCATCGGTCTCGCCGCGACCCAGGTCAACGTGCACAAGCGCATCGTTGTAATGGACCTCTCCGAAGACCGCAGCGAGCCGCGGGTGTTCATCAACCCAGAGTTCGAAACCCTGACCGACGAGATGGAGCAGTACCAGGAAGGCTGCCTTTCGGTGCCCGGTTTCTACGAAAACGTCGACCGTCCGCAGAAGGTCAGGATCAAGGCCCTGGACCGCGACGGCAAGCCTTACGAGCTGATCGCCGAGGGCCTGTTGGCGGTGTGTATCCAGCATGAGTGCGACCACCTCAACGGCAAGCTGTTCGTCGATTACCTGTCTAATCTCAAGCGTGACCGGATCAAGAAAAAACTGGAAAAGATCCATCGCCAGAACGCTTGATGCCCTTCTTAAAAGGCTTGCCGCGGCAAGCCTTTTTCTTTTTGCGACTGCTTTGTAATTGAGAGCTTCCCATGACTGAGCCACTGCGCATCGTCTTTGCCGGCACCCCCGAATTTGCCGCTGAACACCTTAAGGCCCTGCTGGCCAGCCCTCATGAAATCGTCGCGGTCTATACCCAGCCGGATCGCCCTGCCGGTCGTGGACAGAAACTGATGCCCAGCCCGGTCAAGCAACTGGCGCTGGAGAATGGCCTGCAGGTGTTGCAGCCGCCGACGCTGCGCGATGCGCAAGCCCAGGCCGAACTGGCCGCGCTGAAGCCAGACTTGATGGTGGTGGTCGCCTACGGCTTGATCCTGCCGCAAGTGGTGCTGGATATCCCGCGCCTGGGCTGCATCAACAGCCACGCTTCGCTGTTGCCGCGCTGGCGCGGTGCGGCGCCGATCCAGCGCGCGGTGCAGGCCGGCGATGCCGAGAGCGGCGTGACCGTGATGCGCATGGAGGCCGGCCTGGACACGGGGCCGATGCTGCTCAAGGTGAGCACGCCTATCGGCGCCGAAGACACGGGTGGCAGCCTGCATGATCGCCTCGCGCTGATCGGCCCGCCGGCCGTGGTCGAGGCCATCGCGGGCCTGGCTGCCGGCACGCTGCAAGGCGAAGTGCAGGATGACAGCCTCGCCACGTACGCGCACAAATTGAACAAGGACGAAGCCCGCATCGACTGGAGCCGCCCGGCCGTCGAACTGGAGCGCCTGGTGCGCGCCTTCAACCCTTGGCCGGTCTGCCACAGCACGTTGAACGGCGAAGCCGTGAAAGTCCTGGCTGCCAGCCGCGCCGAAGGGAAGGGCGCACCGGGTGAAATCCTCGGCGCCAGCAAGGACGGCCTCATCGTCGCTTGTGGTGAGCAGGCGCTGTGCCTGACCCGACTGCAATTGCCCGGCGGCAAGGCGCTGGGCTTCAGCGATCTGTTCAACAGCCGCCGTGAGAAATTCGCCGTCGGCACCGTCCTTGGCCAAGCGGCGGAGGCTTCATGAACCCGCGTCTGGCCGCCGCCAAGGCACTGGCCGCCGTGCTCGGCGGCAAGGCTTCGCTCAACAGTTCCCTGCCGACCCAACTGGACAAGGTCGAAGACCGTGATCGCGGTTTCACCCAGGACCTGGCGTTCGGCACCGCCCGTTGGCAACCACGGTTGTCGGCCTTGGCGGCCAAGTTGCTGCAGAAGCCGTTCAAAGCCGCTGACGCCGACGTCGAGGCGCTGCTGCTGGTGGGGCTCTACCAATTGCTCTACACCCGCGTTCCGGCCCACGCCGCCATCGGCGAAACCGTGGGTTGCGCCGACAAACTGAAAAAACCGTGGGCGAAGGCGCTGCTCAATGCCGTGCTGCGCCGCGCGCAACGGGAAAGCGAAACCCTGCTGGCGGAACTGGAGCATGACCCGGTGGTGCGCACCGCCCATCCGCGCTGGCTGCAGAAATCCCTGAAAGCCTTCTGGCCCGAGCAATGGGAAGCCATCTGCGCGGCCAACAATGCCCATCCGCCGATGATCCTGCGGGTCAATCGCCGTCATCACACTCGCGATGCCTACCTGGCGTTGCTGGGCGAAGCCGGCATCCCGGCCATCCCGTGCCAATACAGCCGCGACGGCATCATCCTGGAAACCCCGGGCGACGTCCGTGCCTTGCCAGGTTTCGCCGACGGCTGGATCAGCGTCCAGGACGAAGCCGCGCAGCTGGCCGCCGACCTGCTGGAACTGGCGCCGGGCCAACGGGTGCTGGACGCCTGTTGCGCCCCTGGCGGCAAGACCTGCCACATCCTTGAGGCCGAGCCGAAACTGGCCGGTGTGGTGGCGGTGGACCTGGAAGCCAAGCGCCTGGTGCGGGTGAAGGAAAACCTCGCGCGCCTGGGCCTGGATGCCGAGCTGTTCGCCGCCGATGGCCGCGACACCGCTGCGTGGTGGGACGGCAAGCCATTCCAGCGCATCCTGCTGGACGCACCTTGTTCGGCCACTGGCGTCATCCGCCGGCATCCGGACATCAAGCTCACCCGTCAGGCGGACGACATCGCCCCATTGGCGCAACTGCAAGGGGAACTGCTCGACGCCCTGTGGCTGACCCTCGAGGTTGGCGGCATGCTGCTGTACGCCACATGCTCGACCTTGCCGACCGAGAACACCGACGTGATCGAAGCATTCCTCGCCCGCACGCCGGGTGCACGGGAGTTGGACATCGCCACCCAGGCCGGCATCAAGCAGCCCCATGGCCGCCAGTTGCTGGCCCAGGAGGGCGGGCATGACGGGTTCTATTACGCCAAGTTGATCAAGATTGCCGCCGCACGCGGTTAAACCGATTCGATAGGAGTGGCTGGATGAAAATCATCATCCTCGGTGCAGGGCAAGTCGGCGGTTCGCTGGCAGAACATCTGGCCAGCGAGGCCAACGACATCACCGTGGTCGACACCGACGGCGAGCGCCTGCGCGACCTCGGCGACCGTCTCGACATCCGCACCGTGCAAGGGCGTGGCTCCTTGCCGACGGTGCTGCGCCAGGCCGGTGCCGACGACGCCGACATGCTGGTGGCCGTGACCAACAGCGACGAAACCAACATGGTCGCCTGCCAGGTCGCCCACACGCTGTTCCACACCCCGACCAAAATCGCCCGGGTGCGTGAAGCGGCCTACCTGACTCGCGCCGACCTGTTCGACAACGAAGCGATCCCGGTGGACGTGCTGATCAGCCCCGAGCAGGTGGTGACCAACTACATCAAGCGCCTGATCGAGCATCCCGGCGCGTTGCAGGTGATTGACTTCGCCGAGGGCAAGGCCCAACTGGTGGCGGTCAAGGCTTACTACGGCGGCCCGCTGGTGGGCCAGCAACTACGCCAGTTGCGCGAGCACATGCCGAATGTGGAAACCCGGGTCGCGGCGATTTTCCGCCGTGACCGACCGATCCTGCCCCAGGGCGACACGGTGATCGAAGCGGACGACGAGGTATTTTTCATCGCCGCCAAGGCGAACATTCGTGCAGTCATGAGCGAAATGCGCCGTCTCGACGAGAACTACAAGCGCATCGTCATCGCCGGCGGCGGGCAGATCGGCGAACGTCTGGCCGAAGCCATCGAAAGCCGTTACCAGGTCAAGATCATCGAGATGAACCCGGCACGTTGCCGCTACCTCTCGGACACCCTCGACAGCACCGTGGTGCTGCAAGGTAGTGCGTCGGACCGTGACCTGCTGCTGGAAGAAAACATCGCCGATGCCGACATCTTCCTCGCCCTGACCAACGACGACGAAGCCAACATCATGTCCTCGCTGCTGGCCAAACGCCTGGGCGCGAAAAAGGTCATGACCATCATCAACAACCCGGCCTACGTCGACCTGATCCAGGGCGGTGACATCGACATCGCCATCAGCCCGCAACTGGCAACCATCGGCACCTTGCTCGCCCACGTGCGCCGCGGCGACATCGTCAGCGTCCACTCCCTGCGCCGCGGCGCGGCCGAAGCCATCGAGGCGATCGCCCATGGCGATGCCAAGTCGAGCAAAGTGATCGGCAAAGCCATCCGCGACATCGGCCTGCCGCCGGGCACCACCATCGGCGCGATCATCCGCGACGAACAGGTACTGATCGCCCACGACGTCACCACCATCCAGACCGGCGACCATGTGATCCTGTTCCTGGTGGACAAGAAGCACATTCGTGATGTCGAGAAGCTGTTCCACGTGGGGTTGAGTTTCTTCTGATCCGGGCTGTGCAGTGGCAGTCATGGCCTCATCGCGAGCAGGCTCGCTCCCACAGGGGGCCATGTTGTTCACAACATCTGTGAACGATGGAGATCCTCTGTGGGAGCGAGCCTGCTCGCGAAAGCTATCCAGCAGCCAACCGCTCAACCCCTGACCCAACCGATAAGGACGCCCCCATGCTCGACTCCCTCGAAAAAATGCTCGCCAAGGGCGTGGACAACTCCCTTCTCCGCTTCGGCCTCGGCAAAGGCTACCTCGACCTCGGTGAATTCCCCCGCGCCGCCGAACACCTCCAACGCTGCGTCGAATTCGACCCCAAGTATTCGGCAGCCTGGAAACTATTGGGCAAGGCGCATCAGGGTCAGGGCGATGCGGCGGCCGCCCGCCAAGCTTGGGAACAAGGCCTGGAAGCCGCCCGGGCTCATGGTGACAAGCAGGCGGAAAAGGAAATGACTGTGTTTCTGAAAAAGCTGGATCGCCATCCCTGAACGCCACGCACCCGTGGTGAGGGAGCTTGCTCCCGCTTGACCGGGCTGGCGCTCCAGTGAGCAGCACTCATAAAAAACATTAGAAACAAATCCGATTCTACTGAATGCTATTGATGTATAGCTACAGCTAGCAAGATCAGCTAGCTTTAGCTATCTTTCTGTAGAATTTGCTATTTTGAGGCCAGCATGGATCCCTACCGTAATCCGTTTGCGCCCGGCGCGGGCAGCAGGCCCCCTGAATTGGCGGGACGCGACTTGATTCTTGAGGCAGCAAGAGTTGCCTGTGGACGAGCCCTCAATGGGCGAAGTGCTCGTTCCATCATGCTCCTTGGCTTAAGGGGCACGGGTAAGACGGTCCTGTTGAATGAAATAGGAAGAATTGCGAGGGAGGAAGGCCTTCTCGTTTCCAAGGTAGAGTCGCCAGAACGTGAAAGCCTCGCACGTCTTCTTTATCCTGAAATGCGAAAGGTCATGCGCGCGCTTTCAAGCGTTGATGCCGCCAAGCAAATTGCTAATCGTGGGCTGAAAGGACTCCGTAGCTTTGCATCAATCTTCAAGATCGATGTTGGAGGTATTGAGATTGGTATTGAGCCTGAGCCTGGACTCGCGGATAGCGGAAATCTTCAATACGATCTTCCAGACCTTTTTACTGTAATAGGTGAAGCGGCACAGGCCGCCGGCAAAGGCTGGATTCTTCTCATTGATGAAGTCCAATACCTCACCGAAGCAGATCTATCGGCACTGATTGTCTCTATCCATCGCATGTCGCAAGAAGGGCTTCCGGTTCTGCTGGTCGGTGCAGGTCTTCCGCAAGTTGCTCGGCTGGCGGGTGAGGCGAAGTCATATGCCGAGCGGCTTTTCCTTTACCCCGAGGTGGGGGCGCTTGATCAACCGTCTGCGACTCAAGCCGTTCAAAAGCCGATCTTGGAGGAGGAGGCTTCTATCCACGCTGCAGCGCTGGACAGCATTGTTGATCGGACGCAGGGCTATCCGTTCTTTCTTCAAGAGTGGGCATCCACGGCATGGAACATCGCCGAGGGGCCTGAAATTACGCTTGATGATGTCGACCATTCTTATTCCGAAACATTAGCTTCTCTTGATGCAGGTTTCTTCAGGGTCCGCATTGATCGGCTTACACCTTCTGAAGTGCAGTTTGTGAAGACTATGTCGTCGCTCGGCGACGGCCCTTACGCCATCGCTGATATTGCGAAGGCGATGGGACGTTCTCAATCATCGCTGGGACCGACTCGGGCCAACATCATTTCAAAGGGGATGATCTACAGCACAGATCACGGATATCTGAATTTTACAGTCCCCCTTTTTGCAGAATTCATGCGTCGCCAGGAATGAAGGTCAGCAATGCGTGATGAGGGGAGGGAACCGGGGGACGGACCACGATTTGGGCTCACCTGTATCGACCTGTCTCATAATCGTGGTCTGTCCCCGTTTCCCGAAGCTACTGGGCAAGGCCCATCAAGGCCAAGGCGATGCCGCCGCGGCCCGCCAAGCCTGGGAACAAGGCCTGGAAGCCGCTCGAGCCCACGGCGACAAACAAGCCGAAAAAGAAATAACCGTGTTTCTCAAAAAACTGGATCGATAGGAGCGGCCACCATCACTTCTCGTACAGCCTTCGACTGGAGAGCATCCCCGATCCCGCCGCTATTGCTGCAATCGCAAAGAGCCCGACATCAATGCTGCCAATGAATGACGGCAACACAAATATCACCAAAAAACCCAAGCAAACCAGGGCTATCCCCAGTCGCACCCTGAGCACGTAGCGTCTCACACAAACATGCAGCAGCAGGATCCCCAAACCGGCCAGTACATACTGACTATTGAGACTCATAGCTTATGTTTCCTCGGGATTGAATGATGATGGACGAAGTTGAGCGCTGTGGCCCGATACCGCCGCTGACTTGAGCACCCAGGCTGACGATTACATCGCCAGTGTGATAGGTCGGTAACAGGTCCTTGGCCCACCTTCGACCTAAGTAGCCTGCTGCTGGTGCGACAACTTTACCGATGCCTGGCACTTGACCAGCCACGCCCGTAAAAATCCCAGTGGTAATGGCGAGAAGATCCGTGCGTTGCTCATTGAGCAAATCCCCCTGGCTACGAGTCAGGGGATTGGAAATTCCGACGTTCATGACACAAGGCAAATTCCTGGCGAGCATCTTGTCATAGAGCTCCACCAGCAATCGGATGACTTCAAAGTTGGCCGCTTTCGCCTCGCGAAAATACAGCGTTCTGAGCCCGCCTCTGTCTGCGGACATGACGGTGAAACGGCTTACGCAGAAAGTGATTCCGTGATGGGTGGTGAACTGATACTTATCGAACTCCATTCTTCAATCCTTGATGAATTCACAAGGCCTTGAGTTTCATTCAGAAATAGAGATTTACATAATGGACGACTCCGGTTTAGGCGGGTTGTTTGTCACTTAAAGTTTCCGGAAAGGAGTTCGATCCGGTTGTCCTACAGATAATTCTCAAGAGCCTCGCTTTGTGGCAGCGGCATAGAGTTAATTTGAATCCAATGCGCTCGGCTCGCGTATGTATGCCAATGAAATGCTGCCTACTTACCATGCTGGCGACTTACTAGTCAGCATCGAGGTGCAGGTCAATCGCTGTATTGGCCCGCACCGTAGCTTCACGACTGTTTCCACGGAGGGAAGAAAACCCGACGCAAAACGTCGGGTTCCGTTGAAATTAAATCCTACCGCCGCGGCTCCACGTTATCCAACACCCTATCCGCCAACAACGAACTCAGCTCAATCAACTGCTGAATCCCCAGCGCCACATGACGCCTCGCACCGTCCAGATCAAACGCCAGATCACTCACCATCGCATCAGCCGAAGCCAGCGTCTCACTGAGGTTGGCGAGCAGGCATTCGTTATCGAGGCCTTCCACGACGGTGTATAGCTGCCCCGGCTTGAGGTCGTCTTGGGATCTTTCCGGTTTCGGTTCGGTGGTTTCGTCTTGCTGCTTGGCTTTGAATTTTTCAGAGGTAGAAGTGGAATCTGCTTCTGGCGGATTCGGGGTGATCTTGACCATCGGTGTGACCCTCATAGTAGGCCGCACCATCTCGCTACTAAACGGAAGGGTGGCGGCTGTGCGCAAGTTAGTAGACCGGTGATCACACCAAACCCGGCGCGCCCGAGGGCGCCATGCACACAGCCACCATCAAGAACAGGCAGAACCTGACTGATAGAGCTTGTACAACCGAGATGTGAACCGGGCTACTAAACCCGACCACTGATGGGCAGTGGCAGGACGACAATAGAACCCAGGAACAAGGCGCACAAGCCGGCGGATTCTGGCGTAGTTGTAGGCAAAGGCGCAAGGATGCGTAGCTAGTTGGACGTTGTAGGCGGGGGCTGTAGGAGAACAGTGTTTTGGCGATGCAGGTGGGTTGTTTTGCCCAGTCCAGCAGTACGAAATGATTTGAATCCAACCCCTCCGTTTCAGAGAATTGTCCCTTACCCCAAAAGGATACGGGTGATGAAGTTCGAAGGGACTTTCCAATACATGGGCAATCACGGGATCGTCTTCAACGTCTCGCAGATCACCCTCACCGACAGCGAACGTGGGCGCTTGCGCGAGCTGCATTTTGGCGAGGCAAAACACGCTCACTATGAAGTCAACAGCAAGGTCGTCGAGGTCTACGACAAGATGCAGGCCAGAGGCCTGCCTTGCTTGATGATGATCGGCATCTCCAAGCCGCTGACCCGACAACAGGGCGATGCCTTCAACGCCCAGCGCACCACGATCGCCACCCTTGCAGCCGCGACCTTCGCTTCCGCCGCCAAGGCCGTGGCCCCCCCTTACATGGCGGCATCTGTAGGGGTGGCTGTGCGCACGTATACCAATCAACTTCTACCCACCTACCGTGCGGGCGACGTACTGGTCAGCATCGAGGCGCAGGTCAACGGCGGCATCGGCCCGCAACGCACCCTCTCGACATTGATCATCAAGACCTGACCGGAGACGTACATGTCCGAAATTACTCAATTGGTCATTGCCTTGGTGGTGTTCTTTCTGCTCGATCGATTCCTCAAACCCTATCTGCTACGCAAGTGGCTAGGCGTGGTGTTGATGGCGGCGGGTGCGGTTGGCTGCTTTGTGGCAGGTCAGAACCGCTTGTTGGGGTTTGATCTGGGGTTGCTGTCGGTTTTTGCCGTGGTGATAGGGATGGAATTGTTCATGAAGCGGCGGCGGTTTGAGGAGGTTGGTGTAGGAAAGAAAGGGGCTGATTGAACCTGAAAATAAATCTGCCCCCCGACTTCTAATAAAAGTCGTAATAAAGCGCCCACTCTCCAGTTTCGCTGTGTTTCCAGAACATCAGGCTTCCACTGTCGACCACGTTCAGATTGATCTTGGCGTCCGATGAGATCTGAAACACAAACTCGAAGCCTTCACCCGGATCAACACCCGACTGGCAGAACGAGGGGTAACCGCCGATCTTGTGTTCGTAGGTGTGGGTGACCAAGTCGTAATAGCTCTGGATCTTGCCCGCGCGTTCCAGCGTGAGGATTGCTTGCTCAAGGTCTTCCGGGACACCACCGCCATCCCACAGTGGAAAGTCCTCCGGCACCGCTTGCGCCGTCAGTGGGAAGGGTTTGAGGAATGTACCTGCCACCGGCAGAGACTTGCGCACCAACACATCATCCGGCCCGTACTCGCGGATGACCCAATTGTTCCCCATCGGCTCAAAGTGCTCGGGGAACGGGTTTGAAATGAACACCGTCAGCACACGAACGCCTGCTAGCAGAGGGCTGTTGACGGGCAGGGCGGGCAGGTAAAACTGCGCATAGGGGAGCAACGGTTGCCCCGCCTGATTAGCGGGCACCTCTTCATCCGGTCGGAACAGGAAAACATTGCCCAGCCAGCTTTCTTCATCGGTGCCGGCAGGACGAAAGCCGCCGGCAATGAGCTTCACGGCGGGGCGAGCCAGACGTTGCTTGATTTCGTGGATTTCCATGGCGATGTAAACCTCCTTTTTGCTACAGGTATTAAGGCCGCAGATGGGCAGTGTACGAGAATGGATGGCAGCGTTTCTTTGCCCGAGCTGGGCCACGTTAGCGTCCTGCACGGATAAAGAGGTGCGCCCCCCACACCGGGCCAATGACTTTCCCGAGGGCTCCTGGCGTGCCTGAGTCTCATCGATACCGGCTCGGCCGGTGATAAGGAAACGATAGAGTCCGCGGGCAAGGCTGCAAAGCCGGCGGATTCTGGTGCGGTTGTAGGCAAAGGCGCAAGGATGCGTGGGTTGCCGGAGGGGCGGCGGTCAGGGTCTGTAGGCGAGAGACTACTTGTGATGCGGGCGGCTTGTTTTGCTCTGGAACCGTGGCGTTTTCTTCGCGAGCGGGCTCGCTCCCACAATGGGGTGGCGTTGGGCTGGGTATCCGGTTCGACACAATCTCTTGTGGCGAGGGAGCTTGCTCCCGCTCGGCTGCGCAGCAGGGCCCCTGCATTTCTTCAGGCAAACCGCAGTGGCCGGTTTTGCGACTGCTGCGCCCGAGACGTCGGACCGGCCGAGCGGGAGCAAGCTCCCTCGCCACGGGGGTTGACGCTGATCAAACCGCTTTCCCTATCTTTAGGGCTACTTATAGATAATCCATCTGCGAATCATTAGCATTAGTGACATCGAATTCCGGTTTTCCCGCAGGTGCTCACTCCATGCCATTTCCATCTCGCCTTACGTTGCTTGCCGCGTGCTGCTCAGTCAGTTTTCTTGTCCAGGCCGCAGAACCTATCGAATTGGGGGTGACCGACGTTACTGCCGATGGGATCAAAGCCAATTCCAACACGCTGCCAGCGCCCTTTGCAGGCGGTCAGGTGGCGAGGGGAGGCCGGATGGGGGTGTTGGGCAATCAGGACAACATGGATGTCCCGTTCGTGATGACGAGTTACACCTCGCAGCTGATTGAAGATCAACAAGCCGAAGACGTGGGTGATGTGCTTCTCAACGATCCGTCGGTGCGTCAATCCTATGGGTTCGGTAACCAGTCCCAAGTGTTCGTGATTCGCGGCTTGCCGCTTAGCGGCGACGACATTTCCTACAACGGGCTGTATGGCGTCTTGCCGCGTCAGATTCTATCGACGGATGCGATCGAGCGTGTCGAAGTGTTCAAAGGCCCCAACGCGTTTATCAACGGTGTCAGTCCGACGGGCTCGGGTCTCGGAGGCGGCGTCAACTTGCAGCCCAAACGCGCGGAGGATGTCCCGACTCGTCGTTATACGCAGGACATCAGCACCGATGGCCGCGTTGGCGAGCATTTGGATATCGGGCAGCGATTCGGCGAGGACAACCGCTTTGGCGCCAGGTTGAACCTGAGCCAGCGCGAAGGTGAAACTGCGATCGACGACCAGGATCAGCGCACCAAGTTGTTCGTTGCGGGCTTGGACTATCGGGGTGATGACTTCCGCGTTTCCACCGACTTCGGCTATCAGAAACAGCGTATCAATGGACTGCGCAATTCGGTGAACATTGGCAACGCCACCCGCATACCCACGGCTCCGCAGGCTAGCCACAACTATGGACAGGACTGGACTTATTCCGAAACCGAAGACACCTTCGGCATGGTTCGTGGCGATTGGGATCTGAACGAAAACTGGACCGCGTACCTGGCTGGCGGTGTGAAGCACACCCGAGAAACCGGGTTCTACGCCACACCGACACTGGTCGGCAATAACGGCGTAGCGACGATCGGTGGCTCGGAAATTCCGCACAACGAAGACAATACCTCGTTCAGTGGCGGGTTGAACGGGCGCTTTGACACGGGCCCTGTCTCCCATCAGGTGGCGATCGGCGGCTCAACGATCTGGACCGAGCAGGAAAACGCCTACACGTTCTATCGTCCCGTTACCGGCAACAGCAATCTCTACGACACTCCGAAGCTTCCCAAACCGACTGTGGTGTCCAGCACTGGCGGTGAAATGGGTGATCCCGGGGTGACCGGTAAAACCCGTAACCGTAGTCTGGCGATTTCCGACACGTTGGGCTTGTTCGATGACAAATTGCTGGTCACTTATGGTGTTCGTCGTCAGCAGTTGCGTGTCGAAAACTACAAGTACGATGGCACCACCTCAAACGGTGCCGCCAACGCAGCAAACGATGGCAGCCGTAGCGCGCTCTACGATGAAGCCGTTACCACGCCTGTCTACGGCATTGTCTACAAGCCTGTGGAAAGCGTGTCGCTCTACGCCAACCGAATCGAAGGCCTTGCAAAAGGGCCAGTGGCGTCCGGTACAGGCATCACCAACCTGGGCCAAGCCTTTCCTCCTGGCCGCACCAAACAGTTGGAAGCGGGCATCAAGTTGGACATGCAGACCTTCGGGGCTAACTTGGGCGTTTTCCGCATCGAGAAACCTTCCGATGGTTACGTCGACAACGCGCAGAACCTCTATGTGCGTGATGGTGAGCAGGTCAACAAGGGGCTGGAGATCAGCGTTTTCGGCGAGCCAATCGAAGGCCTCCGCTTGATGGCCGGCGGCACCCGCATGACGTCCGAACTCAAGAAAACCGCTGGCGGTCGCAACGACGGCAATCACGCCATTGGCGTGCCGACGTTCCAGCTCAATGCCAGCGTGGATTGGGATGTCCCGGGTATCGAAGGCGCCGCGCTCAGCGCAAGAATGTTGCGCACTGGCGGGCAATACGCGGATCAGGCCAACAACCTGAGCTTGCCCACCTGGAACCGTTTCGACGCGGGCGCACGTTATAAAATGAAGGTCGCGGAGAAAGACCTGACGTTGCGCGTCAACGTGGAAAACATCACCGACAAGAACTACTGGGCTTCGGCAAACGGCGGCTACCTTTCGCAGGGTGATCCGCGGTTGGTGAAGTTCTCAGGGACTGTTGATTTCTGAGTATTCATCTGAGGAAGGCTTGGAATACCGAGACTGAAGAGGGGAACCCAACCCCCTGTGGCGAGGGAGCTTGCTCCCGCTGGCCTGCGCAGCAGGCCCCTGCATTATTTCAGGCAAACCGCATTGTCTGGTTTTGCGACTGCTGCGCAGTCGAGCGGGAGCAAGCTCCCTCGCCACGGGGATCGGGGTGTTGCAGATACTGTATTCCCCGCTGGATGGAGGGAGCAGGAGCCCTCGCCTTGGCCTTACTTACGCTTGAGCATCTCCGGCAACTGCGCCACCAACTTCTGATTATTCAACGGCGCACGGATAAACCCGCGTTGGGTGCCGTCCGGGCCGATCACGGCGAGGTTGCCGCTGTGGTCGACGGTGTAGTTGGGCTTGCTGGTGTCCGCCGGGATGAACGGGATGCTCACCGCATTGGCGAGTTTTTGCAGGTCTTGCACCGAGGCGGCGGTCAGGCCGATGAACTGTGGGTCGAAGTAACCCAGGTACTGCTTGAGTTGCTTGGGCGTGTCGCGGTTCGGGTCGACGCTCACCAGCACGATCTGCAACTTGGCCACCGCCTCGGGCGGCAGCTCGCTCTTGATCTGGCGCAGCTGGGCGAGGGTGGTCGGGCAGATGTCCGGGCAGAAGGTGTAGCCGAAGAACAGCAGGCTCCACTTGTCTTTCAGCTCATTGATCGTTACGGGTTGGCCGTCCTGGTCGGTCATTTTCACGTCCGGCAGGGTGCGGCTTTGCGGCAGCAGGATGATGCCGGCGTCAATCAGTGCGGTCGGGTCGCCCTGGCCTTTGCCGGACAGCACTTTATTGATGGTCAGGCCGAGGATCAGTGCGATCACGGCCACGAGGATGAAGACGGTTTTCTGGGTTCGGGTCATAGGCTCAACAGTAAGTAGTGATCTACAAGCAGGGCGATGAACAGCAGGAACAAGTACCAGATAGAGTACTTGAACGTGTTGATCGCCGCGTGCGGCCGACTGCCACGGTACAGCACCACGGCCCATTGCAGGAACCTGGCGCCCAGTACAAGCGCGCACGCCAGGTACAGCAACCCGCTCATCTGGATCACGAACGGCATCAGGCTGACCGCCAGCAGCACCAGGGTGTACAGCAGGATATGAATCTTGGTGTAGTGCTCGCCGTGGGTCACCGGCAGCATCGGGATATCAGCCTTGGCGTATTCCTCCTTGCGATGGATCGCCAGGGCCCAGAAATGCGGTGGGGTCCAGGCGAAGATGATCAACACCAGCAGCAACGGTTCGGCGCTGACGTGACCGGTGGCCGCGACCCAGCCCAGCAGCGGTGGCGCTGCGCCGGCGAGGCCGCCGATGACGATGTTCTGTGGCGTCGCGCGTTTGAGAAACCCGGTGTAGATCACCGCGTAGCCGAGCAGCGAGGCCAGGGTCAGCCAGGCGGTCAGCGGGTTGGTGAAGACCAGTAGCATCGCCTGGCCGGCCAGCGCCAGTGCCAGGGCGAACGTCAGCGCGGCGGCCGGCGAGACCCGGCCCTCGGCCAATGGCCGCTTGTGGGTGCGCGCCATCACCGCGTCGATACGCCGATCCACCACATGGTTGACCGCCGCCGCGCCACCGGCGCACAACGCAATTCCCAGGTTGCCGAACACCAGCACCGTCCAGGGCACGCCGGCGCGGGTCGCGAGAAACATGCCGACCAGCGAGGTGATCAGCATCAACACCACCACCTTGGGTTTGGTCAGCTCCAGGTAATCGCGCCAGATCGCCTGGCTGTGGCGTGTACCGGTCAGGGTTGCCATGGCATCTCTCCTTTGATCGTGATGGGGCCGACGCCGTGTTCAGGCGGATTGAAGCGCCAGCGCAGCGGGACCTGATGCCGTACCCGGACCAGGCTGGTCCGGGCGTGATAGTTGACCAGCACCAGGCTCAGCAACAGCGCGGCGCCCCCAGCGTTGTGGGCCACCGCCACCGGCAGCGGCAGGTGAAACACGACGTTGCTTATACCCAGGCTAATCTGCGCGGCCAACGCGATAAGGACCAGTCCCGCCAGTCGGGTCATGCCCACGGTCTTGAGCTGCCAGGCCAGCCCCAGCAGTACCACGGTCACCAGCAAGGCGCCGATGCGGTGGGTCACATGGATGGCGGTGCGGGCGTCGCTGTCGAGCTGCCCGCCCAGGTAATTCGGACCGATGTGCTGGGTCAGGTGGAAACCATTGGCGAAATCGGCGGGCGGCATCCATTGGCCGTGGCAGGTCGGAAAGTCGATACACGCCACCGCGGCGTAGTTGGAGCTGACCCAACCGCCTAGGGCGATCTGGCCGATCACCAGCAGTAGCCCGGCGGTCGCCCAGTGTTGCAGGCGCTTGGGCACGGTCAGCGCCGGCAACACGCCGGACAATCTCAACGTGAGCAAAAACAGCAGGCTCAACGTCGCGAACCCGCCCAGCAAATGCCCGGTGACCACCTGCGGCCAGAGCTTGAGCGTGACGGTCCACATGCCGAACGCCGCTTGGGCGAACACCACCACCAGCAGGAACAGCGGCAGTTTTAATGGCAGGCCGGGGTGGCGACGGTTGGTCCAGGCGCGGGCGGCCAGCGCGGCAATCATCAGTGCCAACGCACCGGCGAAATAGCGATGGACCATTTCGTTCCAGCCTTTATGGGCTTCCACCGGGGTGTCGGGAAAATGCAACTCGGCATGGGCCAGTTGGGCTTCGCCCTTGGGCACGCTGATGAAACCGTAGCAACCGGGCCAATCGGGGCAACCGAGGCCGGCGTGAGTCAGGCGGGTGTAGGCGCCCAACAGTACGACAATCAATGCCAGCAACGTGGCAAACAGCGCGAGGCGAAATCCAGGCTTGGCCATGTCGATGTCCTCATCCGATGTTCGACAGTTTCAGCAGGTGGCGCAGGTCATTGAGCAGGTCCTTGCCCTTGACCCGAGCGTCGTAGCGCAGCACCAGGTTGCTGTGGGGGTCGATGATCCACAGCTGGGCGCCACCAGAGCCCTGGGCGCCTTTCTGATAGGCCGGCAGGTCCAGTGGATAACGTTGCAGCTGTGGATACTCGCGCTGCAGCTGGGCGTCGTATTCCGCCTCCAGCGGTTGCGCTATTGCCAGGGCATGGCTGGCGCGGCCAGCCTCGCGACCCAGGCCGATCTGCACCTGTCGCGCCAGGTACACCAGTTGCCGGCAATCCACCGAACACTCCTGCGGCGCCGTTACCAGGATCTGCCAGCGCTGCTCGTCGGCCTGCACGCCGATGTCCGCGCGGGACTGGCCGTTGCCGATCAACTCGCCGTGATAGCTGCGACTGTCCGGGACCCAGAACTGGAACTTGTACATGCCGGTGGCGAGGATCATCGGCCCGACCACGCCCAGCACAATCAGCAGCAATTGCACGCGCCCCTTGCGACGGCGGCGTGCATCGGGCACGTCAGACGTGTTGGTTGGATTCATGGTGCTTCCCATGGTGTCTCCCTGCGTTGTGCCATCCGAGATAAAGGAAAAGGCCGAACAGCGCCGCCGCCATGGCGAACCACTGCACGGCATAACCGAGGTGTTTTTCCGGGCCCATGGCAACCACCGCCCAATCGGTCCGGTAGGCGCCAGGGCCGCTTTGTTGTCTCAATTCGTAGGCGAAGCCGCCGCGACCCAGTTCGGCCCAGAGCTTCTGCGGTTCGATAGCGGTGACCAGCCGCGGCCACGGTGCGCTGGCCGGGTCGGCGTGGAGCTGGAACGTGACGCCGGGCGCGACGTAGACCCAGGCTTGCAGGTCGACAGGTTGCTCGGGCGTATTGAAGACTGGCGGAGTACGGCGATCAGGCCAGGGCAGCCAGCCTCGATTGACCAGCAACCACAGCCCGCTGGCGTGGTCGAGGAACGGTTGCAGCAGTTCGACGCCGACCTTGCCGTCGTGCTGGCGGTTATCCAGCAGGAGGCTGTGTTCGGCGTCGAACTGGCCGTGCAGGCTGACGAGACGAAAGGCCGGATCCGCTGTTTGCGAAAGCTCCACGCTGTCCATCGGCTTGGCCACGCGGCGCTCGGCGTAGGTGTCCATGAGCAGGCGTTTCTGCTCGCCCCGGCTCAATTGCCAGAACCCCAGGCACACCATCACCGGCACCAGCACGGCCACCACCAGCGACGGTACGAGGCCCGGCCGGAAGCCTTTCATGGCGCCGCCCGAAAGCTGTAGAACGGGATAGCTATACTCACGTGCATCGCGTTCCCCCGGAGTGTTCCTGATGCTAAAAGCAGCCATCGTCCTGATGCTGATCGCCACGATTGCCAGCCTGTTCAGCGGCTTGTTTTTTCTGGTCAAGGACGACAGCAATTCCAATCGCCTGGTCATCGCCCTGGCGATTCGCGTCAGCCTGGCCGTCGTCACCGTCGGCTTGATCGCCTGGGGCTTTTTCAGCGGCCAGTTGGTGTCGCATGCTCCTTGGTAAGAGCCGCCCTGGTAACGGTTGCCTCAGAGTATGTAGACGAAGAAGAACAAGCCGATCCACACCACATCGACGAAGTGCCAATACCAGCTCGCGGCCTCGAAGCCGAACTGATGCTCGTTGTCGAAATGCCCACGCATGATGCGCATCAGCATCACGAACAGGATGATCGTGCCGATGGTGACGTGGGCGCCGTGGAAGCCGGTGAGCATGAAGAACGTCGCGCCGTAGATCCCCGAACCCAGGGTCAGGCCCAGTTCCTTGTAGGCGTGGATGTATTCCTCGGCCTGGAAACCCAGGAAGGCGCAACCCAGCAGCACGGTGATCGCCAGCCAGATTTTCAGCGCGCCGCGATGACCTTTCTTCAGGGCATGGTGGGCGATGGTGACGGTGACGCTGGAGCTGACCAGCAGGATGGTGTTGAGCAGCGGCAAGCCCCACGGGCTGATGACGTCCTTGGGCGCCGGAAAGAGTTTCGGATCGGGGTTGTTCAGCAACGGCCAGACGTATTCGAAATTCGGCCAGAGCATTTCCGACAGGCCCTTGCTGCCTTCGCCGGCCAGGCCGGGCGCCGACACCACGCGCACGTAGAACAGCGCGCCGAAGAAGGCGACGAAGAACATCACTTCGGAAAAAATGAACCAGCTCATGCCCCAGCGGAACGAGCGATCGAGCTGCGCGCTGTACAACCCGGCGCGGCTTTCCTTGATGACCGCGCCAAACCAGCCGAACAGCATGTAGGCCAGCAGCAGGCCGCCAACGAAAAAGATCAGCGGACCGTGGGAATCCGGACGCGCCGCTTTCAGGTCGTTGAACCAGGTCGCCAGGCCATACACCGTGACGAACATCCCGACCGTGGCGATGATCGGCCATTTGCTCTGGGCCGGAACGTAATAGTGCTCATGAGTTGCCATTTATTGTTCTCCTTATCGGGCACGCTATCGGTCAGTGTTTACAGCCACCGGTGGATGACGAGCGGTGATATCGAACAGCGTGTAGGACAGCGTCAGGTGCTTCACTTCCTTGGGCATGTCCCGGTCGACGATGAAGCGCATGGGCATTTCGATGCGTTCGCCGGGTTGCAGCACTTGCTGGGTAAAACAGAAACATTCGGTCTTGTGGAAATATGCAGCGGCGTTGCTCGGCGAAATGCTCGGCACCGCTTGGGCGCTCATCGGCCGATCGGTGGGGTTATGGGCGATGAACACCATCTCGTTGACCGCTCCCGGCTTGACCACCAATTGATCGCCCTTGGGGTAGAAGTCCCAGACCATGTCCACCGAGTTGGTCGACAAGAACTGCACCCGGACCTGCCGCGACTCATCAACGGTTTGCTCGCCCGTGTACTGCCCGGCGGTTTTGCCGTTGATGCCGAACGCCTTGCACATCACGTCGTAGATCGGCACCAGGGCAAACCCGAAGGCAAACATGGCCACCACCACCAGCAACAGGCGGGTGACCAGTTTTTTCAGCGAGATCGAGTCAGCCATGGCTTAGAGCCCTCACACATGACCCTGTGGGAGCGAGCTTGCTCGCGATGGCAGCTACTCGGTGTGTCAGACACACCGCTATCGCGAGCAAGCTCGCTCCCACATTGGCCCTCGGTGTCATCTATTTCACTTCCGGCGGCGTGGTGAAGGTGTGATACGGCGCCGGCGACGGTACGCTCCATTCCAGCCCTTCGGCGCCATCCCACGGCTTGGCCGGCGCCGGTTCGCCGCCACGGATGGTCTTGATCACGATGAACAGGAAGAAGATCTGCGTGGTGCCGAACATGAACGCGCCGATGGAGGAGACCATGTTGAAATCGGCGAACTGCAGGTTGTAGTCGGGAATCCGCCGAGGCATGCCCGCCAGGCCGACGAAGTGCATCGGGAAGAACGCCATGTTCATCCCGATGAACGAGAGCCAGAAGTGCAGTTTGCCGAGGGTCTCGTCGTACATGTGCCCGGTCCATTTCGGCAGCCAGTAGTAGGCCGAGGCGAAAATCCCGAAGATCGCACCCGGCACCAGCACGTAATGGAAATGCGCGACCACGAAGTAGGTGTCCTGGTACTGGAAGTCCGCCGGCGCGATGGCCAGCATCAGCCCGGAGAAACCGCCGATGGAAAACAGGATCACGAACGCGACGGCAAACAGCATCGGTGTCTCGAAGGTCAGCGAGCCTTGCCACATGGTGCTCGCCCAGTTGAACACCTTCACCCCGGTGGGCACGGCGATCAGCAGGGTGGCGTACATGAAGAACAGCTCGCCCACCAGCGGGATGCCGACCACGAACATGTGGTGCGCCCAGACGATGAACGAGAGGAAGGCAATCGCCGCCGTCGCGTAGACCATCGAGGTGTAGCCGAACAGCGGCTTGCGCGAGAATGCCGGGATGATCGAGCTGACGGCACCGAAGGCCGGCAGGATCATGATGTACACCTCGGGGTGGCCGAAGAACCAGAACACATGCTGGAACAGTACCGGGTCACCGCCACCGGCGGCGTTGAAGAAGCTGGTGCCGAAGTGGATGTCCATCAGCATCATCGTCACGCAGCCGGCCAGCACCGGCATCACCGCAATCAGCAGGAAAGCGGTGATCAGCCAGGTCCAGACGAACAGCGGCATCTTCATCAGCGTCATGCCGGGGGCGCGCAGGTTGAGGATGGTGGCGACCACGTTGATCGCGCCCATGATCGAGCTGATGCCCATCAGGTGGATGGCAAAGATGAAGAACGTCACGCTTTCCGGCGCATAGGTGGTGGACAGCGGCGCGTAGAAGGTCCAGCCGAAGTTAGGCCCGCCGCCCGGTGTGAACAGGGTGGAGACCAGCATCAGGAACGCCGCCGGCAACAGCCAGAAACTGAAGTTGTTCATCCGCGGCAGGGCCATGTCCGGCGCGCCGATCATCAGCGGGACCATCCAGTTGGCGAGGCCGACGAAGGCCGGCATCACCGCGCCGAAGACCATCACCAGGCCATGCATGGTGGTCATCTGGTTGAAAAATTCCGGCTGCACGATCTGCAGGCCGGGCTGGAACAGCTCGGCGCGGATCACCATGGCGAACGAGCCGCCCAGCAGGAACATGGAGAACGCGAACCACAGGTACAGCGTGCCGATGTCCTTGTGGTTGGTGGTCAGTACCCAGCGCATCAGGCCCTTGGCGGGGCCGTGGGCGTGGTCGGCGCCGGCATGACCGTGGTCATCGATCACAGCACTCATGTCCTGTCTCCTTCGAACGAATGGGCTGGTCGGCGCGGGGCAACGAGCCCCGACCGGTTGCGGGAACACACGTCAGGGCGGCTCATTGGCTTTCCGCCTGCTTGAGTTCCAGCACTTCTTTAGGGGTGACCATGTCGCCCTTGTTGTTGCCCCAGGCGTTACGCTCATAGGTCACGACCGCGGCGATATCGACTTCCGACAGCTGTTTGCCGAACGCGGCCATGGAGGTGCCGGGCTTGCCGTGGAAGACGATGTTCAGGTGATCCTTGATCGGCCCCGTGGCGATTTTCGAGCCCTTGAGCGCCGGGAACATCGGCGGCAGGCCCTGGCCTTCGGCCTGGTGACAGGCTACGCAAGTGGTGTGGTAGACCTTGTCGCCACGTTCCTTGAGTTCTTCCAGGGTCCATTCCTTGCTGGTCAGCTCTTTGAGCTGCGCGGCTTCGGCCTTGCGTTCGCCCAGCCATTTTTCGTAGTCGGGCTTGCTCTTGACCTCGACCACGATCGGCATGAAACCATGGTCCTTGCCGCACAGCTCGGCGCACTGGCCGCGATAAATGCCGGGCTTGTCGACGCGGGTCCAGGCTTCATTGACGAACCCCGGAATGGCGTCGCGCTTGACGGCGAAGGCCGGCACCCACCACGAGTGGATCACGTCGGCGGAGGTCACCAGGAAGCGCACCTTGGCATCGACCGGCAGCACCAGCGGCTTGTCGACTTCAAGCAGGTAGTGCTCGCCCTTGGTGCTCTGGTTGTGGATCTGTTCGGCAGGTGTGGCCAGGTTGCTGAAGAACTCGACGTCCTGGCCCAGGTATTTGTAGTGCCACTTCCATTGGTAGCCGGTGACCTGGACATCGATCTCCGACTCGCTGGAGTCGTACATCTTGATCAGCGTGGCGGTGGCGGGAACCGCCATGGCCACCAGGATCAGGAAGGGCACGATGGTCCAGAGGATTTCCACGCGAGTGTTCTCGTGGAAGTGGGCGGCGTTCTGGCCGGTCGAGCGGCGGTGCATCATCATCGACCAGAACATGGCGCCGAAGACGATGATGCCGATGACCACGCAGATCCAGAAGATGGTCATGTGCAGGTCGAACACTGCGTTGCTGATCTGTGTCGCTCCAGGCGCCATATTCACAGTCCAGGCCGCTTGCGCCTGGCTGAAAATCGACCACAACAGGAGGCCCATCCATACGTGTGGATGTCGCGTCATTGCGGGTTCCCCTTATCGTTCTTGTTATCCCGTAGGCGTAACGCCTGCGGCAAGGGATCGGCATTCCAGACTGCTTACTTGACTCGCCGCGCCTTGCTGCACATGCAATCGGGTGTCATCGGCTAACTCCATTCCAAACCGAGTATAGACAGCACCCGCAACCTCGCAACGCGACGGCGTAAATCGTTTGAAACAGCTGGGACTTGCGCCAGGGCCCACGAATGGAGAAGGATGCGCAGCAGAGTGATGGCAAACCGATATAACGGCGACGTATCAAGGATGAAGCAGTTATGAAAAATAGGTCTTAGGAGTTTTTATGCGCCAGCTAAGTTATGTCATTCCTATTTCATTGCCTGTTGTTTCCTGGAGTTGTCATGAACACCGCCGCATTGCGCGAGCAGATCCAAAAAGCCCAACAGCACGAGGCCGAGACCGGCCTGTTGAGTCGTCAGTTGACGACCCAGTTACCGACGCTGCACCCCGCCATTCAGCTCCCGGACGCGAACGCCAACGACGTTCTGGCGCGGTTTGTCGCAGCCTATATCAACGAAGTGCCTGACCTGCTGGATGCCGCCAATGACGTCGCCAGGGAGGCGGGTATCGAGTCGCAGATCAAGCCCGTACTGAAAATTGCCGAGCAGTATTTCCTCCAGCCGCCGACGATCATGGCCGGGCATGTCGGGCTCAACAGCCTGCTCGACGAAGCCTATCTGGCGCACCGCTTTGTGGAGGAGGTCAACGACCTGTACATCAAGCATTTCGGCCAGCCGCTGATCCCCCTGGACATGACGGTTGCCAATCTGATTGCCCATCAGCTGATCGGTGAGGAATTTGCCAACCAACTCGATGAGGTGGTGCATCACGCGTTCGACGAGATGCTCAACGACGAGACGTTTGCACTGGAGTCGGTAGAAACCTACCGCGAGAAGCTCAGCAGCCCGGAAACCGGCGCGGCCTGGAAGCGCTGGCCGTGCATGTCCCGCCGCTTGGGCGTGGGCCTGGAGCTGGATCAGCCGGCTGCTTGATCCTTCTGGAAAAACCCAAAACCCTTGTGGGAGCGAGCCTGCTCGCGAAGCGGTTGATCATTCAACATCTATGTCGACTGAAACACCGCAATTCGCGAGCAGGCTCGCTCCCACATGGGGTCTGTGCTGCTCATCGTGAGCGCCGCTGAAGCAGGGTCAACTGGCCGTTGCGCCAACCCCCACGGTCGTGCGCAAGCGCCCTTCCAACCGGCGCTTGAGCCCGCGCGATTCGATCAACAACTTCGAACCCTTGCTGGCATTCGCCCGGCTCCATTCTTCGAGCAATTCCAGGCAGGAATGGTCGATATAGCTCAGGTTGTTGAGCGGCACATGCACCGTTGCGCCTTCGGGAATGGTGTTCAGCACCTGGGTCAGGGCTGGAACCTTGAGGAAGGTCGCCGCACCCACCAGGCGCAGTTCCATCTCGCCGTCCTGGGGCAAGTCGATCAGGCTGATCTTCAGGCGCGAGGCTTTCCACGCCAGCTTCACCAGGGTCAGGCCGAAACCGATCAGCACGCCGGTCAGCAGGTCGGTGAAGATGATCGCCAGCGCCGTCGCGGCGTAGGTGAACATCGGCATCCGGCCATAACGGCCCAGGCCACGGAAGGCCTTGATATCCACCAGTTTGAAACCGGTGTAGACCAGCACACCCGCCAGGCTCGCTACCGGGATGCTTTGCAGCACGCTGGACAGCAGCAGCACGAAGAGCAGCAACCACAAACCGTGGAAGATGGTCGACATCCGTGTGGTCGCCCCGGCCTGGACGTTCGCCGAACTGCGCACGATCACGCCGGTCATCGGCAAGGCACCGAGCAGGCCACAGAGCATGTTACCGACACCTTGGGCGGACAGTTCCCGATCGAAATCCGCCCGCTCGCCGCTGTGCATGCGATCGACGGCAGCCGCCGAGAGCAAGGTTTCCGCACTGGCGATGAAAGCGACCGCGAACGCGGCGATCAACACGGAGGGGTCGGCCAGGTTCAGCAAATCCGCCGGGCGCAGCCAGTCGATGGCTTCGGCCATGTTTTCCGGGACCTCCACGCGCTTGACCTGCAACGCCAGCAGCAGGCTGGCAACCGTTGCCAGGCCCACGCCGAGCAGGGCGCCAGGAACGAAGCGCAGGCTATGGGGGCGAAACTTTTCCCACAGCCACATCACCGCGATCGTCGACAGGCCGAGCAAACCGGCCTGCCAGCCGAACGAAGGTAAAGCCTGGGCCACTGCCGCCGGGAACGCCGCCAGGTTATCCAGCCCGGAAGGCTTGGGCGCCGCGTCAAGCATCACATGGACCTGGGACAAGATGATCAGCACACCGATACCGGCCAGCATGCCGTACACCACGGCAGGCGCGGTGACCCTGAACCAGCAACCGAGGCGAAAACGCCCGGCCAGCAGTTGCAGCAGCCCGGCCAGCAAAAGGATCGGCCCGAGCATTGCTACGCCATGCTGGCGCACCAGTTCGAAGACCAGCACCGCCAAACCGGCCGCTGGGCCGCTGACTTGCAGCTTGGAGCCAGCCAGGAAGCCCACGATCAGACCACCGACGATACCGGTGATCAGCCCCTTCGCTGGTGGCAGGCCCGAGGCAATGGCAATGCCCATGCACAAGGGCAGCGCCACCAGGAATACAACCACCGAAGCCAGGAGCTCCCGTGGCAGAACAGCTTTTAATTGAGCAGCGCGCATGGCGACTCTCCCGAAATTTTCTTCAGGCATGGCGAGGCCCGCCCGCGCAAATGGCGGGAGGCTCGACCACACAAGGATGTTTAGGAGCGGTTAGAAGCGCGCTTTGGGCGTCGCCACCGGTATCGGATGGCTGCCATCGAGCGGCAGGAAACAACCCTGGTCCGCGTCAAAGGCTTTGATCTCGCTGGTCTCGATGTTGTACACCCAGCCATGGATGAACAATTGGCCGCTGGCCATGCGAGAGGCCACCGAAGGGTGTGTTCGCAAATGCTGCAACTGCGCAATCACGTTCTCTTCGGTGAGGACGGGCATGGTCTGCTTTTCGTCACCGCACGGGCAGTTGTCGTGGACCATGGTCTTGGCGACTTCGGCGTGGCGCAGCCAGGCCTTGACCGTCGGCATTTTTTCCAGGGTGTCGGGGTTGAGCACCGCACGCATGGCGCCGCAATCGGAATGGCCGCAAACGATGATGTGTTGCACACCCAGGGCCAGCACGGCGTATTCGATGGCGGTGGAGACGCCGCCGTTCATTTGCCCATAAGGCGGCACGACGTTGCCAACGTTACGGGTCACGAACAGGTCGCCTGGGGAGCTATGGGTGATCAGCTCGGGCACGATGCGCGAATCTGCGCAGGTGATGAACATCGCCCGGGGTTTCTGGGCGGTGGCGAGTTTCTTGAAGAGTTCTTCCTGTTGGGGAAAGATCTCGTGATGGAAATGCAAAAAGCCGTCAACAATGTGCTGCAGCGCTGCATCGGCGGTTTCCGCCTCGGGTTGGGCTGAAGCCGACGCAGCCAACGGCTGTTTATCCTTGTCACTCATGATTCATCCTCTTTAAGACGCCAGTGGCTGGTTAAAAAATATCCAGGTCGACGTGTTCGACCCGTCAGTCACTCGCTGAACAAGGTAGCGGCCGAAACTTAACTCAAACTGAATCGAAGGCTCTAGGACAACGATTCCAGGGGTGGCGAAACACTGGCGCAGATCATGTCCAGTGCCCGTTCCCAGCTCAACTTTAATCAAATCAACGACATCTGTCGGCCCGGCGGACAGAAGGCATCGCAGTCAAGATTGTAACCATCTCGTCGGTTCAGGCCCAAACGCTTGAGCGTCTTGGCGAAGCGCTGGGCCAGCAGGTCGGCGAACGGGCCTTCGCCGCGCATCCGCACGCCAAACCGGCTGTCATACAGTTCGCCGCCGCGGCTCTGGCGCACCAGGCTCAGCACATGGGCGGCGCGCTGCGGGTAGTGCGCTTGCAACCACTCCTCGAACAGCGGCGCCACTTCCAGCGGCAGGCGCAACATGACGTAGGCGGCGTTCTGCGCACCGGCAGCGTGGGCTTCGGTCAGCAGGCTTTCAATCTCGCTGTCGTTGATCATCGGGATCATCGGCGCGCACAGCACGCCGACGTTGATGCCCGCCTCGCGCATGACCTTTATCGCCCGCAACCGGGCCTTCGGCGCCGCCGCGCGGGGTTCGAGGATGCGCTTGAGTTCGTCGTCCAGCGTGGTGAGGCTGATCATCACATGTACCAGCCGTTGCTCCGCCAGTTCGGTCAGCAGGTCGAGGTCGCGCAGGATCAACGAGCCCTTGGTGACAATCGTCACCGGGTGCCGGTATCGCAGCAACACTTCGAGAATCCGCCGGGTGATGCGCTGTTCGCGTTCGATCGGCTGGTAGGGATCGGTATTGGAACCCAGGGCAATCGGCGCGCATTGATAGCCACGCCGCGACAGCTGCTCCTCCAGCACATCGGCGGCGTTGGTCTTGGCGATCAGCTTGGTTTCGAAATCCAGCCCGGGCGACATGTCCCAGTAGGCATGGCTGGGTCGCGCATAGCAGTAGATGCAGCCGTGTTCGCAGCCTCGATAAGGATTGATCGACCGATCGAAAGGGATATCCGTGGAGGTGTTTCGAGTGATGATGGTCTTGGCCGTTTCGATGCGCACCTCGGTGCCCTGGGTCGGCGGCACTTCCTGGTACCAGCCATCGTCCTCGGCCACCGAACGGCTCGGCGCGAAGCGGTTGTGCGGGTTGGTGGCGGTGCCGCGGCCACGAGGCGGAAGTGAGACGGACATGGGAATACTCCGAAAACTGTATGCGCATACAGTATTCGCTGCCGTCGATTCAAGCCAGTGCCGTTTGGCAGTTCAGGAAAAGCAGGCCCTGGTTCACGGCGCTTTGACGTCTTGCTCACGGGCTTTTAACCGAGGCGAACCGAAACTGACGACTTCCCAATCCTTGGCCGCCGGTTGCTCCTCATGCTCAAGCTCTGTTTGCGTTCCCTGCTGTGCCTGGTCTTGTTCGCCGCGCTGGTCGATTCCGCCGCCCAGGCCGCCACCGACGCCGAGGCCAGGCCCGGCGAATGGGCCCAGCCCGTGGAAAAGCGCTACGACCTCTACCAGATGTCGCCAACGCTCTATCGCAGTTCCTTGCCGGACGGCGGTGCCCTGCCTCTGCTGGCGAAACTCGATATCGGCACAATCATCAATTTTCTGCCTGATTCGGACGCGAACTGGTTGTCCGCACCCGGCATCAAGCAGGTTCAGTTGCCCTATCGCACCAATCACGTCGACGACACTGATGTCCTCAGGGCCCTGCGCGCCATCCAGGACGGCCAGGCCAAGGGGCCGGTGCTCATGCATTGCAAACACGGCTCGGACCGTACCGGCTTGATGGCCGCCATGTACCGGGTGGTTGTGCAGGGCTGGAGCAAGGAAGACGCCCTGGAGGAGATGACCGAAGGCGGTTTCGGCGACAGCCACCACTTCAAGGACGGGGTTCGCTACATGATGCAGGCCGATCTCGAGAAGCTCCGTGTAGCCTTGAGAGACGGCGATTGCAGTACCAGCGTGTTTGCGCTGTGCTCGTTGAAAGGTTGGGTCAATTCAACGACCACGGCGCGTCACCTCGATCCTCAGGTATTGGCTCCTTCACGCTGATTGGTCGCGCTGAGAAACGCGGTGATGGATGCGGACAACGGCCGCGAGTCGCCCGGCCCGAATATGTGATCGCGAAGCGCCTTGCCGGTCTTCGCGTCGAACAATCCGTTGCGCTGGAACCTCTGAAACACGGTCTCGGCCAGGGCGATGGACCACGGATAGGCGTACAGTGTTGCGGCATAGCCCGTCACCATATGGTCCAGCCCATTGGCCAGGCGTGCATTGGCGACTACTGGAAAATGGCTGAACTTTTCGCTGACCTGCTGGAATACTTGCTGGACGCTGCGCCCATCAGCGTGGGTGCGGTGCAACTCGAAATCCAACAGCGCGTTGCGCAAATTCTTGGCGGTTTCCCAACTGGCCTGGGTGCTGATGAGCCTTATGAACTGATCGGCCATCTCGTCAGGCAGTGTTGCTCCGGTTTGATGATGCGCCGATATACGGATCAAAAACTCCTTGGCGAAGCACCATTTTTCGAACAGGCATCCGGCGAATTCGGTGGCATCGCGAGATGCCGAGGTGATGCCCGAGACACCACGATAGGCTGCCTGGCTCAAGACTTGATGCAGGCAATGGCCGAATTCATGGACAAGAATGCGTAGCTGCAGATGGTCGAGCAACGTCGGGTTCTCGGCTGTTCCCCGCGGCAGCCAGCCATGCAGGACGGCGATGGGATTTCGGGGCCGGCCTTCGGCGGTCATCAGACGGTCGCGAATGGTCGTGGTCTGCGGGAAGCCCTCCTGGCCCGCAACTTCGAACGGATCGAAATAGATATAGCCAATGCTCGTTCCGCCCTCCGAGACTTCAAAAAGACGTACGTCAGGAGCCCAGGTGCCCACATCCTCACGTTCGATGAAGTTCACTGCGAATAGATCTGACGCCATCACCAGCAGCTTGGAAAAGACCGCCTCCAATGGAAACCAGGCACTCAATTCTTCCTGCGAGATGCCTGCCGCCTGCCGACGGAGTTTCTCCGCCAGGTACCGGTAATCCCAAGGTTCGGGCTCGCCTAAACCTTGTTTCCTGGCAAAAGCCTTGAGTTGCTCGGCTTCCAGGTTGAAGGTGCTCTGCTGCGACTGGAGTTGGTTGTCCAGGAAAGCCAGGACCTGTTCGGTGGACTCGGCCTGCTCCGACGCGACCGCCAATTGAGCGAAATTCGTGTAGCCCAATAATTTTGCATACTCGTGCCGGTCGTCCAGCAGTTGCTTGAGGACGTTTCCATTGTCGAACTGGCCGGCATGCGGGCCTTGATCAGAAGCTCGTGTTTCATAGGCAACGTTGATTTGCTGGCGCAACGAGCGGTTGTCGGCATAGCGGATGATGATGCGATGCGACTCTTCATCGAGGGGCAGCAGCCATCCCGTGCGCTCGACTGTGCGAGCCTGGCTGGCCATGTGTTGTTTGAACGCCGCCGGCAAACCGCTGAGCTGGGCCTCATCGTCAACGAGGATATCCCAGGCTTTATTGGCCATGTGCAGCTGTTCCCGGAAAAGACCTTCAGCGTTTTCAATGCGCACCTGCAGCAGGTTCAAGTCCCCCCCAGCGGTCTCCGGCAAGTTTTCACGAAACTGCCGCAGGATTTTTTCCAGGACTCTTATGCGCGCCGGTTCGAAGTTCTTGGCAATGTCGCTGTTCGCCAGGCGTTGGTAGAGCTGAAACAATTCGGCGTTCTGTTTCAGTCCGTTCTGAAATTCATGCAATCGTGACTCGCAATCGAGCGATGCTTGCTCCCAGGCGTCGCCTGTCCGGGTCGAGGTCAGGCGGTGTAGCACATAGCGAAAACCCTCCACCCGGCTGTGAATTTCATCCATCGCCACGACGAGGTCGTCCCAGGTTGGGAAGGGTGTCTGGCTGGCAATGATCTCGGTGAGACTGGTCCGGCTTTCGATGAGTATCTGGTCGAGGGCCGGGGAAAAGTGTTCGGCCTGGATGCGCGAAAAAGGCGGCAGGTCGTAGGGTTGCAATAGCGGGTTGTCAACGCTTGGCATGGGTAACTTCCTTTCAGTTCGGGGTGTTGGACCAGTCTGAAGAGGAAGGCAGGGCACCCTGCGGTATATATGTATCGCTTCCGGGCCGGGCGGCCCGGAAGGTAATGCAGAAGGTTTCAGTCGGTTTTTTCTTCAGCTTCGGGTTGGGGACGAACTGCGATGCAAGCCGATGTCGAGAGACTCCGGATGGCTCTGAGAGATGGCGATTGCCGTATCAGCGTCTTTGCGCTGTGCTCGTTGAAAAGTTGGGTCAATTCAACGATTACGGCGCGTCAGCTCGATCCTCAGACTTTGCCTCCTCCACGCTGATCGGTAGCGCGGAGGAAGGCGGCTATGGATTCGGACAACGGCCGCGAGTCGCCCGTCCCGAATATGTATTCGCGAAGCGCCTTGCCGGTCTGCGCGTCGAACAATCCGTCGCGCTGGAACCTCTGGAACACGCTCTCGGCCAGGGCGTTGGACCACGGGTCGGCGTACAGTGTTGCGGCATAGCCCGCCGCCATGTAGTCCAGCCCATTGGCCAGGCGAGCATTGGCTACCACAGGCAAATGGCTGACCTTTTCGCTAATCTGCTCGAATACCTGCTGAGCGCTGCGCCCATCAGCGTGGGTGCGGTGCAACTCGAAATCGAGCAGTGCGTTGCGCAGTTCGGTGGCGGTTTGCCAACTGACCTGGGTGGTGATGAGCCTAATGAAATGATCGGCCATCTCGTCCGGCAGTGCTGCTCCGGTTTGATGATGCGCCGATACGCGGATCAGGCATTCCTTGGAAAAGCACCATTTTTCCAGCAGACACCCGGCGAATTCGGCTGTATCGCGGGATGCCGAGTTGATGCCCGAGACATCACGATAGGCTGCCTGGCTCAAGACCTGATGCAGGCATTGGCCGAACTCATGGAACAGAATGCGCAGCTGCTGATGGTCGAGCAACGTCGGGTTCTCGTCTGTTCCCCGCGGCAACGAGCCATGCAGGACGGCGATGGGATTTCGGGGCCGGCCTTCGGCGGTCATCAGCCGATCGCGAATGGTCGTGGTATGAGGAAAGCCCACCCCGTTAGCAGGCTCGAACAGATCGAAATAGATATAACCAATGGGCGTTCCGCCCTCAGAGACTTCAAAAAGACGCACGTCAGGAGCCCAGGTGCCCACATCCTCACGTTCGATGAAGTTCACTGCGAATAGATCTGACGCCATCACCAGCAGCTTGGAAAAGACCGCCTCCAATGGAAACCAGGCACTCAATTCTTCCTGCGAGATGCCTGCCGCCTGCCGACGGAGTTTCTCCGCCAGGTACCGGTAATCCCAAGGTTCGGGCTCGCCTAAACCTTGTTTCCTGGCAAAAGCCTTGAGTTGCTCGGCTTCCAGGTTGAAGGTGCTCTGCTGCGACTGGAGTTGGGTGTCCAGGAAAGCCAGGACCTGTTCGGTGGACTCGGCCTGCTCCGACGCGACCGCCAATTGAGCGAAATCCGTGTAGCCCAACAGTTTTGCATATTCGTGCCGGTCGTCCAGCAGTTGCTTGAGGACGGGGCCATTGTCGAATCGGACGGGATGCGGTCCTTGATCAGAAGCGCGCGTGCTGTAGGCCATGTCGGTCACCTTGCGCAAAAAGCGATAATCGGCATAGTGCGTGACGATGCGATGTGACTCTCGGTCAAGGGTTAGTAGCCATCCCGTGAGCCCAGCCTCGCCTGCCTGATTGGCCATGCGCTGTTTGAATGCCGCCGGCAAGCCGCTGAGCTGGGCTTCATCGTCAATGGCTACGCTCCAGCCTTTATTGGCCTTGTACAGCAGGTCCAGAAAAGTATCTTCAGCTTTTCGAATGCGAACCTTTATCAGGTTCAAGTCACCCCCCGTGTTCTCCGGCAAGTTTTCACGAAACTGCCGCAGGATTTTTTCCAGGACTCTTGTGCGCGCCCGTTCGAAATTCCTGGCTATCTCGCTGTTCGCCAAGCGCTGGTAGAGCTGGAAGAGCTCGGCGTTTTGGTGCAGTCCGACTCGAAAGTCGCGCAATCGCGGCCCGCAATCGAGCAATGCCTGCTGCCAGGTTTCGCCTGTCCGGGTCAAGGTCAGGCGGTGTAGCACATAGCGAAAACCCTCCAGCCGGCTGTGAACTTCATCCATCGCCACGACGAGGTCGTCCCAGGTTGGGAGGATCGTCTGGCTGGTAATGATCTCAGCGACCTTGACGCGGCTTTCGGCGATTATCTGGTCGAGGGCCGGGGAGAAGTGTTCGGCCTGGACGCGCGAAAAGGGCGGCAGGTCGTAGTCCTGCAGTAGCGGGTTATCAGCGTTTGGCATGGAAAGCTTCCTTTCAGTCTGGACGTGTCGGACCAGTCTGAAGAGGAAGGCAGGGCACCCTGCGGTATATATGTATCGCTTCCGGGCCGGGCGGCCCGGAAGGTAATGCCGAAGATTTCAGTCGGTTTTTTTCTTCAACTTGGGGTTGGGAAAGAACTGCACCGCCTGGACCTTGGCGTCCGGCGCTTTCAAAGCGGACGTATTGACCCGGGTGCCCAATTCCTTGGGCACTGACAGGCCTTGTTCATTGAGCGTGTCGGAATAACCACAAGCCACGCACTCGCGATGGGGCACGCCGTCTTCATTCCACATCATCAACTTGTCCGGCTCACTGCACGCCGGGCAGACTGCCCCGGCGATGAAGCGTCGTTTGGTAATCACAGGCCCCTCACTCATGCTGCCGCGTCCTCGCTCAGGCCGCTGTGGCGCAAGAGTGCGTCAATCGAAGGCTCGCGGCCACGGAAGTCGACGAACAGCACCATCGGCTCCTGGGAGCCGCCGCGCGCCAGGATCGCCTCGCGAAAGGCGCGACCGGTGTCGGCGTTGAGCACGCCATCTTCTTCGAATTTGGAGAACGCATCGGCCGACAGCACTTCCGCCCACTTGTAGCTGTAGTAACCCGCGGCGTAACCGCCGGCGAAGATATGCGCAAAGCTGTTGGGGAAGCGGTTGTAGGCCGGCGGACGCATCACCGACACCTCGTCGCGTACGCCTTCGAGCACTTGCAGCACGCTGCGGCCATCGCCGTGGGTGGCGTGCAGTTCGAAGTCGAACAGCGAGAATTCCAACTGGCGGACCATCATCAGGCCGGACTGGAAGTTCTTCGCCGCGAGCATTTTTTCCAGCAGGTCCTGGGGCAATGGCTCAGCGGTTTCGTAGTGACCGGAAATCAGCGCCAGGCCTTCAGGCTCCCAGCACCAGTTTTCCATGAACTGGCTCGGCAGCTCCACGGCGTCCCAGGCCACGCCGTTGATGCCCGACACGCCGGCATGATCGACGCGGGTCAACAGGTGATGCAGGCCGTGGCCGAACTCGTGGAACAGCGTGGTCACTTCATCGTGGGTCAGCAACGCCGGCTTGCCGCTGTCGGCCGGGGTGAAGTTGCACACCAGGTTGGCGACCGGGCTCTGCAGTACGCCATCAAGGGTACGGCGACGATCACGGGCGCCGTCCATCCAGGCGCCGCCACGCTTGTTGGGACGGGCGTACAGATCGAAAAAGAAGCGCCCGACGTGCTGGCCGTGTTCCTTGATCTCGAACAGGCGCACGTCCGGATGCCAGGCGTCGAAACCCTTCAGTTCAGCGATCTCGATGCCGTAGAGGCGTTGCACGATGGCGAACAGGCCGCCCAGCACCTTGTCGATCGGGAAGTAGGCGCGCAGGGCTTCCTGGGCGACGCTGTAACGTTGCTGGCGGAGTTTTTCGCCGTAGAAGCCGCTGTCCCAGCTTTGCAGGTCGGGGCAGCCCTGTTCGGCGGCGAACGCTTTCAATTGTTCCAGATCCTGGGCGGCGAACGGTTTGCTGCGCTTGGCCAGGTCGCGCAGGAAGCTGAGCACCTGATCGCTGGATTCAGCCATCTTGGTTGCCAGGCTCAATTCGGCGAAGTTGGCGAAACCCAGCAACTGGGCCAGTTCCTGGCGCAGGTCGAGGATCTGCTCCATCACCGGGCCGTTATCGTTCTGACCGGCGTTCGGGCCCTGGTCCGAGGCGCGGGTGCAGTAGGCGGCGTAGACTTCTTCGCGCAGGGCGCGGTCTTCGGCGTAGGTCATCACCGCGTAGTAGCTGGGAAACTCCAGGTTGATCAGCCAACCGTCGAGGCCTTTGGCCTGGGCCGCGGCGGCCATTTGCGCCTTGGCCGAGTCGGTCAGGCCGGCGAGGGCGGCCTCAGAGGTGACATGCTTGGTCCAGGCCTGGGTCGCGTCGAGCAACTGGTTGGAAAAGCGGCTGCCGAGTTCGGACAGTTTGCTTTGCACTTCGGCGTAGCGCTTCTGCTGCTCGGGCGGCAGATCGATGCCCGACAGGCGGAAATCGCGCAGAGAATGTTCCAGGATGGTTTTCTGGGCCACGTCGAAACCGGCGGCCTCGGGGCTGTTCGCCAGGGCTTCGAACGCCTGGAACAGTTCGCGGTTCTGGCCCAGCTCGGTGGAATAGGCACTCAGCGCCGGCAGGCAAGCCTCGTAGGCCTCGCGCAACTCGGGGCTGTTGCGCACCGCGTTCAAATGGCTCACCGGGCTCCAGGCCGCGGCCAGACGATCATTGAGCTCATCCATTGCCAATACCAGGCCGGCCCAGGTGGGCTGTTTGACTTGTGTCTTGAGGATCTCGGCGATGGCGGCACGGTTGTCAGCCAGGATCTGCTCGATGGCCGGTTGCACGTGCTCGGCACGGATCGCCGAGAATGGCGGCAGGTCGTAGGGCTGCAAAAGAGGGTTGTTCACGCTCACGGTTGGCACCTTGGCTGGAAGAAACATGGGCCCATCTTAATTACAATCGGCGTTCACCGCAGCTAGCAGCGCCTATCATCGGACAAGAGAGAGCCTATCGTGACCCTTCGAACGTACCAGAACCACAGCCCGCGGCTTGCCCGGGGGGCTTTTGTCGACAGCACCGCGGTGGTGATCGGCGACGTCGAGATCGGCGAAGACAGTTCGGTCTGGCCGCTGACCGTCATTCGCGGCGACATGCACCGCATCCGCATCCGCATCGGCGCCCGCACCAGCGTCCAGGACGGCTGCGTGCTGCACATCACCCACGCCGGGCCGTTCAACCCCGATGGCTTCCCGTTGCTGATTGGTGACGACGTTACGATCGCCCACAAAGTCATGCTCCATGGCTGCTCGGTGGGCAGCCGGATCCTGATCGGCATGGGCAGCATTGTGATGGATGGCGCGGTGGTCGAGGACGACGTGATCATCGGCGCCGGTAGCCTCGTACCGCCGGGCAAGCGCCTGGAGAGCGGCTTTTTGTATGTGGGCAGCCCGGTGAAGCAGGTCCGGCCGCTGACGGACAAAGAGCGGGCGTTTTTCACCTACAGCGCGGCGAATTACGTGAAGCTCAAGGATTTGCATCTGGCCGAAGGCTACGACCAGCCTTGAGTGGTTTGCCAGGCCCCTATTCTCGTGGCGAGGGAGCTTGCTCCCGCTGGGCTGCGTAGCAGCCCCACTTACTTCCTCAGGACCAGCCATGCACTACCAGACCATACTCTTTGACCTCGACGGCACGCTTACCGACCCGCGCGAGGGCATCACCCGTTCGATTCAGTTCGCCCTGGGCAAACTGGGCATCGACGAACCCGACCTGACCCGTCTCGAACATTTCATCGGCCCACCGCTATTGCAGGCCTTCATGCAGTTCTATGCCTTCGACGAAGCGAAAGCCTGGGACGCAGTAAATTTCTATCGCGAGCGCTTCAAGGTCACCGGCCTCTATGAAAACCGTGTCTTCGACGGTGTCGTGCCGCTGCTGGAAACGCTTGGTGGCCAAGGCCGACAGCTCTACATTGCCACGTCCAAGCCGTGGATTTTCGCCCGGGAAATCGCCCGTCATTTCGATTTCGCCCGGCACTTCAAGGTGATCTACGGTAGCGAACTGGATGGCACCCGTACCAACAAGGTCGAGCTCATCGCCCACCTGATGGCCGAAGAAAGCCTTGACCCGGCCAGCACCCTGATGATCGGCGACCGCGAACATGACTTGATCGGCGCGCGCAGCAATGGTCTGGACGCGGCGGCGGTGGGGTACGGATTCGGCAGTTTCGAGGAGTTGAGTGCGCAGAACCCGGTACATCATTTCCAGACACTGGAAGAGTTGCACCAGGCATTTTTGCGGGGCTGAAGACACAACTATCGGAAACGTCCGACATGCTCTAAGGAATTGTCTGATTTTCAGCACCTGCCACCGGGCATAGGTTCTCTGCAGAAAGTTTATCCATCGAGCAAGGAGAACCGCATGATTCAGCTGTCGCAAACGGAGCAGGTGATCTGGGATATGTATTTTGTCAGCGCCTTGCCGCAGGTGATGCAGCAGTTACCGGGCCGCCGTCCCGAGTTGATTGCGGAGAGCGCGGCCGAAGTCGCCGATGAAATGCTGGTGGAGCGCCGCGAGCGTCGCCCGGTGGCACAAAGGACTCTGCCGGTCAGGGACGCAACGATAAAATGAAAAAATAAATCCGGGACATGGTGGACCCCTGTGGCGAGGGAGCTTGCTCCCGCTCGGCTGCGAAGCAGTCGCAAAACCAGCGGATAAGGTGTGCCTGACGCCCCACGCCCGGCGGATTTTCGGGGCGGCTCCACGCCCCAGCGGGAGCAAGCTCCCTCGCCACACGAGCCCGGCGCTTATCAAACCGGCGCGTCAAACACCAGCGATCCCTTGATCGTCGCCCAATGCGCCGCTTCGGTGTCGCCCAGCTTCTCGGCCTTGACGTAGCTCAGGGCAAGCATCTTGCGTGTGCCCGGCAGTACCAGCGCGAGCTGATACTGAAAGACCTTTTCGTTGCCCTTGTTGAACTGGCTGCGCAACTCGATGGCTTCGACTTCCTGCCCAGCCCCCACGCGCAACGTGGCGCCCGGTTGGCAGCGCAGGTCCTGGACTTGCTTTTCCAGGCGCTTGAGCTGGTCGTCGAGGTTGCTTTGCAGGGTTTCTCCCTCGGCGAGCAGGCTGCGGCTGACGATCAGGGACGTGCCCAATTCGGGAAACTTGAGGATGTTGATCGAGGCGTCGAGCAACTCGCTGGGTGGCAGCTGGAGCTGAAATTCATTCAAACGGTAAGTCATGGCGCATCAGGTCTCGAAGTTAGCCTTTGGGTTAGCCTTTGGGAAAGGCGGCGGCGACGTTGGCATCGATGCTGGCCTTGACGCCCTGGCCGTCCGGCGTGGCACCGGGGCCGCCGCCGTTGTTCAGGTGCAGCACACCGCCGGTGTTGAACTCGGCATCGCCGCTGGCGTAGAAGCTGATCTGCACACCGGTCAGGTTGATCTGGCCGCTGGCGTTGAGCTCCAGGATGCTCTCACCGCACACCAGGCGCAGGTTTTCGCCGACTTCAATGACGTAGCTCTGGCTGATGCTGTCGGTCTTGCGCTGGCCCACCGACAGGATGTCCTCCTGCTTGACGATGCGCAGGCGGTTGTTGCCGATGATCACCGTTTCGTCGTGGCCGATGCTCTTGGTGCGGTCGTGGCCGACCGAATGGCTCTCATCCACCTCGACCACGATGTCCTGGTTGCGCTCGGCATGGATGTAAAGCTGCTCGGCGCCTTTCTTGTCTTCCATGCGTATTTCGTTGAAATTTGCCGGCGTGCCGCCTTTGCTCGAACGGCTTTTCATGCCGCTCTGGGTGGCATTCTCAGGCAGGTCGTAAGGCACGGTCTGCTCGGCGTTGTAGACACGTCCGGTGATGATCGGTCGGTCCGGATCGCCTTCGAGGAAGCTGACGATGACTTCCTGCCCAATACGTGGAATCTGCATCGAGCCCCAGTTTTTCCCGGCCCAGGTTTGCGACACCCGAATCCAGCACGAACTGTTTTCGTTGGACTGGTCGTGACGGTCCCAATAAAAATGCACCTTCACCCGGCCGAACTGATCGGTCCAGATTTCCTCGCCCTTGGGCCCGACCACCAAAGCCGTCTGCGGTCCCTTGACGATCGGGCGGTGGGTGATCGCCATCGGGCGAAAGCTCTGCTGGGCGTCGATGCAGGTCAGGCTGCTTTCGAACTGTGCCGAAGGCGCGCCGACGCCGCTCTCGCCGCTTTCCTGAGAAAGGTAATAACGCGCGCCGACGATCAGGTATTCGCGGTTCTGGTCCTGGCGGCTGAAGCCGGTCAGGCTGAACAGATGCCCCGAGCCCAGGCCTCGGGCATTGCCGGCCAGCTCGACCTGCTCGTGCAGGGTCTGCAAGGCTTCGATGCGGGTGCGGGCGTAGTGCTCGCCGTCTTCGCTCTGCACGTAGGTGCCGGGATAGTCATACAGCGGATAGTCGCCAGCGGTGTGCGGGCGCGGCATAGCCGAACGTACATCGATGCGCGCGCTGGGACGCTGGAAGTCGTAGTCGTTGAGCTCAAGCGACCCCGGTTGGACTTCCTGGGCCAGGTGCCAATCGTGGATATGATCGCGTTCACGCTGCTGCTCGTTCTTCGGATAGTACGGCACCGAGCCGTAGCCGGGCGCTTGGGTATGGGCGCCGTAGGCGTCGGCCAGCACCAGTACATGGCGACCCTGTTCATGACGGAAGAAGTAGTAGATGCCTTCCTGTTCCATCAACCGGCTGACGAAATCGAAGCTGGTCTCGCGGTACTGGACGCAGTATTCCCACTCGCGATAAGGCCGGCTGAGGGCGTCTTCGAAGTCGGAGAAACCCAGGTCGCGAAACACCTGCTTGATGATCTGCGGAACCGTCAGGTTCTGGAAGATCCGGCAGTCGGACGTTCGGGTCAGCAGCCACAGCCAGGGCCGTAAGGTGGCCTGGTAGCTGGCGAACTGGCCCTGGTCGATGTTCTGGCTGAAGCGCGCGACGATGCCGTGGAAATAGCGCTCGCCGCCACCGTCCAGTTGCAGGCTGACGCACATGGGTTTACCCAGCACCTGGTTGAGGTCGATGGCGTTGTCCAGCGAGTGCAACTGCAACTCATAGTTGAACAGCCGCCCCAACTCTTCGCCGCCGCCCATGTCCTTGAGCAGCAGCACCTCGGGTCCGAGGGGGCTGGTGATCTTTGCCAGGCGTGAGGCTTGGTTGAATACCATCGGTTGTCCTTATCGCTGCCGCAGTCCCTTATGCTGGCGAAGACTGCAATGGTCTGATTCAAAAAATCAACAGAATATGCCCTTCGATGGCTTCTGCAGAGGCGTGAATCGCCAGAGTGGTGACGCTGATCGCATAATGTAGAGGGTTACCTGGAGGAGAGGAACCCGGTTCTTGATTGTTGCCAGGCATTACCCGAATATCTGCTCCTCCACGCGTCACCTCATGTCCATGGAAAGCGATTACTGTGACCTCATACCGCATTCAAGAAGCCGATCTCGAAATCCCCGATACCTGGCAGGACCAGAGCATCAACATTTTCAAGCTGCCGGCAGTGGGACCCGCCAAAGAGGCCAGTTTCGTCATCAGCCGCGATGCCACCCAGGGTGACGCTCCCTTTGCCGAGTACGTGGACCGCCAACTCAAAAGCGCGGAGCAGCAATTGCCGGGCTTCAAGCTGGTCCAGCGCTGGGACACGGCGCTGCATGGGCACACCACCACCTTGCTGGATTACACCTGGCAACGCGAAGGACGCGACCTGATGCTGCGCCAGGTTTTCATCGAGCGTAAGCCGTCCGTACTGATCACCACCTTGACCACCACACCCAACGACTTCGCCTATCACGAGCCGGCCTGGAAGCTGGCGATGCATTCGCTCAAGCCACAGCCTCCGATTGTCTGAGATTCGATACGTGCCACTGCGCAGTCAGACCAAACAGTGAGGTAGATTCCCGCGATGGATGCACAGGCGGCGGCACGTCTGGGTGACGAAATAGCCCACGGGTTCGGGTTGGCCGCGATGGTCGCTGGTGCCGTGGCCGGCGCCTTGATCGGCGCTGCGGTCGTCGCCGCGACGGTCGCCACGGGCGGTGTGGCGCTGGCGATCATGGCCGGCTCGATCGCGGCTGGCGGCTTGTCGATGTTCCAGATCGTCAAGGGCCTGTCCACCATATTCAACCTGCCCGAGCCGACCACGGGGGCGTTGATCATGGGCAGCTTCAACGTCTATATCAACGATCGCAATGCCATGCGGGCGGGCGAAGACATCGCCTCTTCCTGCACCGGCCTGCCGATGAACCATCCGATCTGGCCCTTTCCGGTGCTGATCGCCGAAGGCAGCGCCACGGTGTTCATCAACGGCAAACCGGCGGCGCGCCTGCACAGCAAAATGGTCTGCGGCGCCCACATCAAGACGGGCAGCCCGAACACCTTCATCGGCGGACCGACGGTGTCGGTGGCGTTTGTGCTGGACCTCGAAGGCTGGTTGCATACCGGCCTGGAAGCGTTGGGAATCGTGGCTGCGGGTGCTGCGCTGGTATTGGCCGCGATGGCCGGCGCCGCCGCCCTTGCTGCAGCCGTCGCCATTGGCGGTGCCGCGATGGCAGGCATGGCACTGCTGGGGGACCTGGGTGACCGCCTTGGTCCGGGTTACCGGGATCTATTGCAAGGCGTGGCGGGCATGGCCTTGCTGGGCATGGGGCCGAAGCTGGCGAAACTGGGCAAGCCAGCCACCACCTCCAAGGCTCCCAAGACCTTCGAAGAGGTCTACGCAAAAGCCCCGGCCGCCAAAGCGGAAATCGATACCGTCGCCGATGAAATCGCCGCCCAATATGGGGGCAAGGTCGCCAAGGCGCCGATCAAGTCCGAGGCGCGTGCCCGAGAGAAAATCGACAACGATTATGGTGGGGATGCGACCCGGATCAAGGACCTGGCCAGGAACACGATCATTGTCGAATCCGACCAGATCAGTTCCGTTGCGGCAGAGCTCGGCAAGCGCGGCGCGAACGTGAAAGTGATTGACGGTGCCGCTAACGAAATGGGCTATAGCGGCGTCAATTCCACGATGCAGACCCGCGCTGGAATACCGGGAGAAATCCAGGTCAACTCACCGGAAATGATCTACGCCAAGGAGCCAGAGCCGCTGGCTCGGGTGTTGCTGGGGGACGACACCTATAATGCCGTCGCCGCAAAAACCCAGGTCCCTGGCGGGCTGGGCCACAAGTATTACGAAGACTTCCGGGTCTTGGACAAGGCCAGTCCGCAGGCGCAAGCTATCGCGGACAAGAGCAAGGCCTATTACGACGCAGTCAGGGGGAACGGTGGGAATTGAATTGAGTGCCTTCGCCAGTCGGGATGTATTCCTGGACTACGACCACGAAGAGGTCACCTTCCGTTGGGATCATCGCACCGGGACCGTATTCAGGAAGTTTTATGCTGCCGAAAGCGAACAACCGGTTCCCGCGGACAACAGGCTGTACAACGACGCCGTCTTGTATGGTCGCGAGATTTCCAAAGAACAATACGAGAAGGGCTTTGACCGCCGATGAGCATTCTGGACGCTGCAATCGCCTTGGCTTCAAAGGTCCACGCGGGCCAGGTGGATAAGGCCGGCAAGCCCTACATTCTCCACCCGTTGCGCCTGATGATGAAGTTCGACGGGCTTGAAGAGCAACTGGTCAGCCTGTTGCATGATGTGGTCGAAGACGGCGATGTCACGCTGGATGAGCTGCGCGAGCTTGGCATTCCCGAGGCCGCGGTGACGGCTATCGATTGCTTGACCAAGCGCCAGGGCGAGACCTATGAACAATTCATTGCGCGGATTCGTCCCAATCCACTGGCGACCCAAGTGAAAATAGCGGACATCCACGACAATCTTGATCTCACCCGGCTGCCCGTCGTGCGAGACAAGGACCTGGAACGCGCCGCGAAATATCATCGGGCATTGCGTTATCTGCAAGAGCAATGAATCATCCGCCGCCATCTGATCGTTGAAGGCAAGACCGGCGATCTCTGATATCGATATCCCCTGTGCAGTCGTACACACCCGTAAGGTAGTTTTTCGCAATGGATGCACAGGCAGCAGCCCGTCTGGGTGACGAAATAGCCCACGGGTTCGGGTTGGCCGCGATGGTCGCCGGAGCCGTGGCCGGCGCCTTGATCGGCGCTGCGGTCGTCGCCGCGACGGTGGCCACGGGCGGTGTGGCGCTGGCGATCATGGCCGGCTCGATCGCGGCTGGCGGCTTGTCGATGTTCCAGATCGTCAAGGGCCTGTCCACCATATTCAACCTGCCCGAGCCGACCACGGGGGCGTTGATCATGGGCAGCTTCAACGTCTATATCAACGATCGAAATGCCATGCGGGCGGGCGAAGACATCGCTTCTTCCTGCACCGGGCTGCCGATGAATCATCCGATCTGGCCCTTCCCGGTGCTGATCGCCGAAGGCAGCGCCACGGTGTTCATCAACGGCAAACCAGCGGCGCGCCTGCACAGCAAAATGGTCTGCGGTGCTCACATCAAGAGCGGCAGCCCGAACACCTTCATCGGCGGACCGACGGTGTCGGTGGCGTTTGTGCTGGATCTTGAAGGGTGGATGCACACTGGGTTGGAAGCGTTGGGGATGCTGGCCATGGGGGGGGCGGCGATTCTGGCGGCCATGGCCGGCGTGGCCGCTTTGGTCGGCTTTGTGGTGATCGGCGGCACGATGATGGCTGGCATGGCATTGCTGGGGGATCTGGGGGATCGCTTGGGACCCGGGTACCGGGACCTGCTCCAGGGCGTGGCAGGAATGGCGCTGTTGGGCCTTGGCCCGAAAATGGCGAAGATTGGTGCTGGCCCCAAACCGGCCACGGTGCGCTTCAAACCGGGCTACACGTCGGACGATATCGCTTCGATGCCCAAGTTCAGCAGACCGAAGAGTGCTGCTGATTACCTTGAGGACTCCTATATCGCCGAGCACCTCAAGGTCTTCCAGGATGAAGGCGGTGCTTTTCTATTCACGCCGGATGACATCGCCAACCCCATGTACCAGACCTTTAGCCCTAACAAATACGTCATGGCAAAGTCAGATCTGCATGGTGTAGTGGCTGAGTTCAAGAAGACCGGCGACGTTTCGCTGTTAGAGTCTGCCTTGGGCTATGACCCGGGCAGCCTGGCCGGCAAGGAGATCTACATGATGGACTTGAGCAGCCCCAAGGTAGTCATGCCAACCGGCAATGAATATGGGGCGAACCCGCTATGGCGTCCTGGCGGCCTGACCCATCCTGGCGGTATGCGCGAAGCGGTCATGGACAACGTGGGCATCCCGCACAACAACGACATCAATTTCCTGATCGCGAACCCGGATGTGGTGAAAATCCAATGAATGCCAACTTGGACAACGTATTACTGCTGGCCCTGGCCAATGACGAGTTGGATAAATTCCTCGTCGGCGAGCCGTTCTATTTTCAAGAAGCCAAGAATGACAATGCTGAACCGCAGAACATCGTCGCGGCTTTCGATCAACTGTTGCTGCGTTACTGGCAACAGACTCACGACAGCCAGTTTCCCGGGCGCTTCGTGGCGGCCTTGCTAAAGATCCTCGCGACCTACCCTGACCGCAATCGGGCGATTTATGTCGCAGCGGTGTGGGTCTGGTACTACCGGTTTTGCCTGAGCAAAAAGCAGGCACAACCCGATGGGCTTTATGCCGACCTGTTCGAGATCGACATGGGCGCCGTGGCGCTGGCCCTCCAGCGGCAGCTTGAGCTCAACAAGGCTGAGCTGGTCCAGGATGCGCGTTGGGCCGGTGCCAGCTGGAACAGCCAGAACGGCCTGTGGGGACCGCTGATGCGCACAGCCCTGGTCGTCCGGGACAAGCTGGGCGGCCCTGATTTTGTGCCGGCCAATCTTTGAATGCTGAAGGGCTACGTGGAAAGAGCGGACGGTGATTCTGTCAGCGTTCGATTAATTGATAACGGGCTGGATTCGTCCCTGCGTGCTATCGGATTTTCAAACGCGGCAGAGAAAGATATCTACGTTTTGCGCGTCGCGGACAACACCCAGAAGGCCAAGGTATTCGATGAGCTCCGTTCGTTGGGGGTGGCCTTTTCGGCGGGCAAGGAATGGTGTCCCTCCGAAGTGTTCGAGTATCTTCGTGACGAGCAATTGCTGAGCGGTAAATATCTGCGAGTCGCATGGACGCAGCCTGGGCAATATCTGCTTACGAACGCATGAAATTTCAAGATGCCCTGGTCCACCATGAAGATGGACTCTGTGTGGGGACGGAACAGTGCTCGGGTCGATTCTATGTCTCCATACCGGTCAGCAACGGCATGGTCGATTACGAGGAACATTATGAAATCGATCGCGCAACCTTCGAGCTGTTCAGACGTGACCCGAATGCCGCGTTGCCGTTTGTGGCTCGTTGTAAAAAGCGCGAGCTGGACGAGCTGTTGATTATCCAGCCGGGAACGAGCCGCGGCACAGCCATCTGATCGCCGAAAGGGCCGGTGAGGCCGCAGTGCTTTTCACTATGGCCGTAGACAGACCCCGTGGCGAGGGAGCTTGCTCCCGCTGGGCTGCATAGCAGCCCCTTTTGTGAACGCTCTTCGCACTCAAGCGGGAGCAAGCTCCCTCGCCACGGGATCAGCGTTTTTCTTGAGTGAGCAGCGTTGCAGTCAGGCTGGGGTTGTTCCTGCGGTGAACCTCACTGCTTGGCCTTTGCCGGAAACAAAGCTTTCACCGCCGCCTCGATCACGCCCTTGATGCCCTTGCCCTTGGGGTCCACGGCGCTTGCGCCACCGGAGTTGAGGTCCAGGCGGCCGCCGGTGTCGATGTTGCCATTGCCACTGGCGTAGAGGTTGAACGCGGTGCCGGAGATATTGATCTCGCCACTGGCGTTGAACTCCAGCACGCTTTTGCCACACACCAGCCGAATCTGCGAACCCGCCTCGATGAGGTATTGGGTCGCGATGCTGTCGCTCTTGGCGCCGCCGACGAGCAACGTATCGTTGCGCTGCACGGCCCGCAGCCGGTCTTCGCCAATGCGTACAGTTTCGTTGCGGTCGATGTTCTTGCGGCGATCGCGACCCACCCAGTGGCTTTCATCCACTTCCACGGCGATGTCCTGGTTGCGCTCGGCGTGGATGTAAAGTTGCTCGGCGCCCTTTTTATCTTCCATGCGGATTTCGTTGAAATTCGCCGGCGTGCCGCCCTTGCTCGAACGACTCTTGGTACCGCTCTGGGTGGCGTTGGCGGGCAACGCATAGGGGACGGTCTGTTCGGCGTTATACACACGACCGGTGACGATGGGCCTGTCGGGATCCCCTTCAAGGAAACTGACAATCACTTCCTGGCCGATGCGCGGGATCTGCACCGATCCCCAATTCTTGCCGGCCCAAGCCTGTGACACCCGAATCCAGCACGAACTGTTTTCGTTGGACTGGTCGTGGCGATCCCAATAAAAATGCACCTTCACCCGGCCGAATTGGTCGGTCCAGATTTCCTCGCCCTTGGGCCCGACCACCAAAGCCGTCTGCGGCCCTTTGACGATCGGGCGGTGGGTGATCGCCATCGGACGGAAGCTTTGCTGGGCGTCGATGCAGGTCAGGCTGCTTTCGAACTGTGCCGAAGGCGCGCCCACGCCGCTCTCGCCGCTTTCCTGGGAAAGGTAATAACGCGCGCCGACGATCAGGTATTCGCGGTTCTGGTCCTGGCGGCTGAAACCGCTCAGGCTGAACAAATGCCCCGAGCCCAGGCCTCGGGCGTTGCCCGCCAGTTCGACCTGCTCGTGCAGGGTCTGCAAGGCTTCGATGCGGGTTCGGGCGTAGTGCTCGCCGTCTTCGCTCTGCACGTAGGTGCCGGGATAGTCATACAGCGGATAGTCGCCAGCGGTGTGCGGGCGCGGCATGGCTGCGCGCACGTCGATGTGTGCACTCGGGCGTTGGAAGTCGTAATCGTTGAGCTCAAGCGACCCCGGCTGGACTTCCTGGGCCAGGTGCCAATCGTGGATATGATCGCGTTCACGCTGCTGCTCGTTCTTCGGGTAGTACGGCACCGAGGCGTAGCCGGGCGCTTGGGTATGGGCGCCGTAGGCGTCGGCCAGCACCAGTACATGGCGACCCTGTTCATGGCGGAAGAAGTAGTAGATGCCTTCCTGTTCCATCAGCCGGCTGACGAAATCGAAGCTGGTCTCACGGTACTGGACGCAATATTCCCACTCGCGATACGGGCGGCTGAGGGCGTCTTCGAAGTCGGAGAAACCCAGGTCGCGGAACACCTGCTTGATGATCTGCGGGATGGTCAGGTTCTGAAAAATGCGGCAATCGGAGGTGCGGGTCAGCAGCCAAAACCACGGGCGCAAGGTGGCCTGGTAGCTGGCGAACTGGCCCTGGTCGACGTTCTGGCTGCAACGGGCGACGATGCCATGGAAGTAGCGCTCGCCACCGCCATCGAGCTGCAGGCTCACGCACATGGGCTTGCCGAGCAGTTGATTGAGGTCGATGGCGTTGTCCAGCGAGTGCAGCTGCAACTCATAGTTGAACAGCCGCCCCAGCTCTTCGCCGCCGCCCATGTCCTTGAGCAGCAGCACCTCGGGCCCGAGGGGGCTGGTGATTTTCGCCAGGCGGGAGGCTTGGTTGAATAACATCGGATGTCTCGTGCAAGTTGTGTAAATGGAGTAACGCAATCAACTGTGGGAGCGAGCTTGCTCGCGATAGCGGTATGTCAGTCAACGTGGATGTTGAATGTGACTGCGCTATCGCGAGCAAGCTCGCTCCCACAGGGGTCGTGCGGTGTTCCCTGAACTCAGCCCGCGTCGCTGAAATCGTATTGCAGTTCGTTATCCACGGCGCTGATTCGGACGCCGGCCATGGCCTTGCCTTCGAGCATGCGAGTCAGGAACTCGCGGCTCATGTCCGGCAGCAGGCTGTTGGTCAGGATGGTGTCGATCATGCGCCCGCCGCTTTCGGTTTCGGTGCAGCGCGAGACGATCAGGTCGATCACCGCGTCGTCGTAATCGAAGGCCACTTTGTGGGTGCTCTCCACGCGCTTCTTGATGCGGTTGAGTTGCAGGCGGGTGATGGCCTTGAGCATCTCGTCGCTGAGCGGATAGTAGGGGATCGTCACCAGGCGGCCGAGCAGCGCCGGCGGGAAGATTTCCAGCAGCGGCTGGCGCAGGGCCTTGGCGATTTCTTCCGGCTCGGGCACGTTCTGCGGGTCCTTGCAGACCTGGGCGATCAGCTCGGTGCCGGCGTTGGTGGTCAGCAGGATCAAGGTGTTCTTGAAGTCGATCACCCGGCCTTCGCCGTCCTCCATCACGCCTTTGTCGAACACCTGGAAGAAAATCTCATGCACGTCCGGGTGGGCTTTCTCCACCTCGTCCAGCAACACCACGCTGTACGGTTTGCGCCGCACGGCTTCGGTCAGCACGCCGCCTTCGCCATAACCGATGTAGCCCGGTGGCGCACCCTTGAGGGTGGACACGGTGTGGGCTTCCTGGAACTCGCTCATGTTGATGGTGATGACGTTCTGTTCGCCGCCGTACATGGCTTCGGCCAGGGCCAGGGCGGTTTCGGTCTTGCCCACGCCGGAGGTGCCGGCGAGCATGAACACGCCGATCGGCTTGCTCGGATTGTCGAGGCCGGCGCGCGAGGTCTGGATGCGCTTGGCGATCATCTGCAAGGCGTGGTCCTGGCCGATGATGCGTTTTTTCAGGTGCTGGTCGAGGTTGAGCACGGTCTCCAGTTCGTTGCGGGCCATGCGGCCCACCGGGATTCCGGTCCAGTCGGCGACCACCGAGGCCACGGCCTGGTAATCTACGGTCGGCAGGATCAGCGGGGTCTCGCCTTGCAGGGCGGTCAGGCGCTGTTGCAGGTCCACCAGTTTCTCGCGCAGGGCCTGGCTGTCGTTGTCGGAAGCTTCGCTGCCGTCCTCGCTGTCCACCAGGCCGACGCGCTCGCGCAGGGTGGCGCGGGTTTCCAGCAGTTCGTCGACCAGGGTTTTCTCTTCGGCCCAACGGCTTTCCAGCTCGGCCAGGCGTTCGCGCTCGGCGGCGAGCAGGCTTTCGGTCTGGGTCTGGCGGGTGCCGATGGCGATACCGATCGCATGTTCACGGGCGATGATCTGCAGCTCGGTTTCCAGCGCTTCGATGCGCCGGCGACTGTCGTCCACTTCGGCCGGTACGGCGTGCAGGCTGATGGCGACGCGGGCGCAGGCAGTGTCCAGCAGGCTCACGGACTTGTCCGGCAACTGGCGCGCGGGAATGTAGCGGTGGGACAGCTTGACCGAGGCTTCGAGGGCTTCGTCGAGGATTTGCACCTGATGGTGTTTTTCCATGGTCGAGGCCACGCCGCGCATCATCAGCAAAGCCTTGTCTTCCGACGGCTCAGCGACTTGCACCACCTGGAAACGCCGGGTCAGCGCCGGGTCCTTTTCGATGTGCTTCTTGTACTCGGCCCAGGTCGTGGCGGCGACGGTGCGCAAGGTGCCGCGGGCCAGGGCCGGCTTGAGCAGGTTGGCCGCGTCGCCCGTGCCGGCGGCGCCACCGGCACCCACCAGCGTGTGGGCTTCGTCGATGAACAGGATGATCGGTTTCGGCGAGGCCTGGACGTCTTCGATGACCTGACGCAGGCGCTGCTCGAATTCACCTTTCATGCTCGCGCCGGCCTGCAACAGGCCAACGTCGAGGCTGCGCAGCTCCACGTCCTTGAGCGAAGGCGGCACGTCACCGGCGACGATGCGCAGGGCAAAACCTTCGACCACCGCGGTCTTGCCGACGCCGGCTTCACCGGTGAGGATTGGGTTGTTCTGCCGACGGCGCATGAGAATATCCACCAGTTGGCGGATCTCTTCGTCACGGCCGACGATCGGATCGAGCTTGCCGCTGCGGGCCTGTTCGGTGAGGTCGACGGTAAAACGCTTGAGCGCTTCCTGCTTGCCCATGGCGCTGGGGGCCATCGCGCCGCTGGCTTCGCCGGGCACGGCACCGGCGTTGAAGCCGTCGCTGGCGGTCAGGGCGTTTTCCGGCGAGTCGCCGACGTATTCGTCAAACCGTTCGCTCAGGGCTTCGACCTTGACCTTGTCGAATTCCGACGACAGGCCCAGCAGCGCATGACGCAGGCTCGGCGTCTTGAGGATGCCCAGCACCAGGTAACCGGTGCGCACCTGGCTTTCGCCGAACATCAGGCTGCCGTAGACCCAGCCGCGTTCCACGGCCTCTTCCACATGGGACGACAGGTCGGTGATGGAGGTCGACCCCCTTGGCAAACGATCCAGTGCGTCGGTCAGGTCGCGGGCCAGGCGCGCCGGCTCGATGTTGAACTGGCGGATGATGCGGTGCAGGTCCGAGTCCTGCAGTTGCAGCAACTGATGAAACCAGTGGGCCAGTTCCACATAAGGGTTACCGCGCAACTTGCAGAACACGGTGGCGGCTTCGATGGCTTTGTAGGCCACGCTGTTGAGTTTGCCGAACAACGCGGCGCGACTGATTTCACCCATGCTCATGGCTCCTTGAGGTCTGTGAGGTGTTGGCCTGTTCGGCGTAATGCCGGGCCAGTATTAGATCGTTGGCATCTTTTTCGGGGCGTCCCAGCCAGGTGTTGAAACCCAGCCGGAAACGGCCATTGAGTTGTAGTGCAGGCACTTCGGGCTGCTCCAGGACCAGGTTCAGGTCCCAGTCCAGTTCGTGCCCGAGATATTCGGCGACCCAGGCCACCAGCTCATTGAACGGTTGGCTGCCGGGCAGCATGCCCATGTAGTCGACGAGCTTGAGCGGTCCCAGGCGAATGCGGAATTTGTGCTGGCGATCCCACACGTAGCGGCCCAGGCAGAAGTCCACGCCCAGTTGATGGGCGCTGACGCCGACGCGGCTGCGCTCCGGCAGTTCCAGCCATTGGCCGACGTATTCTTCGATTTCCACCGGCAGGCCGAAGTACTCGCCGAGGATCGCTTTCAAACCGTCCGGGTAGCGGGTTTGCGCCGACAGGTGACCGCTGTAGTGCAGCTTCGCCGTGTCGGGAATCAGCCCCTGGTTGAGCAGGCTCGGCATGCCCCGGCCGCTGAGTGCCGCCAGGCGCGCGGACCAGTAATCATCGTCCGGGCGATCATGGCTGACCGTCGGCCGTGCTTCGGCCCAGGCCCGGTAGAACAGGCTGAGCAGGCGATGATGGAAGACGTCGAGAAAACGTTTGCTGGTGCTGTCGCCATTGTTGCGCTGGCGTTCGCGCACGTATTCGGTGATGTGCAGCGGCATCGGGCCGTTGGGGCCGCCGAGGCCGAAGAAAAATTGCTCCAGGCGCGCCGGCGCACCGTCGACGCCCGGTTGCACCGAGGCCAGGGTCGCCGGCGCGAAAGTGCACTCGGCCTGTTGCCCGAGGCGCAGCGGATCATCGGCCAGGCGCAGGGAATGGCCCAGGCGCGGCAGTTCGGGGGATTCGCACTCGATGCGCCGCAACGCCTGGAAGAAGTCGTATTCCCAGGGTTCCTGGTGCATCGCTTCCAGGGTGCTCACAGGGTCGGACGACGTCCGGGCTTGGCTTTCCATCGCATGATCTCGCCGCGTTCGGTGGTACGGATCACCGTCTCGGTAAAACTGTTGATCGACACGTAGCGTGCCAGGAAGCGTTCGAACACCGCGCCGAGCAGGAACACCCCGGTGCCGCGAAACGCGTTTTCATCGAATTCCAGGGTGATCTCCAGGCCGCGACCAAACACGATCGGGCCGGGCATCGGCAGGCGCCGGGTGCAGGCCTTGCTGCTGACTTCGCGCAGGCCTTCGATCTGCAATTGCAGCGCCGCATCGTTGCTGTCGCCATACAGGCGCAGCAGTTCGCGCAGGGCGGCCGCGCCCTGGCCTTGTTCGCTCAAGGACAGGTAGTTCAGCGACAGCTGGCTGATCAGCCGCCAGGCCTTGGCGTCGTGGGCATGGCTGGCCCTCGGGCGACTCGGCCCGGCGACGCAGCGCACCGCGCCCACCGGCGCGCTGTCGGCCAGGGTGAAGTCGGTCTTGCCGTTGCCCACGCTCATGAACAGCGGCAGGTCGCGGTTGGTGCACAGCGCGGTCACGCCCAATTGACGCAGGTCGTGGCGATAGGGCGTTTGCTGGCTGTCCACCAGGCTGACGAAGGTCTCGCTGCCGATATAGGTGGAGCGCGGGCCGTTGCGGCGTTGATCGCTGGACAGCACGCGCGGTTCGCGGCGCACCGTGTAATAGGCCTTGTCGCGGCCATAGCGGGACGGATCACGGACGGCGTAGAAGGGCAGGAACGGCTGCTCCGGGCCGGTGCCGTGGCCGGCCAGCCCGGTCAGCGAATGCACTTCGAAATCCATCGGCCGGGTGCGGTCGGCAATCACATGATGTTCGTTGACCCGGTCCGACAAGTGAATGCGGTCCAGGCGCTTGGGAAACAGATTGATCGCCGGCGTGCAGAACGGCAGGAACTGCGCAGCGCCGACGCTGCCTTCCAGGCTCGGATCGTGGCGGTCGAACAGCACGATCAGCTCAAGCTCCTGGCCATCGCAACGCTTGACCGCGCGACCGAGCTGGGTGAAATCGACGAACAGGAAACGGTGCGGCAGGGCGAAATATTCCTGCAGCAGGCGATAACCCTGGAACGCCCGCGACACCACCGGCAGCGCGGCCTCGGCGTCATCGAAGCCTTGCGCGCGCAACGCATCCTGCGGCAACCGTTCGACCCAGTTGCCGCCGGGCTGGCGGGCGAACACCGCGCAGGCATTGCCCAGCAGTTGTTCGTAGAGGCGGAAGGGCTGTTCGTCGGCGCCGCTCAAGTACAGCGGCAGGTTGTCCAGGGCCAGGCTGTTGAACGGCAGTTCAGCGCCGGTGCGCAGGGTCAGGCGCAGGCCGGCCTTGGCTTTCGGTTCGCTGGCGGCCAGGCGCCCGAGCACCGCGGACGGGTTGCCGAAGTACTCGGCCTGGCTGACCTGCAACGGCCACAACGTCACTGCGTGGGCGGTGCGGTACTCGCAGCAGGTCTGGGATTCGCGACCCAGGGCGGCGCGCAGGACGGTGTCACGGGGCAGCGGGAAACCGCTGCTCAGTGAACCTTCATCGGGGTCGGCCTGCATCTGCACCACGGTCATCGACGGCGTCGGTGCCAAGTAATGCGGATAGGCGATTTCCAACAGGTTGTGGGTGAACGTCGGGTATTCGGCGTCGAGCTTGAGCTGCACCCGTGCGGTCAGATAAGCGAAGCCTTCCAGCAGGCGCTCGACGTACGGGTCGGCGCAGTCCATGCCGGCCAGCGACAACCGGCTGGCGATCTTCGGGTATTCCTGGGCGAACTCCGCCGCGCTTTCGCGCACGTGGTGCAGTTCCTGGTTGTACAGCTCCAGCAGGCGCGGGTTCATGGGCGTCTCCGCTGGTCGGCGTTGACTACGCGCACGTGGCCGGTTTCCAGATCCAGGTCGGTTTGCAGCATCAGGCGCAGCGGTACCGGCTGGGCCCAGAGATCGCCTTCGATCTCGAAGCTCAGGGCGTTATGGTTCATCTCGGCGGTTGCCCGGGCGCGCACGCGCAGGGTGTGGCGCAAGATACGCGGCTCGAACGTGGCGATGGCCTGGTGGATTAACGTTTCCAGCGCAGGCACATCGATGTTCGAGGCGCTGTTGCCGGCCAGCGCCGGCAGCCCGAAATTTACCACCGAGGTGCCCGCCGGGGTGTGCAGCGTGGCATCGGCGTCGAGCAACGACGTGGTGTTGAGCAGCCACGCCAGGTCACGCAGCACCGAGGCTTTTAATTGGGTAAGGGACAGCACGCGCTTGTCGGCGCTTTCCTTCGGGTTGCTCGGATCGTCGTCGGTCAGCCGGTCCAGCAGGGACGGTTGCAGACGATCACGGGTGGCGATTTCGGTTACCACGTAAAGGGTGCCACATACATTTTCTGGTCTCCGCCGGAGCCGCAAGACGCATAAAGGCTGACCATTCCCGCCTCGAAACCTTTTGCTGTTTGACGAATAGCCTGCATTTTGCTCAGGCAATCGCGGCTGGGGGCCGGCATGTGTTCGCTGCGCCAAACGGCAAATATGGGGGTGTTGTTGAACATTTCCACGCGCAGTTTCTGCTGTTTATCCAGACTAAAGCCGCAAGGCCATTCCATGTCCAGTTTCATGCGACTCTGGTCAGGTTTTACCAGGGTGCACTGGCCTTGCTCGTCGACTAGCTTGAGCTGCTGACCAACAAAATCGGCTTGCGTGGTCAGCGTATCGGCATGCTCGGCGCATGCGCTCAGGCTGATCAGGCTTGTCGCCAGGCATAGGGCGAGCGCGGGCTTCTTCATTAGATGAGCTCCCAGAACCAGACCTTCTTGGAACGGTAGAACAGGTCGCTGGTCTGGGTCAGACCACGATTCCATAAATCGATATGGTCGCCGCTACGACCTTCCGGGGTCTCTCCTGACTGTTGGAAACAATCCTTGAAGAAAATCAACCCGGTCTTGCCCATCAACTTCTGCCGGTCGGCGGGGCTATTGCTGAGGATGGTTGGACGTCCCAAATGGTGCTTCCACAACCAGTTCGCCAGCGATTCGGCGCCCCTGGCGTGTTCATGTGCGCACTTGGGTTCGGTGTAGGTGGACTTGTTGACCTTGATGGTCTTTTCCGCATTGAGCGTCAGGCTCATGCGAATCGCGCATTGGTTTGCCCAAGGGCCGTCGCAAGGTTTCGCGTCGGGATGGGTGACCAGCAAATCGGAATAGGCTTTCCACAAATTGATAAACGCAGGCTTGGCCATGACTCAGACACCGGAAGGGAAAGGATGGGTTGCGAGCAAGCACCAAACACCCCCGGCGCGTGGCGCCGGGGGCGTGTTCGATTACACCTTGACGTTCTGACGGATGTTCCAGCCGAACTTGACCGGACCGCCTTCCTTGGTGCCGTCGGCTTTCTGTGGCTGGTAATCCACCAGCACCTTGGCGAAGTTCAGCGTGACGTTTTCAGTCAGGCGATCATCGCCGCCCGAGCCGCCAGTGCTCAGGGAAGTGATCAGTACTTCTTCCAGGTTGATGATCATGTACTCGACCTGGCTTTCGCCGCCGGCCTTGCGCACGGTCAGCTTGACCTTGTCGACGTGCTTGCCGCTGGCGCAGTGCATCATCAGGTTCGGCGAAGCCTTGTCGACGTACTTGGTCAGCGACAGGTCCTGGATGCTCACCTTGCCCGCGCCACCGCCACTGCCGACGTGCATGTTACCGGTCTGGGACATGCCCCAGCTCCAGTTCAGGACGTCGATCTCATCCTTGTGGACCTTGTCCATGGACTCGCCCTTGATGTCGCCGATCTTGATGAAAATATCAACAGCCATGTTTTCTCCCTGTGTGGTCTTTACCACATTGTTTGGTTGACGCTGACCTTGCGAAATTACTGCCATTGAACGCTACGAAGGCGATCTCCAACCCACTGAAGATCCCCTGTGGGAGCGAGCTTGCTCGCGATAGCGGAGTGTCAGATACAGACATGACAACTGATCCACCGCCATCGCGAGCAAGCTCGCTCCCACATTGGCTTTGTAACGTTCAGTAAATCCTTACGCGCCCTTGGCCGACGGCAGTTTCGATACCAGGCGCAACGACACGGTCAGCCCTTCGAGCTGATAGTGCGGGCGCAGGTAGAACTTGGAGTTGTAGTACCCCGGGTTGCCTTCGACTTCTTCGACGATCACTTCGGCGGCAGCCAGTGGATGCTGGGCCTTGGTGGTCTCGGTGGAGTGCGCCGGATCGCCATCGACGTAGTTGAGGATCCAGTCCTGCAACCAGCGCTGCATCTCGTCCTTCTCTTTGAAGGAGCCGATCTTGTCGCGCACGATGCACTTCAGGTAATGGGCGAAACGGCAGGTGGCGAACAGGTACGGCAGGCGCGCGGCCAGGTTGGCGTTGGCGGTGGCGTCCGGGTCGTCGTATTCGGCCGGTTTCTGCAACGACTGGGCGCCGATGAAGGCGGCAAAGTCGGTGTTCTTCTTGTGCAGCAGCGGCATGAAACCGTTCTTCGCCAGTTCCGCTTCACGGCGGTCCGAAATGGCGATTTCGGTCGGGCACTTCATGTCCACGCCACCGTCATCGGTCGGGAACGTGTGGGCCGGCAGGTTTTCCACTTCACCGCCGGACTCAACGCCGCGGATGCGCGAGCACCAGCCGAAGTGTTTGAACGAGCGGTTGATGTTCACGGCCATCGCATACGCGGCGTTGGCCCAGGTGTACTTGGAGCTGTCGGCGCCGTCGGTGCTTTCTTCGAAGGCGAAGGCTTCCACCGGGTCGGTCTTGGCGCCGTACGGCAGGCGCGCCAGGAAGCGCGGCATGGTCAGGCCGATGTAGCGCGAGTCTTCCGATTCACGCAGCGAACGCCAGCCGGCGTATTCCGGCGTGGTGAAGATCTTGGTCAGGTCGCGCGGGTTCGACAGTTCCTGCCACGAGCCCATGCCCATGACGGTTGGCGAGGCGGCGGCAATGAATGGCGCGTGCATGGCGGCGCAGACTTTCGACAGCTCGCCCAGCAGTTCCACGTCCGGTGGCGACTGGTCGAAGTAGTAGTCGCCGACCAGGCAGCCGTAAGGCTCGCCGCCGAACTGGCCGTATTCTTCTTCGTACATCTTCTTGAAGAGCGGGCTCTGGTCCCACGCGGTGCCCTTGAATTTCTTCAGGGTCTTGTGCAGGTCGGTCTTGGAGATGTTGAGCACGCGGATCTTGAGCTGCTCATCGGTCTCGGTGTTGTTGACCAGGTAGTGCAGGCCACGCCAGGCGCTTTCCAGTTGCTGGAAGTCCGGGTGGTGGATGACCTGGTTGACCTGGGCGGTGAGCTTGGCGTCGATCGCGGCGATGATCGACTCGATCGACTTGATGGCGTCGTTGGACACCAGGTCGGTCTGCGCCAGGGCCTGCTCGGCCAGCGTGCGCACGGCGGTCTCGACGGCTTCGCGGGCGCGTTCGGTCTTGGGCTTGAATTCTTGCAGCAGCAGCGAGGCGAACTCGCTGGTTTCTTCGGTGGCGCCCAGGTTCTGGGGCTGATTGTCGCGTACCAAATCGTTCATGATCGTTTGTCCTTAAGCCTTGGGCTCTGCATCGGCGGGCTTCGGCGCGCTGGCAAGGGCCTGCAGCAGCGCTGGGTCCTTGATCGCCTTCATGATGATTTCCTCGGCGCCGGTCTTGCCGTCCATGTAGGTCAGCAGGTTGGCCAGTTGGGTGCGCGCTTCGAGCAGCTTGTTCAGCGAATCGATCTTGCGGGCCACGGCCGCAGGGCTGAAGTCGTCCATGCTTTCGAACGTCAGGTCCAGGCTCAGGTTGCCTTCGCCGGTCAGTTCGTTAGGCACATGGAACGCCACGCGAGGCTGCATGGCCTTGAGACGCGAGTCGAAGTTGTCGACGTCGATCTCGAGGAACTTGCGATCGGCCACCGGCGCCAGAGGCTCCGCGGGCTTGCCGGCCAGGTCCGCCATTACCCCCATGACGAAGGGCAACTGGACCTTTTTCTCGGCGCCGTAGAGCTCGACGTCGTACTCGATCTGCACTCGAGGCGCGCGGTTGCGCGCGATGAATTTCTGAGAACTTTGCTTCGCCACGTTGCTGCTCCTGGTCGCTTGAGCGACGGTGTTGGCGTCATCGGGGGTACCTATGACGTGACTGCGTGATCCGCTCGCTTTTTATTCGCTTTCCGGGCCGCGCAGGTTTTCAAATTGACTCATGCCGTCGGGAATCAGGTTGCGCACGATCGCCGCGAAATCGGCGTGCACCAGATTCTTCGCCCGGTTCAACAGCACCGGCAGCGGGCTGGAGGGCTCATGACGGGTGTAGTACGCCAGGATCCGGTCCAGGCTGCGCAGGACATCGTCGCGGTTGTTGATTTCTCCGGCGACGGTACTGCGCGGCGTGCTGGGTGCGCTGGCGTATTCAACCGGCGCGGCGTTGTCGGCTTCGACGGGATCGGCAAGGGCACTGTCGCCGCTCTGCGGGGCGAACTGACCGAGAATCTCTGCAAGGCCATCTTCAGCGGTTGTTTCAGCGGGCCGAGGTCCACGCCTTGGGCGGAACCGACCTGGTCGCTGACTTGCTGTTCGATGGACTCCGCGGCGCTGCGGGCTTCCAGCAGGGCGGCACGAATGACTTCCAACTGCTCGGGATCGCTGTCGAGCAGGGCGCCGGCGAGTTGTTCGGCGCCGAGGCTTTCATCAGGGAAACTCTGCAAGCCGCTGGCGTTGGCGGCGGCGCGCAGGCTGACGTTGCCGAACGTGCGCGAGCGAGCCAGGATGCTTTCGCGCAGCAGGCGGATGGTGACGTCCGACGTCAGGCCGGCAAGGGCATTGATGCGCACGGTAGGGTCGTTGTCATCATCGGCATCCAGGCGCGGGTGCAGGTCGGCCCAGTATTGCTTGAGCAACTCGTTGATCAGCGTCAATACACGGGCCAGGCCGGGAATGCCTTCCAGGGCCAGGGAGCTTTGCAGCAGGAAATGGGTGATGCGCAGGTCTTTGCTGCGCGCAAGCAGGTCCAGGCTTTGCTGTTGGATGCTGCGCCATTCAGGGGGTTCTGCAGGCAGGATCGAGTCGCCCATGCTGCGCTCGGGCTGGCCTCGGGAATCGCGTTCCAGGCGCAAGAAATCCGCGTCATATTCCAGGTCTTCACCGCAAGGCGAATTCGCGGAAACGGCGGCGAGCAGCAAAGGCACATCCACTTGGATCGATCTCCCTATCACCCGCTGAAGAAGTCGGGCAGTGCACATGAAAGTTTCGGATGAAACTTCACATGTTCCTTGACCGTAATGGCGCTATAAGTGCGAGATGATCTTATAGTGCCATCATGTATATTCAAGAAGTTGTGCATTTTTGGTGTAGTACTTATCCCTTGTCAAGGTAAGCTATTTCGCCGATGTGACAGTTGTGAGGTGCTTAACAACCCGCGCGACCGGTAGGTCGAAGCAGGCACCGATGCAGGTTTTTTTGTCACGCAGGCCGGTTAAGATCAGCAATCATGCTGGCAAAACGCCGTTCCGGGTTGTTTGCAAGGTTTTTAGCGCGCAGCCGGGGGGCTCAGTCCATTGTTCCGTCGGCGAAAAGAAGTAATCAGCAAGGAGGCAAGATGCCGCTGTGTTTGACTATCACTAGTTATCACAAGATTACCCCTGGACAGTGTTCTGAAAAGACCCTGAACCAAGGCGTGATGGCAATTGGCCGTAATTCCGATAATGACTGGGTATTGCCTGACCCGGAGCGCCTGGTTTCTGGACAACATTGCGTTATCCAATACAAGGACGGGCGCTATTATCTGACCGATAACAGCACCAATGGCGTGGAATTGGTCAAGGCCGGCATTCGCCTGCGCAAAGGCAACAGCGAGCCGCTGCAGGATGGCGAAGTCATTCGCATCGGTGATTACGAGATCCAGGCGCGCGTGGATTTCAGCCTTCCGGTCACCGACAGCAACCCGTTCGCCGAAGCGCCTAGCAGCTTCGAAGCCTTGATGGGGCGCCAGGGTGCTGCCGTGAATACGCCGGCGCCGATACCCGTGGCCACGCCTGCGCATTTCCAGGGCGTGTCGTCCATGGACACGCTGCCGGACCTGTTCGACTTCCTCGCTCCAGGCAGCGTACCTCCGGCCACCCAGCCCGATCATGTTCCGGCCGAGCAACATGATTTCCGCCCGCCCACGCCGATTCCGCGCCCGAGCCCGCCGCCAGTGGTCCAGCCGCTGCCGATGACGCCTGCTCCGGTTATCCCGGATGATTGGGACCTGTTCAGCGACACGCCTGCGCCGGTTGCGCCGATTCCCGTGGCGCCGCTGCCGGAGCCGGTTTCCGTGCCGCCATTGCCGGTGATCGAGCCCGTTCCCGCGCCGCCGATCCCGCAAGTCGTTGCGCCGATTGAACCGGCACCACCACGCGAAGCGCCGGTCAGCCGCGTCGAGCCGACGGCCACCCCAACCGACACCTCTGGCCCCGACCTGCTGCAGGCGTTCCTGCGCGGCGCCGGGCTGGATCAGTTGCGCCTGGACAAAGCCCAGGCTGAGGCGCAGATGGAAAGCATCGGGCGCAGCTATCGATTGATGGTCGAGGGCCTGATCGATGTGCTGCGCGCCCGCAGCAGCCTCAAGGGTGAATTCCGCATCCAGCAGACGATGATCCAGCCGGTGGAAAACAACCCGCTCAAATTTGCCCCGAACGTCGACGAAGCGCTGCTGTTGCTGTTGCGCCACGGCAACCAGGCCTTCATGGCGCCGGACGTGGCGGTGCGTGACAGCTTTGACGATTTGCGCGCCCATCAACTGGCGGTAATGGCCGGTGTGGAAGCGGCCATCAAGCATCTGCTGGCGCGTTTCGAGCCGGCCCAGCTGGAAGAACGCATGGGCAAGCCCGGCGGGTTGTCGGGGATTTTCAGCGGGTCGCGCCAGGCCCAGTACTGGCAGCAATTCACCGAGCTCTACAGCAATATTTCCCGCGAGGCCCAGGAAGACTTCCAGGACCTGTTCGGTCGGGAGTTCAGCCGCGCCTACGAAGAACACAGCACGCGACAGCGACGTCGTTGAACGTCACCGGGCCAGACAACACTTTTCAAGCACACAACGGATAGCTCAAACGTCATTGAGGACGCAGGATGATTTCCAGGTTTTTACTCGCAGTCGCCACAGCACTTCTGCTGACGGCGTGCGCCAAGGATGCGGCCGCTCCCCAGCCCGAAGAGGCTGAAGCCGACACCGCCGCCGTCGAGTTGCACTTCCACGCCATCGCCGGGCTCAACCCCGGCGCCAGCGGCCAGCCGGCGCCGGTACGGGTGCGCATTTTCGAATTGAAGAACGCCGCCACTTTTGCCCGCGCCGACTATTTCGCCCTGGCCGAACGGGCGCAGGCGACATTGGGGGCTGACCTGATCGACCAGGACGAGGTGCTGATCCAGCCAGACCAGCAACTGAGCCTGCAACGCGATCTCGACCCGGCCACCCGGCACATCGGAATCCTGGTGGGCTATCGCGAGCTGGACCAGTCGCTGTGGCGCACGGTGATGAATGTCCCGGCGCGCCAATACACCGAATACCAGATCAGCCTCGATGTGCGTGCCGTGCGCAGCGCCGTCGTCGTCCCCCCATCCAGCCCTGCCCAATAAGCAATCGGAGCCCCCATGTCCTGGAACAATCGCGTGGTCTGGTCGGAAGGCATGTTCATTGGAACGCAGCACTTCCAGCAGCATGACCGTTACCTGGAAAACCTCATCGATTCCCGCAGCCGTCCGCTGTCGGCGGGCGCGTGGGGTTTTTCCGAATTGCTGATCGATCAGGGCCTGCTGGCCCAGGGCAAGCTGGCGATCATTTCGGCCAAGGGCCTGCTGCCCGACGGCACGCCTTTCAATATTCCCCAGGACGACGTTGCGCCGACTCCGTTGAACGTCGACGACAACCTGCGTGACGGCCTGGTGTACCTGGCCCTGCCGCTCAAGCGCGCCGGCGCCCGCGACACGGTGGACGAAGGTGAGCCCTTGGGCGCCGCGCGCTACGTGAGCCAGGTCTGCGAAGTACGTGATGACAATGCGCCGTTCGAAAACCGCGCACCGGTGGCCGTGGGTTCCCGGGCGCTGCGCTTGCTGACCGCCCAGGATGGCATTGGTGATTACGCCGCGATTGGCGTGGTGCGCATCAAGGAAAAACGTGCCGACCGGGCCCTGGTGCTGGATGAAAATTACATCCCGCCGCTGCTGGACGTAGCGGCTTCGAAGTCCCTGGCAGCGTTTCGCAGTGAGCTGCTGGGCCTGTTGCACCAGCGTGGCGAAGCCCTGGCCGGACGGGTCGTGGCTTCCGGCGCTGGTGGGGCCTCGGAGATCGCCGATTTCATGCTGCTGCAACTGGTCAACCGGGCCCAGCCGCTGATCCAGCACCTGAGCCAGTTGAGTCCGCTGCATCCCGAGCGTTTCTACAGCGAGCTGGTGAGCCTGGCCGGGGAGTTCTCGACCTTTACCGCATCCGGCCGCCGTCCGCAGGAATATCCGCAGTACCAGCACGATGACCTGGTGCTGAGTTTCACGCCGGTGATGCAGGCTCTGCGCGAGGCGCTGTCGATGCTCATCGACAGCAAGGCCACGCCGATTCCGATTGTCGAGAAAGCCTACGGCATCCATGTAGCGATGCTGGCCGACAAGACCCTGCTCGACAGCGCCAGTTTCATTCTCGTGGTGCGCGCCGACGTTCCCGCCGAAACCCTGCGCGGCCGCTTCGGCCAGCAGAGCAAAGTCGGCTCGGTAGAGCACATTCGCGACCTGGTCAACCTGCAACTGCCAGGCATTGGCCTGCTGCCGTTGCCGGTGGCGCCACGCCAGCTTCCGTACCACGCCGGATCCACCTATTACGAGTTGGACCGGGGCAGCGATCACTGGCAGCAGTTGAGCAACTCCGGCGGCTTTGCGTTCCACATCGCCGGCCAGTTCCCGGGGCTGAACCTGGCTTTCTGGGCGATCCGAGGATAAACCGCGATGAGCAACGACGATCGTACCCAGTTCATGCCGACCCCCGGTGGCCGTGGCGCGGACCCTTTCCGCCCGGACCCGGGGCGCCCGCAACCGACACCCGCGGCGGCGCCGCTGTCGATGCCGGCCGCACCGCTGCTGACCGGCAAGGCCCAGGGCCTCAACCCGCTGGAGAGCGCCGCCGGCCCGCTGTTGGCCCTGCTGACGCGCTTGCGCAGCACCATCGCCCACCCGGCGCCGGCCAGTTTGCGCGCCCAATTGCTGGCCTACCTGCGCCAGTTCGAAGAGCGCGCCGAAGCCGCCGGCGTGGTGCGCAACGACGTCTTGCTGGCCCGCTACGCCTTGTGCACCGCGCTGGATGAGGCAGTGCTGAGCACGCCTTGGGGCGGCACCAGCGACTGGGGCAAGCAGAGCCTGTTGATCACCGTGCACAACGAAGCCTGGGGCGGCGAAAAAGTCTTCCAGCTGCTGGAGCACTGCCTGCAAAGCCCGCGCGAGCGTCTGTACCTGCTGGAGCTTTTGTACCTGTGCATGTGCCTGGGTTTCGAAGGGCGCTATCGGGTCATGAACGACGGTCGCAGCCAACTGGAAGCGCTGCGCGAACGCACCGCAGCGGTCATCCGCAGCGCCCGTGGCGACTACGAACGCGAGCTGTCGCCGCACTGGCGTGGGGTCACCGTGGCCCGCGATCGCCTGGCGCAGTTCATGCCGCCATGGATCGCCGTGGCCATTGGCGTCGCCCTGTTGCTGGCGTTGCTGTTCGGCCTGCGCATGAAGCTGGCCGCTGATGCCGAGCCGGTGTTCAAGAATATTCATTTCCTCGGCGAAATCCCGGTGCAGACCATCGACCGTCCGGTGGTCCAGCCGAAAGTGATCGAACGTCCACGCCTGGCCGGGTTCCTCGCCGATGAAATCAGGGCCGGCCGGATTGCTGTGGAAGACGCCGTCGACCGCTCGGTAGTGACCATCCGTGGCGATGAACTGTTCGCCTCCGGCAGCGCCAGCATCAAGGATGACTTCCAGCCGTTGATGCTGCGCATCGCCGATGCGGTGCGCAAGGTCAAGGGCCAGGTGCTGGTGACCGGCCACAGCGACAATCGCCCGATCGCCACCTTGCGGTTTCCGTCCAACTGGGCCTTGTCCGAAGCACGGGCCAGGTCGGTGCTGGACATTCTTTCGGCCAAGACCGGCCAGCCCGAGCGCTTCAGTGCCGAAGGCCGCAGCGACACCGAGCCGTTGGCGTCCAACGCCACGACCGAGGGGCGTGCGCGCAATCGTCGGGTTGAAATCACAGTATTGGCGGAGGGGGTCGAGTGAAGGCGTTTTTCAGTTTCATGACCCGTTGGGTCATCCCGTTGCTGGGGCTGATCGCCCTGAGCCTGATCATCTGGTTCGTCGGCCCGCTGCTCGATTGGCTGGTGCCTGAAGGGCGCCGCTGGGCGCTGATCATCCTGGTGTTTGCGGTATGGATCGCCTATCGCCTGTTCCGCATCATCCAGGCCCGCCGGCAGGCCGCCGAAGTCATGCGCAGCCTGGCTGCGCAGACTCCGCCGGACCCGACCAGCATCGCCACCGCCGAAGAGCTCGAAACCCTGCGCCAGCGCATGGACGAGGCCCTGGCCCTGCTCAAGAAAGCCAAGCTCGGTGGTGACGAGCGCCGTAACCTCTACGAGTTGCCGTGGTACGTGATCATCGGCCCACCGGGCTCGGGCAAGACCACTGCGCTGGTCAACTCCGGGCTGCATTTCCCGCTGGCGGCGCAATTGGGCGCCGGCGCGGTGCGCGGTGTCGGTGGCACGCGTAACTGCGACTGGTGGTTTACCGACGAGGCGGTGTTGCTCGACACCGCCGGTCGCTACACCACCCAGGACAGCGACGCGACCGTGGATAAGGCCGCGTGGCTGGGCTTCCTCGGCCTGCTGAAAAAACAGCGGGCACGACGCCCGATCGATGGCGCCTTCATCGCCATCAGCCTCTCGGACCTGCTGTTGGGCAGCGACGCCGAACGTGCCGCCCACGCGGCGGCAATCCGCCTGCGGATCCAGGAGTTGTACACGCAGCTGGGCGTGCGTTTCCCGGTGTACCTGATGCTCACCAAGCTCGACCTGGTGCCGGGGTTCATGGAGTACTTCGACAACCTGAGCAAGGAAGAGCGCGCCCAGGTCTGGGGCATGACTTTCAACCTGGACGATGGCAAGAGCAACGACAGCCCGCTGGCGCACCTGCAGAGTGAATTCGCCCTGCTCGAGCAGCGCCTCAACGATCGCCTGGTCGAGCGCTTGCAACAAGAGCGCGACCCGGCGCGACGCGACCTGATCTACGGTTTCCCGCAGCAGTTCGGTGCATTGAAGGATTGCCTGCAAAGTTTCCTCGACGGCGTGTTCAAACCCAATGCGTTCGAGGAGCGTGTGTTGCTGCGCGGCGTGTATTTCACCAGCGGCACCCAGGAAGGCAGCCCGATCGATCGCCTGATCGGCTCGATGGCCCAGAGCATGAACCTGGACCGCCAGCACCTGGCGCGCCAGACCGGCACCGGGCGCAGTTATTTCATCGAAAAACTCTTCACCGCCGTGGCCTTCGCCGAGCGTGGGCTGGTGGGGGTGGACCCGAAAGTCGAGCGCCGGCGCAAGTGGATCGCCCGCGGCGTGCTGGCGTCTACCGTACTGGTGGTGCTGGTGGTCGGCACGTTGTGGTGGGTCAGCTACCGCGCCAACCAGGCCTATATCGCTCAGGTCGACCAGAAAGTCGCGCCGCTGGGCCAGACCGTGCAGAACCTCAGCCCGGCCCAGCGCGACGTACTCGCGGTATTGCCGCTGCTCAATGCCGTGAAGCATCTGGCCGACGATGCCCCGGACTGGGCCGAAGGCTTGGGCCTGTACCAGGGCGACATGCTCGAAGCCGAGTCCAGTAGCGTCTATCGCAAGCTGCTGATCGCGGTGTTCGCGCCGCGCCTGCTGACGCGCATCGAAGAGCAACTGCACGGCGGCGGCAATTCGGACTTCCTCTACGAGGGGCTGAAGGCCTACCTGATGCTCGCCGACAACGAGCATTACGACGCCGACTTCATCAAGGCCTGGATCGCCCTCGATTGGGATCGCAGCCTGCCGCGCGACCTGCCGGCCGAACAGCGTCAGGCTTTGACCGGGCACCTGCAGGCGCTGTTCGAGCGGCGTCCGCCAACCGCGCGCCTGGACCCACGCCTGATCGAGGACCTGCGCCGCCAACTGCAACAACTGCCGGTGGCCCAGCGCGTCTACGACCGCATCAAACGGCAGAAACTGCCCGACGGCATCCCCGACTTCCGCATCAACGAGGCCGCCGGGCGTGACGCCGCGCTGGTGTTCAGCCGCAAGAGCGGCAAGCCGTTGGGCGAGCCGCTGAGCGGCTTCTTCACGGTCAAGGGTTACCGTCAGGGCTTCTTGCTCTCCAGCCTGAGCCAGACCGGCACCCTCGCTGAAGAGCAATGGGTGCTGGGCTTTGAGCAGGCCGACCAGCAGAACGTCGCCAGCCTCGCCGCCGATGTGCGGCGCCTGTACTTCCAGGATTACCAGCGCCAGTGGGACGCCTTGCTGGCCGACATCGACTTTGTGCCGATCACCAGCGTGGCCCAGGCCGCCGATGTGCTGCGGGTGCTTTCCGGGCCGACCTCGCCGCTGAAAAAGCTGCTGGTGGCGGTGGCGAAGGAAACCGACCTGCAACAGGACGAACGCCTGCTCGCCGCCCAAGGCATACCGGCGGGCGACGGCGTGGACAAGCTCAAGGAGCGCCTCGGCAGCTTGCTCGGCCAGGAGCAGGCAACGCCAAACGCGCCGCAAACCAGCGATGACCCGATCACCGCGCACTTCGCCGAGCTCAACAGCATCGTCAGCAAGGAGCGAAGGCGAACCGGCGGCCATCGACGGCCTGCTGTCCGACATGAACGCCCTGTATGTGCAGGTCAGCGCCATGGTCGGCGCCAGCGGCGACGCCTTGCTCGGCGAAGCGAAGAACCAGGCGTCGGCCGCCGCCACCCGCGTCAGCCTCAACGCCGAACGCCAGCCGCCGCTGGTGCAGGGTCTGGTCAAGTCGGTGGTCAACTCCACCACCAACACCATGATGGGCGGCGTACGCAATCAATTGAATGCTGCCTGGACCAGCGAAGTGGTGAATATCTACCGCCAATCCCTGGCCGGGCGTTATCCGATGTCCCCGGGCAGCGCGCGGGACGCGACCCTCGATGACTTCGGCCAGTTCTTCGGCGTCGGCGGGGTGATGGACAACTACTTCCGCAAGTACCTGCAACCCTACGTCGATACCTCGGCTCCGACCTGGCGTTGGCAGCCGGGCGCCGCGCAGAAGCTCGGCATCGCCCCTGGTGTGCTGCAAACCTTCCAGCGCGCGGCGACCATTCGCGATGCGTTCTTCCGTTCCGGCGGCACGCAGCCGATGGTGCGCTTCGAGCTCAAGCCGGTGGCGATGGATTCGACCATCACCCAATTCCTGCTCGACCTCGACGGCCAGCAGTTGAGCTACGACCACGGCCCGAGCCGGCCGACCGCCATGCAATGGCCGAACCCGGGCAGCATCGGCGTGGTGCGCATCTCGATCATGCCGCCCTCGTCCAGCGGTCGTTCCGGCATCACCTTGGATGGGCCATGGGCCTGGTTCCGATTGCTGGAGCAGTCAGACCTGACCGCCGGCAACTCGCCGGATCGCTTCAACCTGCGGCTGCGGGTCGATGGCGCCAGCGCCTCTTACGAGTTGCGGGCCAACAGCGCCTTCAACCCGTTCAAGAGCCGGGTACTCAGTGGCTTCAGCCTGCCGGAGCGTTTATGAGTACAGCGGGTTTCTATGGAAAATTGGCCAGCCGGGGGGACTTCGTCAGCCGTGGCTTGCCGCAGAGTTTTATTGGCCCTTGGGACTCGTGGCTGGCGGCGGGTTTGCTCGCCAGCCAGGCCAGCCTCGGCGAGCGTTGGCTGGATGCCTATCTGGTCAGCCCGCTGTGGCGCTTCATGGTCGCGCCCGGCGTGTGCGGGCCGGACGCTGCGGTTGGCGTGGTGATGCCAAGCATCGACCGGGTCGGCCGGTATTTCCCGTTGACCGTTGCAGCGTTGCTCGACCCGGATGCCGACCCGGCCTCGGTGGTCGGCGGCACGGACGACTGGTTCGAGCGGGTCGAGAACCTGCTGTTGAGCACACTGAACGTGGAGGCCAGTTTCGAAGCCTTCAACGCGGAGCTGGAAACCCTGGATGGCCCGATGTACCTGCCGCGCACCCCAAGCAGTCGCTTCGCCAGCCTGCATCGCTTCGATGCCACCGATTCGCAGCGGCGAATGAGCGCCCTCGCCGAGTCCGCTTGCGAAGGCGTCAGCCTGTGGTGGGGCCAGGGTTCGGAGCGCATCGCGCCCGGTTTGATGCGGTGCCAGGGACTGCCGGCCGCCGCTGATTTTGCGCAATTTTTGCTCGGCCAAGAAGGTGTTGTGTAGATGCGTCCAAGTGCTGGAAAAGCCTTCAAGTCTGCAAGCAAAAGCCATGTCGGCATGGTCCGCCAGGTCAACGAGGACGCCTGCCTGGACCTGCCGGAAAACGGTTTGTGGGTGGTCGCCGACGGCATGGGCGGGCACGCGGCGGGCGACTACGTCAGCAGCCTGATTGTCGACAGCCTGCGTAGCATTGCGCTGGGCCGTTCCCTGGACGAATACATCGCGGCGCTGCAAAGCGACCTGCTGCGGGTCAACGCCGCCGTGCGCGAAGAAACCGCCAACCGTGGCGTGACCATGATGGGCAGCACCGTGGTGGTGCTGGCCACGCGCGACCTGCGCGGCATGTGCCTGTGGGCTGGTGATAGCCGCTTGTACCGCTTGCGCGACGGCGTGCTGGAAGGCATCTCGCGCGACCACAGCTACGTCCAGGATCTGCAGGACAGCGGCCTGCTCAGCGAGGCCGAAGCCCGCGTGCATCCGCGGGCCAACATTGTCACCCGCGCCATCGGCGTCGAGGCGCAATTGAACCTGGCGATGACCGAGCTGCTGCTGGTGCCCGGCGACAGCTACCTGCTGTGCAGCGACGGCCTGACCAAGACCGTCGAGGACGAAGAAATCCGAGAAGTCCTGAGCCACGACGAGCCCGGCGAAATCGCCAGCAGCCTGGTGTCCCTGGGCCTGATGCGCGGCGCGCCGGACAATATCACCGTGGTCGTTGTGAAGGTGCCGTCATGAGCTTGCCGCTGAATATTGTCATCCCTGGCTACGACATCGACGGCGAGATCGGCGAAGGCGCGATGGCCAGCGTGTACCTGGCGACCCAGCGTTCGCTTGAGCGCAAGGTCGCGTTGAAAGTCATGGCCGCGGCGCTCGCGGCCGACCCGACTTTCTGCGAGCGCTTCTTGCGCGAGGGCAAGACCCTGGCGCGCCTGTCGCACCCGCACACCGTCACCATCCATGACATCGGCAATGTCGGTGAGCTGTACTACATGGCGATGGAATACCTGCCCAACGGCACGCTCAAGGAACGCATCGCCGCGGGCCTGACGCCGGAGCAGGGCCTGACCTACATCCGCCAGATCGCTTCGGCCCTGGGTTACGCCCACGGCCTGGGCCTGGTGCACCGTGACGTCAAGCCGGCCAACATCCTGTTTCGCGCCGATGGCACGGCGGTACTGTCGGACTTCGGCATCGCCAAGTCCCTGGACGATCGCACCCAGTTCACCCAAGCCGGGTTTGCCGTCGGCACACCGAGCTACATGAGCCCTGAGCAAGCCCGTGGGCAAGACATCGATGGCCGCGCCGACCTGTACGCCCTGGGCGTGGTGCTCTACGAGATCCTCGTCGGCAAGCTGCCGTATATCGGCAACGACGCGCTGTCCACGGCCCTGGCCCACCTGACCGAACCGCTGCCGGAATTGCCGGTGCACCACGGTCGTTACCAGGAAGTGCTGCGCAAGCTGCTGGCGAAGGATCCGGCGGAGCGTTTCGCCGATGCGGCGGCGTTGTTGCGGGCATTGGATAACTTGCCAGAGGAATCGTCGGAAGCGACGCTGATCCGGCCGTTGTCGTTTGAACTGCCTGTCGCGCCGCCTCCGGTGGATGACTTGGCGGGCTTGACGCCCATGTCCATCGACATTCCCAGTGGCCCGGCTTACGCACAACCGCAGCCCAAGCCGGTCCCGCCGCCGGTACAACCGACGCCTCAGTCGACGGGGTCGGAGCAGCGCAAGAAACCGGTGTTCGCCCTGGCCGCCGTTGCGGTCGCCGTGGCGCTGGCCTTGGGCGGCGCAGGTTATTGGTGGTTGGCCGGTGACGATGGCAAACAAGTGAAGACGCCAGTGACTACGACCACCTCGGTCAAGCCACCGGAAGTGAAGCCACCGAAGGTCCCGGAAGTGCCGGCGGTCAAGCCACCCGTGGCCCCTCCGGCACAGCCGCCCGTGGCGACCGAGGCCGATGGCGGCCAGCGACCATTGCTGATGGCCGGCAAGAAAACCCTGTTCCAGCGTGTGCTCAGCAAGCCGGGGGCGAAACTCGCCGACGCGCCGGGCGCCGCAGCGGGCAAGTCGCTGCCGGCGCTCTCGGTGCTGTATGTGTATCAGCGCAAGGACGTGGATGGCAGCGCCTGGGTGCGGGTCGGCGCGGCCACCGACGGGCGCAGCGACGGCTGGTTGCCTGCCGCCCAGGTCAGCGACTGGAAGCAGAGCCTGGTGCTCAAGTTCACCGAACGCTCCGGCCGTGCGCCGGTGATGTTCCTGCGCCAGCCCGGCGAAGTGGAAAAGCTCCTGGCGAACCCTTCGGCCGCGAAAAATGCGTTGCTCAAGGCCCAACAAAGCCCCCAGGACAACCAGCAGGTCCTGGCCCTGGAACCGGCTGCCAGCGCCGTGCCGCAAAACCAGTTCTACCTGTTGCCGATCTTCGATTCGCGCGAAAGCTTCGACGACAACGGCCAGCCGGTGCAGTTGTTGAACGTCGCCTCCATCGACCCCGGCAACACGCAAAAGGCCGCGACCAACACGCCGGTCACCACCGCTAACGCCGACGCATTCCGTACCGCCGTGGTGCTGGTGGTGGACACCACCGTGTCCATGCAGCCCTATATCGATCAGGTCCGCGACGTGGTGCATCAGTTGCAGACTCGCATCGGCGAACGTGGCGAGTTGGACAGCGTCAGCTTCGGCATGGTCGGTTTTCGCAGCAGCATCAAGAAAACCCCGGGCCTGGAGTACACCGCCAAGACTCTGATCACGCTGGAGCAGGGTCGCGACCCGCAACGCTTCCTGGAGATGGCGCGGCAGGTCAAGGCGTCTACCGTGTCGAGCCATTCGTTCAACGAGGATGCGTTTGCCGGGGTCATGGAAGCCGTGGAGGGCATGGACTGGTCCGGTTACGGCGGGCGCCTGATCCTGCTGGTAACCGATGCCGGTGCCCTGCGCAAGAACGACCCGTTTGCCGCGACGCAGATGAACGAGGCCGAAGTGCGCCAGGCCGCGTTGGGCAAGCAGATCAAGATCTACGCCCTGCACCTGCTCAGCGACGCCGGCAAGAAAACCCATGCCGGCGCCCAGACCCAATACCGCACCCTGACCGCCGACGCCAACCCGCAGATCGGCGACCTGTACATCCCGGTGCCGGGCGCTGACGTGCGCAAGTTCGGCGAGCGGGTCGACGAGATCGGTTCGGTGTTCGCCGATCTCGTGCACCAGGTGCGCAGCAACAAGCCGCAAAGCGTGCCGCTGCTCAGCGCCGCGCCAAGCCTGGCGGACAAATCGGCGGCAGTCGGCTACGCCATGCACATGGATTTCCTCGGCCGCAAGAGCGCCAGCCAGGCGCCGCAACTGGTCAGCGCCTGGACCGCCGACCGCGACCTGACCAACCCGGCCCTGCCGGCATTCCAGGTCTGCGTGATGCTGACCAAGCTGCAGCTCAACGACCTGCAGCAATCGCTGAAGCTGATCGTCGACGCGGCCCGCAAGACCCAAAGTTCGCCCAAGGATTTCTTCCAGGAAATCGCCAGTGCCAGCGCCTACATGAGCCGCGACCCGTCGGCCCTGCGCAAGGGCGGCAACCTCGCCACCGGCGGCATCCTCGGCGAGTACCTGGAAGGGCTGCCGTATCGCAGCAAATCGCTGAACATGACCCAGGACCTGTGGCTGTCCTTGAGCGTGGCCGAGCAGGAAGATTTCATCGACGAGCTGGAGTCGAAGATCCGTCTCTACGAAACCTTCCACAACGATCTCGCCAACTGGGTGCGTTTCGGCGATGCCGAGCCGGGCGATGCCTTGTACCGCGTTCCGTTGTCGACGCTGCCGTGATGCTGAACCTGAACGCCGTGCACAAAAGCCGGGGCACCGGCAGCCAGCGCTACAGCCTGGTGATTCCACGGCTGCAACTGCGTGGCGGTGAACAGCTGGCGGTGGTCGGCCCCAGCGGCTGCGGCAAGAGTACCTTGCTGGACTTGCTCGCCCTGGTGCTGGCGCCGGATCAGGCCGGGCAATTCGACTTCACGCCCGCCAATACGCCACTGGACATCGCCAAACTGTGGCGTGCGTCGCAACAGGACACCTTGGCCGAGCTGCGCAGCCGTCACCTGGGCTATGTTCTGCAAACCGGAGGCCTGCTGGGCTTCCTGGACGTGCGCGGCAACATCGCGTTGTCGCGCAAATTGCTGGGCTTGAAGGATGACGGCAGCGTGACGCGCCTGGCTGGACAACTGGACATCGCCGATCAACTGGACAAGAAACCGACGGACCTGTCCGTGGGTCAGCGCCAGCGGGTCAGTTGCGCCCGCGCTTTGGCCCATGGCCCGCGCCTGCTATTGGCCGATGAGCCGACCGCCGCGCTGGACCCGTTGAATGCCGAGCGCGTCATGCAGTTGCTGGTGTCCCAGGCCCGTGAGCAGGGTGTGTGCTGCGTCGTTGCCACCCATGACGAGGCGCTGGCCCGCGCCAGCGGCTTGCAGGTGCGGCGCATCAGCTGCCGTCGCGACACGGACGGCGGCGTCACCGCCACCCTTGGGGAGGCTTGCTGATGCGCGGCGCGCTGGTGGCTTCCCTGGCCTGGCAGGATTATCGCAACGACGCCTGGCTGTCGGCCTGTTCGGTGCTGGCACTGGTCGCCGTGGTGGCGCCGTTGCTGGTGTTGTTCGGCCTGAAGTTCGGCCTGGTCAGCAGTCTGACCGAGCGCCTGGAGCGTGACCCGGCGACCCGGGAAATCATCCCCTTGGGAGGTGGCCGTTTCAGCGCTCGATTCGTCGAACAACTGGGGCAGCGCAGCGACGTCGCCTTCGCCTTGCCACGTACCCGGCAGATCGCAGCCACGGCGGACCTGAGCAAAGAGGCTTCGGCGGTCACGGTCGAAATGATTCCCACCGCGATGGGCGATCCGCTGTTCGACCAACTGCCGGTGCCGCAAGGCCTGGAGCAAGTGGTGCTCAGCCAGACCGCCGCGGAAAAACTTGGCGCCAGGGCTGGCGATTGGTTGCAGGCCAGTTTCGGCCGGCAGGTGGCCGGTCGCAGCGAGGCGCAGCGCACACGGGTGCAGGTGCTGCAGGTGCTGCCGCTGGAGGCCTTCGCCCGGGATGGTTTGTTCGCGCCACTGGCATTGCTCGAGGCGGCCGAGGATTACCGCGACGGCCGTGCCGTGCCCGCTTTCGGCTGGCCTGGCGATGCGCTGGGCGAGGCCGGGCAGCGGGTGTATCCGGCGTTTCGTTTGTATGCCCGCAGCCTTGGCGATGTCGAGCCGCTGCGCCAGTACTTCGCCGGGCAGAACCTGCTGGTGTCGACCCAGGCCCAGACCATCGCACAAGTGCAATCGTTGAGCCGCAACCTGTCGATCGTGTTCTGGATCATCGCCGGCTTGGCACTCGCCGGTGCGTTCGCGGCGATTTTTGCCGGTGCCCTGGCGGCCGTCGAGCGCAAGCGCCGGGAGCTGTCGGTGTTGCGCCTGTTGGGTGTGTCCACCGCGGCGCTATTGTTGTTCGTGGTCTTGCAGGCGCTCTACAGCGCCACGTTTGCGGCCCTGCTGAGTGCTGGCCTGTATGGCCTGGCGCAGTCGGGCCTGAATCATTTATTTGCGCAGCTGCCCGGCGAATACGCCAGCCATCTGCTGATGCGTCATTACACCTTGGCCCTGGTGGCCGTGCTCGGCGTCAGTGCCGTCGCGGCGGCCTGTGGCGGCTGGCGGGTGGCGCGCATCCAGGCGTGTGAAGGAATTCGCGATGTATAAGGTATTGGGCGCCGCCGTGGCGCTGAGCCTGGCCGGCTTGGTCTGGGCTGATGAAGGCACGGACAAACTGGACAACCCCAAGCCATTGCCCGACGACGTCAGCCTGCCGCTGCCGTGCGAGGGGCAGATGGTGTTCCGCTACGTCTACATCCTCGCCCAGGGCACCCTGGACGACCGCGAGATCAGCCTCGGCTACCCGTTCAGCGAAGGCGAGGCGGGCTATCAACAGTCGTTCATTTCCGGCTACCGGCGCGACTTCATCAACGGCCAGTTCACCCTCAAGGATTTGCCCAAGGACTGGAACAAGACCATCACGCCGTTGATGCCCATGACTGACGCCAAGACGCCGCTCAAGCCGATGCTGTACTTCATCGGCAAATACGAGGTCACCGCCCGCCAGTACGCCCAGGTCATGGCGCAGGCGCAATCGCTGGCCAGCGGCGAGCCGGCGCCGGCCTGCGAGGCGCTGCTGGGCGAGTTGCCCCAAGGCATGGCCGGGCGCTTGCCCAAGGTGAAGCTGTCGAAGTTCGAGGCCGAGCGCTTCTCAGCGGTGTACAGCGCCTGGCTGATGAAGTACCACAAGGACCTGTTGCCGGTGAGTGGTCGCGGTACTTCCGCTGAAGACGGCGGGCTGGGCTTCGTGCGCCTGCCCACCGAGGTGGAATGGGAATTCGCCGCCCGTGGTGGGCATGCCGTGAGCCGCCAGGACCTGGAAGGGCGATTGTTTCCCCGACGCCTGGAAGGCAGCGAAAGCGACGGGCCATTGGCCGAGTGGGCGGTGTTCAACCAGGTCGCCGGCGGCACCGGCCAGGCGGCGCGACTGATGCCCATCGGCACCAAACTGCCGAACCCGATCGGGTTGTTCGACGTGGTCGGCAACGCCGCCGAGATGGTCCAGGAATCCTTCCAGCTTGTACATGCCGGCCGCCGTCAGGGCGCCTATGGCGGTTTTGTGGTCAAGGGTGGCAACTACCTGGAAGGCGAGGGCACGTTGTTTACCGGCATGCGCCGCGAGTACCCGTTGTTCGCCGCCGACGGCACCGAACAGAGCAACGAAACCACCGGCTTTCGCGTGGCCGTCGGGGCGTTGTCGGCGCCGCGCTCGCGCTACAAGGAATTGTTCGCCCAATGGCAGAAGGAAGGCCGGCTCGCCTCCCTCACCGATGCCATCGACGATGCCGAAGACCCGACCAAGCGCCTGGACAGCATCATCGCCGCCAGCGCCGACCCGCGCCTGCAAGCCGAGCTGGGACTGGTCAACGAAGAACTCAAACGCAACGTCTCGCTCATCGCCCAGCAGCGCGAGGAAGCGGCGGGCAACCTGATCCAGTCTTCGGCCCTGGTGGCGGAGACCATCAACAACTACAACATTCGCCTGACCAACCTGCAAAACAGCCGGCAGGCGGCCCTGGACGCCAAGGACGAGGCCAGTGCCACGTTGTTCGCCACGGCCATCGACAACGGCCGCAGCGCGCTGGATGGCGCAGTGGCGATCTACATCGACAACCTGGCAACCGGCACGCGCTACACCGATGCCGTGATCCAGGCGCAGTTCCAGCGCATCAAGGAAGAGTTGGAGCGCAAACCGGTACTGGGCAAGAGCCTGGTGGCGCGTGCAACGTTATTCGTTCGTCATGTCGGGGATTATCGTCAGCAGAAACGAGCCGACCCGGCGGCGATATTGAAGGAATTGCTCGCATCGAGCGCTCAGCGGTCTTGAGTGTTCGTTGTCAGCGAGCTTGGAAGGGACTCAGGCGGCGATAGGGCTGTGCTGAGCTGGTCAAAACTTAAACGAGAACACAACTATGCTTTTCTCCCGTAAACCTTTTGCTTCGGTTTCCAAGCGTCATTTGCTGATGGTCGCTGTTGGCTTCAGCACCGTGCTGACCGGCTGCGCCACGTCGCCGACGTCCAAGGTCGCTTCGAGCACCAAGGTCGAGTACTACCCGAACTGCTACGAGCCGGTGCAGCACCTGCGCTCCACTGAAGGCAACATGACCAAGTCGGTTGTCACCGGCGCAGCCGTCGGCGCCGTCGGCGGTGCCTTGCTGGGCGCGCTGACCGCTGACAAGGAAGACCGTGGCCGCAATGCCGCCATCGGTGCCGCGGGCGGCGCCCTGGCCGGTGGCGCAGCCGGTTACTACACCGAGCGCCAGAAGCAGATCGCCGATGACAACATGCGCATCGCCTCCTACGCCGCCGATGTCAGCAAAAGCGCTTCTGACATCGACCGCAGCACCGCGTACGCCAAGGCTTCGCAACAGTGCTACCAGAACGCGTTCAGCAAACTGGTCGCCGACCGCAAGGCCAAGACCGTCAACGACACCGAAGGCCGCAAGCGCCTGGCGGAAATCGTTGCCGGCCTGAAAGAGTCCAACGACCTGATCGTCGCCGTGAACGGCAAAGCCGCCGAAGACCTGAACAACTACACCCAGGCCTATGAAAAAGACCTGCAGCAAGTGGGTGTGCAGCGTACCGACGTGGTGACCGTGGCCACTGCTGATACCACGCAAGTCGTGGCGGCGCAGACCAGCACCAAGAATAAAAAGAAAGTGACGCCGGCGAAGAAGAAAGAGCTGCCAACCGTGCCGAAAGAAGCGGTCGCCACCGAGAAGACCCTGCAGACCGCCAAGGCCAAGCAGGATGAAGGCAAGCAGGTCGCCAGCGCCGGCACCACCCAGGTCAACAGCATGTGCAAAAACCCGGACCTGGGCGACTGGGCACCGGTACCTTGCCCGAATGTCTGAGTGATGATGGTTGGTCACTCCTCCAGGAAGTGACCACCCTGTAAAACCTGTGGGAGCGAGCTTGCTCGCGATAGCGTCCGTTCAGTTGGCATCGATGTCGACTGATGCACCGCTTTCGCGAGCAGGCTCGCTCCCACAAATGTTTTTTGTGTGGCTGAAGATCCGCATCAACCCCAGTTCCCTGTGGGAGCGAGCTTGCTCGCGATGGCGTCCGTTCAGTTGGCATCGATGTCGACTGATGCACCGCTTTCGCGAGTAGGCTCGCTCCCACAGTTGGTTGTGTGTGGCTGAAAGATCCGCATCAAACCCAAATCCCCTGTGGGAGCGAGCCTGCTCGCGAAAGCGTCCGTTCAGTCGGCATCAACTTAAAAACGTGACTTGGCAGTCATCATGCTGGATTCGAGGGCTATCTTCCGCAAAACGGATTCGATGATGGCGTTCTCGCGCGGAATCGCTAAACTGCGCCGGCCGTTCATTTTCTCACGAGGCTGTGCCCATGAAATTTCGTTTGCTGCTATGGATGCTCGGGTTGTTGATGGGCAAGGCCAGTCGTAACAATCCGGCGTTCCAGCAACAGCTGGCCGACCGGGAGCTGGTGTTCCAGCTGCAAACCCTGGACGGCAAGGTCGCCAGGCATTACACCGTGAAGAACCAGCGCATCACCAGCCACTCCGGTGTCTACCCGACGCCGGCTTTTGCCATCGCGTTCAAGGATGCAGCCTATGGCTTCGCCACGATGCAGGCGAAGAACAAGCAGTTGGCATTCATGACCGGGATCCAGGACAAGTCGATCCAGATCAAGGGCAACCCGGCGCTGGTGATCTGGTTTCAGGGGTTGATGAAGTACCTGAAGCCGAAGAAACCGAAGAAGGTTTAGCCGAGCGGATCATGGTAGCAAGGGGATGGCTGTGGCGAGGGGATTTATCCCCGCTGGACTGCGCAGCAGGCCCCAAAGGGCTAAGTGCGGTGAGCCTGCTTAACCGAGGAGGCAGGTTTTAGGGTTGCTTCGCAGCCCAGCGGGGATAAATCCCCTCGCCACAAAAGCTCTGCTGCCTGTCTCAGTAATCAATGGCTGAACTGCGACGCCAGTTCCCGCAGCAGCACTTCGGCTTCGAGCACTTTGCTGACCACGTCGTTGGCCTTTTCCCGGCTCAGCCCCACGCGTTCGAGCAGCGAGTCCGGGATGTCCTCGTCCGGGCCCGAGCCGATGCTGCGCGAGCGCAGCAGGCGCACGGCCAGGCACACCAGGTTCGGATAAGCGGCGTATTCGCCGTCGTAGTGCGGGTCGTGCTGGAAGCGCAGGGCGGTGGCCAGTTCGTCGGGCATGTCCCAGTAGCGCATCAGCCAGGCGCCAATCTGCTCGCGACTGATACCCAGCAGGTGCTGTTCCACGTAGCTGTGGCACAGGTGCGGGTTGACCTCCAGGTGCCGGCAGATCAGTGAGAAATGCGGCGGGAACACGTGGGCCAGCAACAGATAGCCGAAGTTGTGCAGCAGCCCCGACAGGTAAGTCAGGCCGCCTTCGGGGCGCTGGGCGCGCGGCATGGCGCGGGTCAGGCCTTCGATGACGGCGGCGGTGTAGATCGACTGCTGCCAGTAAGGCGTGGTGTGTTGCGGGTGGTCCTTGGGCAGGCTCAGGGTCTTGCCTAGGGCCAGGCCCAGCGCCAAGTTGATCACCAGGTCGAAGCCCAGCACCCGGACAATGGCGTCTTCCACCGAGCGAATCTTGCCTGGCGAGGCGTAGTACGGCGACGCGGCCCAGCTCACCACCTGCGCGGCCAGGGCCGGGTCGGTTTCCACCACGCCGGTGATGTCATCGATGGTCGCATCGGGATCGACCCGCAACTTGATGATCTTCTGCGCGGTTTCGGCCAGCGGCGGAATCTCGATGGTTTCTTCCAGGCGTTGCTGGATACGCCGCGCGGTGAAGGCCTGCACGGCCATGGTGATTTCCTTGCGGTCGTCGTCCGGGCGGTCCAGGTTTGGCGTGATATTGCTCAAAGGCTCGCCGAACGTCGCGGCGCTGGCCTTGGTGAGCATGGTCTTGAAGGCTTCGCTGGTGACTTCCAGCAGCAGTCCCGGCTCGCCGGAATTGATCAGCAGTTTCGGCTCGCGCAGCAGGCCTTCTTCATACAGGCACGGCGAACTGGTCAGCGCTGGCAGGCCGGGCAGCAGGCTCAGGTTGTGCTTGCCGAGCATGCGCTCCAGGCGCTCGGTCGGCACTGCCGTGAGCTTACGACCGGTGAGTTCGGCCAGCCGGTTGAGGTCCAGCAACTGGTTTTGCGGAAACAGGACCATGAGCGCGCCGACAGCGTCGTGCAGCAGCACGGCCTGCACTTTACGAGCGGGGTTCAAGCCCGGTCGCTCGATGACTTCGTCAAAGGCGATGCCCAATTTCTCGAGCAACTGCCGAATAACAGACGGAGCGTGCGGGGTTTCTGGGACGAGGGCAGCTTCGGTCATGGTCTGTATCCGTTTTCCTACAAGTTGGTCAGTATAACCAGCTTGTCGGGCAGGCGCGTCCAGAAAACTGAGCGCGTGCTCACACTTGGCCGTATTGCTGCCCGTGGCGCAACCAGCGATCCAACAGCGGGCTGACGTGGTCCGGCCAGCGCTCCAGCAACGCCTGGGCGGCGTCGCGGACCGCAGGGAGCAGGTCGGCGTCGCGCATCAGGTCGGCTACCTTGAATTGAAGCAGACCGGTCTGGCGCGTGCCGAGCATTTCACCCGGGCCGCGCAGTTCGAGGTCTTTTTCGGCGATGACGAAACCGTCGTTGGTTTCACGCATGATGCCCAGCCGCTGGCGGCCGATCTGTGACAGCGGCGGGTGATACAGCAACACGCAATGGCTGGCCGCGCTGCCCCGGCCGACCCGGCCACGCAACTGGTGCAACTGCGCCAGGCCCAGGCGCTCGGGGTTCTCGATGATCATCAGGCTGGCGTTGGGCACGTCGACGCCGACCTCGATCACGGTGGTCGCAACCAGCAATTGCAGGGCACCGGCCTTGAATTCGGCCATGACCGCGGCTTTCTCGGCAGGCTTCATGCGACCGTGGATCAGCCCGACCTTCAGCTCGCCGAGGGCGGCGGTGAGGTCCTCGAAAGTGGTTTCAGCCGCCTGGCAGGTCAGCTCTTCCGATTCTTCGATCAAGGTGCACACCCAATAGGCTTGCCGGCCTTCGGCGCAGGCGCTGCGCACGCGCTCGATCACTTCGACCCGCCGGGTGTCGGTGACCAGCACGGTGTTGACCGGCGTGCGGCCGGGCGGCAGTTCGTCGAGGATCGAGGTGTCGAGGTCGGCGTAGGCGCTCATCGCCAGGGTCCGCGGAATCGGTGTGGCGGTCATGATCAACTGGTGCGGGCACATTCGTCCGCCCACGCCTTTCTGCCGCAGGGCCAGGCGTTGCTGGACGCCGAAGCGGTGTTGTTCGTCGATGATCACCAAGGCCAGGTTCTTGAACTGCACTTCGTTCTGGAACAGGGCGTGCGTGCCGACCACCATCGGCGCGCCCTCGGCGATCTGTGCCAGGGCGGCGACGCGGTTCTTGCCCTTGAGCTTGCCGGCCAGCCAGGCGACTTCGATGCCCAGCGGTTCGAGCCAGCGCTGGAACGTGATGAAGTGCTGTTCGGCGAGAATCTCGGTTGGCGCCATCAACGCCACCTGATAACCCGACTCCAGCGCTTGCAGCGCGGCGAGAGCGGCGACCACGGTCTTGCCGGCGCCGACGTCGCCCTGGATCAACCGCAGCATGGGCTCGGGCTGGCTCAGGTCATAGGCAATTTCATTGCCGACCCGTTGTTGGGCGCCGGTGGGCGCGAAACCGAGATTGGCCAGGTAGCGACCCGGCAGTTTTGTCGCCTTGGGCATGGCCGGGGCGCGCAGCGAGCGCAGGCTCTCACGCAAGCGTTGCTGGGACAGTTGATGGGTCAGCAGTTCTTCAAACGCCAGGCGATGCTGGGCCCAGTGATGCCCAAGGGCGAGTTCTTCGACGTCGGCATCGGCGGGCGGGTGGTGCAGATAACGAATCGCGTCGGCCAACGGCGCCAATTGATAGTCCCGCGCCAGTTCCTTGGGCAGCCAGTCCGGCAGGCTGGTGGGGCCGAGCATCGTCAGGGTCTGCTGGCAGAGCTGGCGCAAGCGCTGTTGGGTCAGGCCTTCGGTGAGCGGGTAGACCGGCGTCAGGGTTTCAGCCACGGGTGGCGGCTCATCGCCGGTAATCGCGCGGTATTCCGGGTGATAGATTTCCAGCCCCGAGGCGCCGGGCCGCGCCTCGCCGTAGCAGCGCACGCGGGTGCCCCGCTTGAGGCCTTCCTTTTGCGCGTTGCTGAAATGGTAGAAGCGCAGGCTGAGCCCACCCGTGCCGTCATGCAGGCGCACCACCAGGCTGCGCCGCCGGCCCATGACCACGTCGGCGCCGCTGACGGTGCCTTCCACCACCGCATCCTGCCCGGGTCGCAAATGGCCGATGGGCACCACGCGGGTGCGATCCTGGTAACGCAGCGGCAGGTGGAACAGCACGTCCTGGAGGGTTTCCAGGCCGACCTTGGCGAGTTTCTCGGCCATGGCTTCACCGACACCCTTGAGTGCCGTGACCGGCACTTTCGACAGCTCAGTCATGGCAGCGGCTTACTTGGCGGCGGGCGGCTTGGCCACGGAGCACAGGCGGATCGAGTCGGCGAGGATCTCGATGGCCTTGGGTCGCGGGAAGCTGGCGCGCCAGGCGATGGCAACGGTGCGGAACGGCACGGGCGCAGTCAATGGGCGGACTTCGATCACGCCGGGTGAATAGTGATGGCTGTCCACCGCCGACAGCGGCAGGATCGAAATGCCCAGGCCGGAGGCGACCATGTGGCGAATGGTTTCCAGGGAGCTGGATTCCACCGTGGTGTGCTTGGCGCCTTCGCTGCCCTTGGCCAGGGTCGGGCAGGCTTCGAGCACCTGGTCGCGGAAGCAGTGGCCTTCGCCGAGCAACAGCAGGCTCTTGTCATTGAGCAGGGCGGCGTCGATGGTTTTTTTCTGGGTCCACGGGTGCTGGGCCGGCATCAGGACGTAGAACGGCTCGTCGTAGAGCGGCAGGGTCAGGACATCGGCTTCGTTGAACGGCAGGGCGATGATGATCGCGTCCAGTTCGCCGTTGCGCAGCTTGTCGCGCAGCACATGGGTGAAATTTTCTTCGATATACAACGGCATCTGCGGGGCGACCCGGTGCAGTTGCGGGATCAGGTGCGGGAACAGGTACGGGCCGACGGTGTAGATCGCGCCGACTTTCAGTGGGGCGGTCAGTTGGTTCTTGCCGGCCTGGGCCAGCTCGCGAATGCCCTGGGCCTGTTCCAGGACTTTTTGTGCCTGGGCGACGATGCCTTCGCCGACCGGCGTCAGGCGCACCGCGCTTTTGCTGCGCTCGAAAATAAGCACACCGAGTTCGTCTTCAAGCTTTTTCACGCCCACCGACAGCGTCGGCTGGCTGACATGGCAACGCTCGGCCGCATGGCCGAAGTGCTGCTCTTGGGCGAGGGTCACGATGTAGCGTAATTCTGTGAGGGTCATGGCGAGCGTCCGTGAAGTTGCGAGCCAAGCATACCGGCTGCAATCGATAGACGCACGTTATCAGACTGGAGGCGCGGTGCGACACTGGCGAATGCCTGATGTGGCGAGGGGATTTAGCGAAACGTCGCACCGCCCCGTTGGGCTGCGAAGCGGCCCCAAAAACAGGACTGGCGACGGGAAAGCCGGTGGCATGTCAGCTTTTTTAGGGCCGCTACGCGCCCCAGCGGGGATAAATCCCCTCGCCACAAATAAGAAGCCCCTGAAACAGGGGCTTGCAATTTGAGGTCAGCGCCGGCGCTTGTCGATGGAGTACAGGAACGGTGCCGTCAGTTCGACCGTACCGTTGCTCAGCAGGTCGGCCGGTGGCTTGGGCAGCGGTTGGGCGCGACGGATCATTTCCAGGGTAGCCCGGTCCAGATCGGCGTTGCCTGACTTGCCCACCAGTTCGAACGACACCACGTTGCCTTCGGCGTCCACCACGAACCGCAAGCGGTTCATGCCTTCCTTGCCGCGTGCCTGGGCGCTGGCCGGGTACTTCTTGTACTTGCCCAGGTGCGCCAGCAACGTACCTTGCCAACTGGCCTTGGCGGCCATCTGCGCGGGCGATGGGCCAGGGGCCGGTTGCGCGGACTTCTCGGTCGGTGCCTGGGTCGGCTGAGTGTCGGCGGGCTTTTGCTCCGACGGCGTTTCCTTCGGCGGCTCGGGCTTTTTCTCCACCGGCTTGGGCTTGGGCGGTTGTGGCTTTGGCTTGGGCTTGACCGGTTTGGGCACGGCGATTTCCGCCTTCGGTGCCTCGGCCAGTTTGGGCAGCGGCAGCTCTTCGACCGGCTCGGGCGGTTGCGGCGGCGTGACGACTTTTGGCGGTGCAGGCGGTGGCGGTGCTGGAACCGGCGCCAGTTCGACCATCATCGCCTGGGGAGGCAATTCGATGGGCGCACGCGTCGTCCAGTTCAGCGCCAGTGCGATGGCAAGCGCATGCACGCCCAGCACCACGGCCAGGCTACCGCTGTAACGCGTCAGCTTTTGGCGCGTCGTGATCATTTCTTCGGCGCCGTCTCGAGTCCGACCAGACCGACCTTCAGGTAGCCGGCGCCACGCAGGGCGTCCATCACGCTCATCAGGTCGCCGTAGTCCACGCCTTTGTCGGCCTGGAAGAAGATCGTCGTGTCTTTCTTGCCCTGGGTCTTGGCGTCCAGGGTCGCGCCGAGGCTGTCGACCTTGATTTCCTCTTCACCGAGGAACAGGCGCTGGTCGGCCTTGACGCTCAGGAACACCGGTTTCTCCGGGCGTGGCGACGGCTTGGCCGTCGATGCGGGGAGGTCAACCTTGATGTCCACGGTGGCGAGCGGGGCGGCCACCATGAAGATGATCAACAGCACCAGCATCACGTCAATGAATGGCGTGACGTTGATTTCGTGGTTCTCGGCCAGATCGTCGTCTGCGCCTTCTTTCAAATGCAGGCCCATGGCCGATTACCCCACTTTCACCATGTGCGGTTGCGAGCTGCGCTCGGGCGGCAGGTGGTCGAGGTCGCGACTGACCAGCAGCAGGACTTCGGCCGAAGCGTCGGAGACCTGGGCCTTGTAGCCGGCGATGGAGCGGGCGAAGACGTTATAGATGACCACGGCCGGGATCGCTGCGACCAGGCCCAAAGCCGTCGCCAGCAGAGCTTCGGCGATGCCGGGAGCAACGACGGCGAGGTTGGTGGTCTGGGTCTTGGCGATGCCGATGAAGCTGTTCATGATCCCCCACACGGTGCCGAACAGGCCGACGAAGGGCGCGGTGGAACCGATGGTGGCGAGCACGCCGGTGCCGCTGCTCATGTTGCGACCGCAGGCCGCGACCAGGCGCTCGAGACGGAAGCTCACGCGTTCCTTGATGCCTTCCTTCTCGCGGCTGTTGGCCGACAGGCGCATCTCTTCGAGCGCATCGTGCACCAGCAGGTTGGCGAGGGTGCCTTCCTTGCCGGCGGTGGCGCTGGCTTCCTTGAGGGTGGCGGCTTTTTTCAGGGCGGCGATCTCGCCACGCAAGCGGCGCTTGGCACCCAGCAGCTCGAAGCCTTTGGCGATCCAGATGGTCCAGGTGATGATCGAGGCGATGGCCAGGCCGATCATCACGGCTTTGACGACGACGTCGGCGTTTTTGTACATGCCCCAGGGCGACAGGTCGTGGGCCATGCCCAGGGTGTTGTCGGCTTCAAGCATTTGAGGCGCGTCGGCTGCGCTGGCTTCGACGGCCTGGGCCGGGTCGCTGGCTGCGGGGGCGGCTACAGGTGCTGTCGTGTCGGCCGGCGCCTGGGTGGCGGCGGGTGCCGTGGTGGACGTGCTGGCCGGCGTCTGGGCATCGGCGAATGCGGCGGCAGGCGTCAGCAGCAGGCTGAACAGCAACGCTGCCACAGCGCTCCAGGCGCGAGGTCGATTGGTTGGCGAAGCGGAGGAGAGAGAGCGTGTCATGCTGGCCGGACCTGAGAGAAAAAAGAAGGTTGATGTTCTTCCAGGCCTCGTGAGGCCGAGAACAAAAGTGGCGAGCATTATTGCAAGTAATTCTTGTTAACAAAAGTAATACAGTATCTTTTTTTCGTAGAATGCTAGCCGCTCGTCCTCTCTGGCAGCTAGTCTGCGGCTTTGCCAGAGGAGATTCTGATGTCCGCGCCTTCTGTTCTAATTGCCGGCTGTGGTGATATCGGCGGCCGTTTGGCCAGCCAACTGGTGACCGAACATTGGCGGGTGCACGGCTTGCGGCGCACGGTTGCGAACCTGCCGGCGGGAGTCATCGGTGTCACGGGCGACTTGTTCAACGAGCGATGCCCCACCGATTGGCCCAGCGGGCCATTGGATTACCTGGTCTACAGTGCTGCCGCCACCGACCATGACGAAGCGGGCTACCGCATGGCTTACGTCGAAGGGTTGCAACATGTGTTGGGCTGGTTGAAGCAACATGGTCAGCAACCCAAGCGCTTGCTTTTCGTGTCCAGCAGCAGCGTCTATGGACAACAGAACGGCGAGTGGGTCGATGAAAGCTCGCCTACCGAGGCGGGTGGTTATTCCGGGCGGGTCATGCTCGAAGCCGAGCAAGTGGCGCTGGACAGTGGCATCCCGGCCAGTCGTGTACGCCTGACCGGCATCTACGGGCCGGGCCGGGAGTGGCTGCTCAGCCAGGTGCGCCAGGGTTATCGAGTGGTGACCGATCCGCCGCTGTACGCCAATCGCATCCACGCGGACGATGCCGCCGGCCTGCTGGCATTCCTGCTCAAGGCCGATCATCAAGGCCGGGCTTTGGAGGACTGCTACATCGGCGTTGACGACGCTCCCGCGCCGTTGGCGGAAGTGGTGGGCTGGTTGCGCGAGTATATGGGCATCACCGAGTGGGCCGAGGACGCCAGCGTGCGCCGCGCCGGCAGCAAGCGCTGCAGCAATGCCCGGGCGAAGGCCCTGGGCTGGACACCGCGTTATCCGAGTTTTCGCGAGGGGTATGCGGCGATCCTGGAAGGGCGTTGCTGATTTTCCAGCCCTCCCACAGGGATTATTGTTCCACTAAGACAATCGACCAACCCGTGGCGAGGGAGCTCGCTCCCGCTCGGCTGCGAAGCAGTCGTAGACCGGCGGGCGCGGTGTGCCTGATGCTCCGCATTCGGCAGGTTTCGGGGCCGCTTCGCGGCCCAGCGGGAGCAAGCTCCCTCGCCACAGCTCATCATCTTCGATGAACAGCATTCCGCCCCACAGTGATTACTGTTTCTCCAGTACCCAGCGCCGATCACCCGGCGTGAACGAAGGCATCTCATCGGCCAGCGCTGCATTCACGGTCTGGAAGATTTCCAGCTTCTTGCCATTGCGGGCGAAGATCCAGGTATTGCCCTGGCCGTTCTGCTGCAGCCAGATGTTGTCGTTACCGCCACTCATCGAGGCGCAGTCGCCGGCGAGACACAAGGCGTAGCGATCAGCACCCGGCAGGCCGCTGACCTGGCCATCGGGCTGGAATTGCACCGTGGCGCCCTGGCCGGGGCCTTCGGTGATGTTCCAGGTGCCGCCCAGGTAGGCGCCATACAGCGCCCGCTCGAAGCTGGCGCCGATGGGCGCGCCGTCCGGGACCTGCACCTTGGCGCGCTCGAATACCTGCTGCGGTTCGTTTTCGGTGGCAGCCTGGCTCAGTTGGTCGCCGTCGCGCTTCAGTTCGCTCGCCGAGCTGCCATAAAAATCGACTTTCCAGGCGCCGTCTTCTTCGCCGAGCAGCTTGCCTTCGACGTTTTCAAAGCCGTTGGTATAGCGCGCCTGGCCGGCCCGGGTGTTGACGTCCCATTCCAGGTTCGGGCCGTAGCCTTGCAGCGCTTCGCGCAGCGGCCCGCCCTTGGCGGCGGCGTCGATGGCGGCCTGGTTGATCCAGGTGCCGCTGATGTCACGGTCGGCAGGGTCGCTGGCGCAACCGCCGAGAATCAGGGCGAGCAGCGAGAAAGCAAGCGCGTTGCGCATGGAGGAATCCTTTCAGAACGAAAACGGCGCAGCGGGGGAAGCTGCGCCGGGTTTATTACTCGATGACCAGGATGGCGTCCATCTCGACCTGAGCACCCTTCGGCAGGGCGGCCACGCCAATGGCGGCGCGGGCAGGGTAAGGCTGGTCGAAATACTTGCCCATGATCTCGTTGACCTTGGCGAAGTGGCTCAGGTCGGTGAGGAATATGTTGAGCTTGACGATGTCCTTGAACGAACCGCCGGCAGCTTCGGCCACGGCCTTCAGGTTCTCGAAGACCTGCACGGTCTGGGCTTCGAAGCCCTCGACCAGCTCCATGGTTTTCGGGTCCAGCGGGATCTGGCCCGACATGTACACCGTGTTGCCCGCCTTGATCGCCTGGGAATAAGTACCGATGGCGGCCGGGGCCTTGTCGCTGGAAATAACGGTCTTGGTCATTCATGACTCCTTGTAATGAGGGCGGCTATTGGGAGCTATGCGCGCATGCGGGTGATGCGAATGACCCCGGTCAGGGCGCGCAGTTTCTTGATCACGCGGGCCAGGTGCACACGGTCGTGCACGCTGACCACCAGTTGGACGACGCTGATCCGGCCGTCGCGTTCGTCCATGCTGATTTTCTCGATGTTGCCGTCGGCGGCGTTGACGCTGCTCGCCAGCAAGGCGATCAGGCCGCGCTGGTGTTCGAGTTCGACGCGCAGCTCGACGTTGAATTCGCCGGTGACATCCTTGGCCCACGAAAGCTGGATGCATTTTTCCGGGTTGTGGCGGATTTCGCTGATGTTGCGACAGTTGTCCAGGTGCACCACCATCCCCTTGCCGGCGGACAGGTGGCCGACGATCGGGTCGCCCGGGATCGGTGTGCAGCACTTGGCGTAGCTGAGCACCAGGCCCTCGGTACCGCGAATCGCCAGCGGACCTTCGGGGCTTGGCAGCTGTTCGCCTTCGCCGAGCAGGCGGCGGGCGACGACATAGGCCATGCGGTTGCCCAGGCCGATGTCTTCGAGCAGGTCTTCGATCAATTCGAGACGGTACTCGTTGAGCATGATCTGCACGCGCTCGGCCGGGATCTTGTCCAGCGAACTGTCGAAACCGTTCAGCACTTTGTTCAGCAGGCGCTCGCCAAGGCTGATGGATTCGGAGCGACGTTGCAGCTTCAGCGCGTGACGGATGTGCGTGCGGGCCTTGCCGGTGACCACGAAATTGAGCCACGCCGGGTTGGGCCGCGCGCCGGGGGCGCTGACGATCTCCACCGTCGAGCCGCTTTGCAGCGGTTCGGACAACGGGGCCAGGCGGCGATTGATGCGACAGGCGATGCAGCTGTTGCCGACGTCGGTGTGCACGGCGTAGGCGAAATCCACGGCGGTGGAGCCTTTGGGCAACTCCATGATCCGGCCCTTGGGCGTGAAGACGTAGACCTCGTCCGGGAACAGGTCGATCTTGACGCTCTCGATGAATTCCAGGGAGTTGCCGGCGCGTTGCTGCATTTCCAGCACACCCTTGACCCACTGACGGGCGCGGGCGTGAGTGCTCTTGGGCTGTTCATCGCCGCTGGATTTGTACAGCCAGTGGGCGGCGATGCCGTTGTTGGCCATCTCTTCCATTTCACGGGTACGGATCTGTATTTCGATCGGTACGCCATGCATGCCGAACAGCGTCGTGTGCAGCGACTGGTAGCCGTTGGCCTTGGGGATCGCGATGTAGTCCTTGAAGCGCCCCGGCAATGGCTTGTACAGATTATGCACAGCACCGAGCACGCGGTAGCAGGTATCGACCTTGTCGACGATGATCCGGAACGCATAGACGTCCATGATCTCGTTGAAGGCCCGGCGCTTGCCGCGCATTTTCTTGTAGATGCCGTAGAGGTGTTTCTGCCGCCCGCTGACTTCGCCTTCGATGCCGTCGATCGCCAGGCAATGACTCAGCGACTCTTCGATCTTGTTGACGATTTCCTTGCGGTTGCCCCGGGCGCGCTTGACGGCCTGGTTGATCCGCGCCGAACGCATCGGGTGCATGGCCTTGAAACCCAGGTCCTCGAACTCGATGCGGATCGCGTGCATCCCCAGTCGGTTGGCGATGGGGGCATAGATTTCCAGGGTTTCCTTGGCGATGCGCCGGCGCTTTTCGCCGGACAGCACTTCCAGGGTGCGCATGTTGTGCAAGCGGTCGGCGAGCTTGACCAGGATCACCCGGATGTCGCGCGCCATGGCCATGGCCATCTTCTGGAAGTTCTCGGCCTGGGCCTCGGCCTTGGTCTCGAAGTTCATCTGGGTCAGCTTGCTGACCCCGTCGACCAGCTCGGCCACGGTTTCGCCGAACTGCGCTTGCAGCGCTTCCTTGGCAATGCCGGTGTCTTCGATCACGTCATGCAGCATCGCCGCCATCAGGCTCTGATGGTCCATGTGCATGTCGGCAAGAATATTCGCCACCGCAAGCGGGTGCGTGACGTACGCCTCGCCGCTGCGGCGGCGCTGGCCGTCGTGGGCTTGTTCGGCGTAGAAATAGGCTCGGCGGACCAGGTTGACCTGGTCCGTGCCGAGGTAGGCCGATAAGCGATCGGCGAGGGCGTCTATGCTCGGCATGATGATGACTCCTGCCGTCTGCTGTGACCCCGCGCCGTGCTACGTCGACCAGGCATAGGCTTAGACCGCCTCGTTGGACTCGTCCTCGAACGCTGCGAACAGCGGTTCGTCTTCAACGATTTCAGCGTTGGCGATGAACTCGTAGCTCATCAGGCCTTCGGCGATTTCACGCAGCGCTACCACGGTAGGCTTGTCGTTTTCCCACTGGACCAACGGCTCTTTGCCACCGGTGGCCAGTTGACGGGCACGCTTGGTAGAGAGCATGACCAGCTCAAAGCGGTTTTCCACGTGTTCTAGGCAGTCTTCAACGGTTACGCGGGCCATGGTATTCCTCGGAGCGAATGCAATATGCGCGCTGCCCGGTTGGGCGAGCGGACTCGACAGTTTAAAAAAACACCAGCGTTTAGGGAAGCGCTGATTTTTTGAGCAAACCCCTCGGCGCGCTGCGACTACCAATGTAAAGCCGTCGCAGCGGTTTTGGGAAGGGCTGTTCAGCCCAGCAGTTCGGCCAGTAATTTACCGAAACGTTGCTGCTGGCGTTTCTGCTGGAGCTGGCTGGCGCGGAAAATCGCCTTCAGATCGTCCAGCGCGTGGGAGAAATCGTCGTTGATGATCAGATAATCGTAGTCAACGTAGTGGCTCATTTCGCTGACTGCTTCACGCATCCGCCCTTCGATGATCTCGTCGCTGTCCTGGCCACGGTTGGTCAGGCGCTGGCGCAAGGCCTGCTGGCTCGGCGGCAGGATAAAGATCGAGCGGGCCTGGGGCATCAACTTGCGCACCTGCTCGGCGCCTTGCCAGTCGATTTCCAGGATCAGGTCGTGGCCTTCGTCCAAGGTCTGCTGGAGAACGCTTTGCGAGGTGCCGTAGAGGTTGCCGAAGACTTCGGCGCGCTCCAGGAAGTCGCCGTGCTCGGCCATCCGCACGAATTCTTCGCGGTCGACGAAGTGATAGTTCACGCCGTTCACTTCACCAGGACGCATGGCGCGGGTGGTGTGGGAGACCGAGACGCGAATCTGCGGTTCGGCGTCGATCAACGCCTTGACCAGGCTGGTCTTGCCGGCGCCGGAGGGCGCGGAAATGATGTAGAGGGTGCCGGTGCTGTGGGTCATGTCGGTTTAGCCTTACTCAATGTTCTGCACTTGTTCGCGCATTTGTTCGATCAACACCTTGAGGTTGACCGCCGCCTGGGTGCTACGCGGGTCGAAGGCTTTGGAGCCCAGTGTATTGGCTTCGCGGTTGAGCTCCTGCATCAGGAAGTCGAGGCGGCGGCCGGCCGCGCCACCGGACTTGAGCACCCGGCGGACTTCGATGATGTGGGTGCTCAGGCGATCCAGTTCTTCGGCCACGTCGCTCTTCTGGGCGAGCATGACCATTTCCTGTTCCAGGCGCTGCGGGTCCAGCTCCGCCTTCATGTCGGCGAAGCGGTCGAGGACTTTCTGGCGCTGGGTGGCGAGCATCTGCGGAACGAGTTCGCGCAGGGTGGCGACGTCTTCTTCAATGGAGGTCAGGCGCTCGTTGATCAGTCGGGCCAGTTCCGCGCCTTCGCGCTCGCGGCCGGCCTTGAGCTCGTTCAGCCCTTGATTGAACAGCGCCAGCGCCTCGGCGTTCAGCGCCTGCGGGTCGCTCGCGTCGCCCACAAGTACGCCCGGCCAGGCCAGGACTTCCAGTGGGTTCAGGGCGGCGGGATTGTTGATCAGGCTGGCGACGGTTTCGGCGGCGGCGACCAATTGCGCGGCGCGCTCGCGGTCCACTTGCAAGGTTTTGCCGCTGCTCTCTTCGGTAAAGCGCAGGGTGCACTCCAGTTTGCCCCGGGACAGGCCCTGGCGCAGCGCTTCACGCACGCCGCCTTCGAGGTCGCGGAAGGACTCGGGCAAGCGCAGGTGCGGCTCCAGGTAACGGCTGTTGACCGAGCGCAGCTCCCAGCTCAGCGTGCCTTGGGCGCCGGCCTTTTCGACGCGGGCGAAGGCGGTCATGCTGTGCACCATTGGGGTTCCTCGCAATGCAGGCCGGCCACAACCGTTGATTGTGGGGCCTGGGATCTGTGGGTGGATGCCGAAGGGCAGCAAAGGCGCAGGATTGTAGCGCAGTGGGACGCAAGCGCCCAAACAGCTCCGGTTACAAAGCGCTGCAGCCCGTCGGCCGGGGCTTTGAGTGCGTTCACCCGTCGCGTCAGTTTATTAGAACTGCCCTATGACGATTCGCGGCTCTATAATGCCGGCAGTTTTCCGTCCTCTGTACAGGTGTTCCCTATGAAACGTCCAAGTGGTCGCGCTGCCGATCAGCTTCGCTCGATCCGCATTACCCGCAACTACACCAAACACGCCGAGGGATCTGTACTGGTGGAGTTCGGTGATACCAAGGTCATCTGCACCGTCAGCGTCGAAAACGGCGTGCCTCGTTTCCTCAAGGGCCAGGGCCAGGGTTGGTTGACTGCCGAATACGGCATGCTGCCGCGGGCTACCGGCGAGCGGAACCAGCGCGAGGCCAGTCGTGGCAAGCAGGGCGGACGGACCCTGGAAATCCAGCGTCTGATCGGTCGTTCGCTGCGTGCCGCGCTGGACATGTCCAAGCTGGGCGATGTGACGCTGTATGTCGATTGCGACGTGATCCAGGCTGACGGCGGCACCCGCACCGCCTCCATCACCGGTGCCATGGTTGCGCTGGCCGATGCCTTGAAAGTGATCAAGAAGCGTGGCGGCCTCAAGGGCGGCGATCCGCTCAAGCAAATGATCGCCGCGGTGTCGGTGGGCATGTACCAGGGCGAGCCGGTGCTGGACCTGGATTACCTGGAGGACTCCGCCGCCGAGACCGACCTGAACGTGGTCATGACCAGCGCTGGCGGATTCATTGAGGTTCAGGGCACCGCCGAAGGCGCGCCGTTCCAGCCGGAAGAATTGACCGCTATGCTGGAGCTGGCGAAGAAAGGCATGAGCGAAATCTTCGAATTGCAAAAGGCCGCGTTGGCCGACTGATTTTTTTTGCGCTTCAGACAAGGAGAGTGTCATGAGTGATGAGCAAGTCCTGTTGCCCCAGCCGAGCAGAGAAGCGCGGCAGTGGGCAATGTTTTGTCACCTGTCTGCACTATTGGGCATTTTCATTCCGTTCGGTTCGCTGATCGCGCCGCTGGTCATCTGGCAGGTCAAGCGTGAATCCGACCCGTTCATCGATGCCCAAGGCAAGGAAGCGCTGAACTTCCAGATCACTGTGGCGATCGCCGCGGCGATCAGTCTGCTGCTGATGATCGTGGTGATTGGTTTCTTCCTGTTTGGCCTGGTGGCCATTGGTGCGTTGGTGCTGACCATCATTGCTGGCGTGAAGGCCAATGAAGGGCAGCCATATCGGTATCCGTTTACCTGGCGGTTGGTCAAATAACGATCAGCAAAAACCTGCCCTGTGGGAGCGAGCCTGCTCGCGATGGCGATCTATCAGTCAATATTGATGTCGGCTGACCCATCGCTTTCGCGAGCAGGCTCGCTCCCACAGTGGTTTCCGGCGCTCACAAAAAAACCGACATTACTGTCGGTTTTTTTGTGGGTGAAAGGACGCTTAGATGGTCAGCGTCCAGTCGTAATCCACGATCAGCGGCGCATGCTGCGAGAACCGCGGCTGGCGTGGCAGGCGGGCGCTGCGGACGAAGCGGCGCAGCCCGGGCGTCAGCAGCTGGTAGTCGAAGCGCCAGCCGAGGTTGAGCATCTCTGCCTGCTCGTTATCCGGCCACCAGCTGTACTGGTCGCCTTCGCGGCTGACTTCGCGCAAGGCATCGACATAACCCATGTTGCCGATGATCTCGTCCATCCAGGCCCGTTCCGGCGCCAGGAAGCCAGGCGACTGCTGGCTGTCGCGCCAGTTCTTGATATCCAGCTTCTGTTGCGCCACGTACAGCGAGCCACAGTAGATGTACTCGCGACGTTTGCGCCGCTGTTTATCAAGGTAACGGGCGAAGTCGTCCATCAACTTGAATTTCTGATTCAAATCTTCATCGCCGTTCTGCCCCGAAGGGAGCAGCAAGGTCGCGATGCTGACCTTGTCGAAATCGGCTTGCAGGTAGCGCCCGTAGCGGTCCGCCGTCTCGAAACCGAGACCGTTGATGACAGCCTTCGGTTGCAGCCGCGAGTACAAAGCCACGCCACCCTGGGCGGGGACTTCGGCATCGCAGGCGTAAAGGAAGTAACCGTCCAGTTGGAAGGCTGCATCGTCCAGTTCAAAGGCGGAGGCGCGGGTGTCCTGCAGGCAGATGACGTCGGCATTCTGTGCTTGCAGCCAACTGAGCAAACCACGCTCCACTGCAGCCTGAATACCATTGACGTTCACACTGATGATCCGCATAAATGGCCCCAAAAATCACGTGCGTGTATGATACACGCCGTCTACCTATTTAGCTAAATCCGCGGTATTTGAGGCTTTTTTCATGCAGGCGTATCAGCGCGATTTCATTCGCTTTGCCATCGATCGCGGCGTTTTGCGCTTCGGTGAATTCACCCTCAAGTCCGGGCGCACCAGCCCGTACTTCTTCAACGCCGGCCTGTTCAACAGCGGAACCGCCCTGGCGCAGTTGGGCCGCTTCTATGCCGCGGCCATCGTTGAAAGCGGCATTCCGTTCGACGTGCTGTTCGGCCCGGCCTACAAGGGCATCCCATTGGCCGCCACTACCGCCGTCGCCCTGGCCGAGCACCATGACCGTGACCTGCCCTGGTGCTTCAACCGCAAGGAAGCCAAGGCTCACGGTGAAGGCGGAAGCCTGGTCGGCGCGCCGTTGACCGGCGAAGTGCTGATCATCGACGACGTCATCACCGCCGGTACCGCCATTCGCGAGGTGATGCAGATCATCGCTTCCCAGGAAGGCGCCAAGGCTGCCGGCGTGCTGATCGCCCTGAACCGCCAGGAGCGCGGCAACGGCGAGCTGTCGGCGATCCAGGAAGTGGAGCGCGACTTCGGTATCCCGGTGATCAGCATTGTGTCGCTGAACCAGGTGCTGGAGTTCTTGGCTGACGATCCGCAGCTCAAGCAGCATTTGCCGGCGGTTGAGGCCTATCGCGCCCAGTTCGGCGTTTAAATGGTTTTTGATCTTGTGGCGAGGGAGCAAGCTCCCTCGCCACAAAAGCTCATCTGAAAAGTGAAATAAAAAGACCCCGCTCAACCAGGTTGAGCGGGGTCTTTTTTTACAGGTGTCGCTTAGTGACGCTTGCGATTGCTGATCAACGTACCCACGCCGGTATCGGTGAAGATCTCCAGCAGGATCGCATTCGGCACGCGGCCGTCGATGATCAGCGAACTGCCAACGCCGCCCTGGACCGCTTCCAGCGCGCAACGGATCTTCGGCAGCATGCCGCCGTAGATGGTGCCATCGGCGATCAGGTCGTCGACTTGCTGGGTCGACAGCCCGGTCAGGACCTTGCCGGTCTTGTCCATCAGGCCGGCGATGTTGGTCAGCAGCATCAGCTTTTCAGCTTTCAGTGCCTCGGCAACCTTGCCCGCCACCAGGTCGGCGTTGATGTTATACGACTCGCCATTGGCGCCCACGCCGATCGGCGCGATGACCGGAATGAAGTCGCCCTTGACCAACAGGTTCAGCAGGTCGGTGTTGATGCCGACCACTTCGCCCACCTGGCCGATGTCGATGATTTCCGGCTGGGTCATCTCCGGCGTCTGGCGGGTTACGGTGAGTTTCTTCGCCCGGATCAGTTCGGCGTCCTTGCCGGTCAGGCCGATGGCGCTGCCGCCGTGGCGGTTGATCAGATTGACGATGTCCTTGTTCACCTGGCCGCCGAGGACCATCTCCACCACATCCATGGTCTGGGCGTCGGTCACGCGCATGCCGTCGATGAAGTGGCTTTCGATCGACAGGCGCTTGAGCAGGTCACCGATTTGCGGACCGCCGCCGTGAACCACCACCGGGTTGATGCCCACCGCCTTCATCAGCACGATGTCGCGGGCGAAGCCGGTCTTGAGCTCCTCGCTTTCCATTGCGTTGCCGCCGTACTTGATCACCAGGGTCTTGCCGACGTAGCGTCGGATGTAAGGCAACGCTTCGGACAGGACCTTGGCGGTGTTGGCGGCGGCTTCGCGTTCGAGGGTCATTCAGGGCTCCGGTGGTGATTCAAATCAGAACGGTAGTTGGAGATCAGGTGCAACACGCTTGAGTTGGCTGTGGAACACATCCTTGATGCGCTGCAGTTCAGCCTCGTTGTCGGCCTCGAAACGCAGCACCAGCACCGGTGTGGTGTTGGAGGCGCGAACCAGGCCCCAGCCTTGTGGGTAGTCGACCCGCACACCGTCGATGGTGGTCAGTTCGGCGCCTTCGCCCCACTGGGCGTCGTGCAGTGCATCAATGATGCTGAATTTGCTCTCTTCGGTCACATGGATATTGATTTCCGGCGTAGAAATATCGTTCGGGAAGGTCGCGAACAGTTCTTCGGCGGTGGATTTCTCCTTGCTGAGGATTTCCAGCAGGCGTGCCGCGCTGTAGATGCCGTCATCAAAACCGAACCAGCGCTCCTTGAAGAAGATATGGCCGCTCATTTCGCCGGCCAGCAGGGCGCCGCTCTGTTTCATTTTTTTCTTGATCAGCGAGTGGCCGGTTTTCCACATGAGTGGGCGACCGCCATATTCCTTGATCAGCGGCACCAGGCGACGGGTGCACTTCACGTCGAAGATGATCTCGGCGTCGGGGTTGCGTGCCACCACGTCCTTGGCGAACAGCATCAGCAGGCGGTCCGGAAACACCACGCTGCCGGTATTGGTCACCACACCCACGCGGTCACCGTCGCCGTCGAAGGCCAGGCCCAGGTCAGCGTTGGTTTCCTTGACCTTGGCGATCAGGTCCTCAAGATTTTCCAGCTTGCCCGGATCCGGGTGATGGTTGGGGAAGTTGCCGTCGACGTCGCAGAACAACGGGATGACTTCACAGTTCAGCGCTTCGATCAGTTGCGGAGCGATGACGCCGGCCGCGCCGTTGCCGCAATCGACCACGACTTTCAGGCGGCGGGCCAGTTTCACGTCCTTGACGATTTCGTCGTTGTAGCGCGGGAGGATATCGACCTTGGTCACGCTGCCCTGGCCACTGCTCAGGTCATTGGTCTTGAGGCGGGTGTGCAGGGCCTGGATCTGCTCGTTGGCGAGGGTGTCGCCGGCGATGACGATCTTGAAGCCGTTGTAGTTCGACGGGTTGTGGCTGCCGGTGAGCATCACGCCGGATTTTCCGGCGAGGACATTGGCGGCGTAGTAAAGCGCCGGGGTCGGCACCAGGCCGACGTCGCTGACGTGGCAACCGCTGTCGGCAAGGCCTTTGATCAACTGCTCGACCAGCTCCGGGCCGGACAAGCGACCGTCGCGGCCGACGTTCACGTTCGGTTCGCCCTGGGCCAGGCTCTGGGAGCCGATGGCGCGGCCGATCCAGTAGGCGGTTTCAGCCGTCAGGGTTTCCGGCACGACGCCACGGATGTCGTAGGCGCGGAAGATGCTGTCAGGGAAGATCGGGGCGATTGCGGCTGGGGTGTTCATGGGCGGGGCGCTCTATCAGGAAAGTGACTGGACAGGCCGACGACGGGCGTCGGCAGGCTCAAGCTGAAGGGTATGACGGCGTTTTTGACAGAGAGTTCGCGGTGGGAAAGTGCCATGAGACAGCGTTACCCCAGCCCGAACGGTCTAAAACGTTGATTCCGGATGGGAAACGTCGCCTGGAGCCGTTGCGCATTTTTCGTCCTGAAACAGAAGCTTAATAAAGCGGCCGGGCCTGCTGTCCGGCCCGAGCAGCCGGATCAGTGGCTACCGGAGTGGCCGAAACCGCCGGCGCCGCGCTGGCTCTCGTCGAATTCCTCGACCAATTCGAAATGGGCCTGGACCACCGGCACCAGCACCAGTTGGGCAATGCGTTCGCCCACGGCGATGTTGAAAGCGGTCTGGCCGCGATTCCAGCAGGACACCATCAGTTCGCCCTGGTAGTCGGAGTCGATCAGGCCCACCAGGTTGCCCAGCACGATGCCGTGCTTATGGCCCAGGCCCGAGCGCGGCAGAATCAGCGCGGCGAGGCCCGGATCGCCGATGTAGACCGACAGGCCGGTGGGTATCAGTAGGGTCTGGCCCGGTTCCAGGATCGTGTCCTGCTTGAGCATCGCCCGCAGATCGAGGCCGGCTGAGCCCGGCGTGGCGTACTGCGGCAGCGGGAATTCACTGCCGATGCGAGGGTCGAGGATCTTGGCTTGTAGAGCGTGCATTGAAATTAAACCTGGTTCAGCCGTTCGGCGATGAAAGTGATCAGTTGGCGGGCAATCTTGCCCTTGCTGGTCTGGGCGAAAAGCGTGGCGTGCAACTGGCGGTCGATCACGCTGCAGGCGTTCTCTTCGCTGTTGAAGCCGATGCTCGGGTTGGCGACGTCGTTGGCGACGATCAGGTCCAGATTCTTGTCCTTGAGCTTGCGCGCGGCGTAATCGAGGAGGTGTTCGGTTTCGGCGGCAAAACCGACGCTGAATGGACGATCGGGACGGGTGGCGATGGTGGCCAGGATGTCCGGGTTGCGTACCATTTGCAGGAGCAGGCCATCGCCGCTCGTAGGGTCTTTCTTCAATTTTTGCGGCGCAACGACTTCGGGGCGGTAGTCCGCCACCGCCGCCGAGGCGATGAACAGGTCGCACGGGATCGATGCCTCACAGGCCGCAAGCATGTCCCGGGCGCTGACGACGTCGATGCGGGTCACCCGATCCGGGGTCGGCAGGTGCACCGGCCCGGTGATCAGCGTCACCCGCGCACCCGCCTCGACCGCGGCTTCGGCCAGTGCGAAGCCCATTTTCCCCGAGCTGTGGTTGGTGATGTAGCGCACCGGGTCGATGTTTTCCTGGGTCGGGCCGGCGGTAATCAGCACATGCTTGCCGGTCAGCGCCTGGCGCTGGAAGCAGTCGGCGGCGCACTGAACCAGGTCGTTGGCTTCGAGCATGCGGCCCATGCCGACATCGCCGCAGGCCTGGCTGCCAGAGGCTGGGCCAAAGACTTTCAGATCGCGGCTTTCGAGCAGTTGCAGGTTGGCCTGGGTGGCGGGGTCGCGCCACATGGCCTGGTTCATGGCCGGCGCCACGGCGACCACGGCGTCGGTAGCGAGTACGAGGGTGGTCAGCAGGTCGTTGGCGATGCCCTGGGCCAGGCGGGCGATCAGGTCGGCCGTGGCCGGGGCGATCAGCACCAGGTCAGCCCATTTGGCCAGCTCGATATGACCCATGGCGGCCTCGGCCGCCGGGTCGAGCAGATCCAGGTGGACCGGGTGTCCGGACAAGGCCTGCATGGTCAGCGGGGTGATGAACTCACTGCCGCCGCGGGTCATGACGACCCGTACTTCGGCGCCCTGGTCGATAAGCCTGCGAACCAGCTCGGCGCTCTTGTAGGCGGCAATGCCGCCGCCGACGCCCAGAACGATGCGTTTCCGATACAGCCGCTGCATAGGCCTGCCTTTCGATTTTAATGGTCAGTGCGGGGCGAACCCTCGGCAGCAGCCTGCCTGGGTACAAATCGCCTGCAAAAAAGATGGGCTAAGATATCACAGCGTCCGCTACGGAACAGCGGCGCCCATTATCAGGGAGATGCCATGAGTATTCGGGACTGGCCGGTGGCCGAGCGGCCACGGGAGAGATTGTTGGTGTCGGGGGCGGAGAGTCTTTCAGACGCCGAGCTGCTGGCGATATTTTTACGCACGGGTGTGTCGGGTAAAAGCGCGGTGGATCTGGCTCGACATCTGTTGTCCCAATTTGGCTGCCTGCGGGCGCTGCTTGAGGCAGATCAGCTCACGTTCAGCAGCCATATGGGGCTGGGCCCGGCGAAATTCGCCCAGTTGCGCGCGGTGCTCGAAATGGGCCGGCGACATCTGGCGGCGCGGACTCGACAGAAGTCGATGCTGGAAGATCCGCAGGCTGTTCGCGACTATCTCAAGTCAATGCTGCGCCACGAACCCCACGAGGTTTTTGGTTGCCTGTTTCTCAACTCACGACATCAGGTGTTGGCATTCGAGGCGCTTTTTCGTGGTTCTATCGCCTGCACCAGTGTTCACCCCCGGCAAGTGGTCAAGCGCGCCCTGGCCCACAACGCCGCCGCCGTGATCCTGTGCCACAACCACCCCTCCGGCAGCACCGAGCCCAGCCAGGCCGACCGAATGCTCACCGAGCGGCTCCAGGACGCGCTGGAGCTGATCGATGTGCGGGTGCTCGACCATTTTATCGTCGGCGATGGGGAGCCGTTGTCGATGGCGGAGCGTGGGTGGATGTAGGCAGGGGCTGACAATATGGAGCCTTTGTGGGAGCGAGCCTGCTCGCGAATGCGGTGTATCAGTTGACTCAAAATTGGCTGACAAACCGATTTCGCGAGCAGGCTCGCTCCCACAAGGGGGCTGGGGCTAGGCCGGGTTACTTGAGGCTGACCTTGGAGTAATCCTGCCGCCCGAACGGGCTCACCGTATAACCCTGCACATCCTTGCGGGTCAGCGCGAATGCCGTCGGGTGCGCCAGCGGCAGCCAAAGCGCTTGTTGCTGGATCTGTGCCTGGGCCTGTTCGTAGAGTTTGGTGCGCACGCCTTGTTCGCTGGTGGTCTTGCCGGCACTGATCAGTTTGTCCAGGTCCGGGTTGCAGTAGCGGGCGAAATTGGTTCCGGACTTGACCGCCGCGCAGGAAAACTGCGGCGTGAGGAAATTGTCCGGAACACCATTGTCGCCGGCCCAGCCCATGAACAGCAGGTCGTGCTCGCCAGCCTTGGCGCGGCGGATCAGCTCGCCCCATTCGATTACGCGGATTTCCGCCTGGATGCCGATTTCCGCCAGGTCCGATTGCAGTAACTGTGCGCCGAGGCTCGGATTGGGATTGAGCAGGCTGCCGGAGGGGCGCGTCCAGATAGTAGTCTTGAAGCCTCCCTTCAAACCGGCCTTGGCCAGCAATTCACGGGCCTTGGCCGGGTCATGGGCATAGCCGGGCAGGTTTTTCGCGTAGCTCCAGGTGTTGGGCGGATAAGGGCCGTTGGCCGCTTCCGCCGTGCCTTCGAAAACGGTCTTGAGGTAGCTGGCCTTGTCAAAAGCCAGGTTGATGGCCTGACGCACTTCAGGCTTGTCCAGCGGCGGATGCTGACTGTTGATCGCCAGGAAAGCCGTCATGAATGCGTCAGTCTGGGCCACCTTCAATGTCGGCTCCTGCCGCGCGGCCTGCACGTCCAGCGGCTTGGGCGAGAGGGCGATCTGGCATTCATTTCGGCGCAACTTCTGCAGGCGCACGTTGGCGTCCGGCGTGATGGCAAATATCAGCGGATCCACCTGGGGCTTGCCGCCGAAATAGTCACCGTTGGCCTTGTAGCGAATCGAGGCGTCTTTCTGGAAACGGTTGAAAATGAACGGGCCCGTGCCGATGGGCTGGCTGTTGAGTTGCTCCGGCTTGCCGGCCTTCATCAACTGCTCGGCATATTCAGCCGAATAGATCGATGCGAAACCCATGCTCAACGTCGCCAGGAAGGTCGAATCGGCATGGTCGAGCGTGAAGCGCACCGTCAACGGATCCAGGGCATCGATTTTTGTAATCAGCGCCGGCAGTTGCATGGATTGGGCGTGAGGGAAGCCGCTCTGGGCAACCTTGTGCCATGGGTTTGCCGGGTCGAGCATGCGCTCGAAGCTGAACTTGACGTCTTCGGCCGTCAGGTCGCGGCGCGGTGTGAAGTAGTCGGTGTGGTGAAACCTGACCTTGTGGCGCAACTTGAAGACATAACTCAGGCCATCGGGCGAAACTTCCCAGCTCTCGGCCAGGCTGGCGACCACCTTGCCGCTGGCGGTGTCGAAATCCACCAGGCGGTTCATCAGCACGTCGGCCGAAGCGTTGGTAGTGGTCAAGGAGTTGTACTGGACGACATCGAACCCTTCCGGGCTGGCTTCGGTACACACGCTCAGGGCGGCGGCCTGGGCCAGCGGGGTGAGCAGCAGAGGGGCGAGCAACAGCGGTAGGGCAGCGAGGCGCATGATTGATTTCCTGTGCAGGTCGGAGGCCCATCTGCGAGTGCAGTCTGGAAAAGGTCTACCCTAGAGGGCTCGTCTGCAAATGACTATCCCCTTTTTGCATTTTCCGGCACCCTTTGCAGCGCTTCGCCGGGCGCGGCCCTGTACCGACCGAAAAAAACCTGTGCGTCGCGACGAGTGGTCAGGACCTCGCGGGCCCTTGTCCCTGCTGCCTGTGGCTGTTGATCGAGGGTTTCCAGCAAAGACAAATCACACCGGCTGTTGTTGTGCCTGGGTCTTTCTGGTATAAAGCAGCGCTCTTTTCTAGGGGCCCGGTTCCTTCACTGTAGGTGTAGCCGGTAAGACCCTTAAAGAAACGCGGCGCCTGGCGCCAAATGACTGAGAGATTAAGCGGCCAACCCATGCCGGGTTGGGCATGTGGTTTTAGAGGGCTGAGGCATGTCGAGAGTCTGTCAAGTTACCGGTAAGGGTCCGGTGACTGGGAATAACATTTCCCACGCAAACAACAAAACCCGTCGTCGTTTCCTGCCGAACCTGCAGCATCACCGCTTCTGGGTTGAAGAAGAGAAACGTTTTGTGCGTCTGCGCGTATCTGCCAAAGGCATGCGCATCATCGACAAGCGTGGCATCAGTGTCGTGCTGGCCGAACTTCGTCGCGATGGCAAGGTTTAAGGGAGCTAATCATGCGTGAATTGATTCGTTTGATCTCGAGCGCCGGTACTGGTCACTTCTACACTACCGACAAGAACAAGCGTACTACCCCGGACAAAATCGAGATCAAGAAATATGATCCGGTTGTTCGCAAGCACGTGATCTACAAGGAAGGCAAAATCAAGTAATTGATTTTTCCCTCTTAAGAAGAAGGCCCGTATCGCGAGATACGGGCCTTTTTCTTTCAAGACTGAAAACCCTGACCGTTTACAACGTAGTCTGACAATTAATCAGCCACACTTGTGACCCGTATAAAAGTTTTCCTTGTCGCTGAAAACATAGAGTCGGTCTTCTTGGTAGTCCATAGTGTAGGCTTCGCCTGCGCGTATATGGCGAATGATCTTTGCTCCCGAATAGGCTTGCATGTCTTTCAGAAATTGCGCGTCTACCTTCATCGGCAGCAGGGAGTTGAAAGCAAAATTAGCCGTGCATACGCCTGAAGGGCGGATCTCGTTCGCAGCTGCTTCAAGCGCTCCGATGCTCAGTGTCAGCAGGGCAGCCAGCGCTGCGATCCGCGGTGTAGTAGTTTTTTTGGCCATGTTGCCTCCTGGCATAATTAATAATCAGCGACTCCTCATTGAGGCGCCCGGATATAATTACAGGAGGGTGATGGTTATGTATATCGCACTGTGTAAGCGTTTGATTCACTCCTGTTGCTCAAACACTACATAGATCTTGCGGCACGCTTCCAGCACTTCCCAAGTTCCCTTGAACCCCGCCGGAATTACAAAGCGGTCGCCCGCCCGAAGTGTCTTGGCATTGCCTTCATTGTCCCGCAGCACCGAAACGCCTTGGACGATTTCGCAGTATTCGTGCTCTGTATAGTTGACCGTCCACTGGCCCACCGCGCCTTCCCACACCCCCGCATTCATCTGTCCGCAAGGACTGCTGTAATGATTGAACACCGCTTGTTCGGGATCCCCCTTGAGCACTTTTACCGGGTCCGGGCGATAGCGGTCGGCGGTGGTGTTGGCCTGGCTGAAATCGACGATGTCCTGGATGCTCATGCGGTTACCCTCGGTGCTTGCGGCGCGGATGGCTGGAAGAGCAAAAGTCTATGTTTATTAAAACGAACATCGCAAGGCCGTTTGCGGGTTTTCTGTCAAATATATTGAAACATCCCCGGTCGCTGGTTTAGGGTGGCGGTGCCTTGTGCCGAATACACATCGGCAGGGCAGAATTCTTGAACGCTACGCATCGCGTGGCGTTCGTACCCAAACAAGAGGAGGACACTCGCATGACCACCCTGACTCGTGCCGACTGGGAACAGCGCGCCCGCGACCTGAAGATCGAAGGCCGCGCCTTCGTCAATGGCGAATACACCGATGCAGTGTCCGGCGAGACCTTCGATTGCCTCAGCCCGGTCGACGGCCGCCTGTTGGGCAAGATCGCCAGTTGCGACGTGGCCGACGCCCAGCGCGCCGTCGAAAACGCCCGTGCGACATTCAATTCTGGCGCCTGGTCGCGCCTGGCGCCGAGTAAGCGCAAAGCCACCATGATTCGTTTTGCCGGCCTGCTCAAACAGCACGCCGAAGAGCTGGCCTTGCTGGAAACCCTGGACATGGGCAAGCCGATCAGCGACTCCCTGAATATTGACGTTCCAGGCGCGGCGCAGGCGTTGAGCTGGAGCGGTGAAGCCATCGACAAGCTCTACGACGAAGTGGCCGCCACCCCGCATGACCAGTTGGGCCTGGTCACCCGGGAACCGGTCGGCGTGGTCGGTGCCATCGTTCCATGGAACTTCCCGTTGATGATGGCCTGCTGGAAGCTCGGCCCGGCGTTGTCCACCGGCAACTCGGTAGTGCTCAAGCCGTCGGAAAAATCCCCGCTGACCGCCATTCGTATCGCCGCGCTGGCCATCGAGGCCGGCATCCCCAAAGGCGTGCTGAACGTGCTGCCAGGCTATGGTCACACGGTTGGCAAGGCCCTGGCCTTGCACATGGATGTCGATACGCTGGTGTTCACCGGCTCCACCAAGATCGCCAAGCAACTGATGATCTATTCCGGCGAGTCGAACATGAAGCGCGTCTGGCTGGAGGCGGGTGGCAAGAGCCCGAACATCGTATTTGCCGATGCTCCGGACCTGCAGGCCGCCGCCGAGGCCGCCGCCAGTGCGATTGCCTTCAACCAGGGCGAAGTCTGCACGGCGGGCTCGCGCCTGCTGGTGGAGCGTTCGATCAAGGACACGTTCCTGCCGCTGGTGATCGAGGCTCTCAAGGGCTGGAAACCTGGCAATCCACTGGATCCAGCGACCAATGTCGGTGCCTTGGTCGACACCCAGCAGATGAATACCGTGCTGTCCTACATTGAAGCCGGTCACAGCGACGGCGCCAAGCTGGTCGCGGGTGGCAAGCGGATTCTCCAGGAAACCGGCGGCACCTACGTCGAGCCGACGATTTTCGATGGCGTGAGCAACGCGATGAAAATCGCCCAGGAAGAAATCTTCGGGCCGGTGTTGTCGGTCATCGCCTTCGACAGTGCCGAAGAGGCTGTCCAGATCGCCAACGACACCCCGTACGGCTTGGCTGCGGCAGTGTGGACCAAGGACATCTCCAAGGCTCACCTGACCGCCAAGGCCTTGCGCGCCGGCAGCGTATGGGTCAATCAATATGACGGTGGCGACATGACCGCACCGTTCGGTGGCTTCAAGCAGTCGGGCAACGGCCGTGACAAGTCGCTGCATGCGTTCGACAAGTACACCGAACTGAAGGCGACCTGGATCAAGCTCTGATCCTTCTGTACGAGCGGAGCTGGCGGTCGACACACATCCCTTGTGGGAGCGAGCCTGCTCGCGAAAGCGGTATGACAATCGACGATTTGGTTGAATGTTGCGCCGTCATCGCGAGCAGGCTCGCTCCCACATTGTTTTGTGGTGATGCCTGGAGTCGATAGTTAGCCACAGGAGCGTGGAAATGCGTTGGGCGACCTATTTCGCCGTGTTGGCCTCTGTCCTGAGCGTCGGCCTTGCCCTCGGCGTAAGCATGCCCCTGGTGTCGCTGCGCCTGGAGGGCTGGGGTTACGGCTCGTTTGCCATTGGCGTCATGGCCGCGATGCCGGCCGTTGGCGTACTGGTCGGGGCCAAGGTTTCGAGCCGGCTGGCGGCGCATTTCGGTACGGCGGCGCTGATGCGCCTGTGCCTGTGGGGCGGGGCGGTGTCCATCGGGTTGTTGGCGCTGTTGCCCAGCTATCCGGTCTGGCTGCTCTTGCGGCTGTTGATCGGAGTCGTGCTGACATTGGTGTTCATTCTTGGCGAGAGCTGGATCAATCAGTTGGTCATCGAGCAATGGCGCGGGCGGCTGGTGGCGTTGTACGGGGCCAGCTACGCCTTGAGCCAATTGTCCGGCCCGCTGCTGCTCGGTGCGCTGGGGACCGACCATGACTACGGGTTCTGGGTGGGTGTCGGGCTGCTATTGGTCGCGCCGTTGTTGCTGCTTGGCCGCAGCGGTGCGCCTGCCAGTGGGGCGGGCAGCGTTACCTTCGGCGATTTGTGGGAATTCTGCCGGGGTCTGCCGGCGATCGGTTGGGCGGTGTCGTTGTTCGCCGCATTCGAGGCGATGATCCTGACGCTGTTGCCGGTCTATTGCCTGCGCCAAGGCTTCAGTGCCGATATCGCGCTGGCGATGGTCAGCACGGTGGTGGTCGGCGACGCCCTGTTGCAGCTACCCATTGGCGCCCTGGCCGATCGCCTGTCGCGCCGGTCGCTGTTCACCGGCTGCGCGGTGGCACTGATGTTGTCCAGCCTCGCGGTGCCGCTGCTGATCGATACCTTGTTGATCTGGCCGCTGTGGGTACTGTTTGGCGCCAGCGCGGGTGGGCTGTTTACCTTGTCGCTGATCCTGATCGGCGAGCGCTACCGCGATGATGCGCTGGTGCGGGCCAACGCCCATGTCGCGCAGCTGTGGGGGATCGGCTGCCTGGTCGGGCCGCTGGTGGCGGGGGCGGGCAGCCAGTGGGTCAGCGGCCATGCGCTGCCGTTGTTCATGGCGGCGGGGGCGTTCGGCCTGGTCATCCTGTTGTTGCGCCAAGGGGCGTTCGGCGCGACACAAACCGCTTGAGCACGTCCAGATACCCGCTGGCCCAAGAGTGTCCAGATTCTAGAGCATCCGCTCCAACCCGATCGTCGTGGCGAACCAGGCATTGAAGCGGCGCCACCAACTGCCCGGTTCGCGTTCCAGGTCGTGCAGCTTGCCGTTGTCCTCGGTGGTCCAGACCAGTTTTTCATCTTTCAGGCGGGCCTGATAACTCAAGGTCGGGGCCATGCCCTGCAGAGCCAGCTCCCGAACCTGGCCGGCGAGTTCCGGGCTGTCCACCAGAACGCCGACTTCGGTGTTCCAGAGCACTGAGCGAGGATCGAAATTGAACGAGCCGATGAACGACTTCTGTTGATCGAAGATGATCGCCTTGCTGTGCAGGCTGGAGTCCGATTCGCCATAAGACTTGCTGTAGAACAGATGCGGGCTGCCGCCGCTGTCGCCGGGTTGGCGGCGCAACTCGAACAGCCGTACGCCATGCTGCAGCAAGGCCTTGCGATACGGCGCGTAGCCGCCGTGCACCGCCGGCACATCGGTGGCTTCCAGCGAATTGGTCAAGAGGCTCACGGAGACACCGGCATCGGCACGGCTGGTCAGGTACACCAGCCCTGGCTGTCCGGGCACGAAGTAGGCGGAGATCATGATCAGTTCCTTGCTGACGCCGGTCAGCTCCGGCCCCAGTTGTGTCGTCAGCAGCAATCGAGGGTCTGGCTCATCCTTGGCCAGTACCTTGCTCGGCGCATCCCACAGCGCCTGGTTCCAGGCCCAGATCAACTGGCCGCGCCAGATGTCCAGGCGCGGCTGGGTCTTGTAGGCGGTCAGTTGCTGATAGAGCGTCTGGTTTTCCTTGTGCGTCTGCTCCAGCGAAGCTTGCAGGCGTACGCGGCTGTTCTCCAGGTCCTTGGGGGTCGGTCGATGGGAAAGGAATTGTTCGATCGGTTTGCTCAGCGCGCTGTTCCAGTATTGGTCGAAGCTGTGTCCCAACTGCTCGGCCACCGGGCCGACGCCGAGCAGGTCGATGTCGGTGAAGTTCAGGTTGGGTTCGGCATCGAAATATTCGTCCCCGAGGTTGCGGCCGCCGACGATGGCCATGCTGTTGTCCGCCAGCCAGAGTTTGTTGTGCATCCGACGATGCTGCAGTGACAGGTTGAACAGGCGCCCCAGGCTGCGGGTCACGCCGGTGGCGCGGCCAAGATGCAACGGGTTGAACAGGCGAATCTGGATGTTCTGGTGCGCGGCCAGGGTCGCGATGACTTGCTCCTGGCCGTCACTGGTGGTGTCGTCAAGCAGGATCCGCACGCGCACGCCACGGTCTGCTGCCTTGAGCAGTTCGTCGACCAACATGCGCGTGCTGATGCCGTCATGAACGATGTAGTACTGCAAATCCAGGCTGCTTTGAGCGTTGCGGATCAGCTCGGCCCGGGCGGTGAAGGCTTCGGTGCTATCGGACAGCAGGCGAAAGCCTGAGCGGCCCTCGTGCGGGGCGGCCTGTTGCGCCACCGAGCGGCCGAACGCTGAGTCGGAGGCTGGCAACGCCTGGGAGGGTTCGCGGGTGACATCAAGACTGGCGCAGCCGCCCAACAGCGAGGCGACTAGCATTAGCGCGTGCAGGATCGGTCTGGATCTCACGTAGGCTCGTTCCGATTGTTAGCGTGGGTCGGCTGTTGGATGCTGCTTCCCTGCCTACACGGTCAGACGGTGTCTCGCTGGGTTTCGTTCAACAACGCTATAGCCACGGCTCCGACCTTGCGCACCGCATCCTCGATCTGTGCCGTTGGCTTGGCAGCGTAGTTCATGCGCAGGCAATTGCGATATTTGCCCGAGGCCGAAAAGATACTGCCGACGGCGATCTGCACGCCTTGGTCGTGCAGCATCCGGTTGAGCTTCAATGTGTCGAAGCCCTCGGGCAATTCGACCCACAGCATGAAGCTGCCGCGGGGACGGCTGGCGCGGGTACCTACCGGGAAATAACGGCTGACCCAATCAATCATCACGTCACGATTGCGCTGGTATTGGCTGCGCATCCGCCGCAAATGCGGTTCGAAATGTCCGCTTTTGAGAAACTCCGCGATGGCTATCTGGGGTTGCGGCGCGGTCGAGCCGGTGCTGATGTATTTCATGTGCAGTACCCGTTCCAGATACCGACCCGGCGCTACCCAGCCGACCCGAAGGCCAGGGGCAAGGGTCTTGGAAAAAGAACTGCAGAGCAGGACGCGACCATCGTCGTCGAAGGACTTGATGGTGCGAGGACGCGGATAGGTGTAGGCCAGTTCCCCATACACGTCGTCTTCGATGATCGCCACATCGAAGCGCTGCGCCAGGGTCAGCAGAGCGCGCTTGTTGGCCTCCGGCATGATGTAGCCCAGCGGGTTGTTGCAGCTGGGGGTCAACTGTATGGCCTTGATCGGCCATTGCTCCAGTGCCAGTTCCAGCGCTTCCAGGCTGATGCCGGTGAGTGGATCGGTGGGTATTTCCAAAGCCTTCATGCCCAGGCCCTTAAGCGTCTGCATGGCGCCGTGGAAGCTGGGGGAGTCCACCGCAACGATGTCGCCCTGCTCGCAGGTGGCGCGGATGCTGACCGACAACGCCTCGTGGCAACCGGTGGTGACGATCAGGTCGCTGGCGCCGAGTTGGCAGCCCGAGTCCAGGGACAGCCGGGCGATCTGCTCACGCAGTTCGAGGTTGCCGTAGATGTTGTCGTAATACAGGCCGGGCATGTCTTGGCGCCGGCTGATCTGCGCCAGGCTGCGCAGCAACGGTTTCATGGTCGGTGAATGGATATCCGGCATGCCGCGACCCAACTGTACGACATCCTTGCGCGGCACCGCGCGTATCAGCTCCAGCACCTGGTCCCACTGGGAGATGTCCACCGGGCGCTGGGCCGGACGGCCAACCGCTGGCAGGTCCGGCAGCTCGCGACTGACCGGGACGAAATAGCCGGACTTGGGTTTCGGCATCGCCAGCCCGCTGTCTTCCAGGACGCGATAGGCCTGCTGCACGGTACTCAGGCTGACCCCGTGTTCGGTACTCAAGGCACGCACCGACGGCAGCCGGTCGCCGGGGCGGTAGAAACCCTGTTCGATGCGGGTGCCGAGCAGCTCGGCGAGGTTCACGTAAAGAGTCATGGTGCATCCCCGATGAGATGAAAACGCCAACCGATACAGATGAGCCACAAAATTACAATTCAGTGCGCAAAACGCTCGCTCTGTATGGCTATAAAAGGTATTGGTTGAATCTGTATTGAATATGGCCGCCCGCGCATCATGAAAGCTCTGGCTATCCAAGTAAACAGGAGCGATCAAAATGAACGGCTTGAGCGATGTACGGCTGACGTTACACAGCCAGGAACTGGCGGCGGGGCAGGAAAAGGGGCTGCGTGATGCCATGCTGCGCAATGCCCCTTCCGGCTTGAGCCGCTGGGGCCTGTTCTGGCATCGTCTGCATACACGCAAGGCCTTGTTGGAGCTGACAACCGAACAGTTGCGCGATATCGGCCTGAGCCGGGAGCAGGCCCGGGCGGAAGGCTTGAAGCCGTTCTGGCGGCTTTGAATCGTTATCACACAAACCGTGGCGAGGGAGCTTGTTCCCTCGCCACGGTTAAACAGGTTCTTCAATCAAGACAGCTCTTCAACTAGACCAACTCCTTCAACCGGTGCCACAGCATCCCCAGCGCCAACAGCGGCGAGCGCAAATGCTTGCCGCCCGGGAATGTCATGTGCGGTACCTTGGCAAACAGGTCGAACCCACCGCCCTGCTGGCCGCTGATAGCCTCGGCCAACAACTTGCCGGCCAGGTGCGTGGCATTCACCCCGTGACCGGAATAGGCCTGGGCGTAATACACGTTGGGCTGGTCCTTGAGCCGGCCGATCTGCGGCAGGCGGTTGGCGCCGATGCCGATCATCCCGCCCCATTGATAGTCGATCTTCACGTCTGCCAGTTGCGGGAAGACCTTGAGCATTTTCGGCCGCATGTACGCGCCGATGTCTTGCGGGTCTCGGCCGGAATAGTGACAAGCCCCGCCAAACAACAAGCGTCGATCCGCCGAAAGCCGGTAGTAATCCAGCGCGACTCGCTGGTCACAGACCGCCATGTTCTGTGGCAACAGCGCGTTTGCCTGCGCTTCGCTCAGCGGTTCGGTGGCAACGATATAGCTGCCAGCGGGCAGCACTTTGCCGCTCAGCTCCTGGTTCAGGCCGTTGAGGTAGGCATTGCAGCCCAGCACCAGAGTCGTGGCGCGGACCGAGCCTTGTTGAGTGTGTACTTTTACCTGTGGCCCGTAGTCGATGCGTATCACCGCCGATCGTTCGAACAGCCGGACCCCCAGTTGCTGCGCTGCGGCCGCCTCTCCCAACGCCAGGTTGAGCGGATGCAGGTGGCCCGAGCCCATGTCGATCAGGCCACCGACGTAGCGATCCGAGCCCACCACGCTGTGCATTTCATCGGCTTGCAGCAGTCGCGTCTCGTAGCGATAGTCCAAGCTGCGGAGTTCTTCGGCATCCTCGGCGAAACCTTGGAGATCGGCGGGTTTGTTGGCGAGGTCGCAGTAGCCCCAGGTGAGGTCGCAACGAATCTGAAAACGTTCGACCCGCTGGCGGACGATTTCCACCGCTTCGAGCCCCATCAGTTTCATCTGACGCACGCCGTCGGTGCCCACGATTGGCGCAAACTTATCGAGACCATGACCCACGCCGCGAATCAATTGGCCGCCGTTTCGCCCGCTGGCGCCCCAACCGATCTTATGCGCCTCAAGCAGCACCACACTCAGGCCGCGCTCGGCCAGCTCGATGGCCGTGTTCAGCCCGGAGAACCCGCCGCCCACCACGCAGACATCCGCCACCAACTCGCCTTGCAGCACCGGATGGTCCGGCTGCGGCAGGCTGCTGGCGGCGTAGTAGGAGGCGGCGTGCGCGTGGCTCGGGACAGGTTGCTGAACACGGGCGTTCATGTGCGTAATCCTGATTGTTGTGTTTGAGAAATTTTACGGAGCATAAGCCGGGCGTTCCTCAGTCGGCAACATTGGTCGGAGGACGCTGTCTGGCATGGGGCTTTTAAGGCAGAATCCTCAGCTGTCCCGATTCGGTAATGGCCTCGATGAGCTGCAACAGTCAAAAAATCCGCACGCTACGTCAGCAGATTCCTACGTTCGAGTGCGTACCGGGCTGTCATGACTGCTGTGGTCCGGTGACCACCTCGCCCGAAGAAATGGCTCGTTTGCCGCGCAAGAGCCGCGCCGAACAGGACGCGGCCCTGGAGGCGCTCGATTGCGTGCACCTGGGGCCGAACGGTTGCACGGTCTACGATGAAAGGCCGCTGATCTGCCGGTTGTTCGGCACCACCGCGACCTTGCCATGCCCTAATGGGCGGCGACCGGTGGAGCTGATTCATCCGCGGGTCGAGAAGCAGATTCATGAGTACATGGCCAGCACTCGGCAGGTGTTGGTCTAGCCGCCAAGGGAAATCGGGTCGCGGCCTTCGCGAGCAGGCTCGCTCCCACAAGGGATCTCCTGTTGCTCGCAAGAAGTGTTCGTCACTGTCCGTGTGGGAGCGAGCCTGCTCGCGAAGGCGGTCTGAAGCCAACCGTCAATCCGGAATCGGCAGGTTCAGGCTCTCCTTCACTTCCTCCATCACGATGTAGCTCTTGGACTCACGAACGTGGGGCAGCTTGAGCAGGATGTCGCCCAGCAGCTTGCGGTACGAGGCCATCTCGGAAATCCGCGCCTTCACCAGATAGTCGAAATCCCCCGACACCAGGTGGCATTCCAGTACGTGAGGCAGCTTCAGCACGGCGCGTCGGAACTCTTCGAACGTGTCGCCGGATTTGTAGTCAAGGCTGATCTCGACGAACACCAGCAGGCTGCCCTTCAAGTGCTGCGGATTGAGCCGGGCGTTGTAGCCCATGATGATCCCTTCGCGCTCAAGCCGTCGCACCCGCTCGGTGCAGGGCGTGGTGGAGAGGCCGACCTTTTCCCCCAGCTCGGTGAAAGAAATTCGCCCGTCGGCCTGGAGGATACGCAGGATATTCCGGTCGATCTTGTCCAGCTCGCGTTTGGTCTGGGTATTGGTACGCACAGGTGATGCGCCTCCGTGAAAAGGGTTTTTGCCGAGAATTCTCGCCAAATATAGGCATTTATATAGTGAAAAGCACTGGCTGATCTTTCTTACACTGCGCGCATCTAAGCTTTGTATAACAAACGTCAGCGGTTATCCGCGATGAGGGTTTCAACATGCGCGTTCTGGTCTTGGGTAGCGGCGTCATCGGTACCGTCAGTGCTTACTATCTGGCCCGTGCCGGGTTTGAAGTGGTGGTGGTCGACCGTCAACCGGCGCCAGCCATGGAAACCAGCTTCGCCAACGCTGGCCAGGTATCGCCGGGCTACGCCTCGCCGTGGGCCGCGCCGGGTGTGCCACTCAAGGCCATCAAATGGCTGCTGCAGCGTCACGCGCCGCTGGCAATCAAGGCCACCGCCGACATCGACCAGTACCTGTGGATGGCGCAGATGCTGCGCAACTGCACCGCCAGCCGCTATGCGATCAACAAGGAGCGCATGGTTCGCCTGTCCGAGTACAGCCGTGACTGCCTCGACGAATTGCGCGCCGAAACCGGCATCGCCTACGAAGGTCGCAGCCTGGGGACTACCCAATTGTTCCGCACCCAGGCCCAGCTCGATGGCGCGGCCAAGGATATCGCCGTGCTCAAGGAGTCGGGCGTGCCGTTCGAAGTGCTCGATCGCGAAGGCATCGCCCGCGTCGAGCCGGCCCTGGCCAATGTCACCGACATTCTGGCCGGTGCCTTGCGCCTCCCTAACGACCAGACCGGCGATTGCCAGATGTTTACCACGCGCCTGGCGGAAATGGCTGTGAAGCTCGGCGTACAATTTCGCTTCGATCAGAACATCGAGCGCCTGGATTTTGCCGGGGATCGCATCAATGGCGTCTGGATCGACGGCAAGCTGGAAACCGCCGACCGTTACGTCCTGGCCTTGGGCAGCTATTCGCCGCAATTGCTCAAGCCGCTGGGTATCCGCGCGCCGGTGTATCCACTCAAGGGCTATTCCCTGACCGTGCCGATCACCAACGCGGCGATGGCGCCGACTTCGACCATCCTCGACGAAACCTACAAGGTCGCGATCACCCGGTTCGACAACCGGATTCGCGTCGGCGGCATGGCGGAAATCGCCGGTTTTGACCTCTCGCTCAACCCGCGTCGGCGTGAAACCCTGGAGATGATCGTCAACGACCTTTATCCTCAGGGCGGCGACCTGGCCCAGGCCAGTTTCTGGACCGGCCTGCGCCCGACTACCCCGGACGGCACGCCGATCGTTGGCGCCACGCCGTTCAGGAATCTGTTCCTCAATACCGGCCACGGCACCCTCGGGTGGACCATGGCCTGTGGTTCCGGTCGCCTGCTGGCAGACCTGATGGCGAAGAAAAAGCCGCAGATCAGCGCCGAAGGCCTCGATATTTCCCGTTATGGCAGTAAACCTCAGGAGTCCGCTAAACATGGCAATCCAGCGCCAGCTCACCAATGACCGCATGAGTCAGGTCGTTGTGCACAACGGCACCGTTTACCTGGCCGGGCAGGTCGGCGACGACATGAGCGCCGGTATCGAACAGCAGACCCGTGAGACCTTGGCCAATATCGAGCGTCTGCTGGACCTGGCCGGGACCGACAAGAGCCGCCTGCTGTCGGTGACGATCTACCTGAAGGACATCGACGCCGATTTTCAAGGCATGAATGCGGTGTGGGACAAATGGCTGCCCAAGGGCGTCGCCCCGGCCCGCGCCACTGTCGAGGCCAAATTGTGCGAACCGCAGATTCTGGTCGAGCTGTCCGTCGTCGCCGCGCTGCCCTGACATCTGTCGAAAAGCTCCCTCTCCCGGCGCCGTTGATGGCTGATGCCGTCAGCCTGCGCCGGTTTTTTTACCCATGACCGCCTAGAAGCCTGCCGCCATGCGTCCTGCCCGTGCCCTGATCGATCTCCAAGCCCTGCGTCACAACTACCAACTGGCCCGTGAGGTCACCGGGGCCAAGGCCCTTGCGGTGATCAAGGCCGACGCCTACGGGCATGGCGCGGTACGCTGCGCCGAGGCTTTGCAGGAGACGGCGGATGGGTTCGCCGTGGCCTGCATTGAAGAAGCCCTGGAGCTGCGCGCCGGTGGTATACGTGGGCCGATCCTGTTGCTCGAAGGGTTCTTCGAGGCCGATGAGCTGGCATTGATTGTCGAGCATGACTTCTGGTGTGTGGTGCATGCGTTGTGGCAACTCGAAGCGATAGAGCGCGCGACGCTGGGCAAGCCGATCACGGTCTGGCTCAAGCTCGACTCGGGCATGCATCGGGTCGGCTTGCATCCGGCCGACTACCAGTCGGCTTACCGTCGCCTGCTGGCCAGTGGCAACGTGGCAAAAATCGTCTTGATGAGCCACTTCGCCCGCGCCGACGAACTGCACGACCCCAGCAGTCTGCAACAGTTGGCGGTATTCGATCAGGCTCGCCAAGGCTTGGTGGCCGAGGTCAGTTTGCGCAATTCGCCGGCGGTGCTGGGTTGGCCGCAGATACCGAGCGATTGGGTGCGGCCGGGCATCATGCTGTACGGCGCGACACCGTTCGACGAGGCCAATGCCGTGGCTTCGCGCCTGCAACCGGTGATGACGTTGGAGTCGAAGATCATCAGCGTGCGCGAGCTTCCCGCTGGCGAACCGGTGGGATACGGCGCTCGTTTCGTTACCGCCCAGCCGACCCGGGTCGGCGTGGTCGCCATGGGCTATGCCGACGGTTACCCGCGCCAGGCGCCCAACGGTACGCCGGTGCTGGTGGATGGTCAGCGCAGCCAGCTGGTCGGGCGGGTCTCGATGGACATGCTGTGTGTCGACCTGAGCCATATTCCCCAGGCCGGTCTCGGCTCGACCGTCGAACTCTGGGGCAAGAACATTCTCGCCAGCGATGTGGCGCAGGCCGCCGACACTATTCCTTACCAGATCTTCTGCAACCTGCGACGTGTCCCACGGCTCTATTCCGGGACCTGAGACCAGGCGCCGCCTACCGGAAGTCGCTTCACCGCACAGGATTCGGGTCAAAGTGTTGTAAATACTGAACGCTGTCGCCATGATAACGCTCACTTTCCACACAACCTGATTCCCTGGAGGCTCCAGCATTGGACGTCGGTGAACGACTGCAATCCATACGTAAACTCAAAGGCCTTTCCCAGCGTGAACTCGCCAAGCGCGCGGGCGTCACCAACAGCACTATTTCGATGATCGAGAAAAACAGCGTGAGCCCCTCGATCAGCTCGCTGCGCAAGGTCCTTGGCGGGATTCCCATGTCCATGGTCGAGTTTTTCTCCGAAGAGATCCTCCAGGAGAAACCGACCCAGATCGTCTATAAAGCCAACGAACTGATCGACATCTCCGACGGCGCCGTGACCATGAAACTGGTGGGCCGGGCGCATCCGAGCCGGGCGATCGCCTTCCTCAACGAAATCTATCCGCCTGGCGCCGACACCGGTGACGAAATGCTCACCCACGAGGGCGAGGAAACCGGGATCCTGGTGGAAGGGCGACTGGAACTGGTGGTGGGCGCAGAAACCTTCGTGCTCGAGGCTGGCGACAGCTACTATTTTGAAAGTACCAAGCCACATCGTTTCCGCAATCCGTTCGACGTGCCGGCGCGACTGATCAGCGCAGCCACTCCGGCGAATTTCTAGACCAAGAGGCGCCAGGCCCGCACGCCACAGGCGCCCGCATGTTGGGCTGTCATGACAAACAAGACCCTTGTGACTTTGGGGTTGTTTCAGAGTGACAGGCTTACCGCTATACTTGCGCCCGCCTGCAAACCGTGGCCGCAGGCGTGACTAGCCACCATTGAGGGTGTACGCGTGAACCTAATTATGAAAATGCTGGCTGCACCAGCAACCGTATTGGCCCTATGGGCTGCGAGCGCTCAAGCGGCGCCGAACGACGAAATCGCCAAGCGCCTTGAACCCGTTGGCCAGGTTTGTGTTCAGGGCAAGGAATGCAAAGGCATGGAAGTGGCCACTGCAGCAGGCGGCGCAGGCGGCGCCAAGGCACCCAAAGACGTCATTGCCAAGCATTGCAACGCCTGCCACGGCACCGGCCTGCTGGGCGCTCCGAAAATCGGTGACAAGGCGGCCTGGAAAGAGCGCGCCGATCACCAGGGCGGCCTCGATGGTATTCTCGCCAAGGCAATTACTGGCGTAAACGCCATGCCGCCCAAAGGCACTTGCGCCGACTGCTCCGATGAGGAACTCAAGGGCGCGATCAAAGAGATGTCCGGCCTGTAATTCGCCAGCATCTTTCACGAAAAAGCCGCTTTCGAGCGGCTTTTTTGCGCCTGGAGTTTTTTCCAGGGCTGTTCATCGCAACCAAGACCCGGCAAGCTCGGTCCAACCCACATTCATTGAATGTCCCGGAGGGTCGGATGGTGCAGTTGTGTTCAATCGAACAGGCAGTGGATGACGTGCTCGAGCGCTTGCCCGCGCATATCCACCTGGGCATGCCATTGGGGCTGGGCAAGCCCAACCTGTTCGCCAACGCGCTGTACCGGCGCATCGCCCAACTGCCCGAGCGGCAGCTGACTATCTACACGGCATTGAGCCTGGGTCGACCGAGCCTGGGCGATGGTCTGCAGAAACGTTTCCTCGAGCCCTTCGTCGAGCGGGTCTTCGGCGACTATCCCGAACTCGATTACCTTGCCGATCTGCAACGCGACAGCCTGCCGGCAAACATCCGCGTGCAGCAATTCTTCATGCAGCCCGGTAGCCTGCTGCACAGTGCAGCGGCGCAGCAGGACTACGTCAGCAGCAACTACAGCCACGCGGCGCGGGACATCAACGCGGCCGGCCTGAACCTGATCGCGCAATTGCTGGCGAGCGACCCGGAACATCCGGATCGCCTCAGCCTGAGCTGCAACCCGGACATCACCCTGGACCTGTTGCCGATGATTGCCAGGCGACGCGAGGCGGGCGAGACCATCCTCATGGTCGGGCAGGTCCACAGCGAATTGCCCTACATGCCCGGTGATGCAGAAATCGGCATTGACGCTTTCGACCTGCTGATCGACGAGAAGGACAGCCACACGCTGTTCTCCACGCCGAACATGCCGGTGGGGTTCCAGGACCATTTGATCGGCCTGCATGCCAGCACCCTGGTGCGTGACGGCGGTACGTTGCAGATTGGCATCGGCTCCATGGGCGATGCGTTGACGGCGGCGCTATTGGCGCGCCAGGCCGATAACGCCGGTTACCAGGCGTTGCTGGCGGATCTGAATCTCAGCCAGTGGGCGCAGTTGATCGAGCGAGAGGGCGGGACCGAGCCGTTTGCCAAAGGGCTGTACGGTTGCAGCGAAATGTTCGTCAACGGTTTGCTGGTGTTGGCGGAGGCCGGGATTATCCGGCGCAAGGTCTATCCCGATGAGCCGACCCAGGAGCAGGCGAACGCCGGAACACTCGACGAGGCGGCGCAACCCGACGGCATTTGCATCCATGGCGGGTTCTTCCTCGGCCCGGGCAGCTTCTACGAGCGCTTGCGCGAGTTGCCGCAAAGCCGCCGCTTCGAATTCAACATGACGCGCATCAGCTACATCAACGAGCTGTACGGCCAGGAGCAACTCAAGCGCCTGCAGCGGCTTGATGCGCGGTTCATCAACACGGTGTTCACCATGACACTGATGGGCGCCGGGGTGGCTGACCAACTGGAAGACGGGCGGGTGCTCAGCGGTGTGGGTGGGCAATACAACTTTGTTGCCCAGGGGCATGCGCTGGAAGGGGCGCGCTCGATCCTGCTGCTGCGCAGTTGGCGCGAGTCAGGTGGCGTGGTCAGTTCCAACATCGTCTGGGAATACGGTCATTGCACGATTCCCCGGCACCTGCGAGACATCGTCGTGACCGAGTACGGCATTGCCGACCTGCGCGGCAAGACCGACGCGGCGGTGATCGAGGCATTGCACAACATCAGCGATTCACGCTTCCAGCCGGGGCTGATCGAGCAGGCCCAGAGCGCCGGCAAATTGCCGAAGGATTTCCGTCTCGACCCACGTTTCGCCGACAACACGTCGGAGCGTTTGCAGGCGATCCAGGCGCGGCATCCCAATCTGTTCCCGGAGTATCCGTTGGGCTGCGATTTCGATGGGCTGGAGCGGGATCTGCTGCGAGCGCTGAACTGGCTCAAGAGCAAGTTCAAGCTCACCGAGATCCTGGAGTTGGGCAAGGCCGCGCTGGATGCGCCGGAGCCTTGGGAGTTTGCCGGGCATCTGGAGCGGATGCAGCTGACCAGTCCGGAGGGGCTCAAGGAAGAGTTGGCCCAGCGGTTGTTGCTGGCCGGGCTCAAGGCGACTGTGCAACAACAATCAGCCTGACCCCTGTGGGAGCGAGCTTGCTCGCGATGGCGGTGTATCTGCTAAATAAAATGTGTCTGACAGACCGCTATCGCGAGCAAGCTCGCTCCCACAGGGAATATGGGAGATCAGTCGATGAAGGTCACAACCCCGCCCGCCAGCGACTTCACTCGCGCCAACGACTCGACGCGGTAGCCCTGGGCATCCAGCTCGGCGCGGCCACCCTGGAAGGATTTCTCGATCACGATACCCAGCCCGGCCACGGTAGCGCCGGCCTGCTTGATGATGGAAATCAGCGCCTGGGAGGCTTTGCCGTTGGCCAGGAAGTCATCGATGATCAGCACTCGGTCGCTGCTGGTCAGGTGGCGCGGGCTGATGGCGACGGTGCTTTCGGTCTTCTTGGTGAACGAATACACGGTGGCGGACAACAGGTTTTCCGTCAGGGTCAGCGACTGCTGTTTGCGCGCGAAGATCACCGGCACGCCAAGGTTCAGCCCGGTCATGATCGCCGGGGCGATGCCCGAGGCCTCGATGGTGACGATCTTGGTGATGCCCGAATCCTTGAACAGCGCGGCGAATTCATCGCCGATCAGCTTCATCAACTGCGGGTCGATCTGGTGGTTGAGGAACGCATCAACCTTCAGGACCTGATCGGAAAGCACGATGCCTTGTTCACGAATTTTCTGGTGCAGGGCTTCCATGAAGCCTCCTCTGATGACGCGTCGGCGCCTGAAGTCAGTGAAAAATAATCGATTCTAGCGCTTCAACATCGCGCGTATATCCGCCAGGGCGCTGTTGCCGCGAACGGCTTTGACTTCCGTCGGCGTGTCGTCGTTGCCTTCCCAGGCCAGGTCGTCCGGTGGCAGCTCATCGAGAAAACGGCTCGGGGCGCAGTCGATCACTTCGCCGTACTGCTTGCGCTTGGCGGCGAAGGTGAAGGCCAGCGTCTGGCGCGCCCGGGTAATCCCGACGTAGGCCAGGCGCCGTTCTTCTTCAATGGTGTCGGCTTCGATGCTGGAGCGGTGCGGGAGGATTTCCTCTTCCATACCCATGATGAACACGTAGGGGAATTCCAGGCCCTTGGAGGCGTGCAGCGTCATCATCTGCACGCCTTCGGCGCCTTCTTCCTCTTCCTGCTGCCGCTCGAGCATATCCCGCAAAACGAGCTTGCCGATGGCGTCCTCGACGGTCATGTCGCCGTCTTCATCCTTTTCCAAAGTGTTTTTCAGCGCTTCGATCAGGAACCAGACGTTGCCCATGCGGTAGTCGGCGGCCTTGTCGCTGGAGCTGTTGGTGCGCAGCCAGTTTTCATAGTCGATGTCCATGACCATGCTGCGCAGCGCCGCAATCGGATCTTCGCCGGCACACTGCTCGCGGACCTTGTCCATGAAGCGTTTGAAGCGCGCCAGGCGATCGGTGAAGCGGCTGTCCAGGTGCTCGCCCAAGCCGATTTCATCGGTGGCGGCGTACATCGAGATCTTGCGCTCGGTGGCGTAGTTGCCGAGTTTTTCCAGGGTGGTCGAACCGATTTCCCGGCGTGGCACGTTGATCACCCGCAAGAAGGCGTTATCGTCGTCCGGGTTCACGATCAGGCGGAAGTAGGCCATCAGGTCCTTCACTTCCTGGCGTCCGAAGAAGCTATTGCCCCCCGACAGACGATAGGGGATCTGGTGATGCTGCAACTTCAGCTCGATCAGCTTGGCCTGGTAGTTGCCGCGATAGAGGATCGCAAAATCGCTGTAAGGCCGGTCGGTGCGCAGGTGCAGGCTGAGGATTTCCATGGCCACGCGCTCGGCTTCGGCGTCTTCGTTGCGGCAACGGATCACACGGATTTCGTCGCCGTGGCCCATTTCGCTCCACAGCTGCTTTTCGAATTCGTGGGGGTTGTTGGAGATCAGCACGTTGGCGCAGCGCAGGATGCGGCTGGTGGAGCGATAGTTCTGCTCCAGCATCACCACCTTGAGCGATGGATAGTCTTCCTTGAGCAACATCAGGTTTTCCGGCCGCGCGCCGCGCCAGGCGTAGATCGACTGGTCATCGTCGCCGACCACGGTGAACTGGTTGCGTTTGCCGATCAGCAGTTTCACCAGCAGATACTGGCTGGCGTTGGTGTCCTGGTATTCGTCCACCAACAGGTAACGGACTTTGTTCTGCCATTTTTCGAGGATGTCGGCGTGGTCCTGGAACAGCTTGACCGGCAGCAGGATCAGGTCGTCGAAGTCCACCGCATTGAAGGCCTTGAGGGTGCGCTGGTAGTGGGCGTAGACGATGGCGGCGGTCTGTTCCTTGGGGTTACGGGCGTTCTCCAGGGCTTCGGGCGGCAGGATCAGGTCGTTTTTCCAGGCGCCGATCATGTTCTTGATCTCGTCGACGCCGTCGTCGCCCGAGTATTCCTTCTGCATGATGTCGGTCATCAAGGCCTTGACGTCGGTCTCGTCGAAAATCGAGAAGCCCGGCTTGTAGCCCAGTCGCGCGTGTTCCTTGCGAATGATGTTCAGGCCCAGGTTGTGGAACGTACAGACCGTCAGGCCGCGGCCTTCGCCGGCGCGCAACAGGCCGCCGACCCGTTCCTTCATTTCCCGCGCGGCCTTGTTGGTGAAGGTCATCGCGACGATGTACTGGGCGCGGATGCCGCAATTCTGGATCAGGTGCGCGATCTTGCGGGTGATCACGCTGGTCTTGCCGGAGCCTGCACCGGCGAGCACCAAAAGAGGGCCGCCGACATAGTTCACGGCTTCTTGCTGCCGGGGATTGAGTCGGGACATGACAGGGTTCAGGGAGTCGTTTGCGAAATGGGCCGGCATTTTAACAGGCTCTGAGATTTGTGCTGCTCTGTCCGACTTGTGACGCTGCACATCATCTTCAATTGCCGCTTTTGTTACTTTCCCTCAGGATGCGGACGGGATTTGGGTCTAACGTTCGTTTTTAAGGTGAAAAACCGTCAAAACCGAGTGTTTGAGAACCATTGGCATTGGTGATTGCCTGTCGGCGAGTCATAATGCCCCGCGCCTACCACCTTGCAGAGTCTAGGGAGTCAGCTTGTCTACGCCTGTCGAACCCTTGCGTTTGCTGTTATTGGCCGAAACGCCTGAGTGGTCAGCGATATTGCGCGAGTGCCTGGTGCCCATGGGCCCGTCGATCGTGTTGCTCAGCGCCCCAAGCTGGGAGTCGGTCAGCAGCCTGTTCGAAGACAACCGCAATGCGGTCCTGTTGACTGTCGCTGCTTTGCAGCCGGCGCCCGGTCGTTGCCGCCTGCCAACGGTCCTGTTGCTTGAGCACGAACCGGCGACTCCCCCCGATGGTGTCAGCGACTGGCTGGTGCGTGACGTACTTGATGAGGCGACCCTGCGTCGTTGCCTGCGTCATGTAAGGGAGCGCGGGGTGTTGGAAAACACTCTGCAACGGCTCGCCGAGCAGGATCCGTTGACCGGCATCGCCAACCGCCAGGGCTTCCAGACCCTGTTGGCGGCACGCCTGGCTGAAAACGAAGGCCGTGGCCTGGCGCTCGGCCATCTGGATCTGGATAATTTTCGTCACGCCAACGACGCGCTCGGTCATCAGGCCGGCGACCGTCTCATCCTGCAGGTGGTCTCGCGGCTCAAGGGCGCGCTGGAAGTCGGTGATCAACTGGCGCGGCTGGGCAGCGACGAATTTGCCCTGCTGATCGATACCCGCCGCGCGCCCCAGCGGGCCGAGTGGATGGCCGAGCGCATCACCGAAGCCATGGCCGAACCCTACTGGGTCGATGGCGAAAGCCTGCTGATCGGCTGCAGCCTGGGGATCGCCCACGCTCGCGCCCAGGCTGGTGCCGACCCGCTGATGTGGCACGCGCATATCGCCATGCAGCAGGCCAAGAGCACGCAAGGCTGCACCTTTCATATCTTCAATGAACGCATCAATCGCAACGCCCGCAGTCTCGCCGACCTGGAAAGCGAACTGCGCCGGGCGCTGCGTCGCGACGAACTGGAATTGCATTACCAGCCGCGGCTGAATCTTGCCGATGGCACTATCGTCGGCCTCGAAGCCCTGGTGCGCTGGCGTCACGGCGAGCGCGGGCTCCTGCCGCCGAGCGAATTCGTGCCGCTGGCCGAGCAGAGCGGGCTGATCGTACCGTTGGGCTACTGGGTGATTTCCCGCGCGCTACGAGACATGCAGGCCCTGCGCGAGCGCGGGCTGGCGCCGCTGCACATGGCGATCAACCTGTCGTTCCGGCAATTCCAGGACAGCCAGCTGCTGCCGACCTTGAGTCGGTTGATCAGCGAACGGGGTGTCGAGGCCCAGTGGCTGGAGTTCGAACTCACCGAAACCGCCGTCATGCGTCGCAGCGAAATGGTCAAGCAGACCATGGATGCCTTGGGCCGCCTGGGCGTGCGGTTCTCCCTGGACGATTTCGGCACCGGATTTTCCTCCTTCGTGCACCTCAACAGCCTGCCCATCGCCCTGCTCAAGATCGACAAGAGTTTTGTTGGCGGCATGGAGCAGCGTGAAGAGAACCGCAAGCTGGTGCACGCGATGATCAACCTGGCCCACAACCTCAATCTTGAAGTCGTGGCCGAAGGCGTCGAGACCCGTGAACAGATGGGTCTGCTGCGGGGTTTCGGTTGCGATCAGGTGCAGGGCTTCCTGATCAGCAAGCCGCTGCCGTTGATGGAGTTGGTTGAATATCTGACGTTTGAAGGTGGCCAGGCGACGCAGGAAGTCGTGAGCTGACGCAATTCCTGTGGGAGCGAGCCTGCTCGCTCCCACAGGGGAAATGTTTCACTTGGCCTGGATGGCCTCGAAGCTCTGCTGCCCCGGCTCACGACGAATCATCCGCTTCATCTTCCATTCGAATGCCCACGTCAGGCTTACGGCCGCGCACGCCAGCCCCAGGGCCAGGCCCCACCAGACACCAGTCGGCCCCCAGTTCAAATGAAAGGCCATCCACCACGCAGCGGGCGCGCCAATCAGCCAGTAGCAACCCAGGCCCACCAGGAAGGTGGTCTTGGCGTCCTTCAGGCCACGGATACAGCCCATGGCAATGGTTTGCGTACCGTCGAACAGCTCGAACCACGCCGCCACGGCCAGCAGGCTCACAGCCAGGTCGATCACCGGGCGGAACGCCGGGTCATTGTGATCCAGGAACAAACCGATCAGTTGATTGGGCAGCAGCCAGAACACCATGGCGAAGGCCAGCATCGCCGCTGCGCCAAAGCCGATCCCGACCCGTCCGGCCAGGCGCGCCATGAGTAATTGCCCCGCGCCGTAATGCTGGCCGATGCGCATGGTGATCGCGTACGACATGCCCGCCGGAACCATGAATGCCACCGAGACGATTTGCAGAGCGATCTGGTGCGCAGCCAACGGCGTGCTGCCCATGGTCCCCATGCACAGCGCGGCGAACGCGAACAACCCGACTTCCACGGCGTAGGTACCGCCAATCGGCAGGCCCAGGCGCCACAGTTCCTTGAGGTATTGGCGATTGGGCCGCGACAGGCCTTCAAGCAATGGATAGGCGCGGTAGGCCGGGTGCCGGTGGATGTGCCAGGCGAGCACCAGGGCCATGCAGTTGGCAACGATCGCCGTCACCAGGCCGATCCCCATCAGGCCGAGCTTCGGCAAGCCGAACATGCCGGTGATGAGCGCGTAGTTGAGCAGGAAGTTGGCCACCGTGCCGCCGAGGCTGATCACCATGACCGGCGTGGCCCGGCCGATCGCGCTGGTAAATCCACGCAGGGCCATGAAACTCAGGTAGCCGGGCAGGGCGAACGGCAACACCAGCAGGAACTGGCCGGCGGCGAGGACGTTGGTTTCAGTCTGGCCGAACAACAGCAGCACCGGCTTGAGGTTCCACAACAGCAACCCGGCCACCAGCGCCATCAACCAGGCCAGCCATAACCCGGCCTGGGTCAGCCGGGTGGCGCCTTCAATATCACCAGCGCCCTGGCGGATCGCGACCAGCGTACCGACTGCGGCGATCACGCCGATGCAGAAAATCGACACGAACGAGTAACTCGCCGCCCCCAGGCCGCCACCGGCCAAGGCTTCGGGACTCAGGCGCGCCATCATCAAGGTGTCGGTCAGCACCATCAGCATGTGCGCCAACTGCGAAGCAATCAACGGCCCCGCCAGCCGCAGGATGGCCCAGAGTTCGGTACGCACCGGATGCCGCATGATCATCACGCTCCATGTTCAAACAAGGCAGTAAGACGTCGATTCTCGGCGCTTGCGGTGGTTTGCACAAAAGGATAAATCCGATTGCTGGCATGATTAAAACTCATGCTGGGCAAATCTTCTGATAGGGTTCGAAAAAAGCCACAGGAGCCTTTCCGATGTCTCGTCGCCTCCCTCCTCTTTATGCGTTGCGGGCATTCGAAGCGGCGGCGCGATACAGCTCGTTTACCCGGGCCGCTGAAGAACTGTCGATTACCCAGAGCGCGGTCAGCCGGCACATTCGCACGCTCGAAGAGCACTTCGCCTGTCGGCTGTTTCAGCGCAGCGGCCGCAACCTGCAACTGACCGAGGCGGCACGCCTGCTGCTGCCGGGCGTGCGGGAGGGTTTCATGGCGCTGGAGCGGGCTTGCCATACCTTGCACGGCGAGGACGGGATTTTGCGCATGAAGGCTCCGTCGACCCTGACCATGCGTTGGTTGCTGGCGCGCCTGAGCCGCTTTCGGCATCTGCAACCCGGCAACGAAGTGCAATTGACCAGCGCCTGGATGGATGTCGACTCGGTGGACTTCAACACCGAGCCGTTCGACTGCGCGGTTCTGCTGGGCAACGGGCACTTTCCGGCGGACTGGGAGGCGAGTCTGCTGTTTCCCGAGGAGTTGATTCCGGTCGGCGCACCGACTCTGCTCAACGACCAGCCTTGGGACGTGACGCGGCTGGCCAGCGCCGAGCTGCTGCACCCTACGCCGGATCGCCGGGACTGGCGCAACTGGCTGCAGCGCATGGGGCTGGCGGACAAGGTTTCGCTCAAGGGCGGCCAGGTATTCGATACGCTGGAACTGGGCATGATCGCTGCCGCGCGGGGCTATGGTGTGTCCATGGGCGATTTGTTGATGGTCGCCGAGGACGTTGCCCAGGGACGCTTGAGTCTGCCGTGGCCTACGGCTGTTGCCAGCGGCGAGCACTATTACCTCGTCTGGCCGAAGACCCGCCCTGGAGGTGAACGTTTGCGCAGGCTCAGCGATTTTCTCCAGGGCGAGGTAAGCGCCATGCAACTGCCCGACGTGAAACGCCTGGCCTGAAGGAACAACAGGCCCCGCTGGCGACTTGGCTTTATTCCTTCCAAAGCGCTCAAGTATTCGGTTTTGCGGCCGAATCCGTGAACATAGAACCTTCGTACAGAAAGGGCCCACATCTCAAAAATTGAATGCCGAGCGTGCGACGTGATCAGGATGATCCAGTCTCTCGGCCAGGAGCCGTCATGTCTCAACCCCGCGCCCGGATCGCCTCACAGCTGGGTCTTGCCCTTGCCGTGATACTGGCGGTCGTGATTTCCGGCAGTACCGTCTTCGCCTTGCGTTCACTGGACGCCGCCAACCTTTCCACTCGTGAAGAGCACCTGGCCAGCGAAGCGCGCCTGATGGCCGACCAGCTCAATACCTTCCACAGCACATTGCGCGAGAGCACCCAGCGCTTGGCTGGCCTGTTCGAAAAGCGTTTCAGCGCGGGCCTGAGCGTGCATCCGGACCAGCCGGTGACAGTGGCGGGCGTGCAGACGCCAGGCTTGAGCCTGGGCAGCGAAGTGTTGAACAACAACTTCAAGGAAGTGGACGATTTCAAGGCGATGACCGCCGGCGTGGCGACTATATTCGTGCGCAGCGGCGACGACTTCATCCGCGTCAGTACGTCGGTGAGCAAGCAGGACGGTACGCGGGCCATCGGCACCGTACTCGACCGCGCCGGCCCGGCGTACGGCCCGGTGATCAGCGGGCAGAGCTACATCGGCCGGGCCTTGCTCTTCGGTCGTTTCTACATGTCGCAATACACGCCCGTTCGCGACGGCAGCGGCAAGATCATTGCCGTGTTGTACGTAGGATTCGATTACACCGATGCGCAGAATGCGCAATTCGACAACCTCAAGCGCTTCCGCATCGGCCAGACCGGTTCCCTGGCGCTGTTGGACGAACAGAACAAATGGTTGGTACCGCCAGCGGGTGTGCAGGCGCTGGACAAAGCCACCGCGGCTATCACCGGTCTGATCAAGAAACCGGGCAAGGGTGCGTTCTGGGAAGACACCGCAGAAGAATTCTACAGCGTCGCCGCGCCGTTCGAGGGCGGGCCGTGGGCGGTCGTGGCGAGTATGCCGAAAACCGAAATCAACGCAGTAACCTGGAACGTCGGTACGCAATTGGCCATTGGCAGCCTGCTGGCAATGTTGCTGGCGGTCGGCGCGGCGGTGTGGCTGTTGCGTAGCAAACTGGCGCCCCTGGGCGATCTGGTACGTCAGGCCGAAGCGCTGGGCGCCGGCGACCTGAGCGTGCGCCTGAACGTATCCAGCCACGATGAAATTGGCCAACTGGCCCGTGCCTTCAACCAGATGAGCCAAGCCTTGTCGACCATGGTCGAGCACATCCGCAAGGCCTCGCAGGAGGTCAACAGTCGTGCCCAGGCGTTGTCCGGATTGTCCAGCGGTGCGTATGAAGGGATGGAGCAGCAGTCCGGCGAAATCACCAGCATGGCGGGCGCGGTGGAAGAGTTCAGCGCCACCTCGTTGAACATCGCCGATAACATGGGCAATACCGAGCGTCTGGCGCAGGACAACGCCCAGCAGACCCGCATCGGCCGTACCTCGATGGACGAAGCGTCGTCATCCCTGGAACAGATCGCTGGCGCGTTGAACAGCACGGCCACGGTCATCAACACCTTGGGTCAGCGCTCCCAGGAAATTGGCGGCATCGTCGGTGTGATCACCTCGATTGCCGAGCAAACCAACCTGCTGGCCTTGAACGCCGCCATCGAAGCCGCGCGCGCGGGTGAACAGGGCCGTGGTTTTGCCGTGGTGGCCGACGAGGTCCGTAGCCTGGCGTCGCGTACCCGCCAGGCCACTGACGAAATCTCTGGCATGATCAACAGCATCCAGCAGGAAACCGGCAATGCCATCAGTACGATGGAGAAGGGCAACCTGCTCATGCAGGAAGGCTTGTCGCGCAACGCCAACGTCGCCTCGGCCCTGGCGCGCATCGACGAGCAAAGCCGCTCGGCCGGCCAGCAGTTTGCAGCGATCACCACGGCCACCCAGGAGCAGAGCAGCACCGCGACCTTGCTCAGCAGCAACCTGCAAAGCATCGCGATGGCCAACAGCGAACAACGCGAAGTGGTCTCGAACCTGGCAATCACCGCCAAGGAACTGGAAAAACTGGCGCAGGACCTGCGCAAAGAGGTTGATCGGTTCCGCTGAAGCTTCCCCCGTCACCATCGCGAGCAAGCTCACCCAGCACTACTGTGGGAGCGAGCCTGCTCGCGATGACGGCTGACCAGCCACATCGCTGTCAGCTGACCCACCGCTTTCGCGAGCAAGCTCGCTCCCACAATGATTCCAGGTGGGACGCTGAGATGATTCCGCCGCAATTCCCCTGTGGGAGCGAGCTTGCTCGCGATGACGGCTGACCAGCCACATCTCTATCAAATGACCCACCGCTTTCGCGAGCAGGCTCGCTCCCACAATGATTCCAGGTGGGACGCAGAGATGATTCCACCGCAATTCCCCTGTGGGAGCGAGCCTGCTCGCGATGACGGCTGACTAGCCACATCTCTATCAACTGACCCACCGCTTTCGCGAGCATGCTCACTCCCACAAAAATCTGCCTAATTCTGTAATCGCCTTCCTTTTTGAGGTTGATTGCTGTTTTTCGGCTTGCTGAAACGTTTCTTCAAGTCTATAAAAACCGCACAACTCCAATAAAAGGTCGTCTCCATGACTCCGCTCAAACTCCTCGTTGCCCTCGGCGCCCTCGGTGCTGCGTCCCACGCCATGGCCTGGGATTATGTCCTGCTCGATACCGACAAGGCCGCACAGCCCTGGCAAATCACCAGTCAGCAGCTCGGTGTGAAAACCGACAAACCGTTTTCCGTGACGATGCGCACCCTGCACGGCGGTCGCCAGGAAGGCGTCAGCATCGTCGATATCGACAACGGCACGATGAAACTTTCGGTCGTTCCGACCCGTGGCATGAATGTGCTGCAAGCCTCGGTCGGCGAGGTCCGTATGGGGTGGGATTCGCCGGTCAAGGAAGTGGTCAATCCGGCGTTCATCGAACTCAATGGCCGGGGCGGCCTGGGTTGGCTGGAAGGATTCAACGAGCTGGTCACCCGCTGCGGCTACGAATGGGTCGGTCATCCGGGCATGGACAATGGCGAGCTGCTGACCTTGCACGGCCGCGCGGCCAATATCCCGGCGAACAAGGTCACCCTGCACATCGATGAAAAACCGCCCTACGCGATTACCCTGCGAGGCGAGTTGAAGGAGCAGGCGTTCAAGAAAGTCGACTTTTCGGTGCAGACCGAACTGGTCACCGAACCCGGCAGCGTGACCTTCGCGCTCAGCGACACGCTGACCAACAATGGCGACTATCCGAAGGAATACCAGGCGCTCTATCACAGCAACTTCAGTACGCCGTTCCTGGAGCAGGATGCGCGCTTCGCAGCACCGGTCAAACAGGTGTCGCCGTTCAACGACAAGGCCAAGGGCGACCTGAAGGACTGGCAAACCTACCGTGCCCCAACCAAGGACTACGACGAAACCGTCTACAACGTCGTGCCTTATGCCGACGCCAAGGGCGATACGCTGACCGTATTGCACAACAAGGCCGGTAGCCTCGGCGTGTCGGTGGGCTTCAACACCGGGACGCTTCCGGTATTTTCCCTGTGGAAAAACACCGATACCCAAGGCCAGGGCTACGTGACCGGCCTGGAGCCGGGCACCAGTTTCTCCTACAACCGTCGCTATCAGCGACCACTGGGCCTGGTGCCGACTATCGCGCCGAAAGCGCGCAAGCAGTTCCAGATCCATTACAGCCTGTTGGCGGACAAGGCTGCCGTTGACAAGGCGCTCAAGCGCATCGATGACATCCAGGGCGATCGGAAAGCCGAGGTGCGCGATACTCCGCTGGTGGACCTGAGCAAGCCATAAGCGGTTCAAACCGTGGCGGGGCGATACTGCAGGGCTTCGGCCAGATGTTCGCGGCTGATTCGCTCCGCTTGCTCAAGGTCGGCCAATGTCCGGGCGACCTTGAGCAGGCGATGGGCGGCTCGCAGCGATAGGGTCAGCCGTTCGCAAGCGGTTTCCAGCCAGGCTTCGTCGGTCGTGGACAGTTTGCAGTGCCGGCGCAGGCCCGGCAGGTCCAGGAACGCATTGGCACAGCCTTGGCGTGCTTGCTGGCGTTCACGGGCATCGGCCACCCGTTCGGCGGCGGTGGCGGTGTCGTCCCCCGGTTCGCTCTTGGGGTTCAGTGCGGTGGCTTCCCGGGCCACGGTCAGGTGCAGGTCGATCCGGTCGAGCAGCGGGCCGGACAGTTTGTTGCGATAACGCTGCACCATGTCCGGTGTGCAGGAGCAACGACCGCTGGGTTCGCCGAGATAGCCACAGGGGCAGGGATTCATCGCCGCCACCAGCTGGAAGCGCGCCGGAAAGCGCACCCGGTCCCGGGCACGGGAAATCACGATGTGCCCTGATTCCAACGGTTCTCTCAGCACTTCCAGCACCTTGCGGTCGAATTCCGGCAATTCATCCAAAAACAGCACGCCGTGATGAGCAAGGGTGATTTCTCCCGGTTGCGGCTTGGACCCACCGCCCACCAGCGCCGGGCCGGACGCCGAATGATGCGGCTGGCGGAACGGACGCTGAGGCCAATGGCTCAACGGCACGCAACTGGCGACCGACTGGATCGCCGCGACTTCCAGGGCCTCGCTTTCGGCCAAGGGTGGCAATAACCCTGGCAAACGGCTCGCCAGCAGCGTCTTGCCGGTACCGGGCGGGCCGCTGAACAACAGGTTATGGGCTCCTGCTGCCGCGATCAGCAACGCGCGCTTGGCCCCGGCCTGGCCCTGGACTTCACTGAGATCGGGGTAGGGCTTGCTGGCCGAGAGCAGCCCGTTGGAAACAAAGGGTTCGACCGGGGTATGGCCAATGAAATGCGCCACCGCTTCGAGCAGGTGATGCACTGCGATCACTTTCAGTCCCGACGCCAGGCAGGCTTCCTCGGCATTCGCCCACGGCACCACGAGCATGCGGCCAGCCTTGCGTGCCGCCAGCGCTGCGGGCAACACCCCGCGTACCGGTCGTACCGCCCCGGACAACGCCAGCTCGCCGAGGCATTCGACGTCGTCCAGCATCAGCGTCGGCACCTGCACGCTGGCCGACAGGATGCCAAGGGCAATCGCCAGGTCGAACCGCCCGCCGTCCTTGGGCAGGTCCGCCGGCGCCAGGTTCAGGGTGATGCGCCGCGCCGGAAAGCTGAGCCCCGAGTTGATGATCGCGCTGCGCACCCGATCCTTGCTTTCCTTCACCGCCGTCTCCGGCAGGCCGACCATGGTCAGCGACGGTAAGCCATTGGCCAGATGGACTTCGACGGTGACAGCGGGTGCTTCGACGCCGACCTGGGCGCGGCTGTGAACGATGGCGAGTGACATGGAATCGTTCCTTGAGTGGTAGAGAGGACCGCATCCTGCGGTTCTTGAAGGTTAGTTGTGAGGGAGCGCTTCGGTGGAGCGATTGGAAGGGAAACTTTGGCAGGATGTTGCGAAAAAATAATCAGTCGATGGAAGAGGAATGCGTGACTCGTTTTCGCCGCTACTCACTGTGTATGGTTGGCGATCTGTCTTGACCTTCTTATTCGAAAATCACCGCACGAGGCGGAAATGTAAAGCGTCAGCAAGAACTCGATACCGCCCGCCGTATCGTTTTCTATTGCAAAACCGGCGTCAGGAGTAAGGCGGCGTTGCTAGCAGTTCGTAGCTTCAGCCAGGAAGCGGAACTCTACAGCCTGGAGGGTGGCATCGAGCGATATATGACGATTTACCGTGATGAGAATCACCTCGTCGTTTCTTGAGCGTTCGAGATTATGCAGTCATCCAATTCGGATCAAAGGTACGTGAATGAATGCAAATTTTTCAGGCAGTAAGTGGGCCATCCCCGGCATCGACCGACGTCTGCTTAAAGTTCAATTCAGCTTTTTATTGATGGTTCTGGGTGGACGGTGCAATCAGTTGGCGGTGGCTTGGTGGGCCTTGCAGGAAACAGGCTCTGCGCTCTATTTCGCCAATATGGTTGCCTGTTCCATCGCGGCAGAAGTGTTAGCCAAGCCTTTGCTGGGATGGCTGGGAGACAAATACAACAAAATCCTGATCATTAAACTGGCCTGTTGGATCAGCCTGTTGTCAGCCATGTTGATGGTGTTGCTATCCGCCACGATAACATTCAGCCCTTGGACGGTGGGCGCATTGATGATTATCGGCAGCGCGATCATCGGCGTACGCGACCCTCTTCAGGCGTCAATCATTCCTTTGTTTGCAAACGACGATAAAATCTCTCTGGCCTTTCGGACCAAGAGCGTCATGTCGTCCTTTTCCATTCTGTTGGGGCCGGTACTTGCCAGCGGGTTGATTTATGGGTTCGGTATCACGTTCGCCTTTGCCGCCGACTTCTTTGCGATTCTCATCGCCGGAGCGCTGATCGCGACCATCCCGAGCCATATCGGCGCCTCAGGCCAAGGCGAAAAGGCGCCGGATGCCAGCGGCCTCAGCATGATCTATTCCGGCTTCAAAGTGGTTTATGGAGTGAAAGTTGAATTTTACCTGGCCATCATTGCAATGCTGGTCAACTTTGCCCTTTTTCCGTTTTTCACCATCCTGATCCCACTGTACGTAAAGGACGTCATTCAATACCCGGTCACTTATATCGGTCTTCTGGATTCGTCCTTCGGACTGGGCATTCTAGCGGGCAGTTACAAGATCATCGGTTGGTTATCCGGCCGGATCCCACGGGATATGTGTGTGTCCGCAGGTTTCGCATTACTGGGATGCAACCTCGTGGTGGTCGGGACCGTTTCATCGCCCCTCATTGTCACCATGGCCTTTTTCTGCGGTGGTGTCGGCCTGATGTTGATCAACATCCCCACCTCCGCTGTGAGGTTGCTGGCGACGCCAAAGCTCCATCGCAACCGGATTTTTGCCACGGTTTCATTTCTGTCTGCGGCGGCCAGTCCCTTGGGCAGTTTGGCGATGAACATCCTGATTGCCCCTCTGGGGGTCGCACTGACAATTACACTGCTGGGCGTCATGGTGCTGCTGTTGTCTCTGCTGGTCTTTCTGGTGCCCGACTTCAAAATTTTCATGCGTTCCCAGGATACGCAGCTCAATGATGTCTATCTGGAAAAATACCCCGAAGCGTTTGCGCACTGACGCGTCATGGCTGCCCGACTGGGTCGTCGCGACGCTGGAGAATAGCGTCGAGATCCGTCCGCGAGATTGGCTGGAGGGTTTACTTCCTTACGCTTACGGCGTTATTACCCACAGAACCGGGGGGAATTTGGCCAAAGTGGAAGGTTTTCGACGGGCGCTAGCGCGACTGTCATCGAGTGGTTCCCTCACGCCCCAGCGACAATAAACCCTTAAGCGCGTTACTGGCTTCTCCGGGCGAGCCTTGTCACTGCAGTTTATGAACCCGGCACCTCGACAAGCCCGGGCGTAAGCCCCTGCACCACCACACCTTCCGCGACGGTTGTACGAGGGCTGACCATTACGCGCTCGGGGCGGGCTTGTGCTGTCGCCCGGTACAGCACGTAGGTGGCACCGGACTCATCGCGGCGAAGGGCGTGCGGTGGTACGGCGATACCCTGTTCGTCGCGGTACAGAATCACTGCCAGACGCGCGCTCATACCGGTCCGCAGCGGGGGGACGAAATCGGCGACGGCCGTGTCAATTGACACCCGGACCTTATAGCGCGCGCCTGCGTCCTGCTGGTCGGCCGCCTCGTTCTGGATTCCGATGGCCAGTATGCGGCCGCTCAGTTCAGCGGCGAATCCATCACCCGTGATTTGCACTGGCATGCCTTCACGTAACAGGTGCAGGTCGGTTTCATCCACGCGAGCAAGGGCTTGGAAACGGTCCAGTCCAATGACGCCAAGCAACGGCGTGCCCCGGCTCACGGCCACGCCAGGTTGCACCGCTACCGGTTGGCCGTCACCCGGCATGACAGGTCGCACGACGTAACCGCTCACCGGCGCCGTCACTTCTCGGCGGGCATGAAGTGTTTCGAAGGCCTGGTGATGCGCCTGCGCGTTAGCCAGCTCCATCTCGGCGATATGGCGTTCCTCGCCCTGGCCGTACGCCATTGTCGTGGACAGTTCCTCGATTGCCGCGCTGAGCTGTTGCTGGTCGCTGCGCACCTGCTGCTCCAGCGTTTCGAGTTCCATCCTCGCGACGATGCCACGTTCGAACAACGCTTGCGTGTCACGCCGGTTACTTTCGCTGGCGGCCAGGCTCTGCCTGGCATTGTTCACGACCCGTCGGGCATTGCTGACCTCGGAGCCTTTGCTCCAATGCTGCAAGCGGCGGGCCTCGCGCTGTGCCTTGAGCAGTTGCGCCTGCGCCTGGCGCAGCTGGATCTGCAATTGCGCGGGGTCCATCGTCAGCAGCACCTGGCCTTTCTCGACCCGTTGTCCTTCGTGTACCCGCACCTCGGCAAGCAAGCCATCAAACGGGGCGGTCAAGGTAACCTGGTTGACGGCCTGGATACGCCCGATCAGCCCCAGCCGGCTTTCCAGCAATCGCGGTTCGATAGGCACCCAGTCAGGCGCCGTGCTTGCCGTTGCGCGGGTATCGGAGGGCGCCGGCGGCCAGCGCAACGCGATAATGATCACCGCGCTCAATCCGAAAAAGAGCAATGCAGGCTTGAGTGTGATGGGGTTAGTCATTCAAAGCGATGTCCCAGCTTTGCAGGGTGGTGCCCAGGGTTTGATCCAGTTCCGCCTGGGCGTTGAGGTAACTGATGAGTGCCGCCAATCGGGCACTTTGCACCATGCGCAGGTCATTTTCGAAGCTGAGAACCTGAAAGTTGCTCGAACGCCCCACGGTGAGTTTTTCTTGCTCGATGTCGAGCTTTCGCTGGGACAACTCCTCGGCGCGCCGGGCGATTTGATACTGTCGCCAGCGCGCGCCGATGTCGCGTACCGCGTTGGTCACGTCACGCTGCAGTTCCTGGCGGGCCTCCTGCGTACGGACCTGCTGGTTCTCCACGCCGACCCGGGCCTGGACATCAGCCTGGCGGGCGCTCAGGTCGCCGATCGGAATCTCCACCTGCATGCCTACGTAGTTCTCCCAGCTTCGGGTGCTGCCGTGGAGGTTGTTGCGGTCACGGACCTGACCGCCGCCGCCGACCAACGAGACATCCCACAGACGCTCGTTGCGTGCCACGACCCGGTTGATCCGGGCCTGCTGGCCGGCGATCAGTTGGATGAGGTAGGTCGGTTGCAATGCTTCGGCCTGGAGGACGGCCTGCGCAGTGTCGATGTCGAGGGGCGCGGCTTGCATGGCCTCGCTGGCAATGATTGGCGTGTCGAGGTCCAGTGCAAGCAGTTGCAACAATGCCAGGCGAGCGGTTTCCAGTTGGTTGCGGGCGTCTTCGTGGCTCAGCTCCTGGTTGGCGACTTCGGCCTCGGTCTGGACGATCTCGAACGCGGCCATGCGCCCGGCGTCGATCATTGCCTGGTTGACGCCGAGCAGTTGGCGCGCCCGCGCCAAAGCGTTGCTGGAAATGTTCAGCTGTTCCTGAGCCTGCAGCAGCGTGCGGTAGGCGGTAATTATCCGGGTGATCGTCTGCGCCACGCGGTCCTTCAGCGCCAGGCGGTTGATCTGCTCGCTCAGGCGCGCCAGTTGTACTGGGGCGGTGGCGACATCGCGGCCGGCGCCGCGCAGCAGCGGCTGGATGATCGTGATATTGGCGCCGTCATTGCGTGTCAGTCCCGCCCTGTCGGCATCGGTCTGGCGCCAGGTCCAGCCCAGGCCGACGCGCGTGCCGTAAGGGGTAAGCAGCGTTGAAACCGGTGCGATCTCACCTTGCCGAGAGCGATCGAGCTGGTTATGGCTGGACAGGTAACTGCCGCGCACGAACAACTTGGGGCTGAAGCGGTCCTCGGCCACGCGCAAAGCGAATTTCTCGCCGATCCGTTCGAGATAAGCGCTGCGAATGGCGCGGTTGTCGCGTAGTCCCAGGTAGATCGCATCGCTGAGGGTCAGGGTGATGGCGTGAGCCTTGAGCGAGGCGCTGGCGACAGCCGCCGAGGGAGTGCCTGGCCGAGTCGCCTGTGACGGCGACAGCGCTGTATCTGCCAGCACCGCCCCATTGGGCGGCGTCAGCAGCAAGGCAACCACCCAGGCTTTAATCATCCCGCAGCGCCTGCACCGGCTGCAGGCGCGCGGCGGACAGCGCCGGGCTCAGGCCAAAGAGCAACCCCGTGAGCAGCGCACCGCCCATGCCCAGCGGCAGTGAAAGGGGCGAGAACGTGAAATCCATCCAGCCTGACAGCAAGACGAACAGCCAGCCGGTTGCCACTCCGAGCAGAGCGCCGGTGGACGCTCCGGCGACTGTCAGCACCATGGCTTCCAGCAGAAACAGCCAGGCGATGTCCCGCGGGCGTGCACCCAGTGCCATGCGCACGCCGATTTCGCCGCGACGTTCAGCGACGTTCATCAACATGATGTTCATCACGCCGACGCCACCGACCAGGAGCGAAATTCCCCCCAGCCCTGCCAGCAACCAGGAGAACAACTGCGATTGCTGGGCGAGACCGGCGAGTAACCGCTGCGGGACCTGCACGTCGATCTCCCGACCGGGCAAGGATGTCAGCAGGAAGTCATGCAGTTTTGGGGCTAGGGTTTGTGAGTCCACGCCTTCCTGGCTACGCACCAGCACAGTGCCGATTTGCGGTGCGGGAACGAGGCGGCGCATGCCCTCGATCGGCACCAGGATGCTGTCATCGATGGGCAGCGGCAGCAGCGGGTTTTGACCATGGCTGTGGAGTATGCCGATCACCTGAAACAGATAGCCGGCCAGTTGCAACGTATCACCCAGCGCGACGGGGGCGTGCTGAGCGGCCAACGTCGCGCCGAGCACTGCGTGGGTGCTCTGGGCATCGTAGCGGCTGAGGAATCGTCCTTGCTTCGGCTGCAGGCCAAGCACCGAGGCTATTTCCGGGTCGACCCCGGCCAGCAGGGTGCTGAGCGGTCGCCCATGCATGCTTGCCGGCACTGAGGCCAGGTTCAGGGCGCTGACCGCCAGCACCTCAGGTAACACCTCGCGAAGGGCCTGGTTATCGAGATTGGTCGGGGCATGCCCCGACACTCCCTTGTTCGAGGCCGGCTTCACGTCGGCGACCAGCAGGTCGCTGCCCATCGCCTGGAATACCTCCATGCTCCGGGCTTGGGCGTTGTGGCCAATGTTCAGCAGCGCAACTACCGCCGCGCAGCCAACCGCGATACCCAGCAATGCCAGCAAGGCTCGTCGTCCCAGGCGGCGCAGGCTGTCGAGGGCCTCGGTCAGCAGTTGCCAGGGTAACGGTCCGTAGCGAGTCGACTCAGTCATGAGACATTTCCCACAGGCGGCCCTCGCTGATCCGCAGGCAGCGCTGCATGCGCTTGGCGATGTCCGGGTCGTGGGTGACGACTATCAGGGTGACGGCCCGCTCCCGATTGAGCGCCAGCAGCAGGTCGATGACCTCGTTGGCGGTCTGGCTGTCGAGGTTGCCGGTGGGTTCGTCGGCCAGCAGCAAGGCCGGCTCTCCCACCAGCGCTCGCGCGATGGCCACGCGCTGGCGTTGGCCTCCGGACAACTGTGCCGGGCGATGATGCAGGCGTTCGCCCAGACCCAGCTGCAATAGCTGACGCCGCGCGGCTGCCTGGGCAGCCTGGCGAGATGTGCCGCGGTAGAGCAGCGCGAGCGCGACATTGTCCAGGGCGTCCAGGCGCGGCAGCAGGTTGAAGCTCTGAAAGACGAAGCCGATGTGTCGGTTGCGCATCATCGCGCGAGCGTCAGCGCTTGCCTGGGTCATGTCGCGGCCAGCCAGGTAGACCAGCCCGGTCGAAGGTTGGTCAAGCAGGCCGATCAAGCCGAGCAAGGTACTTTTGCCGGATCCCGAGGCGCCGATGAAGGCGCAGCTCTGTCCTGCATTGATGGTCAGCGACACGTCGCGCAGGGTGGCGCGTGCGTTTGTGTCAGTGCCATGGATATGGCTCATGCTTTGGACGCGGATCAGTTCGGGAGCGGGATTTTCAGGCATTCGTTGTCCATCGTGAGCGAGCCCCCTTTCGTGGAAAGGGGGCTCGGTTGATGCCTGCTCAGGCGTCTGTCGCGGGCGTTTCGGGTTTTTTCTTATCCTGCTGTGCGAGCATCAGCTCAACCAGCGATTGCCATGGGGGCATTCCTTCGTCGCTGCCACTTAACCTCCGCGCTTTGGCCAATTCGGCGCTCTTGATCTGTTGAGTAAAGTCGGCTTCGTAATCGCCGAGCATCAGAGACTCCTGAATGGGGGGCAGGCTTTTGTAGTAATTGAGAACATCCCTGATGGTCTCCGGGGATACATCCCCGTTGCGGTGATACTCGTCCATCAGCTTATTGGTGACTGTGAGGGCCCAGGCTCCGTGCGCGTCGCTATAGGTTTCCCATGCCACTCTGCGTTCGTTGTGGGTAAAGTCACCGCTGTCGTCATAGATGATCAGCGTCAGTTGCTCGATGGAAAGGTCCTCGAACGGGTTGACGCCCTTCTTGTTGAGGAAGTTCGTTGCCTGCTGTGCCTGATCCAGGCGCTGCGGATCGTCCGAGGGCGGCACTTCGGCGTCGCGGATTTCCTTGTTTTTCGCGAAATAGGGGACGAAGAAATCTTGCGTGGAACGCCGGGCAATGTCCGCCAAGCCTGCACGGTTATTGCTGGCGTCCCGCTCCGCAGCGCGTGCTGCTGCGTCGCTGAGCAGCTGTGCCATTGGCGAAAGTCGGGCGGTGGTATTGCCGCTCAAGGCGCCGGGTTGTACCTCGCTCGTCGGGCCGGCGCCGACCTTGTCGGTTGGCTCTAGCGGGCTTGCGGTGGCTTTCAGGTTCGTTGCGTAGTGCGGGCGTGCGCCGTTGATACCATCCATTGTTTTGCCTCCATCTCTAAGCTGCGGTGCGCTGTAAGCGCACCGCATTCGATCAGGCCAGGACTGCCTCGGATTTACCCTCCAAGGCAAACCTGGCCGGCCTTTTACTGGATCGTGAACTCAATGTTCCACGAGTGATCGGACGCGTTTATCGCGGTAATCGTCGCATTGCAGCGGACTCGGCCGGTGGCCTGCGCGTCCTTGGTCCATTTAGGCAGCTTGGGGTTGGTGTAGAAGGTGCTGAACACGCAAGTTTTGCCGTCGGCGCCATAACGGACGACCGCGGTGGCAATCGCAGGGTTGCGCTGGTCCCGCACCACGAAGTTAAAAGATTCTTGCGGCTTGATCGTATCTGCAGGCTTGGGTGTCGCATTAGCGTGGGTGAGGGCTTCGTTGTTGCCCTGGAACGAATACTTGACCGTCGCGCTGCTGAGGTTCTTGACGGTAACCCGTATCAATGGACCTGCTTGCGCTGCACCAGCGACGAGCAGGGAGCAGACGGCGAAAGCCGCGACGCTGCATTTTTTCAATTGCATGCCGTTTTACCTGTTTGACATGTTCGTATGTCGCACGACGGACAGCCGTCCGCCTTGCCCGGTTTACAGCCTTGATGCTGGCTGCATGTCCATTCCGGTTACTTCGCATCGACCCCTTTGGTTGAAAGGGCCGGCTTGCGCAAAGTCCAGCTCGTTAGCGCATTCCATTACGAAGATTTAGCGGCGAATGCCAGGGAAGCTTTAACGGGATTTTGGATAAGATTCGCGTATTCGACGAATTTAGGAGGTTTTTGTAGGATTTTTCGAGAATATGGCGCATCGCGGCTGATGCGCCGAACTCATCCGGAAGAGAAAGGGCGAGAGAAAGTTTCCCGCTATTGGGTGGCCGCAAGTAAAAACCGAAAATCGCCGCCCTGAGCGATGCCTTCAGAAGTATGCGTTATTTGGTCGGTGGATTCAGCCTCGCCTCCAACTCCGCCACCTTCGCCTCCAGGCTTTCCAACCGCGCCCGAGTACGGGCCAGCACCACCATCTGACTGTCAAATTCTTCCCGGCTTACCAAGTCCAGCTTGCTGAACCCGCTTTGCAATAAAGCCTTGAACTGGCTTTCGATTTCGCTTTTGGGTAGAGGGGTGTCGCCACTCAAGAGGCGGGAGGCGTGGCCGCTCAGGGCGTCGAGGAGATCTTTGGGGGCAAGCATGGCTGGTGTCCTGGAAACGATGGCGGGCAGTGTATCACGCAGGGTCTATAGTCAATTTGCCAGGCGCGGATGCACGCTTTTCGCGCACTGCGCCGGGCGCCACCGCACCGTTGTTGTGCGTATCGCTCCGGTTCGTGGCGCGTGCCAGTCTGGCGCGGTGGTCAAGGGGCTGAAATCCGGGGGGTTGGGCACAGATGGCAAGCTTTCTGCTTAGTGGCTGATGACCCATGCACTGATGCAGTCGCTGTGACGAATGCAGTGCAGCAGGCGGAGCGGGGAGTTTCGTCAGGAGTAGTCAGCTGGCGCCAGTCGGGCAACTTGGGCCGACGACGCGTTACAAAGCCAGGCACTGCGCTTAGACTTGAGTCGGGTTTGTTTTCCTGGGGCAAGTCCACCAATTCGGGAGAGAGTTTCATGAAGCTAGTCACTGCCATCATCAAGCCGTTCAAGTTGGACGACGTGCGCGAGTCGCTGTCCGAAATCGGCGTGCAGGGCATTACCGTCACTGAAGTCAAAGGCTTCGGTCGGCAGAAAGGTCACACCGAGCTGTACCGCGGCGCGGAATACGTGGTCGATTTCCTGCCCAAGGTGAAGATCGACGTTGCCATCGACGACAAGGATCTTGATCGGGTCATCGAGGCGATTACCAAGGCCGCCAACACCGGCAAGATTGGTGACGGAAAGATCTTTGTGGTCAATCTGGAACAGGCTATCCGCATCCGTACCGGCGAAACCGATACCGACGCTATCTAAGCCGCCAAACCCCAACGCCCCAGGAGAAAACAATATGACTCTGCGTAAATTCGCAGGGCTAGGAGCCCTGTTGTCCTTCGTAATGCCTGGCCTGGCCATGGCAGAAGAAGCGGCAGCCCCAGTCCTCAATTCCGGCGATACCGCCTGGATGCTGACGGCCACGATTCTTGTCCTGTTCATGACCATTCCCGGCCTTGCGCTGTTCTACGGCGGCATGGTTCGGTCGAAAAACATTCTTTCCGTGATGATGCAGTGCTTCGCCATTACCGGTCTGATCAGCGTGTTGTGGGTCATCTACGGCTACAGCATCGCGTTCGACACTACCGGCATGGAGCAGGGCGTCGTCAACTTCAACTCCTTCGTCGGTGGCCTGGGCAAAGCGTTCCTGGCGGGCGTCACCCCGGCCAGCATCACCGGCCCGGCGGCGTTGTTCCCTGAAGCAGTCTTCATCACCTTCCAGATGACCTTCGCGATCATCACCCCGGCCCTGATCGTCGGCGCGTTCGCCGAGCGGATGAAGTTCTCCGCCATGCTGATCTTCATGGGCGTGTGGTTCACCCTGGTGTACGCGCCGATTGCGCACATGGTCTGGTCCGGCAACGGCGGCCTGATGTGGGACTGGGGTGTACTGGACTTCGCCGGTGGCACCGTGGTGCACATCAACGCCGGTATCGCAGGCCTGGTGGCGTGCCTGGTACTGGGCAAGCGCAAAGGCTTCCCGACCACGCCGATGGCGCCGCACAACCTGGGTTACACCCTGATGGGCGCGGCCATGCTGTGGGTGGGCTGGTTCGGTTTCAACGCCGGTTCCGCCGTCGCGGCCAACGGCACCGCCGGCATGGCGATGCTGGTCACCCAGATCGCCACCGCAGCCGCCGCGCTGGGCTGGATGTTCGCCGAGTGGATCACCCACGGCAAGCCAAGCGCACTGGGCATCGCCTCGGGCGTCGTGGCCGGCCTGGTTGCAATCACTCCCGCGGCCGGTACCGTGGGCCCGATGGGCGCCCTGGTCATCGGTCTGGCGGCTGGCGTGGTGTGCTTCTTCTGCGCCACCACCCTCAAGCGCAAGCTCGGCTATGACGACTCCCTGGACGCCTTTGGCGTGCATGGCATCGGCGGTATCCTCGGCGCCATCCTGACCGGCGTGTTCGCAGCGCCGGCCCTGGGCGGCTTCGGCACCGTGACCGATATCGGTGCGCAAGTGTGGATTCAGTTCAAAGGCGTAGGCTTCACCGTGATCTACACGGCGGTTGTCACCTTCATCATCCTCAAGGTCCTCGACGCCGTCATGGGTCTTCGGGTCTCCGAGGAAGAAGAGGCCGTGGGCCTGGACCTGGCCCAGCACAACGAACGTGGTTACAACCTGTAATCGCACTGCAATAAAAAATGCCCGGTTCGCCGGGCATTTTTTTGTCTGGAATTTGTCATTGCTCACAGGGCGTGCTGGTTTTTCCGACGCCTTTTGTTGTGTATGCGACACGGGTTTTTCTACCGCCAAAGACTTACAGGAAAGCAGGAATATTAGGCCCTTTGTTTTTTCCCAGAGCGCGCTAGAATGCGCGCCGAACGTGCGGAGAACTGTATGTGGCAACAGACGCTGATAACCCTTCGGGCAAGGCCCCGGGGCTTTCATCTGGTGACGGACGAGTTGCTCGCCGGCCTGCCTGAACTCAAGGCATGTCGTGTCGGTCTGTTGCATCTGTGGCTGCAGCACACCTCGGCCTCGCTGACCATCAACGAGAACGCCGATCCGGCGGTACGTCGAGACTTCGAACGATTTTTCAATCGGCTGATCCCACAAGGAACCGCCGACTATGAGCACAACGACGAAGGCCTGGACGACCTCCCGGCGCACTTCAAGGCCAGCGTGCTGGGATGTCAGCTCAGTCTTCCGGTGACGGCGGGACGGTTGGCGTTGGGCACCTGGCAAGGTGTTTATCTGGGCGAGCACCGTGATCATGGCGGTGCTCGTAAAGTCCTCGCCACCTTGCACGGTGAAGGGGCATGACCGCTGATGCTTGGCGGATGTTGAATTTTTTCTGGCAGCCTTCGACAGATGGCGAAGCTGGGCTATAACTAATCTGCTTTTCGCAAGTCATGAGGTAGAACATGAGCGACGATGATCTGGAAAACGACGACCTCGAAGTAGGTGATGAAGACGAGGCCGAAGAAGGCCTCGAAGCGGCGGCTGAAGACGTCGCTGACGATGACGGTGCCGATGTTCCGGTCCCGACCGCCAAAGGCAAGGCCAAGGCGGCGGTATCGGTCGACGAGTTGCCGAGCGTAGAGGCCAAGAACAAGGAGCGTGATGCGCTCGCCAAGGCCATGGAGGAATTCCTGGCCCGGGGTGGCAAGGTGCAGGAAGTGGAGGCCAATGTGGTCGCCGATCCGCCCAAGAAGCCTGACAACAAGTACGGCAGCCGCCCGATCTGAGTATCTGCCCTTGCTTGCTGAAAAAGCCCGCCGTCGCTGCGGGCTTTTTCATGGGTCGGATAAAGTTCAGGGGCCGCACACCGATCCTGTGGGAGCGAGCTTGCTCGCGATAGCGGTGGGTCTGTTGACATCGATGTGGGATCTGCCGCCGCCTTCGCGAGCGGGCTCCCACGCAGGCGGCGTTGTGGTTGTCGGGGGCTCAGCGCGGGTTATGCCATCCGGCCAACAACCCCGGCAGTTCGGTCAGGCTGCGGATTTCTGCATCCGGCGCATGGTCGGCATCCCACGCCTTGCCTGTCGGGTTGAACCACACTGCGCGCAGGCCGGCCTGTTGGGCGCCGGCGATGTCGTCGCCCGGGTGATCGCCGATGTGCACGGCGGTCTGCGCGGTGGCGCCGCCGCGTTGCAGGGCTTCGTGAAACAGTCGGGCGTCGGGTTTGGCGATGCCGATATCTTCGGCGCACAGAGCGAACTTGAAATAATCCGCCAGCCCCAGGCGCCGCACGTCGGCATTGCCATTGGTGACGACGCCAAGGGCGTAGTCATTGGCGAGCAATTCCAGGGTCGGCTGCACCTCGGGAAAGACCTCCAGTTGATGGCGGGCATGCAAGAAGGCCTCGAATCCCTGGTCTGCCAGCTCCGAAGCCCGCCATTGGTCATAGCCGGCGTCTTGCAGCGCCCGGAACAGCACGCGTCGGCGCAAGGCACTGATGCGGTGCTTGAGGTCCGGCTCTTCGCTGAGCACTTGCGTGCGGATCGCCCACAAGCGCTCCACCGGAAAGTCGCCCAGGTCCGGTGCGTTATCGGTCAGCCACTGACGTAATACGGCTTCGGCGCTGGCGATCACCGGGGCGGTGTCCCACAGGGTGTCGTCCAGGTCGAAAGTGATGAGTTCGATGGTCATGATTCGTCGCCCTTGATGCGTTTGGCCCTGGGGTGGGCACTGTCATAGACCGTCGCCAGGTGTTGGAAATCCAGATGGGTATAGATCTGGGTGGTCTTGATGTCCGAGTGGCCGAGCAGTTCCTGGACGGCGCGCAGGTCCTGGGACGATTCGAGCAGGTGGCTGGCGAACGAATGTCGCAGCATGTGTGGATGCAGGTTCTGCCCAAGTTCGCGCTCACCGGCAGCCTTGACCCGCAGTTGTATCGCTCGCGGTCCGAGGCGCCGGCCTTGCTGGCTGACGAAGACCGCATCATCGGCCGGGTTGGCCATTGCCCGGAGCGGCAGCCACAGTTCCAAGGCTTCCCGGGCCTTGCGGCCGATGGGCAGCAGGCGCGTCTTGCTGCCCTTGCCGTGCACCTGGACCATGCCGTCGGCCAGGTCCAGTTGTTCCAGATCCAGCCCGGTCAGCTCCGAAAGCCGCAGGCCCGAGGAGTAGAACAGCTCCAGGATTGCCTGGTCTCGTCGCGCCAGGAAGTCATCCTCGACGGCGCCCTCCAGCAATTGCAAGGCGCGGTCGGTGTCGAGGGTCTTGGGCAGCCGGCGCTCGCCCTTTGGCGGTGCCAGGCCGGTGGCCGGGTCGTGGTCGCAAAGGCCTTCACGGTTGAGGTACTGGTACAAGCCGCGCACCGCCGACAACAGTCGCGCCAGGCTGCGGGAGGATTGCCCTTGTTGATGCAGGCGGGCAATCAGGCTGCGCAGGCGTTGGATGTCCAGGGCCGACCAGCTGTCGATATTCTGTTTCTGGCACCAGCCTAGGACCTTTTCGAGGTCGCGGCGATAGGCCGACAAGGTGTGAGGCGACACCTGGCGCTCACTGCGCAGGTGCTCGCAGTAGGCGTCCAGTTGCCGTTCCATCGTCAGCGTACCGAGCGCAGCGAACCGGCAACCCGTGGCAGCACGCGGCCGGTGACTTCGGCGATATAACTCAGGAACAATGTGCCGACCGAGCTCTTGTAGTGCTGCGGGTCGCGGCTGGCGATGGCCAGCACGCCGTGCACGCCCTGGTGGGCAATGGCGACGACGGCCGTAGAGCCGATCTGCTTGCGTTGTTCTTCGCCGAACAGGAAATCCAGCTCATGTTCGCGCAGGCTGCCGCTGACGCTTTTGTTTTCCGTGAGCAGGCCACCGATGGCGGTCTGCGCTTCGGCGTGAGTCACCCAGCGACCCACCGGCATGGCGTTGTCGCCAAACAGGATGAGGCTGACAAAAGGCACCTGGAAATCCTGGCGCAGGCTGTCCTCGACGCTCATCACCAGGTCTTCCAGGGTGCTGGCGTCCATCAACGCGAGGATCAGGCGACGGGTCTTGTCGAAGAGCCGGTCGTTGTCGCGCGCCACGTCCATCAGGTGCGAAAGGCGGTGGCGCATTTCGATGTTGCGTTCGCGCAGGATCTTCATCTGGTGCTCCACCAGCGACACGGTATCGCCGCGCCGATGAGGGATGCGCATCGTCGAAAGCAGGTCTTCATGCTCGACGAAAAAGTCCGGATGGGCCTCCAGGTAAGCGGCCACGGCTGCGGCTTCCGGGTTCTGGCTCGGGGATTCGTCGGGCTGCGGGGCTGGAACCTGAGGTTTATCGGTCATGGTTTGGCTCACTCAAAGACGAACTTGTCCTTCGTATACGCGTACGGCCGGGCCGGTCATCATCACCGGCTGGCCAGGGCCTGCCCATTCGATGGACAGGCGCCCGCCGGGCAGGTCGATCAGCAATGGCGAATCCATCCACCCCTGGCTGATCGCGGCGACGGCCGCAGCGCAGGCGCCGGTGCCGCAAGCCTGGGTTTCCCCGGCGCCGCGTTCCCAGACGCGCAGTTGCGCGCGATGCCGATCGATGACCTGCAGGAAGCCGACGTTCACCCGCGCCGGGAAGCGCGGATGATGCTCGATCTTCGGCCCCAGCTCGTGCACGGGCGCACTGTTTATATCATCCACCCGCAGCACGGCATGGGGGTTGCCCATGGACACCGCCGCCAGTTCCACCGGCGTACCGTCGACGTCGACGGTATAGCTCAGGGCCTGGGCCGGTGCCTGGAACGGAATGTCCGCCGGAACCAGGCGTGGGGCGCCCATGTTGACGCCGATCTGGCCGTCGCTGCGGACATCCAGCTCGATGATGCCGCTTTTGGTCTCGACGCGAATCTGCCGTTTGGCAGTCAAGCGCTTGTCCAGCACGAAGCGGGCGAAACAGCGCGCACCGTTGCCGCATTGCTCCACTTCGGAACCGTCGGCATTGAAGATCCGGTAGCGGAAATCCACGTCCGGGTTGTTCGGCGCCTCGACGATCAGCAACTGGTCGAAACCGATGCCGGTGTGGCGGTCGCCCCATTGCTTGGCGTGCTTGGGCAGGATGTGCGCGTGCTGGCTGACCAGGTCGAGGACCATGAAGTCATTGCCCAGGCCGTGCATCTTGGTAAAACGCAGCAGCATGGTATTACTCCGGCAACAGGCTTTCGCCGGCAAACAGCTCGGCTACCGTCTCGCGGCGGCGCACTTCGAATGCCTGATCACCGTCCACCAGCACCTCGGCGCAACGGCCGCGGGTGTTGTAGTTGGAACTCATGACAAACCCGTAGGCACCCGCCGAATGCACGGCCAGCAGATCGCCTTCTTCCAGCGCCAGCTCCCGACCCTTGGCCAGGAAGTCGCCGGTTTCGCAGATCGGCCCGACGATGTCGTAGGCGCGGGCCGCGGTATCGCGTGGGCGCACCGCGGTGACATCCATCCAGGCCTGGTACAGCGCCGGACGGATCAGGTCGTTCATGGCCGCGTCGACGATGGCGAAATCCTTGTGCTCGGTGTGCTTGAGGTACTCGACCTCAGTCAGCAGCACGCCGGCATTGGCGACGATGTAGCGACCCGGCTCGAACATCAGCGCCAGGTCGCGGCCTTCGAGGCGCTCGCGCACGGTCGTGATGTAGTCCGCCACCAATGGCGGCTCTTCGTCGCGATAACGCACGCCGACACCGCCGCCCAGGTCGATGTGACGCAGGTAGATGCCGCAGTCGCCGAGGCGATCGACCAGCGCCAGCAGGCGGTCGAGGGCATCGATGAACGGTTCGAGCGTGGTCAGTTGCGAGCCGATATGGCAATCGACGCCCAACACTTCCAGGTTCGGCAGCTGGGCTGCGCGCACGTACACGTCCTCGGCGTCGGCAATCGCGATGCCGAACTTGTTTTCCTTGAGGCCAGTGGAAATGTACGGATGGGTGCCGGCGTCGACGTCCGGGTTCACGCGCAAGGAAACCGGTGCGCGCACGCCCAGCTCGGCGGCGACGACTTGCAGTCGCTCCAGCTCGTCGGTCGATTCGATGTTGAAGCAATGCACACCGACTTGCAGCGCGCGGCGCATGTCTTCGCGGGTCTTGCCGACACCGGAGAACACGATCTTGTCGGCGCTGCCACCCGCGGCCAGCACACGCTCCAGCTCGCCACCGGAGACGATGTCGAAACCCGCGCCAAGGCGCGCCAGGACGTTGAGCACGCCCAGGTTCGAGTTGGCTTTTACCGCGAAGCACACCAGGTGCGGCATGCCTTCGAGGGCATCGGCGAAGGTGCGGTACTGGGCTTCGATATGGGCACGGGAATAGACGTAGGTCGGCGTGCCGAAACGTTCGGCTATCGCGGACAGGGCAACCCCTTCCGCGAACAGCTCCCCGCCACGGTAGTTAAAAGCGTCCATGGCGGTCCCTTAGTAAGTGGTGTGGGTGTCGTGCGCGTGTGACTTGGATTGCGACGACTTGGCCTGCTCTTCAGGGGACTTGCTGTCATCAGGCAGGTACAGCGGACCTTTTTGACCACAGGCTGTCACAAGGCAGGCAACCGCGACGAGCGCAGCAAGGGAAGAGATCAGGCGCTTCATGGCGAAATCCTTGAAAATGCGTTAATTGCGCCGGAGTATACCGGCCACCCGTCAGCTTGCCTATGCAACGGGGCGCCCGTCCGGCGGCGCTGGTTGTCTCAACCGGTATATCCTTTGCAATCGCCGGGAAGCGTCCGTATCTTGCGGCGCTTGAGCATGAGCAGACATTTTCGAGGTTGCCGCAATGAGTTTGACTGAAGCCCGTTTCCACGACCTGGTCGATGCGACCCAGCAAACGCTGGAGGATATCTTCGACGACAGCGACATGGATATCGACCTGGAAAGCTCCGCTGGTGTGCTGACCGTCAAGTTCGAGAACGGTAGCCAGCTGATCTTCAGCCGCCAGGAACCGTTGCGGCAGTTGTGGCTGGCGGCGGTGTCCGGTGGTTTTCACTTCGACTATGACGAGGAAAGCGAGCGCTGGATGTGCGACAAGAGCGAAGAGCAGCTGGGCGAGATGCTCGAACGCATCGTCAAGCAGCAGGCGGGCGCTGAGCTCGATTTCGAAGGGCTGTGACCGCGTGAGCCAGCCAGCCCCGGCGCGGCCACCCAAGCCGCTCTACAGCAACGTCAGCCCCGCCGTTCCGTCGCCTTGCACCAGCGTGTGCAAGCTGGATGAGCAGAAGGTCTGCCTCGGTTGTTTCCGGCACGTGGAAGATATCCGCGAATGGCGCTCGGCGGATGATGAGCGCCGGCGGGTGATCTGTGCCGAGGCGGCCAAACGCAAGTCTTTGTCATGAGTCTGTGGCGAGGGGATTTATCCCCGCTGGGCTGCGAAGCAGCCCCAAGAGAAGCTCGGCACGATCTGCCTGACACACCTAGGCCACAGGTTCAGGGCCGCTTCGCGCCCCAGCGGGGATAAATCCCCTCGCCACAGTTATCTGTTTCTCCATTGCAATGCGCAAAAACCATCCGGGTTGTATATTTTTTGAGCTGTGTTAGTGTCCAGCAACGCCTCAACTCATCGAGGCGCGTGAAAACCCCGTCTTATGTGGCGGGGTTTTGCTTTTTTCGTGCAGAAGAAAGGAGTCTGCCTGGATCATGACCGCACCTTCCATCACCCTGACTCGCCTGGACGTACAACGTCTGGAGCGCTTGATCGACAGCCTGGATGACACGCTTCCCGGTGTGATCGCGTTGCAAACCGAACTGGATCGCGCCGAGACACTGGTCGGCCACGATGAAGTGCCCGCCGATGTCGTGACCATGAATTCGCGCGTGCACTGCCGCGAGGAAAGCAGCGGCAAGGATTACCATCTGACGCTGGTCTACCCGAAGGACGCCAACGCCGACGAGGGCCGGATTTCGATCCTGGCTCCGGTGGGCAGTGCCTTGCTGGGCTTGAAGGTGGGGCAGCACATCGACTGGCCGGCGCCGGGTGGCAAGACCTTGAAGCTGACCTTGCTGGAAGTCGAGTCCCAGCCGGCCAATGGCGGTGATTTCCCGTCCTGAACCCCGTCAGACCTGATTCAATGCTTCGTTCAGTGCGCGCTCCAGGTCGGCCTTGTAGCGCAGGAACAAAATGCTTGGGCAAGCACTGTCGCCGACCAGGCCGGAGAGGTCCAGGTCGGTGATATAGCAGCGGTAGCGTTCGGCGTCGCGGCGCTGCCCGACGATTTCCCTGGCGACCACGTGAAACAGCTGGTCGCCATGCTCCAGTTCAGAAAACTCCCGCTGGTCGCAATAAAGAGTGACGTGCACTTGCCCGTGCGCCGCTTTGCCGATGATCGCCTGTACGTCGTAGAACGGCTTGTTGACCGGCGTCTGCGGCGCCTGCCGTGATTCGACCCGCCGGGCCCGGCCGTTACCCGAAGGCAGGAGCTGGTAATAAAGGACTTCCAGGGTCAGCGGCTGGGTAGCGTCCATCGGCAGCAAGGCGTCGCGGCGATACAGCACCGACTGCAGGAAGCGCTGCAGCGGCACCAGCAGGCTTTGTTCATCGTGATAAGGCAGGCGCTGCTGCCACAACGCGTTGAATTCATCGAGCACATACAGCTCCGCTTCTTCCTCGTAGACCCGGTAGAACACCTGGATGCACTCGGGCTGGCCCATAGGCAGGATCAGGGCCGCGTCGTGTTCTTCCATGGCCATCGCGTCCAGATGCAGCGGGCTGTACGCCGTCAACTCTTCGCCCAGGTAGTCCATCAACGCCGGCAGGCTGCTCAACGCCACATGGTTGACCTGGCCGGGCACCAGCTCCAGCACGTGATAATGCTGCTGGACCTGAAGCAGGTAGCGGTAGTTGAGTTTGCTCAGCAGCAAGGTCTGGGCGGTCTCGATGACTTCTTCAACCCGTCGCGCGATGAATTGCGCACGGTTGTGGCAGAAGCAGCGCACCTGCAAGCGTGGCTGGCGCTGCATGACGGGCAAGTCGTTGAGGTAGTCGCGCAGGCAATCGAGCAGGGCGTGCTCGCCGTCGAACCGGTTGACCAGCACTTCATTCCAGCTGTTGAGCGTGACCTGGTCGAGGGTCAATACCAGGTTTTCGCGGACACCGGCGTAGCTCAAGGAGTCGGTGCGCTCGGTGGTCATCAGGATGTTCAAGTCGCGGTGATGCTTGAGCGGGTCGACGCCGACGTTCACCAGGATCAGCACTTCGCTGGGTACGCTGGCATGCAGCAGCTGTTCTTCATCAACCGTGGCCAGGGGCAGGGCGATGGACTGTTGCAGGCTGCCCAGCAGGTTGAACAGCTCGAACTCGCTCAGGTCGCTGTCGCCGGGGTGCAGCGCCAGGCGCGTGCTGCTGTCGATCACGCCGTTGCGGTGGCTCCAGGTGAGCAATTCGAGCAATTCGCGGCTGCGCTTGATCGGCGCGAAGTTCTCCCATTCCAAGGCATTCAGGCTGCCGTTGTACAAACCCCACTGGTTCTGCCCCGGCTCTTTCTTGTTCGGCGACTGGACCAGGGTCAGGGTGTCTTCGGCCAGGTCCGGGGCGATCCCGGGATTGATGAACTCGACCTTGTCGGCCTTGCGCTCGAAGGCCGCATACAGCCGTCGGCCAAGGACATTGAGGTCGCGCTTGTTGATCAGGCTGACGGTCTTTTCAGTGCGGGCGAACTGGGTCAGGAAGCGATAGCTGTAGGTCAGCTCGTTGACCAATGCGCGCCGCTCATTACTGACCTGACGGACCTTCCATTGGCTGCGGCTGTCGAGCAACGCGAGTTGGCGTTGATCCCAGCCCCAGTCCCGCGCCAGGCGTTCAAGCAGGTTGCGTTGCCAGCCGCTGCTGCGGGCGTGGCCAGTGAGCTTGCGATTGACCTTCAGGTACAGCGCGCGGCGGATCAGCTCCAGGCGTTCCGGTTCGCCACGGGCGTTGAGGTATTCCTCGAGACGGCGGTAAATCACCATGTACGGGTCGAGCTCGTCCAGGTCCAGGCGATTGGCGAACACCGCCTGCTTGAAGCGCAGGCTCAGGCAGCGCACGTCCGGGTGTTCGCTGGCGTAGACCTCGGTCAGCAACAGTTTGAGCACGGATTTGTAGGGCGACTCGATGCCCTTGAACAGCTGCCAGAGGCCGGCGCCGATGAATTCCCCCGGCGGGATGTAGGCCAGATGCCCGAGGTCGAGGGTTTCGTCAGCGCGGATGAAGCGCTTGGAAATCAGCGTGTGGGTGTATTGCTGATAGTTCTCTTCTTCATAGACCGGCACCAGCCACCAGATCGGCGTGCGTCCGGCCAGCCAGATGGCGGTGCGGTAGAACTCGTCCAGCAACAGATAATGCTGGGTGGTGCCGCAGTCATCGGAGCTGAGCTGGTTGTCCCGTTCGCCGCGGACGAATCGCGCCGGGTCGATGAGGAAAAAGTGAGCCTCGGCGCCCTGGGTGGCGGCCCAGATTTCCAGCAGCTGGCATTTCTTGCGTAGCTCGGCGAGCTCATCGTCGCTCAGGTCCGGGCCGTGACACACCCACACATCCATGTCGCTCTGGTCGGCCTGGGCGAGCGTGCCGAGGCTGCCCATCAGGAACAGGCCGAGGATGGGCCGCGGAGGGTTGCTGCCATGGCGCGGCTTATACGAAAACGAGCGGGTCAGCCGCTGGGCCTCGGCGAGGACATTGGCGTCGGGCTCGTAATTCGACAACCCGGCGGGCGTGCTGCCGGAGACATAGCCGGGCAGCAGTGGATGGTTGACGTGAAAGAACAGCGGAAGCAGCGTCAATACGCCCTGCTGGCGAGTCGACAACCCTTCGAGGGCGCGCTCCATGCGGCCGGTATTGAGCTTGAGGAAACGCGCGCGTAACTGGCTCAGGACCTTGCGGTCGATTCCCTGGTCCAGATCGGGGCGTATTTCGTGATTGCGGGTCATGTCAGCTCAAACCGGCTCGCGGCGTCGCACGTGGGGAAGCACAAGTGATGGCAGGTTAGCGCCCGAATCGTGGAATTCTTGAGCTGAAAATGATTTTGACGTCAGGATTTTTACGAAAGAAGCCTGTGCGCCTGCGGAAACCCCGAGGCAAAGGGATTTCCGTGGGCGAGGAGGAGATCAGGCGGTTTCTTCGGCGCGGAGTATCGTCAGGACAGTTTGCACATTTTGCGCGGCATCACGCCCCAGGCTGGTCAGATAACCGCCATCGGGTTGGTCTATCAGGTCTTTTTCGAACAGGCGCTTGGCAGCGGCGATGGCTTTCGGGGCAGCGGTCTGATGAATTTTCAGGCCTTCCTGGGAACTGTCCAGGTTGAAGAGTGCAAGGATTTCCAGTTCGGCAACCAGCTCAGGGGTAAGCGACATAAGGACTCCAGACTTTCTAGGAATTTGGTCGACAGCGTCACTAAGGTGAGCGCACTCGGCCGAGCTGTCCAGTGCCGGAGTCATGCTTTTTTGTTTTTTGTAGCAAGTCCAGGCATTCCCTCACCACAAGAGCAGCGTTGCCTGTCGGGTCATTTCTTTTCCGGCGGCAGCTCGGGCAGGGCACGCAGGGCGGCTTCGTACCATTCGGTATTGAACGGGCGGTCTTCTTCCAGGATCGCGTCGATTTCCACCGCCAGCACGTGGGCCATCAGGTTGAGGATTTCTTCACGCTCATAACCGACCAGGGTCAACTTGTTGAAGGTGGCCTTGGCCGCTGGCGGGTTGTCGCTTTCGATCTGGTTCTCGATGGCCTGGATCAGCGTGGATTCGACGAATTCTTCTTCGTCATGTTCGATATCGCTTGGCTCGCTCATGGCAGCCTCCTGTAGAAAAGGCCGCCAGTTTACCTGCATTCAGCAGCGTGATGCGCCTGGCGCGAAGTGTCCCGCCGGTCTATAACCCAAGGCTGCCAACCCCGCACGGCCTGGAGGCTATGGAATGCTCAAGCTTTATGGTTTTTCTGTCAGCAATTATTACAACATGGTCAAGCTGGCGCTGCTGGAGAAGGGGCTGCCCTTCGAAGAGGTCCAGTTCTTTGGCGCCCAGACCCCGGAAGCCCTGGCCATCAGCCCGCGCGGCAAGGTGCCGGTATTGAAGACCGAGCAGGGCTTTATCAACGAGACCAGCGTCATTCTGGAATATATCGAGCAAACCCAGCCGGGCAAGGCCCTGCTGCCCAGCGACCCGTTCGAGCGCGCCCAGGTGCTGGCCTTGTGCCGGGAAATCGAGTTGTACATCGAGCTGCCGGGGCGTGCCTGCTATCCCGAAGCGTTTTTTGGCATGGTGGTGCCCGAGGCGATCAAGGACAAGGCCAAGGGCGAGTTATTGCTCGGGTTTGCCTCGCTTGGCCGGCACGGGAAATTCTCGCCTTATGTGGCGGGCGACAGCCTGAGCATTGCCGACCTGTATTTCTACTACAGCCTTTCGCTGGCCTTGCCGGTGGGCAAGAAGGTTTTCGATATCGACTTGCTGGCAGAGATGCCGAAGGCCAGGGCCTTGATGGAGCTGCTGGGGCAAAATCCGCACGTGCAGCGGATTGCGGCGGATCGAGAGGCTGAAATGCCGGCGTTCCTGGCGAAGATTGCTGCCAGGAAGTAAGGTTCTGGCGCCTTGAGGACGCCTTCGCGAGCAGGCTCGCTCCCACAGTGGATCTTCAGTGAACACAAAGTCTTGTGAACATGGAGAACCAGTGTGGGAGCGAGCCTGCTCGCGAAGCTTCGGTTTGGCTTATCGGCCGGCGAGAAGCGCCTGGCCACGAACGACCGCCGCTTTTACCTGCGCCGGCGCCGTACCGCCAACATGATCACGGGCATTGACCGAGCCTTCCAGCGTCAACACGGCGAACACGTCCTGCTCGATCTGGTCGCTGAACTGGCGCAGTTCTTCCAGGCTCATTTCCGCCAGGTCCTTGCCGTTGTCGACGCCGTACTTCACGGCATGGCCGACAATCTCATGGCAGTCACGGAACGGCAGGCCACGACGGACCAGGTAATCGGCCAGGTCGGTGGCGGTGGAGAAGCCGCGCAGGGCCGCTTCGCGCATGACCGCATGCTTGGGCTTGATGGCCGGGATCATGTCGGCGAACGCGCGTAGCGAATCGCGCAAGGTATCGGCGGCGTCGAACAGCGGCTCCTTGTCCTCCTGATTGTCCTTGTTGTAGGCCAGTGGCTGGCCTTTCATCAGGGTCAGCAGGCCCATCAGCGCGCCGAATACCCGGCCGCTCTTGCCCCTTACCAGCTCCGGCACGTCGGGGTTTTTCTTTTGCGGCATGATCGAGCTGCCGGTGCAGAAACGGTCGGGCAGATCGATGAACTGGAATTGCGCGCTGGTCCACAGCACCAGCTCTTCGGAGAAGCGCGACAGGTGCATCATCGCGATGCTCGCGGCGGAGCAGAATTCGATGGCGAAGTCGCGGTCCGAAACGTTATCCAGCGAGTTGCCGCCCACCGCATCGAAGCCCAGCAGTTGCGCGGTGTATTCACGGTCGATCGGATAGGTCGTGCCGGCCAGCGCGGCGCTGCCCAGGGGCATGCGATTGGTGCGTTTGCGGCAGTCGACCAGGCGCTCGTAGTCGCGGCTGAGCATCTCGAACCAGGCCAGCATGTGATGCCCAAACGTTACAGGTTGCGCGGTTTGCAAGTGCGTGAAGCCCGGCATGATGCTCCCGGCCTCGCGCTCGGCCTGTTCCAGCAGGCCTTTTTGCAGGCGGGTGATCTCAGCCAGGATCAGGTCGATTTCATCGCGCAGCCATAAGCGGATGTCAGTGGCGACCTGGTCGTTGCGGCTGCGACCGGTGTGCAGCTTCTTGCCGGTTACGCCGATGCGATCGGTCAGGCGCGCTTCGATGTTCATGTGCACGTCTTCAAGGTCCACGCGCCAGTCGAACTGGCCTGCCTCGATCTCGCCCTGGATGGTCTTCAGGCCATCGATGATGCTGTCGCGCTCGGCATCGGTCAGCACGCCGACCTTGGCCAGCATGGTGGCGTGGGCAATCGAGCCCATGATGTCGTGGCGATACAGGCGCTGGTCAAAGTTGACGGAGGCGGTGAAGCGGGCGACGAAAGCGTCGACGGGTTCACTGAAGCGGCCGCCCCAGGACTGATTGGTCTTGTCAGTGCTCATGAATTCGCTCGTGATCGGCTGAAGAAAAAATTAGCGGTTAAGGCTGCGGCGGATGATAGCAGGGTTGCCGGGGCTGGCGCTGGCAATGGTCGGCAGGTTTTTTACCCGGAAAAGCCAGGCATTTGCCGGGTTTTTGCACAACGATATTTTTCGATTGAGCAATATCGTCGCGGCAACCGTCTACAGTGGACGTAGGGCTTTGCTTTTTCATCCTGGACGCATCGGACGCACCAAAAAAATGGGGGGTGCTCATATTGATCAGATCGAGTGTTAACAGTCCCTGTGGCGACGTTGTGCGACAACAGGCCTCGAGCTCCGGTAGGCAAGCGCTGGTAAAGATAGGCAACCACCTCGCGGCACTTTTTGGCCCTCGGACGAGTCTTAGCGTGGATCGCGGTGACGGATGTCACTTCCCCTGTCTACGCTATCCTTGTGCGAGACTCACGCAGGAATCCAGCGCAATATGAATGTCCTGATCGTTGACGACGAACCACTGGTCCGCGAGCGCCTGAGCCGAATGCTTGGCGAACTCGAGGGTTACAGTGTCCTGGAGCCGAGCGCCACCAATGGCGAAGAGGCGTTGGCCCTAATCGACAGCCACAAGCCGGATATCGTGCTGCTCGACATCCGCATGCCTGGCCTGGACGGGCTGCAGGTCGCGGCCAAGCTGTGCGAGCGCGAGTCGCCTCCCGCGGTGGTGTTCTGTACCACCCGGGACGATTTTCCTCCGGAGGTGTTGCAGGCCGGTGCCGTGGGCTATCTGATCAAGCCGGTTTCCGTCGAGGCGCTGGAAGAAGCGTTGCGCAAGGCCGAGCGACCGAACCGCGTGCAACTGGCGGCGCTTACCCGCCCGGCCGCCGAGAGCGGCAGCGGCCCGCGCAGCCATATCAGCGCACGGACCCGAAAAGGTATCGAGCTGATTCCGTTGAACCAGGTGGTCTACTTCATTGCCGACCACAAATACGTGACCTTGCGCCACGAAAGCGGAGAAGTGCTGCTGGACGAGCCGCTCAAGGCGCTGGAGGACGAGTTCGGCGAACGGTTTGTACGCATCCACCGCAACGCCTTGGTGGCTCGCGAGCGTATCGAGCGTTTGCAACGCACCCCCCTCGGGCACTTCCAGCTTTACCTCAAGGGGCTCAATGGCGACGCGCTGATCGTTAGCCGGCGGCATGTGGCGGGCGTGCGCAAGATGATGCAACAGCTTTAGCGTGGCGTCCCGCAGCGTTCCATCTCCAGGATTGGCGGCCAGGGAGGCCTTTGCGTCGTGATTCAAGTCAAAGCGGATTTGGCTGAGCTGTTATTATCTGCCGTATCTTTTAAGTACGGATTGATCCATGTCCCCTCGCGAGATCCGCATCGCCACCCGTAAAAGCGCCTTGGCTCTCTGGCAGGCCGAGTACGTCAAAACCCGCCTGGAAGCGGCCCACCCTGGCCTGATCGTATCGCTGGTGCCGATGGTCAGTCGCGGTGACAAACTGCTCGATTCGCCACTGTCGAAGATTGGTGGCAAGGGCCTGTTCGTCAAGGAGCTGGAAACCGCCCTGCTGGACAACGAAGCCGACATCGCCGTGCACTCGATGAAAGATGTGCCCATGGACTTCCCCGAAGGCCTGGGCCTTTTTTGCATCTGCGAGCGGGAAGACCCGCGTGATGCGTTTGTCTCCAACAGCTTTTCCAGTCTTGAAGCATTGCCTCCGGGAAGTGTGGTCGGCACTTCCAGCCTGCGTCGCCAGGCGCAGTTGCTGGCGCGGCGTCCGGACCTGCAGATCCGCTTCCTGCGCGGCAACGTCAACACGCGCTTGGCCAAGCTCGATGCTGGCGAATACGACGCGATCATCCTCGCCGCCGCCGGCCTGATCCGGCTCGGGTTTGAAGATCGCATCACCTCGGCCATCAGCGTCGATGACAGCCTGCCGGCCGGTGGGCAAGGCGCGGTGGGCATCGAATGCCGTAGCGCCGACAGCGAAATCCATGCGCTGCTGGCGCCGCTGCACCACGACGACACCGCCACGCGGGTCTTCGCCGAACGCGCCCTGAACAAGCATCTGAACGGCGGATGCCAGGTGCCGATTGCCTGCTACGCCGTGCTCGAAGGCGATCAGGTCTGGCTGCGTGGCCTGGTGGGCGATCCCAGCGGCGGCCAACTGCTCAGCGCCCAGGCCCGAGCACCGCGCCGCGATGCCGAGGCGCTGGGCGTGCGGGTGGCCGAAGACCTGCTGAGCCAGGGCGCCGATGACATCCTCAAGAAAGTCTACGGCGAGGCTGGCCACGCGTGACGGGCTGGCGGCTGCTGCTGACCCGGCCGACGGACGAATCGGCGGCCCTGGCGGCTGTGCTGGCGGATGCGGGGATCTACAGCAGCAGCCTGCCGCTGCTGGATATCGAGCCGGTCCCGGTGACCGAATCCGGGCAGGCGATCCTCCTTGAATTGAATCAGTATTGCGCCGTGATCGTGGTCAGCAAGCCCGCCGCGCGCTTGTGTGTGGAGCTGCTGCGTCAGTATTGGCCGCAACCTCCGGTCTTGCCATGGTTCAGCGTGGGCGCCGCAACCGGACAGATTCTTGCCGATGCCGGCCTAAGCGTGTTTTATCCCGATAACGGCGACGACAGCGAAGCCTTGCTTGAGCTCGGGCCGTTGCGCCAGGCTATCGACCGGCCCGATCCCCGTGTCTTGATCGTCCGTGGTGAGGGTGGGCGCGGCTTGCTGGCAGAGCGTTTGCGCGAGCAAGGTGCTAGTGTCGACTATCTTGAGCTGTACCGGCGCGGCCTGCCGCAATACGCCGAGGGCGAACTGCCGGCCAGGGTCGAAGCGGAACGCTTGAACGCGCTGGTGGTCAGCAGTGGGCAGGGCTTCGAGCATCTGCGCCGGCTCGCCGGTGAAGCGTGGCCCGCCCTGGCGCGGCTGCCGTTGTTCGTTCCAAGCCCCAGGGTCGCCGACATGGCGCGTGCCGCCGGGGCCCGGACAGTTATTGATTGCCGTGGCGCCAGCGCCGCGGCTTTGCTGGCGGCATTACGGGAACAATCCGTGCCGTTTTCCAATGCAAAGGATGGATACGTGAGCGAAACAGCCTTGCCAAAAGATCAGGACCAGCCAGCACTCGATGCACCGCTTGAAACGGCGCCGCCGATAGCACCGCGGCGCGGCAACGGGCTGGCGATTGTCGCGTTGTTGTTGGGGGCTGCCGGCGTCGCCGTGGGTGGCTGGGGTGTATGGCAAGTGCGTCATCTGCAAGCCAGCACCCAGCAGCAATCCGCGCAGGTCCAGTCGCTCAACGACCAGGCCCAGGGCCTCAAGCTCAATGAGCAACGCCTGAGCGCGCGTCTGGAGCAATTGCCTCCGGCCGAAGAACTGGAGGAGCGCCGCCGCCAGGTTGCCCAGTTGCAAGGCGACCAGCAGCGTCTCAACCAGCGCCTGGAAACCGTGCTGGGTGCCAGCCGCAAGGATTGGCGCCTGGCCGAAGCCGAGCATTTGTTGCGCCTGGCCAGCCTGCGTCTTTCCGCCCTGCAGGACATCAGCAGTGCCCAGGCGCTGGTGCAGGGTGCCGACGAGATCCTGCGCGAGCAGAACGACCCGGGCTCGTTCGCTGCCCGCGAACAATTGGCCAAGACCCTCGCTGCGCTGCGCAGCACCGAGCAGCCGGATCGCACCGGGCTGTTCCTGCAACTGGGTGCCTTGCGTGACCAGGTGCTACAGCTGACCGAGCTTGCGCCCGAATACAAGGACCGTGGCGAGTCGCTGCTGGGGCTGACGAGCGACGGCGATGGTGCCAGTCGCTGGGCACAGTGGTGGGATCGGATCTCGCGTTATATCCGCATCGATTTCAACGCCGATGAAAACGTCCGTCCGCTCCTGGCCGGGCAGAGCCTGGTCCAGGTGCGCCTGGCCTTGAGCCTGGCCCTGGAGCAGGCGCAATGGGCGGCGCTCAATGGCCAAGCGGCGGTGTACACCCAGGCGCTGGCCGAGGCGCGTGACGTGCTCAGGAACAACTTCAACCAGGACAATCCGCAAAGCAGGATCATGCTCGAGCGGGTTGGCGAGTTGAGCAAGTTGCCGGTGACGGTGGTCACGCCGGACCTGACCGGCACTCTGAGCGCCGTCCAGGCCTACCTCGAGCGCCGCAACCTGAATGCTGAAGACTCGGTCAAGCCGCTGCCCAAGGCGGGCGGGCAGGAGACCGCGCCATGAAACGTCTCTACGTGATTCTGTTCGTGGTCATCGCGGTCGCAGCCTTGCTGGGCGTGGCGATTTCCGAGCATTCGGGTTACGTGCTGGTGGCGTACAAGAGCTTCCGCTACGAAGCCGGCCTGTGGGTCACCCTCGCACTGATCGCGGTGATCTGGTTGTTGTGGCGCGCAGTGTTTGCTCTGGTCGGGCTGGTAACCACGTCCACTGGCGTGGTCAACCCGTGGTCGCGACGCAACCGCAGTCGTCGCGTACAAGTTGCAATCGAACATGGCCAGCTGGACCTGGCCGAAGGCCGTTGGGCCAGCGCCCAGCGGCATCTTCACCGCGCCGCCGAAGCCGAGCGCCAGCCTTTGTTGTATTACCTCGGCGCCGCCCGCGCGGCCAATGAACAAGGCCTCTATGAGCAAAGCGACAGCCTGCTTGAGCGCGCCCTGGAGCGGCAGCCCCAGGCCGAGCTGGCCATCGCCTTGACTCACGCCCAGTTGCAGACGGACCGGGGTGACACCGACGGTGCGTTGAGCACGCTGCAAGCCATGCATGAACGCCATCCTCACAATGCCCAGACCCTGCGTCAGTTGCAGCGCTTGCACCAGCAGCGCGGTGACTGGTCGGCGGTGATCCGGCTGTTGCCGGAGCTGCGCAAGGACAAGGTCCTGCCGCCCGCCGAACTGGCTGAGCTGGAACGGCGGGCCTGGGGTGAAAATCTCACCTTGGCTGCCCATCGCGAAGCTGACGGAAGCGTCGGCTTGCAATCGCTTGATCGGGCCTGGCAACAGCTCACCTCAGCCCAGCGCCAGGAACCGGCAATGGTGCTCGCCTATGCCGAGCAACTTCGTCAGCTGGGCGCCCAGGCGCAGGCTGAGGAGGTGTTGCGGGTTGCGCTCAAACGACACTATGACAGCCACCTGGCGCGTTTGTACGGACTGGTTCGCGGCGCTGACCCGAGCCGCCAGTTGCAAGCGGCCGAGGGCTGGCTCAAGGAGCATCCGAATGATCCGAGCCTGCTCCTGACGCTGGGGCGTCTGTGCTTGCAAAACAGCTTGTGGGGCAAGGCGCGGGATTATCTCGAAAGCAGCCTGCGCATCCAGCGCAACCCTGAGGCCTGTGCCGAACTGGCCCGCTTGCTGGCGCAACTGGGCGATGCGGAGCGCAGCAACCAGTTATTCCAAGAGGGGTTGGGGCTGCTGGACGAGCGCTTGCTGGCGGCACCCTTGCCGGTTCCGAGCACTTGAATTGCCAATGAATCATCGTGGCGAGGAAGCTTGCTTCCTTGCCGCAATTCCATCCCGTCGAGGGTGAATTGTGTCCGTTATGCGGCCGCTGAAGCTCTCTTCAGTAAAATCCTACAGCCTGCTGCGCCAAGTCCCGTGGTGCTTGTCGGGTATTCCCTACATCTTTGACGAAGTCTCCGCAACGCCTCGTCTTGAAAGGTCCGAGGGCTTTCCTCTACCGTAACCGCTTGTCTTTTCTGTTACGGAACCGCCATGTCTTTGGCCAGCTCTCGCTCTCTGTTTCTCCTGGCTTCCATCGCCGCGGCTCTGGTTTTGGGGATCACGTTTTACCTGGAATATGCGGTCGGTCTGACCCCGTGCAGCCTGTGCATTTTGCAGCGGTTATGCCTGACGCTGTTCCTGATGACCTGTCTTGCCGCTTGCGTGCATGGCCCGGGTCTCGGGGGAAGCGTTGTGTATGCGGCGGTGAGCGTGGTCTTCGTCTCGGGAGGGCTGGCGCTGGCGTGGTATCACGTCCTTGCGCAGAGCGATTCGATCGAGCTGTTGCCCCAAGCTCAGGGGCGCCGATCTGTGGTGGCACGCCATGCATCGCGCGCTTGACGGAGCGATCGATTGCACGAGCGTCTCTTGGACGCTGTTTCGTCTGAGCATCCCTGAATGGAGCCTGCTGTTTTTTATCGCGCTCTTCATCTCGATGACTTATCTGCTGCTGCGCCTGGCCTGGAATGCCCTGGTGCCACCGCTCGGCGACGAGACGTCGCAGTTGGTCCGAAGGCTGGATCAAACACTTGTATGAACTTTATAGCCTGCGTACCTTGAAGCAGTTGTCGTGCGGGCATAATCTGGCCGGCACGTATCATTGGAATCATGCCACTCGATCTAGTTGTGTCTGGCTCGTTCCTGGTCATCCAGGTGTGCTCCAGACTGCGAGGGGTGTGACTCAGAAGGGAAGAAATCACCATGCTCGAAAGTTGTCAGAATGCTCAGGAACGCTGGGGTGGGGTGCATCTGCTGATCGACCGCTGGTTGCAGGAGCGTCATGAACTGGTTCGAGCCTATGATGCTCTTGGCGACAAGCCTGAAGCACTGAGTGAAAGTCGCAAGCCTTTGCAGGAATTTTGCGGTGTGCTGGTGGACTATGTGTCGGCCGGTCATTTCGAGATCTACGAGCAACTGACGGGCGAGGCCAAGGCCTTCAATGACAAACGCGGCCTCGAACTGGCCGATACGATTTATCCGCGCATCGATGTCATCACCGAGAAGCTGTTGGCCTTCAATGACCTCTGCGATGAAGGTAAATGCGTAGCGGAAAAATTCAAGGAACTGGGCGGTTTGTTGCATGAGCGTTTCGAGCTGGAGGATTGCCTGATCGAGGTGCTGCACAACGCCCACAAGGAAGAGGCTACCGCCCAGGCTTGAGGGCTTGGCGGTGACAGGAAACGGTGCGCTTTGCGCGCCGTTTTTCGTTTAACGGCTTCAGGTCGTTGCGCCCAGCAATTCAATTTCGAACACCAGCGGCGTGAAGGGTGGAATCACGTCCCCGGCACCTTCGGCGCCATAGGCCAGGGCCGAAGGAATCACCAATCGCCACTTCGCGCCCACCGGCATCTGCGGCAGTGCGCTGCGCCACCCGTCAATCACGCTGTCAAGATTGAACCACTGCGCCTGATGGTTGGAATCGAATACGGTGCCGTCCGGCAATTGACCGACATACCGCACCTGGACCTTGCCGTGGGGGCCGGCCTTCGCGCCGCTGCCTGGCTTGAGTTCGGTGAGCAGGATGCCGTCCGACAATTGCTGGACGCCCGGCCGGCCTTTTTCCTCATCGAGAAATTTCCGCTCGCTCTTCAGCGCCATTTGCGTTTGCGGCGTGGACGACTGCGCCAGGAGTTGCGCCTGATGTTCGGCCAGGATCCGTTCGATGCGTTCATCTGCCAGGGCCAACGGTTTACCCAGATAGGCCTGCTGCAGGCCTTCGACAAGCGCCTGGATCTGCAGGTCCGGCACGTCCTGACGCAGGCGCTCGCCAAGGCTCGCGCCGAGGCTGTAGGCCAGGTCGCGACCGTCGTTGGGATCGGATTTTTCAGCGGCCTGAGCCAGGGAGCAAACCATGCAAAGAAACAAAAAAAGGTGACGCGACATGTGTACGTTCTCCGCCCTCGATTCGAGGGATTATGCCAGTGTCGATAACGCTCAACGCGATTTGTCCTGGCAGTGCTGCAGACTATTTTTTGCCTCGTGCAACGCAACGCCTTGTGTAGTGTCAACATGCCCTAGCGGCGGTTGCAGCAGAGGTCTAGTATGAGCCGCACTCACGTCAGTCAGGAGGTAAACCATGTCGGCCACCAAGAAGCCTGTAAACACTCCGTTGCACTTGCTCCAACAATTGTCGGGCAGCTTGCTCGAGCATCTGGAAAATGCCTGCTCCCAAGCTCTGGCTGATGCTGAAAAACTGCTCGCCAAGCTGGAAAAACAGCGCGGCAAGGCGCAGGAAAAACTGCACAAGTCGCGAACCAAGCTGCAAGACGCGGCAACCGCCGGCAAGGCCAAGGCACAAACCAAGGCCAAGGATGCCGTGAAGGAGCTCGAAGACCTGCTCGATGCCTTGAAGGATCGTCAATCCGAAACCCGCGCTTACATCCTGCAACTCAAGCGTGATGCCCAGGAAAGCCTGAAGCTGGCCCAAGGTGTCGGTCGCGTTCAAGAAGCCGCCGGCAAGGCGCTGAGCCTTCGCGCGGCCAAGCCTGCCGCTGTATCGGCCAAGAAGCCGGCGGCTAAACCTGTCGCGGCAAAAACTGCGGCCAAGGCGCCCGTCAAGCCAGCCGCCAAAGTTGCCAGCAAGCCGGCTGCCAAACCAGCCGTGAAACCAGTCGCTGCCAGCGCTGCAAAACCTGCGGCGAAAAAACCGGCCGTGAAAGCAACTGCCAAGCCTGCCGTTAAAGCTCCTGCTGCCAAGCCTGTTGCCGCCAAACCAGCCGCAAAAGTTGCCGCCAAGCCTGCCGCTAAAACCGTTGCTGCCAAACCCGCTGCGACGAAGACCGCCGCTGCCAAGCCTGCTGCGAAAGTGGCGGCCAAACCTGCTGCCGCGAAGCCGGCCGCCAAGGCTGCCGCTGCCAAGCCCGCTGCCGCCAAGCCTGCTGTCAAATCGGCGGCCAAGCCGATTGCTGCTGCCAAGGCTCCCGTCAAAGCACCTGTAAAGGCCGTGGCAAAACCCGCAGCAGCCAAACCAGCCGCCAAGCCCGCAACGGCCAAGCCGGCCGCTGCAAAGCCTGCAGCCAAACCCGCTGCGAAGCCTGCCGTGAAAAAGCCTGCTGCTGCAAAACCGGCGACGACTCCGGTTGCCAAGCCTGCCGCGCCAGCACCAGCGGCCGCAGTGACGCCTGCGCCAACGGCCAGCACGCCGGCACCAGCGGTGAACCCAAGCGTAACCACCGCGCCGAGCACCACTCCACCCCGCGCTTCCTAAGGGGTAACTGCCGCGACGCGCAGCCGATGCAGCGCGTCGCGGTTGGTTTGGCCGGCATTCGCCACCAGCCTCTGCAGCCACTGCGCTGTCGCTTCATCCTGGCCCTTGGGCCAGTCTCCCGCCGTGGCTTCCAGCCGCTCCAGCAATTGTCGTTCGGCTTCCAGCTCCAGTTTCTTGATCTGTTCGCGCAGGCCACCCAGCCCGGCGTCATGAAGGGCAAGGTCTTTCCATTGTGTGCGCAACGTCCGCAATGGCTGGACGACGGCTGCGTCCCAGGGGCCGGCCACCTGCCGAAGCTGCTGCAATCTCTGCTCATCACAGGTGACCCCGCGTTGTTCCAGCCACAGCCCGCAAAGCACCAGGCAGACGTTCGCGCCTTCTGCCTGCAAGGCCAGGCACGCCGCTTCCACGCCAGGCCTGGCATAAAGGTTGATCGAAAAGCTCCACAGATCAGAGGACATCGTGCTACTCGCGCCAGTTGCGAGCGAAGCTGGTAGACTCCGCCGCCATTATGATTCGACTTCAGAACCTGACTTTACAGCGTGGCCCGCAACGTCTGCTAGAAGACGCCGAGCTGACCCTGCACGCCGGCCACAAAGCCGGCCTCATCGGTGCCAACGGCGCCGGCAAATCGAGCCTGTTCGCTTTGCTGCGCGGCGAGTTGCACCCCGACTCCGGCGATTGCTTCCTGCCGGCGGATTGGCGCATCGCCCACATGCGTCAGGAGGTCGATACGCTCGAACGCCTGGCCGTGGATTATGTGCTCGATGGCGACCTGCGTCTGCGTGAGGTGCAACGCGATCTCGCCGCGGCCGAAGCCGCCCATGACGGTGCCGCCCAGGCGCGCCTGCACTCGGAGCTCGACAGTGCCGACGGCTACACTGCGGACGCCCGGGCGCGAAAATTGTTGGCCGGCCTGGGCTTTACCAATGAACAGATGGACCGTCAGGTCGGCGACTTCTCCGGTGGCTGGCGGATGCGCCTGAACCTGGCGCAAGCCCTGATGTGTCCGTCGGACCTGCTGCTGCTCGACGAGCCGACCAACCACCTGGATCTGGATGCGATCATCTGGCTCGAAGACTGGCTCAAGAGTTACCCCGGTACACTGCTGCTGATTTCCCACGACCGCGACTTCCTCGACGCCGTGGTGGATCACGTAGCCCATGTCGACCAGCGCAAGCTCACCTTGTACCGCGGTGGCTACAGTGCCTTCGAGCGTGCCCGGGCCGAACGTCTGGCCCAGCAACAGCAGGCCTACGAGAAGCAACAAGCGCAACGTGCGCACATGGAAAGCTACATCGCCCGCTTCAAGGCCCAGGCTACCAAGGCCCGCCAGGCCCAGAGCCGGATCAAGGCGCTGGAGCGGATGGAAGAACTGTCGGCGGCCCACGTCGACTCGCCATTCGATTTTGTCTTCCGCGAATCGAGCAAGATCTCCAGTCCGCTGATCGACCTGTCCGACGCGCGCCTGGGCTACGGCGACAAGACCGTACTGGAGAAGGTCAAGCTGCAACTGACCCCAGGCGCGCGGATCGGTCTGCTGGGACCCAACGGTGCCGGCAAGTCGACCCTGATCAAGAACCTCTCTGGCGAGCTCCAGCCCTTGGCCGGACGCTTGACGCGCGGCGAAAACACGGTGGTCGGCTACTTCGCCCAGCATCAGTTGGACTCGCTCGATGCCAAGGCCAGCCCGCTGTTGCATCTGCAACGCCTGGCGCCGACCGAACGTGAACAGACTTTGCGCGATTTCCTCGGTGGTTTCGACTTTCGCGGTGCGCGTATCGACGAGCCGGTGCTGAATTTCTCCGGTGGCGAGAAGGCGCGCCTGGCGCTGGCGTTGATCGCCTGGGACCGGCCGAACCTGTTGCTGCTCGACGAGCCGACCAACCACCTGGACCTGGAGATGCGCCTAGCCCTGACCATGGCCTTGCAAGAGTTCAGCGGCGCGGTGCTGGTGGTCTCCCACGACCGGCATTTGCTCAAGAGCACCACGGACAACTTCTTCCTGGTGGCCGACGGCAAGGTCGAGGAGTTCGATGGCGATCTCGAAGACTATGCGCGCTGGCTGGTGGAATATCGCCAGCGCAACGCACCGGTCAGCAGCACTCCGGTGAACCCGGACAAAACCGACAAGAAGGCCCAGCGCCAGGCCGCGGCAGCATTGCGTCAGCAGTTGGCGCCGCACAAGCGCGAGGCCGACAAGCTCGAAGTCGAGTTGGGCAAGCTGCATGAAAAGCTGCAGAAAATCGAAACCAGCCTTGGCGACAGCGGTCTCTACGAGGCAGCGCGCAAGGACGAGCTGCGTGATCTGCTGGCTGAACAGGCCAGGCTGAAAGTTCGAGAAGCGGAACTTGAGGAGGCGTGGATGCAAGCCCTGGAGTTGCTGGAAAACCTGCAAGCGGAGCTGGAGGCGTTGTCCTGATGGAAGCGTTGTCCCTGCCTATACCCGTCATGTGGATCGAGCCGATCTGGCTCGGTGTGCAAATCCTGCTGATTCTGTTGGTCGGTTATGTTGCCCAGCGTGTCGTCGCGCGCTTCCTCACGGGGCTCGGTGAACGTTACCCACTGCCGCCCCAATTGGTGATCATCCTGCGCGGTGTGCTGCGCTGGCTGATCATGGGCAGCGCGGTACTGGTGGCGCTCGAACGCCTCGGCGTTTCGGCCACGGTGCTGTGGACCGCGCTGTCGGGGTTCGTTGCCGTTGCGGCGGTGGCGTTCTTCGCCATCTGGAGCGTGCTGTCGAACCTGCTCTGCGCCATTCTGATCTACACCGTCGGGCCGTTCCGCCTGGGTGACGTGGTCGAGCTGGTCGAGGCCACCGACAAGCCTGGGATCAAGGGGCGGGTGGTGGCGATCAACCTGCTCTACACCACCTTGATCGAACCCGAGGAGCTCGGTACCGGCAGCTCCATGGTGCAGGTGCCCAACAGCCTGTTCTTCCAGCGTTCGGTCCGGCGCTGGCGCGGCAGCGAAGCGTTTCCGGTCGGCGGTTTCGTCGAATAGTCCGAAACCTGGGCGGGTTCTGAAAAAAACGGTGGTTATCCGCACGGCGGCGCATTAGCTTATTCGTTTCGACGGAACTGAGCCGAGGTGTGCGATGTTGCTGGAAACGTGGCTGGCGTTCTTCGCCGCCTGCTGGGTCATCAGCCTTTCGCCGGGCGCCGGTGCCATTGCATCGATGTCCAGCGGTCTGCAATACGGTTTCTGGCGTGGCTACTGGAACGCCCTGGGCCTGCAATTGGGGCTGGCGTTGCAGATCGTGATTGTCGCCGCCGGTGTCGGCGCGATTCTCACCGCGTCGGCTACCGCCTTCTACGCAATCAAGTGGTTCGGCGTGGCGTACCTGGTCTATCTGGGCGTCAAGCAATGGCGGGCCATTCCCGCAGACCTTAGCGACGACGCGGCGGTGCGCCCCATCGGCAAGCCCCTGGCTTTGGTGTTCCGCGGTTTCCTGGTGAACATCAGCAACCCCAAGGCGCTGGTATTCATGCTCGCGGTGCTGCCGCAGTTCATCGATCCCCATGCCCCGTTGGTCAAGCAATACCTGATCCTGGGCGTGACCATGATCTGCGTCGACCTCATTGTCATGGCCGGGTACACCGGGCTGGCATCCAAGGTCCTGCGTTTGCTGCGCACCCCGAAACAGCAACGGCGGATGAACCGGACCTTCGCCGGCCTGTTCATCGGCGCGGCAGGTCTGCTGGCGACGATTCGCCGGGCCGCGGTGTAACGAAAAATTTGTGCTAGGACGCTTCTGTGGCGAGGGAGCTTGCTCCCGCTGGGCTGCGTAGCAGCCCCAAAAGAGGCGGTCGCTACGCAACCGAGCGGGAGCAAGCTCCCTCGCCACGAAAGGCGCTTACTTGGCAATGCGCTTCAGCGCAGTATCACCGGCGCGGTATCCCTCGGCAGGTTATTGCGCTGCACCGGCTCGCCAGGCTGTTCATGGCTCGGGCCACCGAGCTGCTCGCTCAACTGCCGCGCCACGTCTTCACCCAACGCCTTGGACACTTCGCGCACGACCCGTGGGCGATTGAGGCTGATACGCACGTCCCGGTGGTTCAACAGCTTGGTGTCCTGGCCCTCGCCCATGGCGGTGAAGGCCGAGGTGATTTCATAGGTCTTGGTGTTGATCAGGCTGAAATCCGCCACCAGCGACAGTGCAAGCACCGCCGAGTAGCTGTCGGCAGTGCCCAGCTCGTTGATGTCCCGAGTGAAATCGATGTCCGACACGGTGCCGAACAGCACATAGTCGGCGCCCTTGAAATGCCCGGCCTTGATTCGCTTGATCACGTCGTAGACATCGCCCGTGGACGATGCGGTGTGCGGCGTGCCCTGCACCAGCTGGAACATCCCGCTGCGCAGGATCTCGCCCTTGATGTCGCCAGTGAACTTGCGCAGTTCGCCTTGCTCGATGTAGCTGCTGGTCGCTTCCATCTCTTCGTAGCTCGACGACGCGCTGGCGCTGTACGGGTTCGCCTGGAAGTTGCTCTGGGCCGAAACGGTGTGGATGTATTCTTCCACGCGTTGCTGGTACGCCAGGTCAGTCACTGCGACTCTTGGGGCCGCCTGCGCACTGAATGCGCAGGCCAGGGCCATGATGCCGATCCATGTACGCATGGCTTAACGCTCCGTGGTCTTGCGGATTTCTTTCTCGTCCATCCATTCGGCCAGACCGCTTTCGACATCGATCAGTTGCAGGCTGAATTTGTAGAAGACGTCCTTGTAGTCTTCGCTGCGCTTGACGATCGAGCTGATGGAACCCTCGATGCGGTACTTGGCGGCGATCATGTTGCCGGTCTTGGCCACTGTGCTTTTTTTGTACAGGCCGCTCTGGTTCTGCAGCTTGAGCTGGTCGACCTGGCTGTCCATGGCATTGTTGTCACTGGCAAAGCGTGCCGCGCCGGTTTTCATCAGTTGGGTCTTGATGCTGGTAGTGATCTCGCGAGTATCGATGTACTCGCTGGTCTTGTTCTTCACGTCGTAGACCTGCACCACCGGACGGCCCTGCAGGATGCCGGACTGAGCGAGGGAGCGGGTCATGGACTCGGCGATCATCTGCAGGTCGGTGGAGCCGAATTCGTTGGTGACGGTTTCCACGGCCTTGGTGTCGCCGTAGCTGATGTTCTTGTTGCCCAGGACCGGCGAGTTGTTGGCGCAGCCGCTGACCAGCAGGGCGGCCAGGGCGAGGGAGGAGATGCGTAGGAACATTTGGGTGCTCTCTGAGAGAATAAACGGATTAGTCGGCCGTGCCGACAATCCCCGTGGCGAGGGAGCTTGCTCCCGCTGGGCTGCGAAGCTGCCCCAAAATCTTGCGGTTGCTGCGCAACCGAGCGGGAGCAAGCTCCCTCGCCACGGGGCTGGTGCAAGCCTGATCGACCGGAACAGGGCTCAAGGGGTATTGATTTCCAAACGGAAATCCACGGCCTTGGGTGTCGGTGCGATGGCCGGCAGGAAGCGGGTCTGTTCGCCATACAGCGTCAGGGTTTTCCAGCTTTCCTCTTCGGCGATCGGGAAGCCTTCCGGCCCCAGCCAGGCAAAGCGGTAATACATAGTCTTGTTGTTGAAGCTGGTATTGCTCAACTGCACGTTGACGGTCATGTAGCCGTTTTCGCGGGCGACGCGCATGGCGCCGGCCACAATGTTTTTTGTCTTGCCCATCGCCACGACCTTGCTGGCGGCAGTGCCCGGCTCCGGTGGCGGTGGGGTGGCGCAACCGGCCAGCAAGGCCAGGGCGCCGACGGCGATCAGTTTTAAACGCATGTGAACAAGACTCCGTTCTTAAGGTTGCTTGAGGGCGATGGCGGTCGGGTTGGCGCTCGGGATCACCTGGGCCGCGAGGCCGCCGGCGAAGACTTGGCTGCCCACTGCCCGCAGGCTGACGACCTGGTAGCGCTGATCAACCTTGACCTTGACCACCGAGCCGCCTACCGCACTTGGCAGGGTGACCTGGTGTTCGCCCTTCTTCAGGCGCAGGCGCACCACTTGGGTGTAGTCCGGCAAGGTGCGCCAGGTGCGGGTGTCGGCGCCTTCGAGCACGGCCGAGGTGATGCCCACGGCCAGGCCGGCCAGCGGGTTGGTTTCGTTGATCTGTTTCTGTGCGACGCCACGGGTGATGGCCCGCACGGTCGTGCGCAGGATGATCCCCGGCATGTCGTCGCGCAGGGCCCGGCGCGACATGGCGGTGGTGCTGTTGAGCTGGGTCAGGTCCAACTGACGGCCGTCGACGCCGATCTGGGCGAAGGTCGCGGTGGAGGTGTCCGGCTTGATCAGGGGGAAGGACAGTGGCGTGATAACCACATTGCCGCTGATCGGCAAGGGCAGCGGGATTCGCATCGAGTCACGGGATGGCGCCAGGCCGCTCTGCACCACAATCAGGACGTCACTGTCATCGTCCTTCGCGGCAGGCTTGTCGAGGTTGAGCAGCGCCTGCTCCAGCAGCGGGGTGTTGGGGCGCAGTTCGGCGGCCTTGCGATAACCCGGCGCGGCCAGATCTTTCTCGCCCAGGGCTTCGTAGACGAAACCTGCCAGGTAATGGCTGAACGCGCTCTGGTAACTGTTTTTCAGGCTGACCACTTCAGGGGCGTCAAGGCTGGCGACCGGATAACCCTTGAGGTCCTTGTATTCGGTCTTGACCCCCTGTTTCTCCGCGTCCTCCTCGCGCTTGAGGTATTCCTTGTCGCGCAGGTCGGCGATCACGGCTTCGCGCTCGTGGGTCTTCTTGATCTGCATCCGTGCGCCGTCGAAGTCATTCACCGCCAGCAGGTTCAACGCCATCTGAGTGGTGAGCATGACCTTTTCATAGTCATAACCCTCATAGCGCCGGACTTTGTCATTGACCAGGAAACTGCCGAACTGCGCGACGTACTTGGCGGTATCGAGCTTGACGGCGTCTTCCCACTGCCCGACTTGCTGGTCGGCGCTGGTCCAGGCGGTCTGGCTGCCGGACAGGTCGCCCTTGGCGCGCAGCAGCTCACCCTTTTCGAAGAAATAGAGCAGGTCTTTGTCTTTGCTGGTGTTGTTTTTTTCCAGCAGGGTCAATGCCGCGTCGACGTTGCCCGAGGCCAGTTGCTGATTGGTCTGGGCCAGCTCGCTGTCGTAGTTGCGAAACGCCGAGCAACCGGACAGCAAGGTGATCGCGCCGAGGGCGACCGAGAAAAGAGCACGGGATGCCATGAACACTTCTTCCCTGAGTATCAGCCGGGGGGTGCGGGTCGGGCTGGGGCGATCCACGGACAGGCGCTTTTGCGCCGTCGGTTCCTCAAGTCCAGAGGAGCTTTTATGCCTTCTTCTAATAAGAAGGCGGCGCATTATAAGCAGTGGATTTGCTTATGTAGTGGCTTTTTAGTTTCTAAATGATGTTTTTGTGATGTCATCTTCAAAGCATGAATATCCGATGAAAATGCCTGGCCGTAACACATCGGTGCTTGAGCCAAGCGCATTGGAAGTGAACAATGTGTTACTTCTTATTTCCAATCGAGAGTCATTCATGACTGCCCCGTTTCGTTTCCTGGCCTGGATTGCGCTACCGATGCTTGCGCTTTGCAGTGCCGATCTGCTGGCTGACACTGTTGAAGGCGCGCCACAGGCGCTGCACTTGCTGGATTACATCGGGGCGGATTACCCGGCGACCGTCGACGCGGGGAAGGTCATCGACGATGCCGAATATCGCGAGCAACTGGAATTTACCCAAGTGCTGGAGGGGCTGGTCGCCGCACTGCCAGGCAAGCCGGAAAAAGCTGAGTTGACGCAAGGCGTCGGTACGTTGCGCAGCGCGATCAGCCAGCGCCAGGACGGCGCTGACGTGGCCCGTCTGGCGCGGCAGCTGGGGGCCAGGCTGGCCGTGGCCTATGAGGTCAGCCAGGCGCCGGTGATCACCCCGGACCCGACGCGCGGGGCGCCGTTGTATGCCCAGAACTGCTCGGTGTGCCATGGTGACAGCGGTGCCGGCGACGGTCCGGCGGGTGTCGGCCTGGAGCCGCCGCCCTCGAACCTGCGCGACGGGCAGCGCCTGGATCGCCTGAGCCTCTACGCGATCTACAACACCTTGGGCATGGGCGTCGAGGGCACCGATATGCCGGCCTTCGCCGATCAGCTCGACGACCGTCAACGCTGGGACCTGGCGACCTACATCGCCAGCTTCAGCGCCGACCCGGCTGCGGCCAAGGGCGAGCAGACCTTCAACCTCGCCGACCTGGCCCGCCAGACCCCGGCCGAAGTCCTCGCCGCCCAGGGGCCTGCGGCAGCGGCGACGTTCCGCGCACAGCGCGCCCAGCCCCCGCAGGTGCAGCGCGGCCCGGCGCAGTTGCTCGACTACACCGCCGCGACCCTGGACAAGAGCATCGCGGCGTATCGCACAGGTGACCACGACCAGGCCTACGACTTGTCGGTGGCAGCGTACCTGGAAGGCTTCGAGCTGGTGGAAAGCTCACTGGACAACGTCGACGCCAGCGTGCGTAAAGATACCGAGAAGGCCTTGATGGCCTACCGTCAGTCCCTGCAGGACGGTTTGCCGATCGAGCAGGCCGAGCAACGCCTGGACGCGGCCAAGGCCAAATTGAAAGAGTCCGCCGGCCTGCTCGGTGGCGATGGCTTGAGCTGGTCGCTGAGCTACATTTCGGGCTTGCTGATTTTGCTGCGCGAAGGCCTGGAAGCGATCCTGGTCCTGGCGGCCATCCTGGCGTTCCTACGCAACACCGGCCAGCAGTCGGCGGTGCGCAGCGTCAACGTCGGCTGGGGCCTGGCGCTGCTGGCCGGCCTGGCGACCTGGGCAATCGCCGCGTACGTGATCGATGTCAGTGGCGCGCAGCGTGAATTGCTCGAAGGCGCGACGGCATTGTTCGCCAGCGTGATGGTGCTGTGGTTGGGTGTGTGGATGCACGACCGGCGCCACGCGGCGGCCTGGCAGGATTACATCAAGAGCAGCCTGGTCGGCGGCGGAGGCCGTTTCGGTTTCACGATCCTGGCATTTTTCTCGGTCTATCGAGAGCTGTTCGAGGTGATCCTGTTCTACGAAACCCTGTGGCTGCAGGCCGGCCCGGCCGGGCATGACGCGGTGTTGGCCGGTGGCGCGACGGCGCTGGTGCTGCTGGTGGGACTGGCCTGGGTGATCTTGCGCGGCTCGGCGAAATTGCCGCTGGCGCTGTTCTTCAGCATCAACGCCGGTTTGTTGTGTGCGTTGTCGGTGGTGTTTGCCGGCCATGGCGTGAAGGCCTTGCAGGAAGCCGGAATCTTCGGCACGCGGCCGGTGGCGTTCTTCGAGTTCGATTGGCTGGGCATCCACGCCGATGCTTATTCCCTGACGGCCCAGGCGGTAGCGATCATCGCGATCGTTGTGCTGTACGGGCGCAGTTGGGTGGCGGAGAAACGTCGGGTGCAGGTTTCCTGAAGTCATTTCGCGAGCCGGCTCGCTCCCACAGGAGGTAGGCTATCCATTGTGGGAGCGAGCCCGCTCGCGAAGCTTTTGAAGAGGAAGACCCGATGCGTGTATGGATTGACGCCGACGCCTGCCCGAAGGCCGCAAAGGAACTGGTGGTCAAGTTCGCCTTGAAGCGCCAGTTTGAAGTAGTACTGGTGGCCGGGCAGCCGCAGATCAAGCCGGGCCTGGCGCTGGTGAAGCTGATCGTGGTGCCCAGCGGGCCTGATGCGGCGGACGATTATCTGGTGGAGCATGCCGTCCCGGGCGAGCTGGTGATCTGCAGCGACGTGCCGCTGGCCGACCGCCTGGTAAAGAAAGGCGTCGCCGCCCTTGACCCGAGGGGCAAGGAGTTCGACGCGCAGAACATGGGCGATCGGCTGGCGGTGCGCAACCTGTTCACCGACTTGCGGGAACAGGGCCACATGGGCGGTGGCCCGGCGGCGTACAGCGAGCGGGACAAGCAGGGATTTGCCAATGCGCTGGATCGGATATTGATGCGGTTGTCTCGAATCTCCTGAATGTGTCCGATTCCCTGTGGGAACGAGCTTGCTCGCGATAGCGGTGTATCAGTCAGCACTTATGCGACTGAGTTGACGCCATCGCGAGCAAGCTCGCTCCCACAGTTGATCGTGTGTGGTCACTCATCATTCTCGTGCGTCAGCTCCAGCACCCGATCCACCAGCTTGTTGATCCCCGAAGCCGCTTCGCTGATGTTCTGCGCCAGCATGTAGGCGGGGGTGCTGACCAGCTTGCGCGCGGTGTCTTCGACGATATCGGTGACCAGGCACTCTTCATGAGTCCCGCCCATCTTGGTCACGGCAGCGGCGGTGTCGGCGTCCGTGCCGATGGTGCAGGTCACTCCAGGGCCGTAGATTTTCGCCGCCAGGGCCGGTGAGATGCAGATCAGCCCAACCGGCTTGCCGGCCTCGGCGAAGGCTTCGGTCAACGCCAGGACTTCCGGCTGGACGCTGCAACCGGCGCCTTCGACGGCAAAGTTGGAGAGGTTTTTCGCCGAGCCGAAGCCGCCGGGCACGATCAGCGCGTCAAAGTCCTCGGCCCTGGCTTCGCGCAGGTCTTTCACATTGCCCCGGGCGATGCGCGCCGATTCCACCAACACGTTGCGGCTCTCGGGCATTTCCTCGCCGGTCAGGTGATTGATGACATGCAATTGGGCGATGTTGGGGGCGAAACACTGGACCTGCGCGCCGCGCTGGTCGAGACGCAGCAAAGTGATCACGCTTTCGTGAATCTCTGCGCCGTCGTACACGCCACAGCCGGAAAGGATCACTGCAACTTTTTTGCTCATGGGCTTTTCTCCAGATTCATGGCGTTAAATGTCTACTAATTTGTCACTCGTTGCCATAGGGGGATCCGGCAGCTACACCTAATCTGCCAACACCTTCCTGCCTTGCATGCCCGGGTCGCGTCATGAATTTCATCCTGTATGCCGTGCCGTTTTTCTTCGTGTTGATTGCGGTCGAGCTGCTGGCCGATCGCTGGCGTGGCGTGAGCCACTACCGGGTGGCGGACGCGATCAACAGCCTGAGCACCGGTGTGCTGTCGACCACGACGGGGTTGTTGACCAAGGGCGTGGGCCTGGTGACCTATGCCTTTGCCCTGGAGCATCTGGCGGTCTTTCAATGGCCGACCGACCAGGCCTGGACCTGGGTGGTTGCCTTTGTGCTCTATGACTTCTGCTACTACTGGCTGCACCGCTTGGGCCACGAGCGCAACATCCTCTGGGCCGCGCATTCGGTGCACCACCAGAGCGAGGACTACAACCTCTCCACGGCGTTGCGCCAGACCAGCAGCGGTTTCCTGCTGAGCTGGATCTTCTACCTGCCGCTGGCGGTGCTGGGCGTGCCGCTGCTGGTGTTCGTCAGTGTCGCGGCGTTGAACCTGCTGTATCAGTTCTGGGTGCATACCCAGCACATCCCCAAGCTCGGCTGGCTGGAGTGGTGCTTCGTCACGCCATCCAATCATCGTGCCCACCATGCACAGAACCCTCTCTACATGGATCGCAACTACGGCGGCGTGTTCATTATTTGGGACCGTCTGTTTGGCACCTTCCAGGAAGAGGACGACAACGAGCCGGCCATTTTCGGCGTGACCAGGCCACTGGCGAGCTGGAATCCGTTGTGGGCCAATCTGCAGTTCTATGCGCAACTGTGGGCCGACGCCCGGCGCGCCGAGCGCTGGTGGGACAAACTGCGGATCTGGTTCATGCCCACCGGTTGGCGGCCAGCCGATGTGGCCGCCAGGTACCCGCAGAACAAGCCGGACCTGAGCCAGTTTCGCAAATTCGAAGTATCCCTGGACGTGCGACAACAGTGGTACGTGGCGCTGCAGTTTTGCGTCTACATCGCCCTGGGCAGTTATTTGATGAACCTGGAAAACAGCCTGCCGGCCACTGCCCTGGTGATGGGGTGGGGAGCGGTAGCGTTGGGTCTGTTCGTGTTGGGCGCGACTCTGGAGAATCGCCCGTGGGCGCTGAGGCTTGAGCTCTTGCGCCTGGCTGCGAACCTGCCGCTGCTGTGGCTGGCGCCGCTGGCCGGGTTATGGCCGGCCAGCCCGGTGGCCTGGGTTGGCTTGCTCAGCTACAGCCTGATCAGTGGCATCGGCTTGTACTATTGCCGCAACCGTCTTACTCGCCTGGCGTCGTAGTCTCGGCTGACTTGGCTTGTTCGAGACGTTCTGCCGCAAGGACTTGTCTGGCCAGCCGTGCGTTCTTGATGCGTCGACGCAGCCATAGACCCAAGCCCAGAACCAGCAGGGCGCCAAGTACCCACAGTTCGTACTTCTTGATGCTGCCCAGCATGCCTTCGAGCACCGCGCCAAAGTGGTACGCGGCAGCCGCCAGGGCCGTGGCCCAGATCGCCGCGCCGATACCGTTGAGCAGCAGGTAGCGGCCCGGTGGATAGCCAGAGAGGCCGATGGCCACCGGCATCACCGTGCGCAAACCGTAGACGAAGCGAAAGCTCAGTACCCAGATATCCGGATGGCGGCGGATGTGCTCCAGCGCGCGATCCCCCATCAACTGCCAGCGCGGCTTGCGCGCCAGGAGCTTGCGACCATGTTTGCGGCCCAGGAAGTACCACAGCTGATCGCCCGCGTAGCTGCCGCAAAATGCCACGACCACCACCAGGTTGATGTCCATGTAGCCACGGAACGCCAGGAAGCCTGCGAGCACGAGGATGGTTTCGCCTTCGAAGAACGTGCCGATAAACAGGGCCAAGTAGCCGAAGTCATGCAGAAATTGTTGGAGCATTGTCTGGGTGCTGGCGAAATGAACGCGCAGCCTAACCCTTCAGGCACATTCAGGAAAGTATCGAAATGTGTCTGTACGTGAACATTTCCTACAGAAGACAATCACTGCGACTAGTGGTCGCGCTTCAGCACAACTGTCATGTGTTCGTCATAATGACCGCTTATAACTGTCACGCTCGCCCGTCTGCGGGCTCAGGAGTCTGCCGTGAGCTTTACCCCCGCCAATCGTCTGTTCCCCGCCACCCGTCTGCGCCGCAACCGCCGTGATGAGTTCTCCCGTCGGCTGGTGCGGGAAAATGTGCTGACCACCAATGACCTGATCCTGCCGGTGTTCGTGCTGGACGGGGAGAACCGTCGTGAAGCGGTGGCGTCGATGCCTGGCGTGGAGCGCCTGACCATCGACTTGCTGCTCGAAGCGGCGGCCGAGTGGGTGGAACTGGGTATCCCGGCGCTGGCGCTGTTTCCGGTCACCCCGCCAGCGCTCAAATCGCTGGACGCCGCCGAAGCCTGGAACCCCGAGGGTATTGCCCAGCGCGCGACCCGTGCCCTGCGCGCACGCTTCCCGGAGCTCGGTGTGATTACCGATGTGGCGCTGGACCCGTTCACCACCCACGGTCAGGACGGCATTCTCGACGAAGAAGGCTACGTGCAGAACGACATCACCGTCGATGCACTGGTCAGGCAAGCGTTGTCCCACGCCGAAGCGGGGGCCCAGGTCGTGGCGCCATCCGACATGATGGACGGTCGCATCCAGGCGATCCGCGAAGCCCTGGAAGTGGCCGGTCATGTCAACGTGCGCATCATGGCCTACTCGGCCAAGTACGCCAGCGCCTACTACGGTCCGTTCCGCGACGCGGTCGGCTCGGCCCTGAACCTGGGCAAGGCCAACAAGGCCTCCTATCAGATGGATCCGGCCAACACCCATGAAGCCTTGCACGAAGTGGCTGCCGACTTGTCAGAAGGCGCAGACATGGTCATGGTCAAGCCGGGGATGCCTTATCTCGACATTCTTTGCCGGGTAAAGGAAGAATTCAAAGTACCGACCTTTGTTTATCAGGTCAGCGGTGAGTATGCGATGCACATGGCCGCGATCCAGAACGGCTGGTTGGGCGAAGGGGTGATTCTCGAGTCCCTGACCGCTTTCAAACGTGCGGGTGCTGATGGCATCCTGACTTACTTTGCCGTGCGCGCCGCCCAATTGTTACGAGAGCAGAAATAGCCTCCCAGGAACTTGCGATGAATACCGAAGGACTCACAGAAGTTGCCGTAAAAGACGCTCAGCCCGTGGTCGAGCAAGTCGCCGAAACGCCGCCTGAGCTGGAGGCGGCTCCAGCGGCCGTGCCCGAGCCGGCCCCAGCTCCGGCGATCGCGATCACCAACCTGGATGACAGCAGCCTGTACATCCATCGCGAGCTGTCGCAACTGCAATTCAACATCCGCGTGCTGGAGCAGGCACTGGATGAGTCCTATCCACTGCTGGAGCGGCTGAAGTTTTTGCTGATCTTTTCCAGCAACCTGGACGAGTTCTTCGAGATTCGCGTCGCCGGCCTGAAAAAACAGATCACCTTCGCCCGCGAGCAGGCCGGTGCCGATGGTTTGCAACCGCACCAGGCCCTGGCGCGCATCAGCGAGCTGGTACACGGCCACGTTGACCGCCAGTACGCGATCCTCAACGACATCCTGCTGCCGGAGCTGGAAAAACATCAGGTCCGCTTCATCCGTCGCCGCTACTGGACGACCAAGCTCAAGACCTGGGTACGCCGTTACTTCCGCGACGAGATCGCCCCGATCATTACCCCGATCGGCCTCGACCCGACGCACCCGTTCCCATTGCTGGTGAACAAGAGCCTGAACTTCATCGTCGAGCTGGAAGGCATCGACGCCTTTGGTCGCGATTCCGGCCTGGCGATCATTCCGGCGCCGCGTCTGCTGCCGCGCATTATCCGCGTGCCGGAAGACGTCGGCGGGCCTGGCGACAACTATGTGTTCCTGTCGTCAATGATCCACGCCCATGCCGATGACCTGTTCCAGGGCATGAAGGTGAAGGGTTGCTACCAGTTCCGCCTGACCCGTAACGCCGACCTGTCGGTAGACACCGAGGACGTCGAAGACCTGGCCCGCGCCCTGCGCGGCGAGCTGTTCTCCCGCCGTTACGGCGATGCGGTGCGCCTGGAAGTGGCCGACACCTGTCCGAAACATCTGTCCGACTACCTGCTCAAGCAGTTCAACCTGCACGAGACCGAGCTGTATCAGGTCAATGGTCCGGTGAACCTGACGCGGCTGTTCAGCATCACCGGCCTGGACAGCCATCCGGAGCTGCAGTACTCGCCGTTTACGCCGCAGATTCCGAAACTGCTGCAAAACAGCGAGAACATTTTCAGCGTGGTCAGCAAGCAGGACATCCTCCTGCTGCACCCCTTCGAGTCGTTCACGCCGGTGGTCGATTTGCTGCGCCAGGCCGCCAAGGATCCCCATGTATTGGCGGTGCGCCAGACGTTGTACCGCAGTGGCGCCAACTCGGAGATCGTCGACGCCCTGGTGGACGCGGCGCGAAACGGCAAGGAAGTCACCGCGGTGATCGAGTTGCGCGCGCGTTTCGACGAAGAATCCAACCTGCAACTGGCCAGCCGCCTGCAAGCGGCCGGCGCGGTGGTGATCTATGGCGTGGTTGGCTACAAGACCCACGCCAAGATGATGCTCATCCTGCGGCGCGAGGCCGGCGAGATCGTGCGCTACGCGCACCTGGGCACCGGCAACTATCACGCCGCCAACGCTCGTTTGTACACCGACTACAGCCTGCTGACCTCGGATGATGCGCTGTGCGAGGACGTCGGCAAGCTGTTCAGCCAACTGATCGGCATGGGCAAGACGCTGCGCATGAAAAAACTGCTGCATGCGCCGTTCACCCTGAAAAAGGGCATGCTCGACATGATCGCCCGGGAAACCCAGTTCGCCCTGGACGGCAAGCCCGCGCACATCATCGCCAAATTCAACTCGCTGACTGATCCGAAGATCATCCGCGCGCTATACAAGGCCAGCCAGTCGGGCGTGCGCATAGACTTGGTGGTACGCGGCATGTGCTGCCTGCGGCCGGGCATTCCGGGGGTGTCCCACAACATCCATGTGCGCTCGATCATCGGGCGCTTCCTGGAGCACACGCGGGTGTTCTATTTCCTCAATGGCGGCGAGGAGCAGATGTTCCTCTCCAGCGCCGACTGGATGGAGCGCAACCTCGACAAGCGCGTCGAGACCTGCTTCCCGGTGGAGGGCAAGAAGTTGATCCTGCGGGTCAAGAAGGAGCTGGAAAGCTACCTCACCGACAACACCCACAGCTGGAGCCTGCAGTCGGACGGCCGTTACATCCGCAACACGCCGACCGGCAACCAGAACCCGCGCAGTGCCCAGGCGACCTTGCTGGATCGGCTTAGCAGCCCGGTGCTGGCGGTTCGTTAGGGTCGAGGTGACCGCTTCAGGCTACACAGTCTGAAGGCGAGCGGATTTATCTGTGGCGAGGGGATTTATCCCCGTTGGGCTGCGCAGCAGCCCTAAAACCTGGCAGCGCGGTGCGTCAGATTTACTGAGTCCGACCTTCCTTGGGGCTGCTTCGCAGCCCAGCGGGGATAAATCCCCTCGCCACAAGAGAGATCTGTGTTGTCGCTGACTCAGTGGATATTCAACACAATCCCGACCCGGGTCAGCCATTCCGCTTCCTGGGCGAAGTCGGCCTGGGTCAGTTGGTTTTCTTCCAGCCAGCCGTCCGGGAATATCACATCCAATTGATCGCCATTGGCATGCAGGGCTACCTGGGGCATTTCCTGGGTGCCGCGGATGTGGTGGAAGAGGATTGCGAAGCGCAACAGCACGCACAAGCGGATCAGCTTGATGCCGTCATCGCCGAACTCGGCAAATTTATCCTTGGGAATATTGCGCCGGTGACCACGCACCAGTAGCGCAAGCATCTGCTGGTCTTCGCGAGAGAAACCCGCCAGGTCCGAGTGCTCGATCAGGTAGGCGCCGTGCTTGTGGTAATGGTAGTGGGCGATGTCCAGGCCGACTTCGTGCACCTTGGCGGCCCAGCCCAGTAGTTCGCGCCAGACACCGTCGTTCAGGTCCCAGTCGTCGGCCACTTGGTCGAACGCGTGCAGGGCCTTGCGCTCGACCCGCGCCGCCTGTTCCTGATCGACGTGGTAACGCTCCATGAGCGAGCCGAGGGTGCGCTCGCGGACGTCTTCGTGATGATGGCGCCCCAGCAGGTCGTAGAGCACGCCCTCACGCAGGGCACCTTCGCAGTGATCCATGCGTTGCAGTTCGAGGGCGTCAAAAATCGCCTCGAGAATCGCCAGGCCCGCCGGGAAAATCGCCCGGCGATCAGGCTTGATACCTTCGAAGTCGATCTTGTCCGATTCGCCCAGCTTGAACACTTTGCGCTTGAGCCAGGCCAGGCCTTCGGCGTTGACCTCGCCACTGCCATGGCCGCCAGCCTTGAGCGCCAGGCCGATGGCGCGGATGGTGCCCGAGGAGCCGATGGCTTCATCCCAGGTCAGGCGGTGCAGCGCGTGCTCGATGCTCATGATTTCCAGGCGCGCCGCCGTGTAGGCCTGGGCGTAGCGGGCCGGGGTGATCTTGCCGTCGCGGAAGTAGCGCTGAGTGAAGCTGACGCAACCCATCTGCAGGCTTTCGCGCAACAGTGGTTCGAAGCGCTGGCCGATGATGAATTCGGTACTACCGCCGCCGATGTCCGCCACCAGGCGCTTGCCCGGGGTGTCGGCCAGGGTGTGCGAAACACCCAGGTAGATCAGGCGGGCCTCTTCACGGCCGGAGATGACTTCCACCGGATGGCCGAGGATCTCTTCGGCGCGCCGGATGAATTCGCCGCGGTTGCGCGCCTCGCGCAGGGCATTGGTGCCGACGATGCGCACCGCGCCCAGGGGCATGCCGTTGATCAGTTGGGCGAACCGTTTGAGGCAGTCGAGGCCGCGCTGGATGGATTCTTCGCTCAGTTGACGTTCTTCGTCGATACCGGCGGCCAGCTGGACCTTCTCGCCGAGTCGCTCAAGAATGCGGATTTCCCCGTTCTGGGCCTTGGCGACGACCATGTGAAAGCTGTTGGAGCCCAGGTCTATGGCAGCGATCAGGGACAGATTCTTGGCTTGGGATAGCGGCATGGTCAAAAAGTCTCGGTCGATAACCTTGCCATCCTGCCACGATCGACCGCTTACGCCAACGCAAAGGCGACCGCTTCGCAGTCGATCGCGAGCAAGCTCGCTCCCACAGGTGATTGAGCCGCCTGCAGAACGCGGTCAAGGTGGGAGCGAGCTTGCTCGCGATGAGGCCAGGGGCGGCACCCGCAAAACCTCAGGCTGCAGGCTCCACCGTCCCGATGAAGTTCGCCAGCTCGGCCGTTTGCGGATCGGCGAACAGCGCCTTCGGGTCTCCGACCTCGTGCACCTTGCCCTGGTGCATGAACACGAGCTTGTCCCCTACCTCCCGGGCAAAGCGCATTTCATGGGTGACCATGATCAACGTCATGCCTTCCTTGGCCAATTGCCGCACCACGCTGAGCACTTCATTGACCAGCTCCGGGTCCAGGGCCGAGGTGATTTCATCGCACAGCAGCACCTTCGGCGACATCGCCAGGGCGCGGGCAATCGCTACCCGTTGCTGTTGGCCGCCGGACAGACGGTCCGGGAAGGCGTCGAATTTCTCGCCGAGCCCGACCCGCTCCAGCATCTGCCGCGCCAGCTCGGCCGCCTTGGCCTTGGGCACTTTTTGCACGACTTGTGGCGCGAGCATCACGTTCTCGCCGACCGTCAGGTGCGGGAACAGATTGAACTGCTGGAACACCATCCCGACTTTCTGGCGCAGGCTGCGCAGGTCGGCGCGTGCCGCGTCGAGGTACTCGCCATCCACTTCGATCACGCCGTCGTTAATCGATTCGAGACCGTTGAGGGTGCGCAGCAAGGTGGATTTTCCCGAACCGCTGCGGCCGATGATCGCCACCACCTGGCCTTCCTCGACGCTCAGGTCGATGCCTTTGAGCACGTGGTGATCGCCGTAGTACTTATGCAGGGCGGAAATTCTAAGCAGAGGCATGCAGTCTCCTTTCCAGGTAGCGCGCGCTGAGGGACAAGGGGTAACAGAGGAGGAAATAACCGAGGGCCACCAGGCCGTAGACCATGAACGGCTCGAACGTGGCGTTGGCGAGCATGCCGCCGGTCTTGGTCAGTTCGGTAAAGCCGATGATCGAAGTGACGGCCGTGCCCTTGACCACCTGCACGGAGAAGCCCACGGTCGGCGCCACGGCAATCCGCAGGGCCTGGGGCAGGATCACGTAGCGCAACTGCTCCAGCGGGTTGAGCGCCAGGCTCGCGGACGCTTCCCATTGACCGTTGGAAATCGAGTCGACGCAACCGCGCCAGATCTCCGCCAGGTAAGCGCTGGTAAACAGCGTCAGGGCAATCGCCGCAGCCATCCAGGGCGAAATCTCCACCCCGGCCAGGGCTACGCCAAAGAACACCAGGAACAATTGCATCAACAGTGGGGTGCCCTGGAACAGCTCGATATAGGTCCGGGCGACATTACGCGGCAGGGCGCGTTTGGAGATGCGCAGCACCATCACCAGCAAGCCGATCACACCGCCGCCGATAAACGCCACCAGCGACAGCGCCAGGGTCCATTGCAGGCCGGTGAGCAGGTTGCGCACCACGTCCCAGAAAGTGAAATCGCTCATTGGCTGCTCCTGGCAATGTAGCGACGCCCGATCCAGTTGAGAAACTGGCGGATCAACAGCGCCATGCACAGGTAGATCAGCGTCGTCAGCGCGTAGGTTTCGAACGCGCGGAAGTTGCGCGACTGGATGAAATTGGCGGCGAAGCTCAGCTCTTCGGTGGCGATCTGCGAACAGACGGCGGAGCCGAGCATCACGATGATGATCTGGCTGCTCAGCGCCGGCCAGACCTTGCCCAGTGCCGGCAGCAAGACCACGTGGCGGAACGCTTCGAAGCGGCTCATCGCGAGTGCCGCGGCGGCTTCCAGTTGCCCTCGCGGGATCGCCTGGATGCCGGCCCGGATGATCTCGGTGGAATACGCACCGAGGTTGATCACCATCGCCAGCACCGCCGCCTGCCATTCGGAAATCTGCAGGCCCAGGGACGGCAAGCCGAAGAAAATGAAAAACAGCTGGACCAGGAAGGGCGTGTTGCGGATCAATTCCACGTACACGCCGAATATCGCCGCGAATGGACGGATATTCCACGCCCGAACCACCGCCCCGACGATGCCCAGGCCGACCCCGAGCAACGCGCCGATGGCCGTCAGCTCAAGGGTGAACAGCGCGCCGCGCAACAGCAGCTCGGTGTTTTGCACCACCGGCAGGAAATCGAACTGATAAGCCATGCTCAGCCTCTCAAGCGACGGTCAGAGGTCGGCTGGCAGTGGCTGCTTGAGCCAGGTCTGGGCGTTTTTCTCCAGGCTGCCGTCCGTCTTGGCCGTCGCGAGGATCTGGTTGACCTTGTCCAGCAGCGCCGGCTCGTTCTTGTTCACGCCGACGTACACCGGCGAGTCCTTGAGTTTCACTTTCAACGCCGGAACGCGCTTGGGGTTGCGCTCGCTGATGGCGACCATCACCACGTTGCCACTGGCGATCAGGTCCACCTGGCCGGCCAGGTAGGCGGCGATGGTCGAGTTGTTGTCTTCGAAGCGCTTGATGGTGGTGCCTTCGGGGGCGACCTTGCTCAACTCGATGTCTTCGATGGCGCCACGGGTGACGCTGATGGTCTTGCCCTTGAGGTCGTCCAGGCCATTGATGGCGGCGTCAGGCGGGCCGAATACGGCCAGGTAGAACGGCGCATAGGCGCTGGAGAAGTCGATGACTTTTTCACGCTCAGGGTTCTTGCCCAGGCTGGAAATCACCAGGTCGACCTTGCCGGTGGTCAGGAACGGGATGCGGTTGGTGCTGTTGACGGGCGTCAGTTCAAGCTTGACCTTGAGCTGGTCGGCCAGCAGTTTCGCCGTGTCGATGTCCAGGCCGCGTGGCTTCATGTCCGGACCCACGGAGCCGAACGGTGGAAAATCCTGAGGCACCGCAACCTTGAGCGTACCGCGCTTGACCACGTCTTCCAGGCCATCGGCGTGGGCGGGCAACTGACAAAGCATCAGGCTGGCAAACAGGGCAGTGAGCAGGACGCTGCAACGCTGGATCATGGTGAATCTCCGCGGTCGATGATGTGATTTCTCTGATCGGACAGAGCACAGGCCATGCCAAAGGCCTTGCTGATCCACCAAAGCCGCGATTTTGCTGGCGGGCATCGGTCTGACTGGTCTGAACAGTTGCGTCGCGTTTCGCACCCTTATCGAGCGTTGATACAAGCCGCCGAACCCTGCTGGGGCACGACTTGCCGAGGGCTTCGAATAGCTTTACAACTAGCCGCTCATTGACTCGGTTTCCCTGAAAAACCATGAATTCCATTTCTCGTGCCGTTCCGGAAGTAGCCCTGCAAGGCATCCGCAAGCTGATCGCCGATCAAGGTTTCGGCCCGGGGGATGCGCTGCCGTCACAGCGGGACCTGGCCTTGCAGCTGGGGGTGAGCCGGGCCTCACTGCGCGAGGCGCTGTCATCGCTCAGCGCCTTGGGCATGATCAGCGTGCAGCCGGGCCGAGGTGTGTTCGTGCAATCGCCGGTGGAGGCCCCGCGCAGCGAATCGGCACCGGGTTGGCCCTTCGCCGCACAGGCCTCGCCAGTGGATATCTTTCAGTTGCGTTATGCCCTTGAGGGTTTCGCGGCCGGGTTGGCGGCCGTCACGTTGAGCGCCGATGAGCTCGATGCGCTGGATGACAATGTCGAGGCCATGCGCCGAGAGTTGAAGGCGGGGGATTTCGACGCGGCGGCGCGGCTCGATTTCGAGTTCCACCGGCGGATCCTGCTGGCCAGCGGCAACCAGGCGATGCTGGGCATCCTCACCGCCAGCGCCGATATCTTCCTGGAGAGCCAGAAACTACCGTTCATCAGGGCGGAGCGGGCGATGGAGACGTGGCAGGAACATCGCAAGATCCTTCGCGCCCTGGCCCGCCGGGCATCGGTTTCGGCGCAAAAAACCATGCAGGAACATGTACGTAATGCGGCGTTGCGTACCGGTATCTCATTCATCGCACCGGCCGCTTCGTGAAGCGGGCCATACCCAAAGCCATCAATCTCCATAGCGAGACTCAATCAACTGCGGCTTCCTGAACCTGGGAAGGGCAGCTATGATGGGCCACGTTTTTTTGCTGATTACCCCGGAGATTTCCATGAGCAGCGATCTGATCAAACACGTTAGCGACGCTAGCTTCGAAGCTGACGTACTCAAGGCCGAAGGCGCAGTGCTGGTCGACTATTGGGCTGAGTGGTGCGGTCCTTGCAAAATGATCGCTCCGGTCCTGGACGAAATTGCAGAGACCTACAAGGGCAAACTGACCGTCGCCAAGCTGAACATCGACGAAAACCAGGAAACCCCGGCCAAGCACGGCGTGCGGGGTATCCCGACCCTGATGCTGTTCAAGAACGGCAACGTCGAGGCCACCAAGGTCGGCGCGCTGTCGAAGTCGCAACTGGCAGCGTTCCTCGACGCCAACATCTAAGCGTCGAATGTTCTGCCAAAAGCCCCGCAAATCGCGGGGCTTTTTCGTTATCCAGGGCTAGACGCTCGTAAATCGAGGTGTTACATTCGGCCCCGCACTGGTTTCTCCATTGCCCCCTGCAAGCCGTCGCCGACGCTCTCCTTTCGAACAAGTACGCGATCCTGTCGCCTTCTCCGCGGCGCGGCCTCATTAAGCCAAAAGCTTAATTTCCCCCCTCCATAAATGATTACGTCATTCCTATATGAATCTGACTGAACTCAAGCAAAAGCCGATTACCGAACTGCTCGAATTGGCCGAACAGATGGGCATAGAAAATATGGCCCGTTCGCGCAAGCAGGACGTGATTTTCTCCCTGCTCAAGAAGCACGCAAAAAGCGGCGAGGAAATCTCCGGTGATGGCGTGCTGGAGATTCTCCAGGACGGCTTCGGCTTCCTCCGCTCCGCGGACGCTTCCTACCTCGCCGGCCCGGACGATATCTACGTCTCGCCGAGCCAGATCCGTCGCTTCAACTTGCGCACCGGTGACACCATCGTTGGCAAGATCCGCCCTCCGAAGGAAGGCGAGCGTTACTTCGCGCTGCTCAAGGTCGACACGATCAACTTCGACCGTCCGGAAAACGCGAAGAACAAGATTCTCTTCGAGAACCTGACCCCGCTGTTCCCGACCGTGCGCATGAAGATGGAAGCCGGTAACGGTTCCACTGAAGACTTGACCGGTCGAGTCATCGACCTGTGCGCCCCGATCGGTAAAGGCCAGCGTGGTCTGATCGTTGCACCGCCGAAAGCGGGCAAGACGATCATGCTGCAGAACATTGCCGCGAACATCGCTCGTAACAACCCTGAAGTTCATCTGATCGTGCTGCTGATCGACGAGCGTCCGGAAGAAGTGACCGAGATGCAGCGCACCGTGCGCGGCGAAGTGGTCGCCTCGACGTTCGACGAGCCGCCGACCCGCCACGTGCAGGTTGCCGAAATGGTGATCGAGAAGGCCAAGCGCCTGGTCGAGCACAAGAAGGACGTGGTGATCCTGCTCGACTCCATCACCCGTCTGGCCCGTGCCTACAACACCGTGATCCCGAGCTCCGGCAAGGTGCTGACCGGTGGTGTCGATGCCCACGCCCTGGAGAAACCGAAGCGTTTCTTCGGTGCCGCACGGAACATCGAAGAGGGCGGCTCGCTGACCATCATCGCCACCGCGCTGGTTGAAACCGGCTCGAAGATGGACGAAGTGATCTACGAGGAGTTCAAGGGTACCGGCAACATGGAACTGCCCCTGGACCGTCGCATCGCCGAGAAACGTGTGTTCCCGGCCATCAACATCAACCGTTCCGGTACCCGTCGCGAAGAATTGCTGACGGCCGATGACGAGTTGCAGCGCATGTGGATCCTGCGCAAGCTGCTGCATCCGATGGATGAAGTGGCGGCCATCGAGTTCCTGGTCGACAAGCTGAAAACGACCAAGACCAACGATGAGTTCTTCCTGTCGATGAAGCGCAAGTAAGTCGAGCAGGCCAGCAAGAGCCGGGGAAACCCGGCTTTTTGCTGTCTGTGCATTCACTATTGCGAACGGGCGGCGTTAAACTCGGGCCCCCGAACGCCACGGTCACCATGAGGCTTTGCATGCAGTATCGCGACTTGCGCGACTTTATCAGCGGTCTGGAACAGCGCGGCGAACTCAAGCGCATCCAGGTGCCGGTGTCCCCAGTGCTGGAGATGACCGAGGTCTGCGACCGCACCCTGCGGGCAAAGGGCCCGGCGCTGCTGTTCGAAAATCCGACCGGCTATGACATCCCGGTGCTGGGCAATCTGTTCGGCACACCGGAGCGTGTAGCCCTGGGCATGGGGGCCGAAGCTGTCAGCGAACTGCGCGAGATCGGCAAGCTGCTGGCGTTCCTCAAGGAGCCGGAGCCGCCGAAGGGCCTGAAGGACGCCTGGTCGAAGCTGCCGATTTTCCGCAAGATCATTTCCATGGCGCCGAAAGTCGTCAAGGACGCGATCTGCCAGGAAGTGGTGATCGAGGGCGACGCTGTCGATCTCGCCATGCTGCCGGTACAGACCTGCTGGCCGGGCGACGTGGGGCCGCTGATCACTTGGGGCCTGACCGTCACCAAAGGGCCGAACAAGGATCGTCAGAACCTCGGTATCTACCGTCAGCAGGTGATTGGCCGCAACAAGGTCATCATGCGCTGGCTGAGCCATCGGGGTGGCGCGCTGGATTACCGTGAGTGGTGCGAAAAACACCCTGGCCAGCCGTTCCCGGTTTCGGTGGCCCTGGGCGCGGATCCAGCGACGATCCTCGGCGCCGTCACGCCCGTGCCGGACAGCCTCTCCGAATATGCCTTCGCCGGCCTGCTGCGGGGCAACCGCACCGAGCTGGTGAAATGCCGTGGCAACGACCTGCAAGTGCCGGCCACCGCGGAGATCATTCTCGAAGGCGTGATCCACCCCGGCGAAATGGCCGATGAAGGTCCTTACGGCGACCACACCGGTTATTACAACGAGGTGGACAGCTTCCCGGTGTTCACCGTCGAACGCATCACCCATCGGATCAAGCCGATCTACCACAGCACCTACACCGGACGTCCGCCCGATGAGCCAGCTATCCTCGGCGTGGCGCTGAACGAAGTGTTCGTGCCGATCCTGCAGAAGCAGTTCCCGGAGATCACCGACTTCTACCTGCCACCGGAAGGCTGCTCGTACCGCATGGCCGTGGTGACCATGAAGAAGTCGTATCCGGGGCATGCCAAGCGGGTGATGTTGGGCGTCTGGTCGTTTTTACGACAATTCATGTACACCAAGTTCGTTATTGTCACTGATGACGATATCAACGCACGGGACTGGAGCGACGTGATCTGGGCCATCACTACGCGCATGGACCCCAAGCGCGACACGGTGATGATCGAGAATACGCCGATCGACTACCTCGACTTCGCCTCGCCGGTGTCTGGCCTGGGGTCGAAGATGGGACTCGATGCCACGCATAAATGGCCCGGTGAAACCACCCGTGAATGGGGCCGGGTTATCGTCAAGGATGAAGCCGTTACCCAACGGATCGATGCCATCTGGAATCAGTTAGGAATAGATTGATGCGTGTAACCTTGCAGCCTTCCGGCGCGGTGCTGGAGATACAGCCGGCGGAGCGGATTCTCGATGGCGCCCGGCGCCTGGGCTACGAATGTCCGCAGAGCTGCCGCAATGGCAATTGCCACGTCTGTGGCGCGCTGCTGGTGGAAGGTCGCGTGACGCAGGCCGGTGAGGTGCGTGATCACGGCGAGATCTTCACCTGCATTGCCGAGCCGCTGGAGGATTGCGTGGTGCTCTGGGATGGCGTGCTGGCGCCGGGTGAACTGCCGGTGCGCAACCTGGCGTGCCAGGTCACCGAATGCAGTGACGTCGGCGGCGATGTCTGGCGGGTGCGCCTGCGGGCGCCGGCGGGCAAGCCGCCGCGCTATCACGCCGGGCAATACTTGATGATCGAGCGCGAGAACGGCGAAAAATCGGCGTTCTCCCTGGCCTCGGCGCCGCATTCGGGGCGGGACCTGCAGCTACATGTACTGGCGCGCGAAAGCAGTGCGCTGGCGCTGCTGGAGCAACTGCGGCGCAACCCTACCGTGCGCATCGAAATGCCGTTCGGTGATACCCACTTGTCCGAGTTGCCGGATGGCCCGCTGGTGCTGATCGCCGCTGGAACCGGCATGGCGCAGATGCACAGCCTGATCGAGCACTGCCGGGCAGCCGGTTTCAAGTACCCGGTGCATCTGTATTGGGGCGTGCGGCGGCCGGAGGATTTCTATGAAATCGAGCATTGGGAGGAGTGGAAAAAACTGCCGAACCTGTTCCTGCACAAAGTCGTAAGCGACTTGTGCGGCTGGGAAGGGCGCTGCGGGATGCTCCATGAAGCCGTGTGCGAGGACATCAGCGATCTTTCCCGCGTGTACGTCTACGCCAGCGGCTCACCGGCGATGATTTACGCCACGCTCGATGCGCTGGTGGAGGCCGGCATGGATGCTCATCAGATGCGTGCCGATGTGTTTGCGTACGCGCCGCGGGCTTGAACGGCGTTCGTCCAACCTAGGCTCGGTGAGCTCTTTGTGGCGAGGGAGCTTGCTCCCGCTCGGTTGCGCAGCTACCGCCTCATCTGGGACTGCTGCGCAGTCCAGCGGGAGCAAGCTCCCTCGCCACAAGAACGAATGCCCGTCGATATAACACCTTATATTTCGTTTCGGTATTTAGTTTCGGGGGCTGGATACCGATAACTTATATAGAAGCCCGATGGCATCTAACTTGCCTTAGCTCCTGGAAAACGCCAGCACCTTGGCGTTGCCAAGCCATTTCCAATTCGCGAGGAGCCCTCCGCTACCGGCCATGACCGCTATCGAATCCGCCATCACCTGCGCGCTGTACCCGCCACGACTCGAGTTGGGGCCACAGCTGACCCGGGAACAACTGCTTGCGTCGATGCACTCGACCATGAGCCTGCACCAGGGCGGCCCGGTCTGGCTGTTCGCCTACGGCTCGTTGATATGGCGGCCCGAGTGCACGGCGGTGGAGCGTATGCGCGGGCGAGTGCACGGTTATCATCGCGGGTTGTATCTGTGGTCCCATGAACACCGTGGCACCCCGGAATTGCCAGGGCTGGTGTTCGGGCTGGATCGCGGCGGCTCGTGCAGCGGTTTCGCCTACCGGTTACCGGAAGAAAACCTGCAGGATTCGCTGTTGGCCCTGTGGCAGCGCGAGATGCCCGTGCCGTCCTATCGGCCGCACTGGCTCAGCTGCCGGCTGGAAGATGGCAATCGGGTCCAGGCCTTGGGTTTTGTCCTTGAGCGACACCTGCCTAGCTATGCCGGCAATCTGCCGGATCATGTGCTGAGCCAGGTGTTCGAAAGCGCCTGCGGGCGGTATGGCACGACTCGCGATTATGTCGAGCAGACCATCCACGCCCTGCGCAGCCACGCCATGCCAGACCGTAATCTGGAGGCGCGGCTCAAGCGCTGCAGATCAGCGCTGGATCAGGCGACCGCGTCGCGGCTCTGACTGGCGATCTGCTTGTGCCACAGGGTTGGCGCGAGGAATGCCATGGCCAGCAGGCAGGCACCGATCAGCAGGATGAAGCCGCCATCCCAGCCGAAATGGTCGACGGTGTAGCCCATGGCGGCACTGGCCGCGACTGAGCCGCCGAGGTAGCCGAACAGACCGGTGAAACCCGCAGCGGTGCCGGCGGCTTTCTTCGGTGCCAGTTCCAGCGCCTGCAAGCCGATCAGCATGACCGGGCCATAGATCAGGAAGCCGATGGAGACCAGCGCGATCATGTCGACGGTCGGGTTGCCGGCGGGGTTCAGCCAGTACACCAGCGTTGCCACGGTCACCAGGGCCATGAATACCATGCCGGTCAGGCCACGGTTGCCGCGGAAGATCTTGTCGGACATCCAGCCGCACAACAGCGTGCCCGGAATGCCAGCCCATTCGTAGAAGAAGTAGGCCCAGGAGCTTTTGTCCACGGTAAAGCCCTTGGCTTCCTTGAGGTAGGTCGGCGCCCAGTCCAGCACGCCGTAGCGCAGCAGGTAGACGAACACGTTGGCCATGGCGATGTACCAGAGCATCTTGTTGCGCAGCACGTACTTGACGAAGATTTCCTTGGCGCTGAATTCGTTCTCGTGGCTGGCGTCGTAGCCTTCCGGGTAGTCGTCCTTGTATTTCTCGATCGGCGGCAGGCCCACCGATTGCGGGGTGTCGCGCATGGTCGCGAAGGCAAACACTGCAACGACGAGCGCTACGGTGGCCGGCACATAGAACGCCGCGTGCCAATCATTGAACCAGGCCATCCCCAGCAGGAACAGCGGACCGATCAGGCCGCCGCCGACGTTGTGCGCCACGTTCCACACCGACACCACGCCGCCGCGTTCCTTCTGCGACCACCAGTGCACCATGGTCCGCCCGCTTGGCGGCCAACCCATGCCCTGGGCCCAACCATTGATGAACAGCAGGATAAACATGATCGTCACGCTGGACGTTGCCCAAGGCGCGAAACCGAAGACGAACATGACTCCCGCTGACACCAGCAGGCCGAAGGGCAGAAAATAACGCGGGTTCGAACGGTCGGACACCAGGCCCATCAAGAACTTCGACAAGCCATAAGCGATGGCGATGGCGGACATGGCCAGGCCCAACTGTCCGCGGCTATAGCCCTCGTCAATGAGGTACGGCATGGCCAGGGAGAAGTTTTTGCGCAGCAGGTAGTAACCGGCATAACCAATGAAAATGCCGGCGAAGATCTGCCAGCGAAGACGCCGATAGGTGCTGTCTATTTTTTCTTCAGGCAATGGAGCCTGATGTGCGGCAGGACGAAAGAAAGCAAACATTCAAGGGCTCCAGATTTCTTGTTTTGACTGCGGATGCGAATGTTACAGTTTCATTACCGAAAATAGCATCGCTCGTTGTCGCATAAACAGCGGAAATTTCGATGGATGGTGTTCTTAAGTGAACATGTCGCTCAGGCATACGTTGGTGGCGCTGTAGGAATCTTCATGGTTGGCGTCCTCCCGATGCTTTCATGACAGGAAAGGAGGGAAACGTCCTTCAACCAAATGAGAGGTATCGCCATTCAACCCAAAAGGCGCGGCCTTTACCCTTTACGTTTTGCCGGGTCAGGCATTCAAAAGGGTGGGTTATGAGGTGGTTTGCTGCGATGTTGTTATTGTGTCTATCTGGGCCGAGCTGGGCGGAGGGAATGGTATTGGTGCCAGAGAACAACCCCAAGCCAGGATATCCGACAGCTCTGAGCCGGGCAGGGGTCATGGGAGCGGCCAGGGCCGGCTTCAGGGTGCATGCCGATGGTCGGGTCAATGAGGTCGCCATCCTGCACAGCGACCATCCGGAATTTGCCGAGGCCGTTCGAGGAGCGCTGATTGAATGGCGCTTCAAGCCCTGGACGGTTGATGACAAGCATCCCGCCCAGGTGGATGTCGTGGCACCGTTCGAATTTCGTCTGGACGACGCACCGATTGATGCCAATAAATGGATCAAGACCTGGCGATGCTCGGTCATCACCTCCTATGCCAGCGATCAACTGCATGTGCAGGACCTGCTTCCCTTCCATTACACGCGCAGCTACCTGTCCAACGTATTTTTTGTCAAACAACTGCCCGAAGCCGAGCGCCTGGCAATGATCGCTCGATTCAACCGGCTGCTGCCCTCGATCCTGCAGCGCTGCGGAACGTTTCCCGCATCGCGGTATGTGAAAATGTTGCCGGAGGAGATTCGTGCATTGCTTTAGCTGGGCTATAGAAGCGTCACCGCTGCGCGCGGCGCCGCTTCGAAAAAATTTTATTCTGGCTTGAAGCCAGGTTTGCTGTTTTGCTCTCGCCAGCGTTCAATGCTGTCGAGTATTCCCTCTGGGGTATCTTCAACTCCCTCGTCAGGGTAGAAAATTATATCGGTTCCGTCCGGATGTTCCGACGTGTCGACAATTTGATGGACCAGTGCATCAAGCTCAGATTCGGATGAATAATTTTTATTAAATAAGCGCTCGATCAGTAGCAAAAACTCTTTACGGGTATATTGTTCGTATGGTTTGGTAATCATTCCTGCTCACCATTGTATTTTGAGTGAATATTAATATGGCCTTTAGGTGTCGTGATAGCCATATTGTCTACGTCGTATACGTCGCCACCCTTGCCGATCGGGTGAACGTGATGAACCTCAAATTTTTCTCGTCCCCCAACTTGTTCGTTACGCGGCGCATAAGGGGAGTAGCCGTCTTTCATTATCGCTTGATTTCGGGAGCTGAATTGTTTGACCAGTTCAGGTTCATTTGCAACAGCGGCCCATAGTTTTTCCCTGAAGCTATCAAAGGTTCTCATTTCTTGATCACGCAACCTATCCGCTATCTGGCTGGGAATCGGAGCACCGTTTGGTCCGCTTGTCGCTCTCAGCCAGTCGTTACCGACCGTTTTTCCTGTTCCACTTACCGTACCCGGCTCATATCGCGGCCCGGTCCGACTCGCCATGACATAGACTGGCTTGATCCCCGATTCCATCGGGAAAACCAGCACATAATCATCAATGTCGGCGTCATCACAGGCTGGGTGATCGTCTGCTCTCCCTTCTATCTGAGTAATCCTGGCCCCGGGAAGAATCCTGATCTCCAGCTGCGTTGCAGGCGATTCGGTTGAGCCCAGATGATTGTTTCCTGGAGGGAAATCCGGCGTCCAGGTCAGCGTTCGGGGAAGAGCTCCTTCTGTTATGAATGTGTAGAGATTTGTTTGCGGATCAAGTGATACGTTCCTGATCCTGATTTTATCGGATAGATTTTTGCCGGTGGGTGAAAGGTAAAATTGGCTGTGTTCTCCTCTAACCGATGACACAACCCGAAACGGTAGATGCGCGACGCTAGCGCCTGAAATTAACTGGAGTTCCTCCGCCACTTGAGATAAAGGAATGCTGATCACCACCGGATTGCGCTGCAGTTCACCGTTGGCAATTGGCGTGGAGTAAGACACTGCTACTCCGAGTGCCGCCAGAGGTCCTCCCGATACGGCGACTCTCGCTTTTTGAAGTAGATCAATGGCGCCTTGTAGGGAGAAAGGGGAGCCTTCATATCCGGCAATCAGGCCATCAGGAGCAGTGATCAGCGGTCGCGCCGAAGTCATCGCACCGTTGAAGGTGGGTAGCGAAATATTTTCGATACGGTATTTCGACCGAAAGACTGCATCGATATCTGCTTGTGCCTTACGCAGCGAGGCCTCGCGAGAGCTACTCCTTGATGAATCGGAAAGGTCCCCCGCCGAAAGCGCAGCCTTGGTTGCGTCTTGATGCGCGGCGGCCAGTTCCCGGTGTTTTTGCCGCATCCAGGTCAATTGTTGGTCGACGTCTTGGGGCTGGGCGTGGTTGAACTGATGGAGCAATTCGTTGAAATGCCCCGCCAATGCGGACGCAATTTTCTGTTTTCGTTCTTGTTCAGCTTGTTGCGCCATCGCTCGGGCTTGCGCTTGCTTTCGTGCCTGTTCTATCTGCTCGGCTGCAACACGAAGCTGTTCTTTCACGCGTTCGGCCGATTGAGCGCGGTCTATAAGGCTGGCAAATGTATTTGCTGTTCTTGTTAGATGTTGAACGGATTCTGAATGCAGAAGGGAGGCATGGTAGTCCTGCCATCGCTTTCCCAGCTTTGTCTTTTCTTGTAGAACAACCAGATTATTAAGTGCTTCGAGTTCGGGCTTGCTGAGTGGCGGCTTGATGTTCGGATTGGCTTTTGCATAGGCAGCGATAGCTGTCCGCTCGGTTGTGATGATTTGGGTTACGATTGTCTTGTGATTTCTTAACAGTTGAGAAAGGGGCAAGCCGGTTGTTACCCCCAGCAGCGATGAAACTTTCTTCAGCAGAAATTCAGGCAGAAGTTGGAGATGGATGTTTTTTTCTTGGTTGATAAACCTGAGCTTGGCATCAAGGGTGGTTGTTGAGTTGTTTTTTTCAGCTTGGGTGCCAGTGAGGAACTGCTCGGCTGTCTGGGATGACTGCTCCAATTGTCCAGCGAGAATGTCTTTTTGCAGGGAAAGTCGCTTTAACTCTAACGCCGATCGGTACGCATCATCTATGACGGCGTAAGCGACTGCAATGTTCGGAGGGGAGGTCTGTAGGCTGTCCATTATTTTCTTGAAGGACAATTCCTTCATTAGAAAAAATGGATTCTGGCCGTAGAGCGAGTAGGCGCTTGTGGTGCGTGCTTGATAGTCCGACTCTTTGGCTTGAAGGGCTCTTGCCGTCGCCTGCTGTTCTGTAATTACTTTTTCAAACGGCGAAAGCTGGCGATCACCTAATGCAGATCTTTTTATCTGTTCGAGTTCTTGTCTGGTGGTTTCAGTCAGTTTTATAAAAGTGTTGCTATATTCTGCATCGATGGATTCACTATTGGCTATTCGTTCTCTCAACATGTCATCCCATGCGTAGGGAATAGAAGCGTTGTGTCTTTTTGAGCTTCTACCGGTTCCTCTATGAGGCCCATCGTTCAGTCCCCACGCTATAAAGCCTCCAGTGTTGAAGTCCGGTAACCTTCGCCCTGTTATCGGGATGGGCGGTATTTCGTATGAGCCTGGGCCTAGCTGTATATGTGGTCCCAAATATGTATCCGCGTTATCCATATGACTTATCCATGTCCGATTGGTGTCGCTAGTAAAAAGCACTCGCTGCTGCGCGTGCTGTGCGGGCGAAACAGGTTCGCCTAACTTTTCGACGGAAGTGCGGTAACTATCTACTACCCGGCCGGCTTGTATTTATGGCTGATGGGCATTGCAGAACGGAGCAGAGCAGTCACAAAGAAAAAGGGCCAGAGCCACCTCATCGGTGGCTCTGGCCCTTTTTACCCGGTAGGGGTTTCAGCGAACCTGCACAACCACCTTGCCCACCGCCTTGCGCTGCCCCAGGTCATTGATCGCCTGGGCGGCGTTGCTCAACGGATAGACCTGCGACACCAACGGTTTCAACTTGCCTTCGGCGAACCAGCCAAACAGTTGCTGGAAGTTGGCGGCGTTGTCCTGGGGCTGGCGTTGGGCGAAGGAGCCCCAGAACACGCCTACCACGGCAGCGCCCTTGAGCAAGGCCAGGTTCACCGGCAGCTCGGGGATGCGCCCGCTGGCGAAGCCGACCACCAGCAGCCGGCCGTTCCAGGCGATGGCGCGGACCGCCTGGTCGAACAGGTCGCCGCCCACCGGGTCGTAGATCACGTCGGCGCCCTGGCCGTCGGTGAGGCGCTTGATTTCATCCTTCAGGCTGGTTTCGCTGTAGTTGATCAGTTCGTCGGCGCCGGCGGCCTTGGCTACCGCGAGTTTTTCCGCGCTGCTGGCGGCGGCGATCACCCGGGCGCCCATGGCCTTGCCGATTTCCACCGCCGCCAGGCCGACGCCGCCGGAGGCGCCGAGCACCAGCAGGGTTTCACCGGGTTGCAGGTTGGCCCGTTGCTTGAGGGCGTGCATCGAGGTGCCGTAGGTCATGCTGAAAGCGGCGGCGGTGTTGAATTCCATGGCGGCAGGAATGGGCAGCACGTTGTAGCCCGGGACTGCCACCTGTTCGGCGAAACTGCCCCAGCCGGTCAGCGCCATGACCCGGTCACCGACTTTCAGGTGACTGACCTTTTCTCCCACCTCGCGGACGACGCCCGCTGCTTCGCCGCCGGGGGAAAACGGGAAGGGCGGCTTGAATTGATATTTGCCTTCGATGATCAACGTGTCAGGAAAATTCACCCCGGCGGCGTGCACGTCCAGCAGCACTTCGTTCTTCTTCACGACGGGGCTGGCGACGTCTTCCAGCACCAGCGATTCGGCGGGGCCGAATTCTTTGCACAGCACGGCTTTCATCAGGGCTATTCCTTTGGGAGTGATGGCCGATAAGTGTAGGTGTGAGAGTGAAGGGGTCAACGAGCATGCCCCGCCCTGATAGCCGGCCATAAGCTTGTGCTGGGACGAGGGGGCGGTATGCTGGGCCGCAAATCGGATGAGGAGTCGAATGTGAAAGCGTGGATCATGTTGATGCTGGCCCTGTCGTTGCCTATGGCGGCGATGGCCGAAGAAGCCAAGGAAGCCAAGGAAGGCGAGGCGCCGAAGGTCAGTTACATCACGCTCAGCCCGCCATTCGTGGGCAATTATGGCCTGGACGGAACGACCAAGCTGAAGGTCTACAAGGCCGACGTTGCCCTGCGCGTGACCGGTGACGCCGCCGCTGCGGCGGTGAAGGCTAACGAGCCGTTGATTCGCAATCAGTTGGTGGCGCTGTTTGCCCAGCAGACGACCGAAACCATGAACAACCTTGAAGCCAAGGAAAAGCTGCGGCAGGAAGCGTTGAAGCAGACCCAGCAGGTGATGAACGACGAGACGGGCAAGCCGATGGTGGATGATCTGTTGTTCAACAACCTGATCATTCAGTAGGTTTGTCCGGGCGGGCCCCTTCGCGAGCAGGCTCGCTCCCACAGAGGATTGGCGTTGTGCACAAGATTTCCGTGGGAGCGAGCCTGCTCGCGAAAACGGCCGACAGGACACCGCATTGGTCAGGATTTCAACGCAATGACCGCAGCCCACTGCTCGGCTGTCACCGGCATCACCGACAGTCGCGAGCCTTTTTGCACCAGCGGCATTTCGGCCAGGGCGGCCTGCTGTTTTAGGTAGTCGAGCTTCAGCACCCGTGGGAATGTCTCGACATGGGCAACGTCGAGGGCGGTCCAGGGGTTTTTTTCCGGGCTGGCCTTGGCGTCGAAGTAATGACTGTCAGGTTCCAGGGCCGTTGGGTCGGGATAGGCGGCCTTGACGATTTTGCCAATTCCGGCAATGCCTGGCTCCGGGCAGCTGGAGTGATAGAAGAAAAATGAGTCGCCTACCGCCATGGCCCGCAGGAAATTGCGCGCCTGGTAGTTGCGAACCCCGTCCCAGCGCGCTTGGCCGAGCTTTTCCAGGCCCTGGATGGACAGTTCGTCGGGCTCGGATTTCATCAGCCAGTAGGCCATGATTTCTACTCCTGGGTGGTGGCGATAAAAAGGTTCAGCGATTTTATGACAAACCGACAGTCGGTTGACGCCAGCATTTGCGTGTCGGTTCACGTTGCCGCAAAATGCCGGCCTTCCAAGCTTGACGCTGCTGCACGGCCAGATAAGAAAACCGCTGCTGTCATCGTGTGTGATGTGCCTTGAGGGGGGCAATCGATGAAACGCAAACCGGATTTGTTGTGGGTCCTGGTCATTCTGTTCGGCCTGGGTGTTGTCACCACGGGTTACGCCCAGAGCTTATGGGCCAACAAAAATGATGCACCGATGGAAATCACCCAGCCCGCGCCGGCACTCAAGCGCTGAGCCGTCTTCTGGACGCCGCTGTTTCGCGGCGTCTAGCTCGCCAGATACCAACGCCTGTCACTGACCGTTCCCTGTAACGGTACATCCCAGCTTGCCTGCGCCAATCGTTCGACCTTCTGACACTCATGGGCCAGGCCCAGCAGCGTCGGCTTGCGCCATTGTTTGCGTCGCGACAGATACGCCAGGCTGCGGTCATAGAAGCCGCCGCCCATGCCCAGGCGTCCGCCGGCATCGTCAAACCCCACCAACGGCAGCAATACCAGGTCCAATGTCCAGACTTTGCGCTGCCGGGCGATATTCTTGCGTGGTTCCGGGATGCGGAAACGATTAGGGCGCATTTTTTCGCCAGGATGGATCCGCTGGAACACCATCCTGGTCTGCGGCCAGGGACTGAGCACCGGCAGGTAAGTCGCCTTGCCCCGACGTTGGGCGGCGCGCAGCAGTAGGCGTGGGTCGATTTCACCGTCGTTGGGCAGGTACAGGGCGATGTGTCTTGCGCGGCGAAACAGCGGATGCTGTGCCAGTTGCCGATAAAGCCCGTCGGCGGCTTGCCGTTGCTGGGCCGGGGTCAGGGCACGACGGGCCTGGCGTAGCAGGCGGCGAAGTTGTGGGCGGGTCGGCAGCGCAGGTTCGGTCATATCGATGCTTCGCGAGACGGTGACATCGGCACAGCGTAACCGCAAACGGCGGGACCAGAAAACGCCAAACGCCAGAAACGACAATGCCAGTCGTGCTGACTGGCATTGTTTCAAGAATCAGGCTCCCCGGATGAACCGCTGTCGGCTTAGCCCTTGAACCCGAAAGTTCAAGGTGGAAGTTGCAGGAGGCGTTAAGGCTTTCCGTCAAGCGGACATGCACACCGGCCCCAACGTGCAACCCCCGTGGTTGTGCGTATCGGCTCAGGGACATCACCAACTGGCAAGCACCCCAGGGAGTGACGCAAGTATACCCCAGGCTGCCTCGCGAATCAGCCCTTGCTGACGTCCGGATCGGTAGCCAGTACCAGATCCACCCGATCGAGCAGGTCGCGGACCTGTTCGCGGGTCGAGCCGCTGACCTGTACGTCTGGCGTATCCTGGCGGTGGAGCAGGTCGTGGGTGATGTTCAAGGCGGCCATCACGGCGATGCGATCGGCGCCGATGACTTTGCCGCTGCTGCGGATCTCGCGCATCTTGCCGTCCAGGTAACGGGCGGCGCTCACCAGGTTGCTGCGCTCTTCCTGGGGGCAGATGATCGAATACTCTTTATCGAGGATCTGCACGGTAACGCTATTGCTTGAACTCATGAGTCTTGCTCCAGGGCCTTGAGGCGCGAAATCATCGATTCGACCTTACGCCGGGCGATTTCGTTTTTTTCAATGAGGTGCGCGCGTTCCTCGCGCCAGGTTTTTTCCTGAGCTAATAGGAGTCCGTTTTGGCTCTTAAGTTGCTCGACCCGGTCAATTAGCAGCTCGAGTCTGGCCATCAGCGCTTGCAGGTCGGTGTCTTCCATTGTGTCCACTGAAGAATGTGTCTGATGGAGGGATTTGGGTCGCACAGCCTTTAATGGTCTTGGCGAGTCTGTCGATGTAGGATACAAGGCCTCCATTCTAGACATAGCGCCGTCTGGCGCCTAGCTGCCCATGCCCATTCAGAATTCTCCGTACCAAGCCTTTGCCACCCTGCTGAGCACCAGCGGCCACCCTGTCTCGCCCGCCGAACTGCATGGCCTGCTGCTCGGCCGCAGCTGTGCCGGCGCTGGTTTTGATGCTGACGGCTGGTTGGCCGACGCCGCCGAACTGCTTGAAGGCGAGCCGGCGGACAACGTGCGCAACGCGCTCATCGGCCTGCAGGAAATGGTCAAGGGTGAATTGACCAGTGATGACATGACCGTCGTCCTGCTGCTGCCCACCGATGACGCGCCATTGGCTGAACGCGCCGCTGCGCTGGGTCAGTGGTGCCAGGGTTTCCTGGCAGGCTTCGGCCTGACCCGCCGCGAATACGCCTTGAGCGATGAAGCCAAGGAAGTGTTGCAAGACCTGGCGGCCATCTCCCAGGTGCAGGACGCCCTGGAAGAATCCGACGACGGCGAGAGCGACTACATGGAAGTGATGGAGTACCTGCGGGTCGCGCCGTTGCTGCTGTTTACCGAGACCAGGAAAACCGATGCAGCGGCGCCCAAGCCGTCCTTGCATTAATTTTTAGAGGGAACACCGTCTGCCCATGATTCATATCCCGAAGTCGGAATACAGTCGTCGCCGCAAGGCCTTGATGGCGCAGATGGAACCCAACAGCATCGCAATCCTGCCCGCCGCCGCCGTTGCGATCCGCAACCGCGACGTCGAGCACGTCTATCGCCAGGACAGCGATTTCCAGTACCTCAGCGGCTTCCCCGAGCCGCAAGCGGTGCTGGTGCTGATGCCCGGTCGCGCTCACGGCGAGTACATCCTGTTTTGCCGCGAGCGCAACGCCGAACGTGAACTGTGGGATGGCTTGCGCGCCGGCCAGGAAGGGGCGATCCGGGACTACGGCGCCGACGACGCGTTTCCCATCACCGACATCGACGACATCCTGCCGGGCCTGATCGAAGGTCGCGACCGGGTCTATTCGGCCATGGGCAGCAACCCCGAATTCGACCGGCACCTGATGGAGTGGATCAACGTGATTCGTTCCAAGGCCCACCTTGGTGCCCAGCCGCCGAACGAGTTTGTTGCCCTGGATCACCTGCTGCACGATATGCGCCTGTATAAATCGGCGGCGGAAGTGAAAGTAATGCGCGAAGCGGCGCGGATTTCCGCCCAGGCGCACATCCGCGCCATGCAAGCGGCACGCCCCGGGCTTTACGAATACAGCCTGGAAGCCGAACTCGACTACGAATTCCGCAAGGGCGGCGCAAAGATGCCGGCCTATGGTTCCATCGTCGCGGCGGGGCGCAACAGCTGCATCCTGCATTACCAGCAGAACGACGCGCCGCTCAAGGATGGCGACCTGGTGCTGATCGACGCCGGTTGTGAAATTGACTGCTACGCCAGCGATATCACCCGTACCTGGCCGGTCAGCGGCAAGTTTTCGCCCGAGCAGAAGGCGATCTATGAAGTCGTGCTGGCGGCCCAGGAAGCGGCGTTCGCTGAAATTGGCCCGAACAAGCATTGGAACCAGGCCCATGAAGCTACGGTCCGGGTCATTACCGAGGGGCTGGTGCGTCTCGGGCTGCTGGAAGGCGAGGTGGACCAGTTGATCGCCAGCGAAGCCTACCGGGCGTTCTACATGCACCGTGCCGGTCACTGGCTGGGCATGGACGTGCACGACGTCGGTGAGTATCGGGTCGGTGGCGAATGGCGCGTGTTGGAGGTTGGCATGGCCTTGACCGTGGAGCCGGGCATCTACATTGCCCCGGACAATCGCAGCGTAGCGAAGAAATGGCGCGGCATTGGCGTGCGCATCGAGGATGACGTGGTGGTGACCAAGACCGGTTGTGAAATCCTGACCCGCGGCGTGCCGAAAACGGTCGCCGAAATCGAGGCCCTGATGGCCGCCGCACGGACTCAAGCGGCATGAGCCGGGTCAACGTGGCGATCATTGGTGGCGGCCTGGTCGGCGCGAGCCTGGCGCTCGCCTTGCAGGCAGGCGCCAAGGCCAGGGGTTGGAAGATCATGCTGATCGAACCCTTCGCCCCCGGCGACACCTGGCAGCCGAGCTATGACGCGCGCTCATCGGCGCTTTCCTTCGGCGCGCGGCAAATCTATCAGCGCCTGGGCCTCTGGCAGGAAATTTCCCGCCGCGCAGAACCGATCAAACAGATTCATGTTTCCGACCGCGGACGGTTTTCCACCGCGCGGTTGTCCGCCATGGAGGAGGGCGTGCCGGCCCTCGGCTACGTGGTGGAAAACGCCTGGCTCGGCCAGTGCCTGTGGCAGGGGCTGGACAAAGACGTGGTCAGCTGGCGTTGCCCGGCGCAAGTCACCCGGATGGAGCCACTGGTCGCTGGTTATCGTTTGACGCTGGATGACGAAACCACGCTGGAATGCGACCTCGCCGTACTGGCCGACGGTGGACGCTCCGGATTGCGTGAGCAGTTGGGCGTCGGTGTGCGCAATCGCCCTTACGACCAGAGCGCGTTGATTGCCAACGTCACACCCAGCGAAGCCCACAATGGCATGGCTTTCGAACGCTTTACCGACGACGGTCCGATGGCCTTGTTGCCGCTGCCGGAAAATCGTTGTGCATTGGTCTGGACTCGCCAGGGCATGGATGCGCAACGGCTGGCGGCCCTCGATGAGCGCAGTTTCCTCAGTGAGTTGCAGAGTGTGTTCGGCTACCGCCTGGGCACGTTGAAGCAGGTGGGCGCGCGACACCTTTATCCGCTGGCGTTGGTGGAAGCCGAAGAGCAGGTACGTCCGCACCTGGCAATCCTCGGCAATGCTGCCCATAGCCTGCATCCGATTGCGGGGCAGGGTTTCAACCTGTCCTTGCGTGACGCGCACGCACTGGCCGATGCATTGCTCGGGAGCGACAGCACGCCCGGCGACTTCTCTGTATTGCAAGCCTATCGCGAGCGCCAGCGGATGGACCAGGCCCTGACCGTTGGCTTCTCCGACCAGGTCACGCGGCTGTTCAGCTGTGATCTGCCGCTGGTATCCGTGGGCCGCAATCTGGGCCTCCTGGGCCTTGACCTGCTGCCCCCAGCCAAGCGCTGGTTCGCTCGCCAGGCCATGGGATTGGGGACTCGCCCCGATGCTTGATACGGCTCATTCCTTTCACCGGCGGCTCATGTCGCCAGCAGCACAGGCTTAAAGCATGGAATTGCGCGCAGATCTGTTGATTGTCGGTGCCGGCATGGTCGGCAGCGCCCTGGCGCTCGCGTTGCAGGGCAGCGGCTTGCAGGTGTTGTTGCTCGACGGCAGCCCGCTGAGCGTCAAGCCCTTTGATTCCCAGGCAGCGTTCGAACCCCGGGTCAGCGCCCTGTCGGCGGCCAGCCAGCGGATTCTCGATCGTCTGGGCGTCTGGGACGGTATCGTCGCCCGACGCACCAGTCCTTACACCGACATGCACGTCTGGGACGGTAGCGGCACGGGGCAGATTCATTTTTCCGCCGCCAGCCTGCATGCCGAAGTGCTTGGCCACATCGTCGAGAACCGCGTCGTTCAGGATGCCCTGCTGGACCGGTTGCATGACTGCGACCTGGGCCTGCTGGCCAATGCGCGCCTGGAGCAGATGCGCCGCTCCGGCGACGACTGGCTGCTGACCCTGGCTGACGGGCGCACCTTGCGCGCGCCACTGGTGATTGCCGCCGACGGGGCGAACTCCGCCGTGCGCCGCCTGACGGGGATCGCCACTCGCGAGTGGGACTACCTGCATCACGCGATCGTCACCAGCGTGCGTAGCGCCGGAGCTCATCGCCAGACCGCATGGCAACGCTTCACCGACAACGGTCCGCTGGCCTTCCTGCCACTGGCGCGCGACGGCCAGCAGGACTGGTGCTCGATCGTCTGGTCGACCACGCCTGGCGAAGCGCAGCGCTTGATGACACTGGATGACGACGCTTTCTGCGCCGAACTGGAGCGGGCTTTCGAGGGCCGACTGGGCGCGGTGCTCGGCGCCGATCCTCGCGTCTGCGTACCGCTGCGCCAACGCCACGCCAAGCGTTACGTGGCCGAAGGGCTGGCGCTGATCGGCGATGCGGCGCACACCATCCATCCCCTGGCCGGGCAGGGCGTCAACCTGGGATTCCTGGATGCCGCGGTGTTGGCCGAGGTGCTGTTGCAGTCCGCCGAGCGTGGCGAGCGGTTGGCCGACCTCAAGGTGTTGAGCCGCTACGAGCGGCGGCGCATGCCCCATAACCTGGCGCTGATGGCGGCGATGGAAGGCTTCGAGCGGCTGTTCCAGGCCGATCCCCTGCCGGTGCGCTGGTTGCGTAATACCGGTCTGAAGCTGGTAGATCGCATGCCGGAGGCCAAGGCGCTGTTCGTCCGCGAGGCGTTGGGGCTGACCGGGGACTTGCCGGACCTGGCCAAGGTCTGAGAAAGGCTTATCGCGAGCAGGCTCGCTCGCACATTCGATCCAGTTGAGCCTGTGGGAGCGAGCCCGCTCGCGATGAGGCCGGAACAGCCACCCCCATCCCATCTGTGCAACATTTGGAAACGTGTCTACCCACTGTTCGATTGTGGTGCTAAATGTGAGTCCTTATCATTTGCGCTCTGTTCACAATCGAGAGACCGCTCCCATGTCGGCTACCAAACGCCTGCTGTCCGCCCTCGCACTGACCCTGATCGGCACTTCCGTCGCCCAGGCTGCCGATGAGGTGGTGGTCTATTCGTCGCGCATCGATGAGCTGATCAAACCGGTTTTCGATGCCTATACCAAGAAAACCGGCGTCGCGGTGAAGTTCATCACCGACAAGGAAGCGCCCTTGATGCAGCGGATCAAGGCCGAAGACAAAAATGCCACCGCCGACCTGCTGCTGACCGTCGACGCCGGCAACCTCTGGCAAGCCGAGCAGATGGGCATTCTGCAGCCGTTCACCTCGCCGGTAATCGATGCCAACATTCCCCCTCAGTATCGGGCGTCGTCCCACGCCTGGACCGGCCTGAGCCTGCGTGCGCGGACCATTGCCTACTCGACTGACCGGGTCAAACCGGGTGAGCTGACTACTTACGAAGCGCTGGCCGGCAAGGAATGGGAAGGCCGCTTGTGCCTGCGGACCTCGAAAAAGGTCTACAACCAGTCGCTGACCGCGACCCTGATCGAAACCCATGGTGCTGAAAAAACCGAGGAGATCCTCAAGGGCTGGGTCAGGAACCTGTCCACCGACGTATTCTCCGACGACACCGCGCTGCTTGAGGCGATCAATGCCGGCCAGTGCGACGTTGGCATCGTCAACACCTATTACTACGGCCGCCTGCACCAGCAGAAGCCAGACTTGAAGGTCAAGCTGTTCTGGCCGAACCAGGCGGACCGTGGCGTGCACATCAACCTCTCGGGTATCGGCCTGACCAAGCACGCGCCGCACCCGGAGGCCGCGAAAAAACTGGTGGAGTGGATGACCACGCCTGAAGCGCAAAGCATCTTCGCCGACGTGAACCAGGAGTTCCCGGCCAATCCGAAAGTCCAGCCGTCCAAGGAAGTCGCCGCCTGGGGCCAGTTCAAGGCCGACACTCTGCCGGTCGAAGTCGCGGGCAAACGCCAGGCCGAAGCCATACGCCTGATGGATCGTGCCGGCTGGAACTGATTTCAGCTCATTGACGACCCGTGGCGAGGGAGCTTGCTCCCGCTGGGCTACGCAGTAGCCCCAAAATCCTGGATCATGCCCCGGCATATGGATCCTGGCAGATATCCCGGGAGGGCTTCGCCCTCCAGCGGGAGCAAGCTCCCTCGCCACCTGACCGTTTGTCTTACGAGAGTTTTCCTTGACCCACCCCGCCCAACGCCGCTGGTATCCCCTGGTCTTCGTCGTCGCTGCGCTGGTCCTGTTGCCGTTGAGCGTGCTGTTGCTGTCCTGGCAGAGCATCGATGCGCAGATCTGGTCCCACTTGTGGGAGACCCAGATGCCGCGCCTGCTGGGTAATACCCTGACGCTGATCCTGGGTGTGGGTGTCGGCGTGACGTTGTTGGGGGTCAGCCTGGCGTGGCTTACCAGCCTTTGCGAATTCCCCGGTCGACGCTGGCTCGATTGGGCGTTGATGTTGCCGTTCGCGATTCCCGCCTATGTGCTGGCGTTTGTTTTCGTCGGCCTGCTGGATTTTGCCGGCCCGGTGCAGACCCTGATGCGCGAATGGTTCGGCAGCGGCTTGCGCCTGCCCCGGGTACGTTCGACCGGCGGGGTTATCCTGGTGTTGGTGCTGGTGTTCTATCCGTATGTCTATCTGCTCGCGCGAAGCGCCTTCCTGGCCCAAGGCAAGGGATTGATGGAAGCGGCCCGGGTCCTCGGCCAATCGCCCTGGCAGGCGTTCTGGCGGGTGGCACTGCCGATGGCCCGACCGGCCATTGGCGCGGGCGTGGCGCTGGCGCTGATGGAAACCCTGGCGGATTTCGGCGCGGTGTCGGTGTTCAACTTCGACACCTTTACCACTGCCATCTATAAAACCTGGTACGGCTTCTTCAGTCTTTCCAGCGCAGCCCAACTGGCCAGTCTGTTGCTGCTGGCGGTGATGGTGGTGCTCTACGGTGAACGCCGTGCCCGGGGAGCACAGCGGGCCAGCAACGAGCGGCCCCGGATCAAGGCGCTTTACCATTTGCGCGGTTTCAAGGCGGCAGCGGCAAGCGGCTGGTGCCTGTTGGTTTTCGCGTGCGCGTTCGTCATTCCGGTGCTGCAACTGGTGGTGTGGTTCTGGCAGCGCGGTCGGTTCGACCTGGACGAGCGTTATGCCGGGTTGATCATCCATACCCTCTATCTGGGCGGCCTGGCGGCCCTAGTCACCGTCTGCGTGGCCTTGCTGCTGGCCTTCGCCCGTCGCTTGGCGCCGACCCGTCCGATCCGCGCCGGTGTCGGCCTGGCGAACCTGGGTTATGCCTTGCCGGGTTCAGTGCTGGCGGTGTCGATCATGCTTGCGTTCAGCTATCTGGACCGTGAGTTGGTCATTCCGCTATCGACCCTGCTCGGCGGGGCGGGCAAGCCGTTACTGTTGGGCAGTTTGTCGGCGTTGCTGCTGGCCTACCTGATACGTTTCCTGGCCGTGGCCTACGGTCCGCTGGAAAGCAGCCTGGCGCGGATTCGTCCGTCATTGCCCGAGGCCGCACGAAGCCTTGGCGTCAGTGGGCCACGACTGTTTTTCAAAGTGTATCTGCCGTTGCTACTCCCTGGCACGTTGAGCGCGGCGTTGCTGGTGTTTGTCGATGTGCTCAAGGAAATGCCCGCCACCCTGCTGATGCGCCCGTTCGGCTGGGACACGCTGGCGGTGCGGGTCTTTGAAATGACCAGCGAGGGGGAGTGGGCACGGGCTGCATTGCCGGCGCTGACCCTGGTGCTGGTCGGGCTGTTGCCAGTCATCGGATTGATACGGCGCTCGGCTCATCGACGCGTTCTGAATTAATTGAGAGCGGCCCCAGGTGCCAGTGCCATGGCATGTGGATACAATGCGCGGCATTCGGTGCGGTCCGTCCGTCGGACCGGGTAGCTGAGGGCGCCATTTTTTCAGGCGTTCGTGCTGTGCAGTACCCGTCCGCACCTTCGCCACGCCCGGAAGGAGAAACCCATGGGACAGCGTACGCCTCTGTATGACCTGCATCTCGCCCTTGGCGCGAAGATGGTCGATTTTGGCGGTTGGGATATGCCTCTGCACTACGGCTCGCAGGTCGAGGAACACCACCAGGTGCGCCGCGATTGCGGTGTGTTCGATGTGTCCCACATGACCGTGATCGACGTTGCCGGCCCCCAGGCCAAGGCCTGGCTGCAGCGTTTGCTGGCCAATGATGTCGATCGCCTTCAGGACACCGGCCGTGCGCTGTACAGCACGATGCTCAATGAGCGCGGCGGTATAGTCGATGACATGATCATCTACCGGGTCGAGTACGGTTACCGGCTGGTGTTCAATGCCTCGACCCGCGACCAGGACCTGGCCTGGATGCAGGCACAGCTCGGTGAATATGACGTGCAACTGCACGAGCGTCCCGAACTGGCGATGCTGGCCATCCAGGGACCGCAGGCCCGGCACAAGATCGCCGAGCTGGTCACGCAATCACGCGGTCAATTGATCCAGCAGCTCAAGCCTTTCGAAGGCCGTGCCGACGGCGACTGGTTCATTGCCCGTACCGGCTACACCGGTGAAGATGGTTTGGAAATCGTCCTGCCGGCCCATGAAGCCCCAAGCTTTTTCAACGATCTGGTGGGCGCTGGCATTCCTCCCATCGGTCTTGGAGCCCGCGATACCTTGCGCCTGGAAGCGGGCATGAACCTCTATGGCCAGGACATTCACCAGGATGTTTCGCCACTGGCCTCCAACATGGCCTGGAGCATCGCCTGGGAACCTGCGAGCCGCCAGTTCATCGGCCGCTCGGCGCTGGAAGCCGAACTGGCGGCTGGCGTGCAGCACAAACTGGTCGGGCTGGTACTTGAGGAGCGCGGTGTTCTACGCGCTCACCAGGTGGTCCGTATCGCCAATGTTGGCGAAGGAGAGATCACCAGTGGTAGTTTTTCTCCTACGCTTAGCAAGTCGATTGCCCTGGCACGTGTCCCGATGGCTACCGCTGACCGTGCCGAGGTGGAAATTCGTGGCAAGTGGTACCCGGTACGGGTGGTCAAGCCGACCTTCGTCCGCCATGGCAAAACCCTGATCTAACCTTTTGCGGCGGGCCGCCGGCCGCTGACACTTTCTCTTGAGGACACAGAATATGAGTGATATCCCCGCCGAACTGCGTTTTGCCGAAAGCCACGAGTGGGCGCGCCTGGAAGCCGACGGTACCGTCACCGTGGGCATCAGCGATCATGCGCAGGAAGCTTTGGGCGATGTGGTGTTTGTCGAGCTGACCGAGGTCGGTAAGGTTTTCGCTGCTGGTGATCAGGCTGGAGTGGTGGAGTCGGTCAAGGCCGCTTCCGACATCTATGCCCCCATTTCCGGTGAAGTGATTGCGATCAATGAAGAGTTGGGCGGCTCGCCGGAGTTGCTGAACTCCGATCCGTACGGCGCCTGGATCTTCAAGCTCAAGCCAAGCGACAAGGCCGAGTTGGATAAGTTGCTCGATGCTGCCGGCTACAAGGCTGCTATCGGCGAGTAACACTTGATACCTGTGGGAGCGAGCCTGCTCGCGAAGGCGATAAATCAGCAACATCGAGGTTGGCTGACACACCGCTTTCGCGAGCAGGCTCGTTCCCTCGATGGTTTGTGAGATGTCCGCCGGGCAAAAAAATGCCGCTCAATCGAGCGGCATTTTTTATCGGCCGGAAATCATTCCTGGGCGACAGCGTTTTTCGCCAGGATCGCGTTGGCCAGTTCCATGTCGGTGGCTTGCAGGCCTGGGTTGTCGGCACGGACTTTCTGCATCGCGGCTTCCAGATAGGGGCCACGGATGCCGCCGTCACTGGCGACGAAGCTGCCGGCGTCGTCCTGGGCGGCGACGATCAGCTTGTTGTCCTTGAAGGTCAGGTAGGTAGAGCCGGTGGTCGCACCGGATGAGATGACGTTACGCCAAAACGTGTCGGCCATTGCCGAGCCAACAGGAAGAGAAAGCAAGGCCAGGGTCGCGACAGCAAGTTTGAGACGCATGATAGGTGACTCCACAGGGTTAACTATGACTTTGGATTGCCGCAGCCTCGATTCAGTTCCATGACCCGTCAGTCAGCCCACGCCACAAGCTACTTCTGTTCACTCTGTGGCGTCACCCGCAGCACTTCTTCGACCGTGGTCAGGCCCGCCGCTACCTTTTGCGCGCCCGAGAGCCGCAGGCTGCGCATGCCTTCCTTGAAGGCCTGGCGGCGCACGGCGAGCAGGTCGGTGTCTGGGTGGATCAGGCCTTTGACGCTGTCGCTCAACTGCATGATCTCGTACACCCCGGCCCGCCCCCGATAGCCGGTATCGCGGCATTCCGAGCAGCCGACAGCCTGCTGGGCGTTAGTCGGCAACGGGGCCTGCCAGGGCCGCGTCAGGGTTTGCCAGTCGTCTTCATCCAGGGTGATGGGCGCCTTGCAATGTGGACACAACGTACGCACCAGACGCTGGGCCATGACTCCGAGCACCGTGGCCTTGATCAGGTAATGCGGCACGCCGAGCTCCAGCAGGCGGCTGATGGCGCTCGGCGCGTCGTTGGTGTGCAGGGTCGAGAGGACGAGGTGTCCGGTGAGTGCTGCCTGGATCGCCATCTCGGCGGTTTCCAGGTCACGGATCTCGCCGATCATGATGATGTCCGGGTCCTGCCGCATCAACGCACGTACGCCCGCCGCGAAAGACAGCTCGATGTTGTGCTGGACCTGCATCTGGTTGAACGACGCCTCGACCATCTCGATCGGATCCTCGATGGTGCAGAGGTTCACTTCCGGCGTCGCCAGTTTTTTCAGCGTCGTGTAGAGCGTCGTGGTCTTGCCGGACCCGGTGGGCCCCGTGACCAGAATGATGCCGTTGGGCTGGCGGGTCATGTCCTGCCAGCGACGCAGGTCGTCGGCGGAGAAGCCCAACTGGTCGAAATCCTTGAGCAGTACTTCCGGATCGAAGATCCGCATCACCATTTTTTCGCCGAACGCGGTCGGCAAGGTCGACAAGCGCAACTCCACCTCGTTGCCGTCGGGAGTCTTGGTCTTGACGCGACCATCCTGGGGCTTGCGCTTTTCCGCGACGTTCATGCGCCCCAGGCTTTTCAGGCGACTGATGATCGCCATCGTCACCTGCGGCGGGAACTGATAGACGGTGTGCAGCACCCCGTCAATGCGAAAACGTACGGTGCCCTGCTCGCGGCGCGGTTCGATGTGGATATCGCTGGCCCGCTGCTGGAAGGCGTACTGGAACAGCCAATCGACGATATTGACGATATGGGCGTCGTTGGCGTCCGGCTCCTGGTCGCTGGCGCCGAGGTTGAGCAGTTGTTCGAAGTTGGTCAGGTTGCTCGGTTGCTGATCGACGGTGGTAGCGCCGCTGACGGATTTGGCCAGGCGATAGAATTCCACGCTCAGGCGCTGGATATCCACCGGGTTGGCGACCACCCGCCTGACCGGCAACTTGAGCACGTGGGTCAGGTCGGCTTCCCAACTGCTGACGTAAGGCTGGGCACTGGCGACGGTGACGGCGTCACGGTCAACCGCCACCGCGAGAATCTTGTGACGTTGCGCAAAGGCATAGGACATCAGCGGCGTAACGGCCGCCACGTTGATCTTCAACGGGTCGATGCGCATGTAGGGCTGGTCGGCCTGCTGGGCCAGCCACAGCGTCAGGTTCTCGAGGTCCAGGCGCTTGCCGGGGCGGCTGAGGTCGTCCAGGTGCTGGTTGGCGATGAACTCCAGCGGGTGCAACTGGCTGTTGGCGTTATGCCGGCGTCGGGCGTTGAGCGCGGTTTCGGCTGAATCCTGGCTGATGAGGCCCTGGGCGACCAGTTGGCGGAGCAGATCGTTAAGGTCCAGCCAGCGGTCCTGAGTGGCGTGTTTGGTGGACATGGGCGTTCGGGTTCCTATTGGACGGTTGCAGCAAAGCCGCGATGCAGACGCTTCGGCGTCCAGGCTTGTTGTGCAAAAGAATAGTCCCGACCTTATGGACCGTTGGGCCACTACCCGACCAATGCGTTTCCAATTCTTGCCTGCGCACCCCTCAACCGGCCGCCAGGACCCGTCCGGCCCGCGTGATATCGGCGTCTTGCAGGTCCACCGAGCACATGCTGATCAGGTTACGTAATTTTTCAGCAATGACCTGGGCACGGTGCCAGCTCAGCCCATCGAGGACGATGTCCAGCGCCAGCAGATCGTCGTGACGCTCGACGTGGACCTGCTGTGGCATCAGGCCCTGCAAGGCGAACAGGTTCAACGCTCGGCACAGCACGTCCGGTTCGGCTTCGGCCTGCATCTGATAATGCACGCGGCAATGGGCGTTGGCGGCGTGCCAGGCGTCGGCGCGGGTCGGGGCGGTGGATACGGCTGCGAGTGCGTGCATGTTCGGTCTCCTGGAGGTCGGGAGAAATATTTACATGCGCAGCAGGGTATTTCTTACCTAAGATGAGCTATTTCTGGCTTATCTTGAATAAAATGATTCGAATATTGGAAAGCCAAAGGATTATTTATGCACAGCGAGCTGGATAGCTACGACCGCAGGATACTGGCGTTGCTGCAAGAGGATGCCTCGCTGTCCAGCGCGCAGATCGCCGAGCAGGTTGGCTTGTCCCAGTCGCCCTGTTGGCGTCGGATTCAGCGGATGAAGGAAGAGGGGATCATTCGGGGGCAGGTGACGCTGCTGGATCGCAAGAAAATCGGCCTGAACACGCAGATCTTCGCCGAAATCAAGCTCAACGCCCACGGTCGCTCGAATTTCACCGAGTTCACCGAGGCGATCCGCGGGTTCCCCGAGGTGCTGGAATGCTATGTGCTGATGGGGTCGGTGGATTTTCTGCTGCGCATCGTCACGGCGGACATCGAGGCGTATGAGCGATTCTTTTTCGAAAAACTGTCGATGGTGCCGGGAATTCAGGAGGTGAACTCGATCGTGGCGCTGTCGGAGATCAAGTCGACGACGAGTTTGCCGGTGGTGCGCTGAAGCTTGGTTTTTGGGTGTTTGGACTGGCCTCATCGCGAGCAAGCTCGCTCCCACAGGAGATCTTCAGCGGCCACAAAATCTGTGTGCAACGCTGGACCCCTGTGGGAGCGAGCTTGCTCGCGATGGCGATCTTACAGGCGCAACAAAGTCTTCCAGGCCCGATTCTGATAAACCGCAATCGCCTGTTGCTTGCGCGCATCCAGGAGCTCGTCGGTGATCGGTTCGTTGGCCAATTGCGCCAGCTTGTTTAATTCGCCGTAGAGCCGGTCCATCTCAGGAATTTCCAGCACCTGGCGGGCATGATGCAGCCAGGCCTGGATACGTTCGATGCGCGGCAGTTGCTCGGCCAGGTCTTCCGGCTGTTGCTGGTAGCGTTGCAGTTGCAGCGACGAAGCTTCTTCGCTGAGCAGGCGCGGCAGCCAGCTGCCCAGTTGCGCCGCGCCCTGGCGATTGCCACGGGTGTTGCGGTCGGCGGTCCAGCTGCGAGCCAGCAACCAGCGCGAAGCTTGAAGAGAGAAGAGGCCCCAGCGCGGGTCCTGCAGCTCTTCGAGGAATTGCTCCGGCGCCGCCTTGCGCACGTCTTCGTCGTCGAGGCCGGCCTGGACCAGCGGACGCCAGTCTTCCAGCAGCGCATCCAGGGCGACGCGCAGATCATGGGTCGATTGGCGCGGCGCGGCCTGGCCGAGGCTGCTGAGCAATGCGCGCAGTTCGGCGAGGTTTTCCACCCAGTCCTGCAACAGGCGCCAGTGGCCGTTGAAACGATATTGCTCGGCCAGGCGCTGGCTGCTGCCCAGCAGATGCCAGCTCAACGCGCCAAAGGCATCGTCCAGCGGCGTTTCGGCCGTCAGCTGCGGAGCCGGCAGGCTCAGCGCATAACTGCTCGCATCATGCAGGCGATAGCCACGTTCGGCCTTGCTGATGTCGCAAGGCATCAAGGGCAGGCTCGCGGCCAGTTCGGCGGCCAGTTCCAGCAGGGCGGCGGGTTCGCCTTCGCGCAGCTCAAGCTCCAGCTCGCAGATTTCTTCCTTCTGCTTGCCGACCACCACGTGGCCCAGGTCCAGGGCCGCCTCGATGACCACCTTGGCTTTGCCGCGGCCCCAGGCAATTTCGGCGCGCTCGCGGACGAAATCGGTGGTGAAGATCGCCTTGAGGGTTTTTTTGTCCAGGTCCGCCAGTGCCTCGGGCCAGCATTCGCCGTCGAGCTTCTTCAGGTCGAGCTTGGCCTTGGGCAGGTGCCAGTCGTATTCGTTGCGCTCGGACAGGCCGGCAACGCTCTGGCCGCGGGTCTTGAGGGTCTGGATGACTTCTTCGCCGTCGCGACGCAGGCGCAGGGCGACCTTGGCCCGGGCCAGGTCACGTTCCGGCGTGTCGAAGTACTGGTTCATCAATTCGTGGCGTTCCCAGCCACTCTTGTTGCGTTTTTTCAACAGCGGATGCTCGCGCAAGGCTGCCAGGGTCTCGCGGCTGACGCGGAGTTTGATTTCGGTTTCTTTCTGCATGGCCGGAAAATCCAGGAATCGGGTGCGCAGCCGGGGGAAGATGTGGCTGCCAGGGTCGTGCAGTGTACAGGACTCGTCGGTCCTCCGCGCCGAACGGTTCCATCCTTGCTCTCGATGGTTCTATGATGGACCCCAATTTGTAAGCCCGGGAGCCAGCGATGCCTTTGCCGTCCATGAAAGATCAGTTCGCTGCCCTGATCGCCGCGCCTTCGGTCAGTTGTACCCAGCCCAAGCTGGACCAGTCCAACAGCGCCGTGATCGAGCTGCTGGCAGGCTGGCTGTCGGAACTCGGATTCTCCTGTGATATCCAGCAGGTCAGCCCCGGCAAGTTCAACCTTCTCGCCAGCTTCGGCACGGGGCCCGGCGGGCTGGTGCTGGCCGGGCACAGCGACACGGTGCCGTTCGATGGCGCGTTGTGGCAGACCGACCCGCTCAAGCTCACCGAGGTCGACGGGCGCTGGGTGGGCCTGGGCAGTTGTGACATGAAAGGTTTTTTCGCCCTGGCCATCGAAGCGGTGCGGCCGTTGCTGGACCAGCCGTTCAAGCAGCCGTTGCTGATCCTCGCCACCTGCGATGAAGAAAGCTCCATGGCGGGCGCCCGTGCCCTGGCCGAGGCCGGCCGGCCGCTCGGACGCGCGGTGGTGATAGGCGAACCGACGGGGCTGAAGCCGATCCGCATGCACAAGGGCGTGATGATGGAGCGTATCGACATCCTCGGGCGCAGCGGCCATTCCTCCGACCCGAGCCTGGGCCGCAGCGCGCTCGAAGCGATGCACGACGCCATGGGCGAGCTGCGTGGCCTGCGCCTGCAATGGCAGCGTGAGTTCCGCAATCCACAGTTCACCGTGCCGCAGCCGACCCTCAATTTCGGCTGCATTCATGGCGGCGACAATCCCAACCGGATCTGCGGCCAATGCTCCATGGAGTTCGACCTGCGCCCCCTGCCGGGCATGGATCCAGAGGTGCTGCGGGCGGCGATCCGGCAGAAGCTCGACCCCATCGCCGAACGCCACCAGGTGAAGATCGACTACGCACCGCTATTCCCCGAAGCGCCCCCGTTCGAGCAGGCCGAGGACGCCGAGCTGGTGCGGGTGGCCGAACGGCTCACCGGGCATCGTGCCGAAGCAGTGGCGTTCGGCACCGAAGCGCCTTATCTTCAGCGCCTCGGTTGCGAAACCCTGGTATTGGGGCCTGGCGATATCGCCTGCGCCCACCAGCCTGGCGAGTACCTTGAAATGTCACGTTTGCAGCCTACCGTGCAGCTGTTGCGACAGTTGATCGGTCATTACTGCCTGACACCGGCCAGCGCCGGTTAAATTGTCCGCTTGCGGACCCGTATTCATGAGGAGAGCGCGCGTGTCGCCAAGCCTGTTCCGACGATAACCACCAGCCCGCTGTGCGTTCCGCTTCGTCTTTTTTAGGCTGTTATTTATTACAGGCCCAGGTTCATGCCCGAATACGTCAATTGGCTTCGTCACGCTTCGCCCTATATCAACGCCCACCGCGATTGCACCTTCATCGTCATGCTGCCTGGCGACGGGGTGGAGCACCCCAACTTCGGCAACATCGTCCATGACCTGGTATTGCTGCACAGCCTCGGCGTGCGGCTGGTGCTGGTGCACGGTTCGCGTCCGCAAATCGAGACCCGCCTCGCTGCCCGCGGCCTGACGCCGCACTACCACCATGGCATGCGTATCACCGATGCCGCGACGCTGGAGTGCGTGATCGACGCGGTCGGCCAGTTGCGCATTGCCATCGAGGCGCGCCTGTCGATGGACATGGCTTCTTCGCCGATGCAAGGCTCGCGGTTGCGCGTGGCCAGCGGCAACCTGGTTACCGCGCGGCCGATCGGCGTGCTCGAAGGCGTGGATTATCACCACACCGGGGAAGTGCGTCGGGTCGACCGCAAGGGCATCAACCGGCTGTTGGATGAGCGCTCGATCGTTCTGCTGTCGCCGTTGGGCTATTCACCGACCGGGGAGATCTTCAACCTGGCGTGTGAAGACGTCGCGACCCGGGCGGCCATCGATCTGGCCGCCGACAAACTCCTGTTGTTCGGCGCCGAGCAGGGCCTGATCGGCGAGGATGGGCGGCTGGTTCGCGAGCTGCGTCCGCAACAGGTCCCGGCTCATATGCAACGCCTGGGCAGCGATTACCAGGCCGAGCTGCTGGATGCGGCGGCGCAGGCCTGCCGGGGCGGCGTGGCGCGCAGCCACATCGTCAGCTATGCCGAGGACGGTGCGCTGCTGGCCGAACTGTTCACCCGCGATGGCAGCGGCACGCTCGTGGCCCAGGAGCAATTCGAGGTGGTGCGCGAAGCCGCCATCGAGGATGTCGGCGGCTTGCTGGACCTGATCAGCCCCTTGGAGGAGCAGGGCATCCTGGTACGGCGTTCCCGCGAGGTGCTGGAGCGCGAGATCGAGCAGTTCAGCGTAGTCGAGCGCGAAGGCATGATCATCGCCTGCGCGGCGCTGTACCAGATCGCCGATTCGGATGCCGGGGAACTCGCCTGCCTGGCCGTGAATCCGGAATACCGCCACGGTGGCCGGGGCGATGAGCTGCTGGAACGGATCGAAACCCGGGCCCGCGCCCAGGGACTCAAGACCCTGTTCGTGCTGACGACCCGGACCCGCCCACTGGTTCCGCGAGCGCGGCTTCGAGCCCAGCAGTGTCGACCGCCTGCCGGCGGCGCGGGCTTCGTTATACAACTATCAGCGCAATTCGAAGATCTTCGAAAAAACGCTGTAAACAACCCGCCTAGCCAATCACGCTGCCGCGACTTTCTTGATTTCAGACAATGAGCGACTAGTCTGGAAAGCCTCAAGATCGCGGCATGCGCACGCATTGGCATGTCGCGCGCTAGCCCCGACGAAACACCATTCAGGAATCCTTGGCGGCGCCGATAAGCCGATTCCGGGCTTGATGACGCTTTGATGGCAAGCATATGTCGAAACGAGCTGAAAACTGATGAAACAATTCTTTTTGGATTTATAAAGAATCCATTATTCTTCCGGCCGGTGTCGCGGGGTTAGACCATGGTCGTAGTCCGAAAGGGTTACGGTTGACTTGCCAGTCACGGTCTGGCGCTAATCGCGCATCCGCGGATTCCGGGCGTTCGAACCGGAACCAAAGACACACAAGAATTAGAAAACGAGAGGAGCGATACATGAAGAAGTCCACCTTGGCCCTGGCTGTGGCCGTTGGGGTAATGGCGCAGCAGGCAGGCGCCGCCGGTTTCATCGAGGACAGCAAGGCGTCGGTCAGTTCTCGCACCATGTACTTTGACAACGACAACCGTGAAGGCGATGAAGATCAGCGCGAGGCGGCGACGGGCCTGAAGTTCGACTACAAGTCCGGCTTCACTCAAGGTGTCGTTGGTTTTGGTATCGACGCCCAGGCGATGGTTGGTCTTCACCTTGATGGTGGTAAAGGTCAGCGTCCAGACGCCAATAACTCCTTCTCGCCAAGTGACTCCGACGGGTCCGCGGAGCACAGCTGGAGCCGTGGGTCGGCCAACGTGAAGGCGCTTTTCTCCAAAACCGAGGCCCACCTGGGTGGTGCTCTGCAGCCTAACCTGCCGATCCTGGTCGCCAACGATGGCCGTCTGCTGCCGCAAACCTTCGAAGGTGGCACTATCACCTCCAAGGACCTGGACAACGTGACGTTCAACGCCGGCCAACTGGAGCGCGCCGTAGGCCGTGCCGGTACCAACAGCACCGGCCTGGCCGTGAGCGGCGGTACCGAGGACAGCAACCAATTCCGTTATGCCGGTGCTGATTGGAAGGTCACCAAGGACCTGACCCTGCAGTACTACTACGCCAACCTGCAGGATTACTACAAGCAGCACTTCCTGGGCGCGGTACATGTGTTCCCGATCACCGAAGGCCAGTCGTTCAAGACTGACCTGCGTTACTTCGACAGCAGCTCGGATGGCCGCAACGGCGACGCAGGCTATCAGTTCGATAACAACGGTGGTTACGCCAAGAATCCGGGCGAGGTCGACAACAAGACCTGGAGCGCCATGTTCACCTATACCCTGGGTGGCAGTGCCTTCATGTTGGGTCACCAGCAAGTCGGTGATGACGGCGGTTTCGTCTACATGGGGCAGGGCAGCCTGCTCAATGACAGCGGTCGCAACGAAGGCGCCGGCGGTTCAAGCTTCTACCTGTTCACCGATAGCATGATCCATCAGTTCGTCCGTGCAGGTGAGAACACCACGTTTGGTCAATACTCCTACGACTTCACTGGTCTCGGCGTTCCGGGCCTTAAGGCTGCAGTTGCTTACTTGCGTGGCGATGACATCAAGTCCCGTACCGCAGGTGGCAGCGATTCGTCCGAGTGGGAGCGTGACATGCGCTTGGATTACGTCGTCCAGCAAGGTGCTCTGAAAGGTTTCGGCACCACTCTGCGTCACGGCTCTTATCGTGGTACCGGTAGCGGTTCCGGCGCGGACCGGGATCAGACCCGCCTGATCTTCAACTACACTTACAACTTCCTGTAAGGCCTTCTTGTAAGACGTAGTTGTGTAAAAAAGCCCCGCCCGGCAGCACGCCGAGCGGGGCTTTGCGTTTTTGGCTCAGCGAGCCGGATAGAGCCTTTATCCCTTGGACTGCGTCGCGTCCTTGCGCAAGATGTACGCGCTGAACCCGAGGAAATCATCCAGATGCCCGGTAATGATTGCGATCATGATCGGCAGTTGCAGGGCTTGATAGTCATGCACGGCGATGTTCCTGAAGCCCACCATGTTCTTCAGATTTTTCACCAGGCCTTCCTCCAGCCAGCCACCTTGCAAAAGCAGCTCGAATGTATCGCGAGCACTTTGCGGAACACCCAGCCGCTCGCGTCGAATCAAGTGCTGTCCCATGTCCAGTGCCGCTTCACACGCCCGCTGGATGTTCAGGACTGCCGAATCCTGGCGAGTGAAATCGGTGGCAAACGTAGCGGGATCTTTCTCGTATTCTTCCCGCACCCTGGCGACGCAACGCTCGATACTTGCTGCCTTGTTGATCAAAACATCATCGGCCATACACGCTGCCTTCTTCCTGAATATCCTTGAGCAAGCCTGCCCGAGCCTCATCCAGAGCGGTTTTTTCGCTGAGAATGAAACATTCGTACAAACCCGCCTGTACGTCCCTGGCCCAGAGCCGCTGACCTCGAGTCACGATCTGGTATTGCATGACGGTCGTTGCCGCGCGTAGATCGATCAGGTCCACGGGACTGCCAGCGATATCCGCCAACTCTCCTGAGAGCTGCCACAGCGAAACAGGATCGACCTCGCCGGACAAGAGCACCGCCAGATCGACGTCGCTATCAGGTCCCGCGGTGCCCTGTGCATGACTGCCGAACAGGTAAACCGCCAGCAGCCCAGGGAGGTGGTGATGCAGATAAGACAACAAGGCTTGAGTGTTCATGCTGCCTATCCTAGCCGCTCATTCTGAAATCGCCTCAATAATTTGCGGAGTGCAAATGCAGAACAAAAAAAGCCCCGCCCGGCAGCACGCCGGGCGGGGCTTTTGCGTTCCGGGTCCGGCCCACCCCTGTAGCCTTCCCCGAACCTTCTCCTCTTTTCAGCAACTCGAGGCCTTCTCGAAACCTCGACAATGATCTTGGTCCGCTATACGCCAAGGCGCCAGTGAACAGTTTTTTATATTCACTCAAGATCTAAACAAATGGGTATTCATTCTTTTTCAAGCAATGAAAAGCGGTGCACAGTTGGGCCCACAACTACTCAACCAGGAGCTGCACCATGAGCCTCAGACTCGGCGACATCGCCCCCGATTTCGAACAGGACTCCAGCGCCGGCAAGATTCGCTTCCATGAATGGCTCGGCGATAGCTGGGGCGTGTTGTTCTCCCATCCAGCGGATTTCACCCCGGTGTGCACCACCGAGCTGGGCCTTACCGCCAAGCTCAAAGACGAATTCGCCAAGCGCGGCGTCAAGGCCATTGCCCTTTCGGTAGACCCGGTGGACTCGCATCACAAGTGGATCGAGGACATCAACGAAACGCAGAATGCCGTGGTCAATTTTCCGATCCTGGCCGACGCCGACCGCAAGGTGTCCGACCTCTACGACTTGATCCACCCCAACGCCAGCGACACATTGACCGTGCGTTCCTTGTTCGTGATCGACCCGAACAAGAAGATCCGCCTGACCATCACCTACCCGGCGAGCACAGGGCGCAACTTCAATGAAATCCTGCGGGTAATCGACTCCTTGCAGCTGACCGACAACTACAAGGTCGCCACGCCGGCTAACTGGCAGGATGGCGATGAAGTGGTGATCGTGCCGTCGCTCAAGGATGAGGAAGAACTCAAGCAGCGCTTTCCCAAAGGCTATCGCGCCGTCAAACCATACCTGCGCCTGACGCCGCAGCCCAATCGCTGAGGCAAAAACAGAACCAGAACCTGAACCTGTGGGAGCGAGCCTGCTCGCGAAGGCGGCGGACCAGCCAATATTGAGTTGACTGACACACCGCTATCGCGAGCAAGCTCGCTCCCACAGCTGATCTTCTGTGCACCAAGGGTTTGGCCGTTTCGACGGCCTTTTTTATTGCCTCAAAGGAAAGCCAGCCATATATCTCTTAAATGCATAACCAAATGAATAAATATGATTTAAAGATATATCAATGCCCTGTTATGGTTTGCTCCATACAGCGAGATCGCCCACCGCGAATCGCACGTGAATTCAAGGAATGGTTGGCATGTTGGTTGTCTCGCTCGGCGGCAGTCCCAGCCAGCGCTCCCGATCAGGAGTGCTGCTGGAGCGCTCGCAACGTTGGTTGCAGCAGCAAGGTGTGGAAGTGGTGAGCTATCAGGTGCGTGATTTTCCCGCCGAGGATCTGCTCCATGCCCGCTTCGATAGCCCCAAGGTCTTGGACCTGCTGGCCCAGATCGAAAACGCCGACGGCCTGGTGATCGCTACGCCTGTCTACAAGGCGTCTTTCTCCGGCGCGTTGAAAACGGTACTGGACCTACTGCCCGAACGCGCGCTGGCCCATAAGGTGGTGTTGCCCATGGCGACAGGCGGCAGCATCGCCCACATGCTGGCGGTGGACTACGCCCTGAAGCCGGTGTTGTCGGCGCTCAAGGCCCAGGAAATGCTGCATGGGATTTTCGCCGAGGATAACCAGATCGCTTACGGCGAAGGCAGCGCCCAGGCGCAATTGGCGCCGGCCCTGCAGCAGCGTCTGGATGAGGCGCTTGAACAGTTCTACAGCGCCATGGCCCGGCGGCCCAAGCCGCTGGATCCCAGCGTATTGAACGAACGTCTGTTGAGTGCTCGCTGGAGCATCTGACTCGCTACATCCCTGATTCAACTCCACCTTACTCAGCCGTCAACGGCCAAGCAGGTGCAGCCAAAACCCCACAGCGAAAGGAGAGGCGCCATGCGCACTGTCATTTTGCGTCGCGGGCTGGTCGCTCTGTTTGCTGCGGCTGTGTCCTTCGGCGCCATCACCCAGGCTCAGGCCGAAACCTTGCGGATCGGCTATCAGAAGTACGGCACGCTGGTGCTGCTCAAGGCCAAGGGCACCTTGGAAAAACGCCTCGCCGCCCAAGGCGTCGACGTGCAATGGACCGAGTTCCCCGGCGGCCCGCAGCTGCTGGAAGGCCTGAACGTCGGCTCGATCGATTTTGGCGTGACTGGCGAAACCCCGCCGGTGTTTGCCCAGGCGGCAGGCGCGGATTTGCTTTATGTCGCCTACGAGCCACCGGCGCCGAACAGCGAGGCGATCCTGGTGCCCAAGGGCTCGCCGATCCAGACGGTGCAGGAGCTCAAAGGCAAGAAAGTCGCGCTGAACAAAGGCTCTAACGTCCACTACCTGCTGGTACGCGCGCTGGAAGATGCCGGCCTCGAATATTCCGACATCCAGACGGTTTTCCTGCCGCCGGCGGATGCCCGTGCCGCGTTCGAGCGCGGCAGCGTGGATGCCTGGGTAATCTGGGACCCGTACCAGGCAGCCGCCGAACAACAGTTGCAGGCACGCACCCTGCGTGACGGCAAAGGCATCGTCGATAACCACCAGTTCTACCTCGCCACCAAACCTTACGCGCAAAAAAATCCGCAAGTGATCACGACGCTGGTGGAAGAGGTGCGTGCGGTAGGGGAGTGGTCCAAGGCCAACCCTGAAGACGTGACCCGGCAGGTCTCGCCGCTGCTCGGCCTGCCGGCGGACATCACCCTGACGTCGGTGAAACGCCAAGGCTACGGGGCACTGTTCCTGACGCCGGAGGTGGTCGCGGCGCAGCAGAAGATCGCCGACAGCTTCTATCAGCTCAAATTGATTCCCAAGCCCTTGAGCATCAAGGACGTGATCTGGACGCCGCCGGCGGCCGTTGCGAACGCGCAGTAATTCGATCCCTTAGGAGACCACTCCATGAGCCTCAATATTTTCTGGTTCCTGCCCACCCACGGCGACGGCCATTACCTTGGCACCGCTGAAGGCGCCCGCGCCGTCGATCATGGTTACCTGCAACAGATTGCCCAGGCTGCCGATCGGCTGGGTTTCGGCGGGGTGTTGATTCCTACCGGGCGTTCCTGCGAAGACTCCTGGCTGGTAGCCGCTTCGTTGATTCCGGTGACCCAGCGCCTGAAGTTCCTGGTTGCCCTGCGCCCCGGGATCATTTCCCCGACGGTGGCGGCGCGTCAGGCCGCGACGCTGGATCGGCTGTCCGGCGGGCGGGCCCTGTTCAACCTGGTGACGGGTGGCGATCCGGACGAGCTGGCCGGTGACGGGCTGTTTCTGGACCACGAGCAACGCTACCAGGCCTCGGTGGAATTCACCCGGATCTGGCGTCGGGTGCTGGAAGGCGAGACGGTCGATTACGACGGTGAACACATCAGCGTAAAGGGCGCCAAGCTGCTCTATCCGCCGATCCAGCAACCGCGTCCGCCGCTGTATTTCGGCGGCTCGTCGGAAGCCGCCCAGGATCTCGCCGCCGAGCAGGTGGAAATGGTCCTGACCTGGGGCGAACCGCCCGCCGCCGTCGCGGAAAAAATCGCCCAGGTACGGGCCAAGGCCGAGAAGCTTGGGCGCACCGTGCGTTTCGGCATTCGCCTGCATGTAATCGTGCGGGAAACCAACGCCGAAGCCTGGCAAGCGGCCGACCGCTTGATCTCCCACCTGGACGACGAAACCATCGCCCGCGCCCAGGCGTCCCTGGCGCGTTTCGACTCGGTGGGCCAGCAACGCATGGCCGCATTGCACGGCGGTCGGCGCGACAAGCTGGAAGTCAGCCCCAACCTCTGGGCCGGTGTCGGCCTGGTACGCGGCGGTGCCGGAACGGCGCTGGTGGGCGATGGCCCGACCGTGGCTGAGCGGGTCAAGGAATACGCCGACCTGGGTATCGATACGTTCATTTTCTCGGGTTATCCACACCTGGAAGAATCCTATCGGGTGGCGGAGCTATTGTTCCCGCACCTCGATGTAGAGCGCCCGGAGCTGCCGAAAAGCCAGGGTTATGTGAGCCCGTTCGGTGAAATGGTCGCCAACGATATCCTGCCCAAAGCCGCTTCGCAGAGTTGAGGCGGCCATGAAAAAACTTATCCACAACCTCGCGCCGTGGGCGGTGCCGCTGCTGTTGCTGGCGGTGTGGCAATTGTCGGTATCGGCCGGCTGGTTATCGACGCGGATCCTGCCAGCGCCGGTGGCGGTGGTCGAGGCCGGAGTAAACCTGGTGCGCAGCGGTGAAATCTGGACGCACCTGGCTATCAGCGGTTGGCGCGCGGCGGTCGGCTTCCTGATTGGCGGCGGCATCGGCCTGGCGCTGGGCTTTATCACCGGCCTGTCGAAGTGGGGCGAACGGCTGTTGGACAGCTCCGTGCAGATGGTGCGTAACGTGCCTCACCTGGCGCTGATTCCACTGGTGATCCTCTGGTTCGGTATCGACGAGTCGGCGAAGATTTTCCTGGTGGCGCTGGGCACGCTGTTTCCGATTTACCTCAACACCTACCACGGGATTCGCAATGTCGACCCGGCGCTGGTGGAGATGTCCCGCAGCTACGGTTTATCCGGCTTCAGCCTGTTTCGCCAGGTGATCCTGCCGGGTGCCTTGCCTTCGATCCTGGTGGGCGTGCGTTTTGCCCTGGGTTTCATGTGGTTGACGCTGATCGTCGCGGAAACCATCTCGGCCAGTTCCGGTATCGGTTATCTGGCGATGAATGCCCGGGAATTCCTGCAGACCGACGTGGTGGTGCTGGCGATTCTGCTGTACGCGGTGCTCGGCAAACTGGCCGACCTTGCTGCTCGCGGGCTTGAACGCGTCTGGCTGCGCTGGCATCCGGCCTATCAGGCGAACAAGGGAGGTGTCGCATGACCGCCCAACAACCGCCGCGCCTGCTGCGAGGTATCCCCCTGGCGGTGCGCAATCTGCAAAAGACCTTTGGTTCGCGCCAGGTGTTGCGTGACATCGACTTGCATATCCCGGCCGGGCAGTTCGTCGCCGTGGTCGGCCGCAGCGGCTGCGGCAAAAGTACCTTGCTGCGCTTGTTGGCCGGCCTCGATCAGCCTTCGGGCGGTGAGTTGCTGGCCGGTTCGGCATCGCTGAGCGCTGCACGGGAAGACACGCGCCTGATGTTTCAGGAGGCACGTTTGCTGCCCTGGAAAAAAGTCATCGACAACGTCGGCCTCGGACTCAAGGGCGACTGGCGACCACAAGCGTTGCAGGCGCTGGATGCCGTGGGCCTGGCTGATCGTGCACACGAGTGGCCGGCGGCGTTGTCCGGCGGACAGAAACAGCGGGTGGCCCTGGCCCGGGCGCTGATTCATCAACCGCGCCTGCTGTTGCTGGACGAACCTTTGGGTGCGCTCGATGCGCTGACCCGGATCGAAATGCAGCAACTGATCGAGCGCCTGTGGCAGCAACACGGCTTCACCGTGCTGTTGGTGACCCACGACGTCAGCGAAGCGGTGGCGATCGCCGACCGGGTGATCCTGATCGAAGACGGCCAGATCGGCCTCGACCTGGCCATCGACTTGCCGCGCCCGCGTGCTCGCGGCTCGCATCGCCTGGCGAGCCTGGAAACCGAAGTCCTCAACCGCGTGCTGTCCTTGCCCGGCCAACCGCCGGAACCCGAACCCGTTTCACCCTTGCCCACGCAACTGCGTTGGGCGCAATAACTTCATCCAGACAGGAACGACATCATGACTATCAAAGCCATCAACGTACGCAACCAGTTCAAAGGCACCATCAAGGAAATCGTCGAAGGCGACGTGCTGTCGGAAATCGACGTGCAGACCGCCTCGGGCATCGTCACCTCGGTCATCACCACCCGCTCGGTCAAAGAGCTGGAACTGGCGATTGGCAGCGAAGTGATTGCCTTCGTCAAATCCACCGAGGTGTCTATCGCCAAGTTGTGAACGATGCTTGACCTGCAGCCCCGGATGGCTTGAGCCCTTCGGGGCTTTTTCGTTCCCACGCTAAGCGTGGGAACGATTCAATCAGAGCGCTTGGGCAGAAACGGAGGGAGATAGAGCCCCAGATACGCATCGAACACGCGCATGCCTTCCTCGGCCATGCGCGGGGTGATCTGGCCGTGCTGGTGTACCGAGCGGGCGTAGACGCGGTCGCCCAGTTCCATGGCCAGGGCGAACACGTCGACATCGGCAGGCAAGGGCGGCAGTTGGAAATGCCGGGCGAAGACGGTGTGCATCAGCTCGCTCAGTTCCAGGTCATGCTGGCGGTCGGCCTGGGTGACTTCAGTCAGGCCATGCTGGGCCAGGATCAGTTGGCGAGCGGCGGCGTCCTCGCTGTAGATCAACAGCATCCGTTGCTCCACCAGCCGCGACAGATCGTGCCACTGGTTCAGCGCTGCATGATCGATCGGTGTTTGAAGGCAGGCACGAAAGGCTGCATGGACGTCGGCGGTCAAGGCTTCGAGCAGGGCCGGGACGCTGGCGAAGAAGTGATAGACGGAGGAGGGCGGGATCCCGGCGCGCTCGGCGACACTGTAGATCGACAGGCTGGCCACGCCTTCGGCGGCGAGCAGCGTGCGGGCGGCATCGAGGATCGAGTCGATCCGGGCCTGGCTGCGGGCGCGGGGTTTGCGAGGGGTGGCGGTGCGTGTCATGAAGCTCTCCTGCGGGGCTGCCGGGCATTGTACGAGTCGGGTCTTGTGTTGTCTGCCAAGCCGTCATCGCGAGCAAGCTCGCTCCCACATTGAGTGTGCGGTGCCCCTTGAATCATGTGCGCTGAAAATCCCTGTGGGAGCGAGCTTGCTCGCGATCCGCCGAAGGCGGCCACCCGCCCAGACATAAAAAAACGCCGCAGCCCTGAAGGCCTGCGGCGTTCCTTTCTACCGCAGCCGCTTAAACGGTATGCAGGTACCAGTTGTACTCAAGGTCGGAGATGGAGTGTTCAAACTCTTCCAGCTCGCTTTCCTTGCAGGCCACGAAGATATCGATGTACTTGGGATCGATGTACTTGGCCATGACTTCGCTGTCGTCCAGTTCGCGCAGGGCATCGCGCAAGTTGTTCGGCAGGCTTTGCTCGTTCTGCTCGTAGCTGTTGCCTTCGACCGGCGCGCCGGGCTCGATCTTGTTGGTCAGGCCATGGTGCACACCCGCCAGGACCGCCGCCATCAACAGGTACGGGTTGGCGTCGGCGCCGGCGACACGGTGTTCCAGGCGTACGGCATCGGCGGAGCCGGTCGGTACGCGCAAGGCTACGGTGCGGTTGTCCAGGCCCCAGGTCGGCGAGTTCGGCACGTAGAACTGTGCGCCAAAACGACGGTAGGAGTTGACGTTCGGGCAGAGGAACGCCATCTGCGCGGGCAGGGTCTCGAGCACACCGCCGATCGCGTGACGCAGCGCGGCGTTCTGCTCGGGATCCTCGCTGGCAAAGATATTCTTGCCTTCTTTGTCCAGGATCGAGATATGGACGTGCAGACCGTTGCCCGCCTGGCCTGGATACGGCTTGGCCATGAAGGTGGTGTCCATTTCATGGTCGTAGGCGATGTTCTTGATCAGCCGCTTGAGCAGTACCGCGTAGTCGCAAGCCTTGATCGGGTCGGCCACGTGGTGCAGGTTCACTTCGAACTGCGCCGGGGCACTTTCCTTGACGATGGCGTCGGCGGGAATGCCTTGCTCCTTGGCCCCTTCCAGGATGTCCTGGAGGCAGTCGACGTATTCGTCGAGGTCATCGATCAGGTAGACCTGTGTCGAGTGCGGGCGTTTGCCGGAGATTGGCGAGCGGGGCGGTTGTGGACGGCCATTCACGTTCTCCTGGTCGATCAGGTAGAACTCCAGCTCGAATGCCGCGCAGATGGTCAGGCCCAGTTCATCGAACTTGGTCACGACCTGGCGCAGGACTTCGCGAGGGTCGGCGAAGAACGGATCGCCTTCAAGCTCGTGCATGGTCATCAGCAGTTGCGCGGTGGGGCGCTTCTGCCAGGGTTCGTTGCTCAGAGTGCCGGGGATTGGATAGCAGATGCGGTCGGCATCGCCGATGTCCAGGCCCAGTCCGGTGCTTTCCACCGTCGAGCCATTGATATCCAGGGCAAATAGAGAGGCCGGCAGGTTGATGCCTTTCTCGTAAACCTTGTGGAGGCTGGTGCGTTCGATGCGCTTGCCGCGCACCACACCATTCATATCCGCAATCAGAAGGTCAACGTACAGAACCTCAGGATGTTCCTTAAGGAACGCGTTCGCTTCGTTAAGCTGAACGGCACGCGGGGGTACCGACATGATGCAACACCTTTGTTGTTAAAAATATCAATCATTGATCTCTTCGAAAGCCAGTCAACCCGAACGGCATGCCGAAGTCAAGCAGGGCCTTTTTTGCCCTAAAAAAGCACCTGTAGGGCTTTTTTGAGGCAATTTGGGGCGTTTTTTTCCCTTTGAGGGGCTTGTCCCCCGCAGGCTTGAGCGGGCCGTGTTGTATTTTTTACGGGGGTGTTGTGTAAAAAAATGAACAAGGCTAAGCTCGATTCAAACCCATAACAGCAATAATACCGGGGTGCTTCATGTCTCGCCTGCCGTTAATCGGCATCACCACCTGCTCCAGGCAGATCGGTCTGCATGCGTATCACACCACTGGCGACAAATATGCGCGGGCTGTCGCAACGGCCGCCAAGGGCTTGCCAGTGCTGATCCCGTCCCTGGCGGATCTGTTCTCCCCGTCCGATATTCTGGACGCCCTGGACGGTATTCTTTTTACCGGCTCCCCTTCCAATGTAGAACCTTTTCACTACCAGGGCCCGGCCAGTGCGCCAGGCACCGCTCATGATCCTGCACGGGACGCCATTACCCTGCCGCTGATCTGCGCGGCGGTCGACGCGGGCGTTCCGGTGCTGGGCATCTGTCGCGGTTTCCAGGAAATGAACGTTGCCTTTGGCGGCAGCCTGCATCAGAAAGTTCATGAAGTCGGAACCTTCATCGATCATCGTGAAGACGACACCCAGCCGGTAGAGGTCCAATATGGTCCTGCCCATGCCGTGCATGTCCAGCCTGGCGGTATCCTCGCGGCTTTGGGGCTGCCGTCGCAGATCGAGGTCAACTCGATCCACAGCCAAGGCATCGAGCGCCTGGCCTCGGGGCTGCGGGCCGAAGCGCTGGCGCCGGATGGCTTGATCGAAGCCGTCTCGGCGGTACAAGGCAAGGCTTTTGCTTTAGGAGTGCAATGGCACCCTGAATGGGCAGTAGGCTCCAACCTGCACTACCTTGCGATTTTCCAGGCATTTGGCGATGCCTGCCGAGCAAGGGCAACACAACGCGACGCCGATGCGTCAAACAACGCCTGACGACTAATAGCAGTCAGGAAACTCACGCCTAGAGGCATTTATGAGTAACAACCTCGACCAGCTCACCGATTGGTTGAAAGACCACAAGATCACAGAAGTCGAATGCATGATTGGCGACCTGACCGGCATTACCCGGGGCAAGATCTCGCCGACCAACAAGTTCATTGCCGAAAAAGGCATGCGCCTGCCCGAGAGCGTTCTGCTCCAGACCGTAACGGGCGACTATGTCGAAGACGACATCTATTACGAACTGCTCGACCCCGCCGACATCGACATGATCTGCCGCCCGGACGAAAACGCAGTCTTCCTGGTGCCCTGGGCCATCGAGCCCACCGCCCAGGTGATCCACGATTCCTACGACAAGCAAGGCAACCCGATCGAGCTGTCACCGCGCAACGTGCTCAAGAAGGTGCTCAAGCTGTACGCCGACAAGGGCTGGCAGCCGATTGTCGCGCCGGAAATGGAGTTCTACCTGACCAAGCGCAGCGACGACCCGGACTTTCCACTGCAACCGCCTATCGGCCGTTCCGGTCGCCCGGAAACCGGTCGCCAGTCTTTCTCGATCGAAGCGGCGAACGAATTCGACCCGTTGTTCGAGGACGTCTATGACTGGTGCGAATTGCAGGAGCTGGACCTCGACACCCTGATTCACGAGGACGGCACCGCGCAGATGGAAATCAACTTCCGTCACGGTGACGCGCTGTCACTGGCCGACCAGATCCTCGTGTTCAAGCGCACCATGCGCGAGGCGGCGCTCAAGCACGATGTGGCCGCCACCTTCATGGCCAAACCGATGACCGGCGAGCCGGGCAGTGCGATGCACTTGCACCAGAGCATCATCGACAAGGAAACCGGCAAGAACGTCTTCTCCAACGAAGACGGGACCATGAGCGAGCTGTTCCTGCACCACATCGGTGGCCTGCAGAAATTCATCCCCGAGCTGCTGCCGCTGTTCGCCCCCAACGTCAACTCGTTCCGCCGCTTCCTGCCTGACACCTCGGCGCCGGTGAACGTCGAATGGGGCGAAGAAAACCGCACCGTGGGCTTGCGGGTTCCGGACGCCGGGCCGCAGAACCGTCGCGTGGAAAACCGCTTGCCGGGCGCCGACGCCAACCCGTACCTGGCGATTGCCGCGAGCTTGCTGTGCGGCTACATCGGCATGGTCGAGGGTATCGATCCGAGCGCGCCAGTGGTCGGCCGTGGCTATGAACGCCGGAACCTGCGTTTGCCGCTGACCATCGAAGATGCCCTGGAGCGCATGGAAAACAGCTCCACCATCGAGAAGTACCTGGGCAAGAAATTCATCACGGGCTACGTCGCGGTCAAGCGGGCCGAGCATGAAAACTTCAAGCGCGTCATCAGTTCGTGGGAGCGGGAATTCCTGCTCTTTGCCGTCTGATGCGCCGGGCGGGGTCGCCGAAAGCCCCGCCCCCAATGGAATAAAGGGAGAATCCGCATGACCCGCAACAACCCGCAAACCCGTGAATGGCAGGCCCTGAGCAGCGATCACCATCTGGCACCGTTCAGCGACTTCAAACAGCTCAAAGAGAAAGGCCCGCGCATCATCACGCACGCCAAGGGCGTGTACCTCTGGGACAGTGAAGGCAACAAGATCCTCGACGGCATGGCCGGCCTCTGGTGCGTGGCCGTCGGCTACGGTCGCGATGAGCTGGCGGACGCCGCCAGCCAACAGATGCGCGAGCTGCCGTACTACAACCTGTTCTTCCAGACCGCCCACCCGCCGGTGCTGGAACTGTCAAAAGCCATCGCCGACATCGCCCCGGAAGGCATGAACCACGTGTTCTTCACCGGCTCCGGCTCCGAAGGCAACGACACCATGCTGCGTATGGTCCGCCACTACTGGGCGATCAAAGGGCAGCCGAACAAGAAAGTCATCATCAGTCGCAAGAACGGTTATCACGGTTCGACCGTGGCCGGCGCGAGCCTGGGTGGCATGACCTACATGCATGAGCAGGGCGACCTGCCGATCCCGGGTATTGTCCACATCGCCCAGCCGTACTGGTTTGGCGAAGGCGGCGACATGAGCCCCGAAGAGTTCGGCATCTGGGCCGCCAATCAACTGGAAGAAAAGATCCTCGAGATCGGCGTCGACAACGTCGGTGCGTTCATTGCCGAGCCGATCCAGGGCGCCGGCGGCGTCATTGTGCCGCCGGACAGCTACTGGCCGCGCATGAAGGAAATCCTCGCCAAATACGACATCCTGTTCGTGGCCGACGAGGTCATCTGCGGTTTTGGCCGCACCGGTGAATGGTTCGGTACCGATCATTACGGGTTGAAACCGCACATGATGACCATTGCCAAGGGCCTGACCTCCGGTTACATCCCCATGGGCGGCCTGATCGTGCGCGACGATGTGGTCGCGGTGCTCAACGAAGGCGGTGACTTCAACCACGGCTTCACCTACTCCGGTCACCCGGTGGCCGCTGCGGTGGCCCTGGAAAATATCCGTATCCTGCGCGAAGAAAAGATCATCGAGCGCGTCCACGGCGAAACGGCACCGTATTTGCAGCAGCGCCTGCGGGAACTGAACGATCATCCGCTGGTGGGTGAGGTGCGCGGCGTCGGTCTGCTGGGGGCGATCGAACTGGTCCAGGACAAGGCCACGCGCAAACGCTACGAGGGCAAGGGGGTGGGCATGATCTGCCGGCAGTTCTGCTTCGATAACGGGCTGATCATGCGCGCAGTGGGCGACACCATGATCATTGCGCCGCCGCTGGTGATCAGCAAGGCCGAGATCGACGAACTGGTGGCCAAGGCGCGGCAGTGCCTGGACCTGACGCTCGGTGCGCTGCAAGGCTGAGTGCTAGGCTCTGTGCGAGGTGCCGACATGGGCCTCGCCCGGTAAAACAAAAGGGCGGGCTTTGGTTGAAAGCCTGCCCTGTAACTTGCCAGACTACCGATTGTTCAAGTTGCCCGCGAGCCGGCTACTGAACGTGACTAAAAAGAATAACTGGAGCATCAATCCATGAAGGCATTAGGTATGAAGATAGCTGGCAAGACCCTCCTCGCCATGTCCCTGGCGGGTGTGATGGCGGGCGCCGTCCAGGCGGACGACAAAGTGCTGCACGTCTACAACTGGTCGGACTACATTGCGCCGGACACGGTCGCCAAGTTCGAGAAGGAGACAGGGATCAAGGTCGTCTACGACGTCTTCGACAGCAACGAGACGCTGGAGGCCAAGCTGCTGGCGGGCAAATCCGGCTATGACATCGTGGTGCCGTCGAACAACTTCCTCGCCAAGCAGATCAAGGCCGGTGTCTATCAGGAACTGGACAAGTCCAAGCTGCCGAACTGGAAAAACCTCGACACCGACCTGCTCAAGGCCGTTGGCGATGCCAGCGACCAAGGCAACAAACACGCCTTCCCGTACATGTGGGGCACCATCGGCATCGGTTACAACCCGGAGAAGGTCAAGGCCGCGTTGGGCGTCGACAAGATCGATTCCTGGGACACCCTGCTCAAGCCCGAGAACATCGCCAAGCTCAAGAGCTGCGGCGTGAGCTTCCTCGATTCGCCGACCGAAATGATCCCGGTGGCCCTGCACTATCTGGGCAAGCCGACAGACAGCACGGACAAGGCTGATCTGAAAGCCGCCGAAGACCTGTTCCTCAAGCTGCGTCCATCGATCGGCTACTTCCACTCCTCCAAGTACATCTCGGACCTGGCCAACGGCAACATCTGCGTGGCCGTGGGTTACTCGGGTGATATCGAGCAGTCCAAGAGCCGTGCTGCCGAGGCTGGCGGCAAGGTGAAAGTGGCCTACACCATTCCGAAGGAAGGTGCCGGTTCGTTCTACGACATGGTCGCCATTCCCAAGGATGCCGAAAACGTCGAAGCCGCCTACAAGTGGATGAACTTCATCATGCAGCCGGAAATCATGGCGGAGATCACCGACAACGTGCGCTTCCCTAACGGCAACAAGGCCGCCACCCCACTGGTGGACAAGGAAATCTCGGGAGACCCGAGCATTTACCCATCGGACGACGTGAAGGCCAAGCTGTACGCAATTGCCGACCTGCCGGCCGCGACCCAGCGGATCCTGACCCGCAGCTGGACCAAGATCAAATCCGGTAAATAAGCCGGCTTGGAGCAATCTCCTGTTGCCGGCGTCGTCCGGCGGCGGCAACAGGCGCAATTAAATAACTAAAAGTTTTGCTGGATCGGTTTATCGAGGGTAAGTTGCGCGCCGGTTTTGTTGCAGGGCATTTCGTTGCCCGGTAACGGGGGCAACTTGGGCCCAACTATTTAAGAGGACCTCCACGTGCCTGTCTTTTCTTTGTTACGCAACGCTTTGCTGGTCGGTGCCGGCCTGACGCTCGCCGTCGGTGTCCAGGCCGCCTCCACCGTGCATATTTATAACTGGTCGGACTACATTGGCGAGACCACCCTGGCGGACTTCGAGAAAGCCACCGGGATCAAGCCGGTCTATGACGTGTTCGATTCCAACGAAACCCTGGAAGGCAAGTTGCTGGCCGGTCGTACCGGTTACGACGTGGTCGTGCCGTCCAACCACTTCCTGGGCAAGCAGATCAAGGCCGGGGCGTTCCAGAAACTCGACAAGGCGCAATTGCCCAACTACGCCAACCTCGACCCCGCGCTGCTCAAGCGCCTGGAGAAAAACGACCCGGGCAACCAATATGCCGTGCCTTACCTGTGGGGCACCAACGGCATCGGCTACAACGTCGAGAAGGTCAAGGCGGTATTGGGCGTCGAGAAAATTGACTCGTGGGCCATGCTGTTCGAACCGGAAAATATCAAGAAGCTCTCCAGCTGCGGCGTTTCGTTCCTCGACTCGGGCGACGAAATGATTCCGGCCATGCTCAACTACCTGGGCCTGGACCCCAACAGCCAGAACCCTGAAGACTACAAGAAGGCCGAGGCCCAGCTCCTCAAGATCCGGCCTTACGTCACCTACTTCAATTCCTCCAAGTACATCTCCGATCTGGCCAACGGCGAGATCTGCGTGGCCGCCGGTTTCTCCGGGGACATTTTCCAGGCCCGCGAACGTGCCAGCGAGGCCGGCAAGGGCGTCGATATCGCCTACGTGATTCCCAAGGAAGGCGGCAACCTCTGGTTCGACATGCTGGCGATCCCGCGTGACGCCAGCAACGCCAAGGAGGCCCACGCGTTCATCAACTACCTGCTCAAGCCTGAGGTCATCGCCCAGGTGAGCGACGTCGTCGGTTACGCCAACCCGAACCCGAAGGCTGGCGAACTGATGAGCCAGGACGTACGCACCGACGAAGCGGTCTACCCACCGCAAGCGGTCGTCGACAAGCTCTACGTCAATTCCGAGTTACCGCCCAAGATCCAACGACTCATGACCCGCAGCTGGACCAAGGTCAAGTCGGGTAAATAGCGTCAAGCGCTCTAACTTTTCCAAGGTTCGCCCACCTGGGGCGAGCTGCAAATTTTGTGGGAGTTTCGTAAATGGCAGTTGCCTCCGGCGCCTATAAGAAAGCCCTCGAGGGCGACCAGACACCCAAGCAGGTGCTGGTCAAGATCGACCGGGTCACGAAGAAGTTCGACGAGACGATTGCCGTGGACGATGTGTCCCTGGAAATCAAGAAAGGCGAGATCTTCGCCTTGCTCGGCGGTTCGGGATCAGGCAAATCCACCTTGCTGCGCATGCTGGCAGGTTTCGAGCGGCCCACGGAGGGGCGGATTTTCCTCGATGGCGTGGACATCACCGACATGCCGCCCTATGAGCGGCCGATCAACATGATGTTCCAGTCCTACGCCTTGTTCCCCCACATGACGGTGGCGCAGAACATCGCCTTCGGCCTGCAACAGGACAAGATCCCGAAAGCCGAGGTCGATGCCCGCGTGGCCGAGATGCTCAAGCTCGTGCAGATGAGCCAGTACGCCAAGCGCAAGCCGCACCAGCTCTCCGGCGGCCAGCGCCAGCGCGTCGCCCTGGCCCGTTCCCTGGCCAAGCGGCCGAAGCTGCTGCTGCTCGACGAACCGATGGGCGCCCTGGACAAGAAGCTGCGCTCGCAGATGCAACTTGAGCTGGTGGAGATCATCGAGCGGGTTGGCGTGACCTGTGTAATGGTGACCCATGACCAGGAAGAGGCCATGACCATGGCCGAGCGCATCGCGATCATGCACCTGGGCTGGATTGCCCAGATCGGCAGCCCGATCGACATCTACGAAACCCCGACCAGCCGCCTGGTCTGCGAGTTCATCGGCAACGTCAACATCTTCGAGACCGAAGTGGTGGACGACGCCGAGGGCCACGCGGTGCTGACCTGCAAGGACCTTGATCGCAATATCTACGTCGGCCACGGCATCAGCACTTCGGTGCAGGACAAGTCCGTGACCTACGCCATTCGCCCGGAGAAGCTGCTGGTTACCTCCGAGCAGCCAACCTGCGAGCACAACTGGTCCAGCGGCAAGGTCCATGACATTGCCTACCTGGGCGGCCACTCGGTGTTCTACGTCGAATTGCCAAGCGGCAAGCTGGTGCAGTCGTTCGTCGCCAACGCCGAGCGCCGCGGCCAGCGCCCGACCTGGGGCGACCAGGTGTTCGTCTGGTGGGAAGACGACAGCGGCGTGGTGCTTCGCTCATGAACATGCGCAAGCTCAAACGCCGACTCGCCCGAATAACGCCCGGTGGCCGTCAGTTGGTCATCGGGGTGCCCTTCATCTGGCTGTTCCTGTTCTTCATGCTGCCGTTCTTCATCGTCCTGAAGATCAGCTTCGCCGAAGCCGATGTGGCCATCCCGCCGTACACCGAGATCTACAGCTACGTTGACCAGAAGCTGCAAGTGCTGCTGAACTTCGCCAACTACGCGATGCTCAGCGAGGACGAGCTGTACATCGCCGCCTATCTCGGCTCGCTGAAGATGGCCCTGATCAGCACCGTGCTGTGCCTGCTGATCGGCTACCCGATGGCCTACGGCATCGCCAACGCCCGCAAAGAGATGCAGACGGTGCTGGTACTGCTGATCATGATGCCGACCTGGACCGCGATCCTGATCCGCGTCTACGCGTGGATGGGCATCCTCAGCAACAACGGCCTGCTCAATGGCTTCCTGATGAGCATGGGCTGGATCAGCGAGCCCTTGCAGATCCTCAACACCAACCTGGCGGTCTATATCGGCGTGGTTTATTCCTACCTGCCGTTCATGATCCTGCCGCTGTACGCCAACCTGGTCAAACACGACCCGAGCCTGTTGGAAGCCGCGTCCGACCTGGGTTCAAGCACGTTCAACAGCTTCTGGAAAATCACCGTGCCGCTGTCCAAGAACGGCATCGTCGCAGGCGCAATGCTGGTGTTCATCCCGGTCGTGGGTGAGTTCGTGATCCCGGAACTGCTGGGCGGTCCGGAAACCCTGATGATCGGCAAGGTGCTGTGGCAGGAATTCTTCAACAACCGTGACTGGCCGGTGGCATCCGCCCTGGCGGTAGTGATGCTGGCGATCCTGATCGTGCCCATCATCCTGTTCAACCGCAGTCAGGCCAAGGAAATGGAGGGCAAGGAATGAAGCGCTTCAGTTTTTCAAGCCTGATGCTGGTGCTGGGTCTGTTGTTCATCTATGCGCCGATGCTGATCCTGGTGATCTTTTCGTTCAATGCCTCGAAACTGGTGACGGTGTGGGGCGGCTGGTCGGTCAAGTGGTACGTCGGCCTGCTGGACAACTCGCAACTGATGGGCTCGGTGGTGCGTTCGCTGGAGATCGCCTGCTACACCGCGATCGCCGCGGTAGCCCTGGGTACGCTGGCGGCCTTCGTGTTGACCCGTATCACCCACTTCAAGGGCCGCACGTTGTTCGGCGGCCTGGTCACCGCGCCGTTGGTGATGCCGGAAGTGATCACCGGCCTGTCGCTGTTGCTGCTGTTCGTGGCGATGGCGCAGATGATCGGCTGGCCACAGGAGCGTGGCATCGTCACGATCTGGATCGCCCATACGACGTTCTGCGCGGCCTATGTGGCGGTGGTGGTCTCGGCGCGTTTGCGTGAGCTGGACCTGTCCATCGAAGAGGCCGCCATGGACCTCGGTGCGCGGCCGTGGAAGGTGTTCTTTCTGATCACCATCCCGATGATCGCGCCATCGCTGGCGGCGGGCGCGATGATGTCGTTCGCGTTGTCCCTCGACGACCTGGTGCTGGCAAGCTTCGTCTCCGGTCCTGGCTCGACGACGTTGCCGATGGAAGTCTTCTCGGCGGTACGCCTGGGGGTCAAGCCGGAAATCAACGCGGTGGCGAGCCTGATCCTGCTGGCGGTGTCGCTGGTGACCTTCCTGGTCTGGTACTTCAGCCGCCGCGCCGAAGAAAACCGCAAGCGAGCGATCCAGCAAGCCATCGAGGAAAGCGCCGCCGATTCCTGGAAACAACCGCAGGTGCGCCGGCCCGAGACCACTTCGGCCTGATTGAGGAGCGGAACCATGTGGGAGCGAGCTTGCTCGCGATAGCGATATTACAGTCAGTGAAGAGGTTGACTGTCAGTCCGTCATCGCGAGCAAGCTCGCTCCCACAGGTTTTATGTTGTTCCTAACTTTGCGACCCGGCTCGGATCCCCTGTAGGAGCGAGCCTGCTCGCGAAGGCGGTAACACCTGCTGGCTACGAATTCCAGGGCGACGTGCGAATCACCTCGACGAAATTCATCGGCTTGAACCCCGGTTCCTGATCCACCAGCACATCGGTCTTCACGTTGCCAAAAGTGGTCTGCGGACGATGCCGCAAGCCGTCGGCGAAGGCGCAGATGATGCACTCCTTGAAACCTTCTCCACGCGGGTGCGCATGCACCACGGCGTCGCGCTGTGCGGCGGGGAACGCGGCGTAGTCCATGCCCAGCACGTCCATTTCCACGCCAGCGGTCACCAGTGCGACGGTCGGGCGCAGGTGTTTCGGCACGCCTGGGGTGGTGTGCAGGGCAATCGACAGCCACACCTGTTCGATGTCGTCATCGCTCAGCCCGTAGGGTTTGAGAAAGGCTGCGGCAGCGTTCGCCCCGTCCACCTCGAAACGCTCGTTATCACTGCGATAGCCTTCCACCAGGCCGAGATCGTGGAACATCGCGCCGACGTACAGCAACTGCGGATCGTAGGCCAATTGGCAGCGTTCGCCACTCAAGGCGCCGAACAGGAACACCCGGCGGGAGTGGTGATAAAGCAGGTCTGATTCGATGTCGCGGATGTATTCGGTGGTGGCCCGGGCGAGGGCGCTGTCGGGAATCCGGATGCCGGCGATGCTGTTCATGCTGCTCTCCTCTTTGACGATGCGCCGTGGCGGCGCTGAGGTTTTCAGTCTGTTCGCCGGGGTACGACGCGGCAATCACGCCATGGCTGTGATTACGGCCAATGAACTCGGCTTTCATGCCATCTGGCTTCTGCACGCCGGATTGGCTAGGGTTCGCTGGACAACCCGGACAGGTAAGCGCAGACCATGGAAAAAACCGTCGCCATCGTGGTATTCACCGACGCCCAGTCCCTGGACATCAGTGGGCCCATGGATGTGTTCTGCGAAGCCAATCGCTTTCTCGCCGCGCATGATCAATATCGCTTGGAAGTGATCGGTATCGAGCCAGGCGCGACGTCGTGCTCCAATGGCATGTCCCTCAACCCTCACCGACATTTCAGCGAAGCGTCAGGTGCGTACGACCTGTTGCTGGTCGCGGGCGGCCCGCAGTTGCCCTTCATGGACTTTGGCCCAGCGTTCAATAGCTGGTTGTGCGATGCCTGCGCCCGTGCGCGACGCTTCGGTTCGATTTGCAACGGCGCGTTCATGCTGGCTCGGGCCGGCTTGCTCGAAGGGCGGACCGTCACGACGCATTGGGGGGATGCATCGGCATTGACACGGATGTGTCCCTCGACCCGGGTCGAAGCCGATCGGCTGTACGTGCAGGACGGCGCGCTCTACACCTCGGCGGGTGTCACGGCGGGGATTGATCTGTCGCTGTTCCTGCTGGCGCAGGACCATGGGCCGGACGTGGCGCTGAATGTCGCCAAGCGGCTGGTGGTGTTCACCCAGCGTTCGGGCGGGCAGTCGCAGTTCAGCCCGTTCCTCGTACCGCACGCCGAGCCTGCCTCCGCCGTGGCTCAGGTTCAGTCATACGTGATGGCCAACCTCAACGGTGACTTGGGCATCGCCGACCTCGCCAACGCCGCGAACATGAGCCAACGCAACTTCTCCAGGGTGTTCACCCGGGAAGCGAAGGTCACGCCAGCGGAGTTCGTCGAGCAGGCCCGGGTGGACGCGGCGCGGGTAATGCTGGAAAGCACCCGGGCGCCGCTCAAGACCGTGGCTTACCAATGCGGCTTTCGCGACGCCCAGCACATGCGCAGCGTATTCAATCGCAGGCTGGGCGTGACGCCGCAGCAGTTCAGGCTGAATTTTGCCGCGCTGGTTTGAGTTCACTTCTTCAGCGCGTCATGGGCCTCCAGCGCCCGCAGCGAATAAATGTAAGCCGCGCCGGCGTTCAGCGAGACCGCCGTCGCCAGGGTCGCGGCGATTTCTTCGCGAGTGGCGCCGGCCTTGATGGCGGCATCGGTGTGCACGCCGATGCAACCGTCACAGCGAGTAGTGATCGCCACGGCGATGGAAATCAGTTCGCGGGTCTTGGCATCGAGCACGTTGTTCTCGGCCGCCGCTTCATCCAAGGCCATGTAGGCCTTGACCATTTTCGGATTGCTTTTTCCCAGGGCGCCAAAGGCGCTCTTGATGGTGGGCAGCAGCTCGGACCAGTTATTGAACATTGCATGGACTCCATTGAGGTAAACGGGGTTTGGGCCCCTGTAGTCTTGACCATCAATGGCGATCGAGCCTGCCGACGGTCAAGAAAGGATTCAGGGCTGCGCCCTGGCGGGCAACAGTTTCAAGGTACCGCGGGTGTTGGCCGTGACTTCCTCCTCCGCCAGGTGCGCCTGGTGATACAGCCCTTCGATGTAGGCTTCGGCCTGGTCTTCATAGTGCTTGTCGAACGGCACGCCGCTCTGGCCGACCGGGTTGATGGTGACGCTGTGGGTCGGGTCGGCAAAGTCGATGATGCGCCGGGTGGAGGGGCCGTAGGTCACCGGCCAGGGCGCCGGGCCGATCCTGGCCGAGAGGTTGTTGGGCACTTCATGGGTGCCGGGGGCGGCGAACGGGCCGACGTTGAAAACCCGGTCCAGCGGTTTTTGCTGGCCCAACGGATGTCCGTGGGTCAGGGTGTGGGCCTTGCCCCATTGCCATTGGCTGGCGTCCTCGCCCAAGGTGGCTTTCAGGTGCACCAGGCTTTTGTTCCAGGCCTTGATCACCGTATCGGTACGGGTTTCGGTGCCCAATGTCGAGCGGTCGTCCCACCACGGCGAGTCTTTTGCGGCGGCCAGGCGTGGCAGCGCGGCGTCGATCACCCGGGTCGACAACGCCGTTTCGAAAAAGCCGTCGCCCAGTTCATCGCCCAGGGCGGCGTCGGCCAGCTCGAACAGGAACTGGTTGAACAGCGTGGCGCTGATGGAGTCCAGCGGGTAGTCGCCCTTCCATTCAGCCAGTTGTTCAAGCCACTTGCGCTCCTGTGGGTCGCTGACCGCTTCGCGCAGTATCGGCAACAGTGGCGCCAGCAGGCGCGGGCCATAGGCAGTGGTGGTGCCCAGTTGCAGCTTCTGGGTGGTCTGGATATCCCATTTGGCCTGTTTTTCGCTCAACTGCCGATCCAGCTCCTGGCCCCGGTCGGCAAGGTTGTAATAACCGGGAATCTCGATTCCGCTGGCCGGCACCGGCTGGAAATTTGCCGAGAGCACGTAGCCCCTGGCCGGGTTCTCTTCCTGAGGATTGCTGGTGAAAGGCTCAAAGCCCAATTTTTCCGCTTCAGCGCTACCGCCATCGAGAATGAAACCGGGCTTCACACCCTCCGCACGCTTGGGCAGTAGCGCCGCGGCCCACCAGCCGATATCGCCCTTGGCGTTGGCCCACACCACATTCAGGCCCGGCGCATGGATCCTGGCCGACGCGCTGCGAGCCTTGGCGAGGGTGTCGGCGCGGTTGAGCTGGTAGAAGGCTTCGAGGATCGGGTTGCGGGTTTCCAGGAACCCCCACCACATGGCGATCGGCGTCTTGCCGGCATTGGCGCCGAGGGCATCGTTGACGATCGGGCCATGGGGCGACTGGCGCAGCACCAGGGTCACGGGTGCCTGGCCTTTGACGGCGATCTGCTGTTCGCTGCGGGTCATGTCCACCCATTGGTCGCGATACCAGACCTGTTCGGGGTTGTCCGGGTTGGTCTTCTCGGCGATCAGGTCGAGGTCGTCGTTCTGGAACATGGTAATGCTCCAGCCGAAATCCTTGTTCATGCCCAGCGTCGCAAAGGGCACCAGCGCCTGGTATTGGCCGTAGAGCTCGAAACCCGGCGCCGACAGGTGCGCCTCGTACCATACCGAGGGCGCGGAAAAACGGACATGCGGGTCTCCCGCCAGCAAGGGCTTGCCGCTGTGGGTGCGGCTGCCGGAAACCGCCCAGGCGTTGCTGCCTTCGAACTGCGGCAGGCCGTTGTCGGCCAGGGCCTGTTCGCTCAGTCGCGCCAGGGCGTTGAGGTCTTTCCAGTCATTGTTGGTCAGGGACGGACCGCTTGCGGGAACTCTTTGAAGCACGCCCTGAGGCTGCCAATCGAGGTCGAAGATATTCAGGTATTCGGCACCGAGTTTGTCACGCACGTAAGTCAACAGCGGTTCGGTGCGAAAGGCGGCGGCGAAGCTGTACGCCATGTAGCCGATGATGCTGGCGGTGTCTTCAGCGGTGAAGGGCCGCTTGGGAATGCCCAGCACATCGAACTCCAGCGGCCGCGTATGGGTTTGCTGGTAGGTATTGATGCCGTCCAGGTAAGCCTGCGTCGCGATCCACGCCGGCGACTGGCGATCCTGCTCGGCGACATGGCTGGCGGCGCGTTCGCGGATGCGCAGGCTGCGCATCAGCTTGTCGGTGTCGAGCAGCTTCGGCCCGAGGATCTCGGCCAGCTCGCCACGGGCGAGGCGGCGCATCAATTCCATCTGGAACAGTCGATCCTGAGCGTGGACATAACCCAGGGCGCGGTACAGGTCGGTTTCGTTCTCGGCGCGAATATGCGGCACCCCACGTTCGTCGTAGCGCACCGTCACCGAGCCTTGCAGCCCCTGCAGCTGCACGGTGCCCTGGCGGGTGGGCTGCTTGCTGTAGAGGTAGCCGCCCGCGACGATGATGGCGGTGACAACCAGTGACAGGAAAGCGACGAGCAGGCGTTTCATGGTCATTCCTTATGCGAGTGGCAGCGGTCCCGTTGGTCCCCTGTTTAACACGCGAGCGCTTCCCGACGCATCGTTCCTCGGAAGGATTTTTCCCAACCCGAGCGAATTCCCGTGGCGAGGGAGCTTGCTCCCGCTGGGCTGCGCAGCAGCCCCAAAAGCCAGGCGCCATGGTAATTCAGTCATACCGCATTGGCCGGTTTACGACTGCTGCGCAGCCGAGCGGGAGCAAGCTCCCTCGCCACGGGTTGTGGGCGAAGTGCCAAGGGAAGTGTGTCGCGAGGGCTGGCGCAGGGAAGTTCCTGCGGCCAGCGTGGAAGGAGGGAGGGATGCCGGGCCATCGGTGATGCCCCGGCGGTTTCATCAGCTAGGTCTAGTGGTGGGTGTTGGTTCGTTGGACGGTCCGCCCTGGGGTGGCGCTTCGCCTCGTTCCGCCAGCTCGAAATTGTCTTCGGCAGAAGGGGCTTTAGGCTTCGTGGCTACGCTCTTGATCCATTCGGCACCTATGTTAATCCCCGCGACAGTGGCTTGCGGAACCGCCTGGCTAATGCCCCGAGTTACGTGATAGGTGTTTTCGGCGTAGCGTCGCGCACCAGGGGGCTGAGTGTGGGGCAGGCTGTCCCGGTTTGGATTAGTGACGTTCTGCCACGCGACGTTTGCCCGAGCGGTCAGGTCGTCCTCGCCGTCGTTCAACGCTTTGTTTTCCAGCGGTGCCGCCACGCTGTTGGCGAAGAACGGAAGCAGGGTCAGGCCCGAGGAGAAAAAAGTCGCGATGATCTGCTGCGTTTTTTCCAGCGCCTCGGCATCCTCCCCTGCTTCAGCGGCGTTCGCCACAGCGTTACGCATGGCGATCCCGCCGCTTACACCCAGGACCCGGGTGAGATAGTCACTGAAGTTGGCCATGTTCATCGGCACTGTTTTCTTTGATTCGGCGAAGGCTTTGGGCAGCAGCTCTTTCCATTCGCGCGTTTCGTTCTTGACCCGATAGGTCGGGATCTTCTCGTCACCGTGGGATTGAGAGTATTTGGCCACTGCCTGACCGCCGGCCATGAGGGTGCCACCGACGGCAGAGGCAATGCTGCGGGCGGCGATGCCCGAAGCGTTCAGGGTCGTAAACTGATTCAGTGCTTCGCGTACCGCGTGTGCCGCGCCGAAAGCGACGTACCCCATGAAGTCGCCGCTGATGGTGCCGAAGTTATTGGCGTTCTGTTTACGCAGAAAATCGGCGCGTTTATCTTCTTGCGTCTTGTCGAGGGCCTCGTGCTGAGCGTTGGCGACACGGCGTCCACCCACGGTGATGTCCTGCAGGGGCTTGGGATACACCGACATCGGATCGACCTTCTCCAGGCCGCTGCCGACGGTTTTGTCGACGATGGTCTGGATGATGGGGCGGGCGCTGTCGCTGATCGTTTTATGGGCGGTACCCAGGACAACGGATGTTCCCGCGGTATGTGCGGCCAGGTGCGTGCCCTCCAGTACCTTGTCGATCGCCGCGGTGCTTGCACCGAAGTGACCGGAGGAGGCAAAGCCCTGTGGGATGCCCGCATCGGCGAATACCGCCAGGCCCGTGAGGAATCCGCTGTGGTTCTTGAGTTCGGCGACGTAGTCCTCCCGTGCGACGTTCTTCAGCGCGATGTCCAGCACCTCGTTCTTCTTTGTCGCCGTAGCCAGTGCGCTAGGGTTGTCGTCCTCCTTGTTCACGAACTTGCCAAGCTCTTCCTTGACCGTGTTCAACTGGGTCAGTTCGGCGCTCGCCTGGTTGCGTTCGGCCTCGGAAAGGTCCTCGTTGCTCGTGGCTTGTTGTGCATGCGCGATCCGGCTTTCGAGGAAGGTGTCCAAGCGCTCGGGCATATCTTTCGCCATGGCTTGTGTGACGCCTTTGGCATAGTCGCGGAAAGCTGCGTGACTGCTCTGCAGTGACTTCCGGTCATCTCCCTCGGGGGTGTTGTCGATGACCTCCTGGCACAACGAGTGGTAGGCGCCGAGGGTGTTACCCACGCGCCCGCAATGTTTGTCCCAGACGGCTGCGAAACCACCGCTTTCTTTCCTGTCGGCCTTGCTCATGCCCAGGTACTCGTCGAAATCCTTGGCGAATGCCTTGGTTTCTTCCTGGCCCGACAGCATTGGGTGGGGCGTGCCGCCGAGTTCGGCGAGGTGCTTCTGGATGTCTTGGAAACTGGTCCCTGGTGCGAAGTCCAGCACGGTGGCCTCCAGCGCCATATGCTGCCGCGCATAACCGATGGGGTCGTTATCAGGGCTTTTCTTGCCGAGGTCCTTGATCAATGCGGTCAGGCGATGCTGCCTGGTCTTGAGCGTGTCCTGGGTCTTGTCGCTCGCTTTCCCTTCAAAGTGGTAAGGCACCAAGGGCGTGGTGGATGGGCGGACCTGATCGGACAGGCTGGTTCTTACCGGCGTGATCCGATCGTCCTGTTGGGGTAACGGCGCCGAACTTGAGGTTCCGCCTACAGATGCTGGCATGTCGTGTTCTCCTTCCTAGATCGACAGGGTGTTGTTGAGCCCTGCGCTACGCAGGGTGGGTTTGTGCTGGGCGGTCTTGGCGGCGTCGTCTGGGCTGGCACCGTCGAAGAAATAGCCATCGCGCCAGATCAGCGCCATGTCGGCGGCACCGCCCATCAGCCCGAGCAGGCGCTCGGCTGTGAGGCCCTCCAGCGGGACGTGGCCGATCAGGACTACCTGTTTGCTGTCGCGGTTGTACGACAGCGATGGACAGAACGCCCCGCTCAGCAAATACAGGTTGGCTTCCAGCAGCCGTTGCAGGACCGCTTCGCGATTCGCCACGGGCAGGGGGCCGAAGCCGCAGTAGATAAAAACATCCCCCTCGCCCACGCCAGGCGTGTGCTTCAAGGAAAAATCCACATCCTTGACCGACAGGTTTGCCTCTTCGTAGAACGCTGACGGGCTGGGAATCATCGTGAGTTCGCAGAGCTGATCGATCAGCTTGCAATAGGTGGGTGACGCCATGATGGACCTCGCATTGTCATCCAGGCACCGACGAGCGCCTGCTGCCCCTGATGAGTGACAGCCGGGGCATTTCGGTTCCACTGACCGGTGTGGAACCGCTGGCCGGTGATCTGCCACCCAATGGCGCCACCTCATTCAAGGTTGACCGCCCATGTCCCGATCACTTGCATCTTCGCCAGCTCTGCGATCCATCCCCAAAGGTTTGTCCATGCTGGCCATGGGGACCTTGCTGTACGGATGCCAGCATCTCGAACCGCAGTTGACCATTGGCGACCGTTTCGCCAACGAACCTTACCGCGCGCAGCTACGCTGGCTTGAGCCGGCGCCCACGGACACGATCATCGAGATTGGCGAGTCATTCCCGCAAAGCGGCGGCAGCCTGTGGGCGCGCATGCGCCAGGGATTTTCCTTGCAGACCCGGACCCAGGGCGTGGCCCGCATCGACGAGCAGCGTCGCTGGTTGATGGAACGTCCGGCTTTTCTTACCCAGACTGGCCGTGCCGGTAGCCGTTACCTGCACTTCATCGTGGGCGAGCTGAACAAGCGCAACATGCCCCTGGAGCTGGCTTTGCTGCCGGCGATCGAAAGTGGGTTCAATCCCAATGCACGTTCGCCTGCGCAGGCGTTGGGGCTCTGGCAGTTCATTCCAGCCACCGGACGCCGTTATCAATTGCAACAGCACGGTGACTACGATGAGCGCCGGGATATTCCATCCTCCACCCGGGCTGCCCTGGATTACTTGTCTTACTTGCACGATTACTTCGACGGCGACTGGCTGCTGGCGCTGGCTGCCTACAACGCCGGGGAAGGGCGGGTACGCGACGCCATCACGCGTAACCGCGCCCGTGGCCTGGCGACCAATTACTGGAACCTGTCGCTGCCCGGCGAAACGCAGAACTACGTGCCTCGGCTGCTGGCTTTGTCGCAACTGATCAACACTCCCGCGGACTACGGCGTGAGCCTGGCCCCGATTGCCGACCAGCCGTACTTCCAGATGGTCGCCTTGGCGCAGCCGGTGGACCTGGCGCAGCTGGCGCAGTTGTCGGGGGTGCATGAGCGGGAGTTGCGCATGCTCAACCCGGCCGGCCGTGGCCGCGTAAGGGGGCGTTTGCTGATGCCGGTGGAAGCATCGCGCAAGTTGCTGGCGCAACCGGACATGATCGCCAAGGCCGCGTTGCCCCGGGTCGGCGGTGAAGAGCAAGTCTCTGCTTCTCCTGAGACCGGCGTGGCCGAGCCGCAGGTCGCGGAAGCGGTGGTGCCGCCGGGAGTGTGAGCGGGCTGGTGGCTGTGGGTTTAAGCCCAAAAGTAAATGAATTTGTGGCGAGGGGATTTATCCCCGCTGGGTTGCCCAGCAACCCCCAAAAGGTTGAATGCGATAGACCAGGCATACCGCGGCGGCAGGCTTGGGGGGTCGCTTCGCAACCCAGCGGGGATAAATCCCCTCGCCACAGGTGCTCATACATCCTCAGGCTTGAGCCGAACATCATCCGGTTCTACAAACAATTCATCGCGACATTCGCCAAGCCGCGTGCGCGCGGGTCCATCAGGACGTAGGAGCCGATGGTGTTGCAGGCGAAGCCGAACGCCACGCCGCGCTCCGGGTCGGCAAAGCCGATGGTGCCACCGGCGCCCATGTGGCCGAACGCGCCCGTTCCCATGCCGTAGCTGCCGTTCGCCACGTCCGGCTGGTCGAGCATGATGCCCAGGCCGAAACGGGTGGCTGTCTGGATCGTCGGGTCGTATTCGGCGCTGTGCTCGCACAGCATTTCGTTAAGCAACGGTGATTCCAGCAGGCGTCCGTCCAGCAGGCCGGCGTAGAACGCCGCCAGGCTGCGGGCGTTGCCGTGGCCGTTGGCCGCCGGCTGGGTCATGCGCTTCCAGCCGATTTCGTTACTGCGCCCCAGCACCATCGGCGGATTGGCGAAGGCCAATGAACTCATGGCCGTCGGCTCGTTGAGCACGAACTGCAGCACTCGGCCAAAGGCCTCGTCATCGACGTCGTCCTTGGTGCGCGCCATGTAGGCGCATCGAGCGATGTCCGCGTCGTCCAGGCCCATATGGAAATCCAGCCCGAGTGGCAGCGCCACCCGCTGGCGGATGCTTTGCGCCGGGGCCATGCCATCCACCCGGCGCAGCAATTCACCGAGAATCCAGCCGAACAGCAGCGGCGAATAGGTTTGCTGTATGCCGGCGTCGGCCCAGGGCCGCTCCTCGGCGATCAGGTCGACCATGGTGTCCCAGTCGTAAAGCGTTTCCGGCGCGAGGGGAGTGCGCAACGCCGGTAGCCCGGCGCGATGGCACAGTACCTGGCGCACGGTGATGGACGCTTTGCCGGCGTTGGCGAATTCGGGCCAGTAGCGGCAGACCGGCGTGTCGAGGTCCAGGCGTCCTTCGCCCACCAGCTGCATGATCGCCACGGCGGTGAACGGCTTGGTGCAAGAGAACAGGTTGAGCAGAGTGTCGCGCTGCCATTGGACGTCCGGTTCCGGTCCGGCAATTCCGGCCCACAGATCGATCACCGTTTCGCCGTCGATCTGGATGGACAGGGCGGCGCCGCGTTCGAAAGGGCTTTTCATCAGCTGGATAAAAGCCTCTCTGACCGGCTCGAAGCGAGGGTCACAGTGGCCATGGATGGCAAGTGCATGCGTCATGTCAGCTCCACGCGGGGTTGGGTTTCCCCTTGAGTGACGCTGGCCGGGCAAACGGTTCATCCGGTGACAGGCGATAGGGGGCTGGTGGGCGAGCTTGCTCTGGCAGGGATCTTTTTGCGCCAGTCCAGCCACTCATGGGCAACGATTCCTTCCTCTGGAGAGTGTTCATGGCGTACGAGCGGACCCTTGATTTGAATAGCGACGCGTTTCGCGGCGAGGCTTATCGGCACTATGCGGCGCTGCGCCAGGCGTCTCCGGTGTTCCTCAGCCAGCCCGACGGGCAGTTGCCGATGTGGTACGTCACCGGTGCCCGGGAAGTCGAAGAGGTCCTGCTGGACAACGAGCGCTTCGCCCGTGATCCGTCGCGCATCGATCCGCGGTTCGCGGCGATGCTCGGCGGCGAGCAGTCCATCGCATTTCTCAATGAGCACATGCTCAACCGCGACGGGGAGAGCCATCGCCGCCTGCGTCGCCTGGTCAACAAGGCCTTTACCTTGAAGGCAGTGAACGCCATGCGACCGCGCATCGAGCAAATCGCCGAGACGTTGCTGGACGCAGTGCAGACGAGCGGACAGATGGACGTCGTGAGCCAATATGCCTTTCCTTTGTCGATTACCGTCATCGCCGAACTGTTGGGCGTCCCTGCTCAGGATCGCGACGATTTCCGGCGCTGGTCCCACATGATTGTCCGGCAGGTGGGCCACGACCTGAGCGAACTGCAGCGCTGCTACGAAGAGTTTGCCAGCTACATGCTCGCCTTGATCGAGCAGCGCCGGGCCCAACCGGCCGACGATCTGGTGTCGGCCCTGGCCCAGGTCGAGGAAGAGGGCAGTATGCTCAGCCGGAGTGAGCTGTGCAGCATGATCGCGCTACTGATCATTGCCGGGCACGAAACTTCGGCATCGATGATTGGCAACGCCGTGCACACGCTCGTGCAGCATCCCGAGGCATTGATCCAATTGCGCGATGAGCCGGCACTGATGCCCGACGCGGTCGAAGAGTTCTTGCGTTATGACTCGGCGGTGGAACGGGCCATGGTTCGTTTCGTCACCCGAGACACGGAACTGGCCGGGCAGCGTTTGCAGCGCGGGCAGCTGCTGGTGGCGGTGGTGGGGGCGGCCAATCGTGACGAGGCGATGTGCGCCGATCCGGACACACTGGACATCACTCGCCCGGCCTGCCCGCACATGTCTTTTGGCAAAGGTACTCATTACTGCCTGGGGGCTTCGCTGGCGAGGCAGGAACTGGAGATAGCCTTGGCGACCTTGCTGCGGCGTTGTCCCGGGCTGCAACTGGCGGTGGAGCCCAGCGCCGTACGCTGGCGCTATGTACCCAATTTCAGGGGGCCGGATGTGTTGCCGGTGCGTTGGTCGGTGGACTGACCCGGGTGGCCAGGCGTGGGGCTCGCGGGTGAATTATCGCCACGAGATCAACGATTGCCAGTGCAAAAAATGGCAACGGCTCGCCCGGCCCCTTGCCGGACGAGCCGTTGATTCAAGCCAGGCTGGCCTCCCTTGTCTGCGCAGGTACTGAAGCGCTGACGGGGGTGGTGTCGATAGGCATCAGGTCCAGTCCATAGAGCACCACATCCGCACGTTTGTCAGCGAATCGGGCGATACCCGGGAAACGTCCCCACAGTGTCGCTCCCAATCCTTGCACGCCCCGCTTGCTCGCCTCGTTGTGCTCGATGATCCAGGCCACCAGCGTCTCGAAACCATACCGTCTGGCCAGTACCACGGCGGCTTGGCCGAGGCGAATGCCGACGCCGCTGCCGATGTGGTCGTTGCGCACGTAGATCGATACTTCGCCGGTCAACCGGCAGGCCTGGGCCCCCCAACAGAAGCGGTTGACGATCAACCAGGCGACCACCTCGCCGCCGCGTTCGAGCACGTAGATCGGGTCACCTTCCTTGACGAAACAATCGACGAAGAACGTCATTTCCTTCAGGGAAAACGCTCTGAGTACGGGGGAACTGGTTCCCCCCAGAGCGCTTTCGTTGAAGATATCCGTCATCACCGGCAGGTCATCGGGCGTATAGCGACGCACGCCACGTGGTAGGTCGGCTCGGCTGTTCAAACGATTACTGGTCATGGCCGGGTTTCTCCATAGACGCTTTTCTTGAGTTGTTCACGGGCCCGAAACAAGCGTGAGCGCACGGTGCCGATGGGCACGCCCAGCCGTTCGGCGGCATCGCGGTAGCTGCTCTCGGTGTCCACGGCGGTCCACAAGGTGTCGCGCATATCCTTGGGCAGGGCGTCCATCGCCAGCAGCGTGCGGTCCAGCAGCCGCCGGTTGTCGCACAGTTCACTCAGGTCGATGTCGTCGCTGGATTCGTGAAAATCGCTTTCGTCGAACGTGCTCAGTGGCGGTTGCGCATAGAAACGGCGGAAGTGATTGCGTATCAGGTTCAAGGCAATACCGCATAGCCAGGTGTCCGGCTTGGCCAACCCCTTGAATTTTTCCTGGTTGCGCCAGGCTTCCAGATACGTGAGTTGGATGATGTCGTCGGCGTCGTCCTGATTGAGTACACGCTTTTGCACAAACAGACGCAGCTTACGCTCCTCGCCGAAGCTGACACCGGGCGCACTCGGACGTGTCGGTGAGGTTTGCGGGGGAAGCATGAGGTTCAGGCTGTTCATCAATAAATCCCTCTGAATGGGTTCCCTGGTGTCGACGGGTGTGTCGACGTTTCCCCTTCAGCAGGACCTGTGCCAAGCCGGGTTTAACGCTTATCCGTCTGAAATTTAAGAGATTTTTATTAGTGCAAGTGCTCTATTTGTGCAAGGCCGTGCACGACTTTCCCGACGTCCACTGCATGAAATTGCACCGACCGGCTCTTCGGGAAACGGTCCGCGGACGACTCGGTTGTTCGCTTTAGAAAAGCCGGTGACGGCGATGGAACCGAATGGTGGATCACCGCCACCCACTGAGCGTCCGAAACCACGCTCCCGGCCATCATGAAAGTAGAAGCCCCGACAAATGCGCACATTGCCGCCAATCTCGCCCAGGCCGTTTCGGCGGTCGCGGGCGTTGGCAGGCCTGTCGAGTCGTCGCAGGCCACGCAGTCCAGTTCGATGGAGGAGGTCGGCATGACCTTCAGCCATCATGTGGAACGCAATACCAAGGCGCTGAACCAGCGTCGCATCCGTAACGCCCGCAGCGAGGTGGGCCAGGTGCGGGTCGAGACCCGTGAACAACTGGAGGAGTGGTACGACCAACTCGGCCACCCAGGCAAGCAGAGCCTGGGCGCCATGGCTGCCCAGGCCGGCGTGTTGCTCGGTGGCCAGCCGGTACTTGAAGAGCTGGTGCAATCGACTGGCGGAGATCCGGCCCGCACCGACCTGATCCTGAAGCAGGCACTGCTGGACGCCGAGGCGCAGGGGCGTCTCGTCGAAGCCAAGCGTGCCCGCGACTATCTGCAACTGTTGCGCGAGCGTTATGGCGCGCAGATCCAGGCCGGCATGAACATCGCCGAGGCCCTGCGGGCCTCCGGTGGCGATCCGGAACTGCGCCAGGCGGTACGGCGCCTCTATTACGACACCGTGGTGCTCAAGCAATCCTTGCCGACCATGATGCAGGCGTTGCTTGGCCTGTTCGGCGAAGCGGCATTCGTCTCGGGGCTCGACATGATGCGCCGCGCGCTGGCTGATGACATCGCCGCCCATGCGCCTTCGCGGCCTACCGCTCTGTTACGCACATTGCTGATCGGCCTCGCGGCCTCGACGCAACTGAGCAGCGTGCTGCAAAGCTGTCGCCGTTTGCTCGAGCAACTGGCCTACAGTTGCCCGGCCAGCCAGCTCACGGCCGTGCTGTTGCTCCAGCGCATGCTGGGGTTTGTCAGCAGCGGCCTGTCTTCGGCGGAGGTGCGTCGCATCGGCCGCGAATTGGGCGGCGATCAGGAGCGCGACCAACTGGTCTCCTTGAACGGCTTGTACCCCTTGCTCAAGCGTTTGCCGCTGGCGCTCTGGCGCGATGCCAAAAGCCGCCAGAGCGCGCTGAAGAATCTGCTGGTGCTGCTCGATGAGCGTTCCCGTGGCGAGACCCGTGGACAGACCGCCGAACCGGTCATTGGAGCGCGGCCATGATCGCCATGCTGAACAAAGTCGCCCAGGCGGCGGTGCAACGTATCGAGGTGGCCGGCGCGTTCGTGGTGCTCGGCATCGTGTTCATGCTGATCCTGCCGTTGCCGACGGCGGTGGTCGATGCGCTGATCGCCATCAACATCTGCATCTCCTGCCTGCTGATCGTGCTCTCGCTGTACCTGCCGCGTCCGTTGGCGTTTTCCTCGTTCCCGGCGGTGCTGTTGCTGACCACGTTGTTCCGGCTGGCGCTGTCGGTGGCGACCACGCGCTTGATTCTCCTCCAGGGCGACGCGGGTCATATCGTCCAGGCGTTCGGCAATTTCGTGGTGGGGGGCAACCTTGCGGTCGGGCTGGTCATCTTCCTGATCCTGACGGTGGTCAACTTCCTGGTGATCACCAAGGGCTCCGAGCGGGTCGCCGAAGTCGCGGCGCGGTTCACGCTGGACGCGCTGCCTGGCAAACAGATGTCCATTGACAGCGACTTGCGGGCGAACCTCATCGATGTCAGCGAAGCCCGCCGCCGCCGCGAGGAACTGAACAAGGAAAGCCAACTGTTCGGGGCAATGGACGGGGCGATGAAGTTCGTCAAGGGCGACGCCATCGCAGGCCTGGTGATCGTGGTGATCAACCTCATCGGCGGCTTCTCGGTCGGTATGGTCCAGCATGACATGAGCGCGTCCGACTCGATGCACTTGTATGCCGTATTGACCATTGGCGACGGTCTGATCGCGCAAATTCCGGCCCTGCTGATTTCCCTGACCGCCGGCATGATCATTACCCGCGTCTCGCCGGAAGGACAGCCAGCCGGCAGCAGCGTAGGCAAGGAAATCGCCAAGCAGTTGACCGCCGAGCCCAAGGCCTGGGTCATCGCTTCGGTGGGGATGCTCGGCTTCGCCGCGTTGCCCGGCATGCCGACGCTGGTGTTCATCGTGATTGCCTTGATCACCGGCACGGCGGGCATCATCCAGTTGCATGGCCGGGCAAAACAGGCCCGCCAGGCGGAGCAGTCTGAAACGGTCGTCACGCCGGAACACAATGGCGCCGAGGACCTGCGCAGCTTCGACCCGACCCGGGCCTATCTCTTGCAATTTTCCAAGGCGATGGAAGGCAACCCGGCCGCCGAGGACGTCATCCAGTCGATCCGCAAAAAGCGCAACGCGCTGGTTGCAGGTTTTGGCCTGACCTTGCCGCCCTTCGAGATCGAATACAGCACGCTGCTGGAAGAAGACGAGTTCCGGTTCTGCGTGCACGAAGTGCCGATGTTGCGGGCGACCTTCGGTGACCGCGTGGCGGTGGCGCGCGGGCCGCTGCCATTCGAGCCGCAGGATGCCCGGGTCGGCAGCGAAGTGCGTGACGAGCATCAATGGCTTTGGTTGGCCCCCGACGACCCGCTGCTGGCGGACGAGCGCGTGGAAGCGGTGCCAGCGGGGGAGCTGCTGGTGGAACGCATGAGCCGGGCCATGTTTGCCACCGGTCCGCAGTTCCTCGGCTTGCAGGAAAGCAAGTCGATTCTCAGCTGGCTCGAAGCCGGACAGCCAGAGCTGGTGCAGGAGCTGCAGCGGACCATGCCCTTGGCCCGTTTCGCCGCCGTGCTGCAACGCTTGGCAGGCGAGGGCGTGCCGCTGCGGGCGGTGCGATTGATCGCCGAGTCGTTGATCGAGCATGGGCAGCACGAGCGCGATGTCGGTGCCCTCACCGACTACGCTCGCATCGCCCTGAAATCGCAGATCTATCACCAATACCGTGATGAAGACGGCTTGCACGTCTGGCTACTGACGCCGGAAACCGAAGGGCTGCTGCGCGACGCGTTGCGCCAGACCCAGACGGAAACCTTTTTTGCCTTGGAAAGCGTACATACCCGTGCCTTGGTCTTGCAGCTGCGCGAAGGCTTCCCGTTGCGGGCCAAACGCGTGGCGGTGCTGTTGGTCGCCCAGGACTTGCGCGCGCCGCTGCGTGACTTGCTGCGTGACGAGTTCAATCACGTACCCGTGCTTGCCTTCAGCGAGTTGCACAGCAATGCCCAGGTCAGCGTGCTGGGGCGCTTCGATCTCGAGCAGGAACAACTGCGGATCGAGGACGCCGCATGACGGTTTTTTGCCCTCGGCGCGCGGGCAGCGCTGCCACGGGTAACGAGGTAAATCCAGGCGCGTTCGATGGCCTGGCTGTAACAGTGGACGAGGGCCACCCGTGCCCCGTCGTTCAACCGGATTGTGGGCGCACCCCCGTCGCGCCTTGAGGAGTTGGCCATGTTCGAGCTGCGTGTATTGAGTGGTCTGCACCGAGGTGCGGCGTTGCCGCTGGTGGGCGAGCAATGGGTAGTGGGAGCGGCGGAAGACGCCGACCTGGCGTTATACGATCCGGGCATCTGCGCACATCACGTGGTCCTCAGGCAGGTTCAGGGCCAATGGCTGCTGGACTCGCTGGAGGGGAAGGTCTGTGATGCACAAGGCCAGCCCTGGATCCCCGCCGGGGCGTTGCAAAGCAATGCGCCGTTCTCTATCGCTGGCGTCTGGTTGTGCCTGGCCCCGGCGGATCAGCCCTGGCCTGAAGAAGCAGCCCTGGATGACGCCGCGCACCTGGCGGCAGAGCGCGAACCACAAAGGGCTGCGGCGCGGCCTTCCTGGCCCAAGCGCCTGGGCATCGCTGCCGCGGTGATCACCGTTGCCTCCAGCGCCTGGGCCTTCACCAGCCAGCCGGCACCGACCGTGGCGCCCGGTGCGGTGCAACAGCTCAAGCCGGCCAAGGTGGCCCTGGACACTGTCGAGGCGGTCCGCCTGGAGCTCGATCGCATGCTTCAGGAGCGTGACCTGGATGCCCATGTGCAGACCGAGGTCCAGGACGGCCGACTGGCCCTGGTGGGTGAGTTGCCGCGTCAACGCCTGGCGATGGTCGAACGGCTGGTCGAGCGATTCCATGCCCGCTACGATACGTCGGTCGCGATCACGACCAACGTCAGGGAGCGGCTGAGTCAACTGCCGTTTCAGATCGCCCAGATCGTCGGCGGCAAACATGGCCATGTCGTCACGGCCGACGGCCGCCGGTTGTTTTTGGGCGACCAGATCGATGGGCTGCGCCTGACCGCGATCGATGCCGGCAAGGTCACCTTCGAAGGTGAGCAACGCTACGAGGTCACCTGGTGATGACGCAGGCGGCCATTGCCCGACTGGAAACCTGGGAGGCCGGGCAACGGGCGCATCTGCGCCGGTTCTCGCCGGTCATGGTGCGCGGACAGGTACAGCGGGTCAGCGGCATCTTGTTGCAATGCCGGCTGCCGGGAGCGCAGATCGGTGACCTCTGCCAGGTCGAACGTGACGCGCGCGAGCCGTTGCTCGCCGAAATCGTCGGCTTCGACCGCCACGATGCCTTGCTCAGCGCCTTGGGTGGCCTGGAGGGCGTGCGGGTCGGCGCGGTCGTTGAGCCGCTGGGCATGCCCCATCGGGTGACTGTCGGGCCGCAATTGCTTGGGCAAGTGTTGGACGGCTTCGGTCGGCCCCTGTTGGACGGTGGCGTGGGCGCATTCGCCGGGGCGCAGGTACTGCAGGCCTCGCAAGTGATTGGCGAGGCGCCTGCGCCGACCGCGCGACCGCGCATTCAACAGCCGCTGATGACCGGCGTACGGGCCATCGACGGCCCGCTGACACTTGGCGAAGGCCAGCGTGTCGGGTTGTTCGCCGGTGCCGGCTGCGGCAAGACCACATTGCTGGCGGAGATCGCTCGCAACGTTGACTGCGATGTCATTGTCTTCGGCTTGATCGGTGAGCGTGGGCGCGAGTTGCGCGAATTTCTCGACCATGAACTGGACGATGAATTGCGCGCTCGTGCAGTCCTGGTATGTGCCACCTCCGACCGGTCCAGCATGGAACGGGCCCGCGCGGCATTCACCGCCACGGCCTTGGCCGAGGGCTTTCGCGCTCGTGGCCAGCGCGTCCTGCTGCTCATCGACTCGCTGACCCGGTTCGCCCGGGCCCAACGGGAAATCGGCCTCGCCGCTGGCGAACCGCTGGGGCGCGGCGGCTTGCCGCCTTCGGTCTACAGCCTGCTGCCGCGTCTGGTCGAGCGGGCCGGGTTGAGCAATGAGGGGGCGATCACCGCGCTTTATACGGTGCTCATCGAACAGGATTCGATGAACGATCCGGTGGCGGATGAAGTGCGTTCGCTGCTTGATGGTCACATCGTGCTGTCGCGCAAACTCGCCGAGCGCGGTCATTACCCGGCGATCGACGTGTTGGCCAGCCTCTCGCGAACCCTGGCGAATGTCGCCGAGGCCGAGCACCTTCGAGCGGGCATCAATCTGCGGCGGTTGCTGTCGGCCTACGAGCAGATCGAACTGATGCTGCGCCTGGGGGAATATCAGGCCGGCGCCGACCCCTTGACCGACCTGGCGGTGGAATCCCGCGGTGCCCTGGACGCATTCCTGCGCCAGGACTTGCGTGAGCCGGAGACGTTCACGTCGACATTGGCCAACCTCCAGCAATTGACCGCCTATGTCCCGGGCTGATCTGGACGCCCTGGCGCCGGTGCGCCGGCATCGCGAGGCGCAAGCCGAACGGGCCTGGCGCCAGCAGCGCGAGCTTTTGCGCGAGCGCCAGGCCGCGTTCGCCGCCGCGCGGGCGCGCTGGCAGGTAGCCTGTGAGCAGCAGGCGGCTCAGCGCGAGGCCCTCTACGGCGAGCACCGTGGCCGGGCGCTGAGCATTTGCGAACTCAATGCCTGGAGCACCGAGGAGCGGCGCTTGATCGGCGAACTGGCGGAGCAAGCGCGGGCCTTGCAGGCGCTGGACGAGGAACAGGCGCAGCAGGCACGCCATACCGAAGCCGCGCAGCAGCGATTGCAGGGGCGCAGGCGTGACCTGGAAAAGCTCGGCGCCATGATGGAGTACCTGATGGAGGTCCCCGATGATGAATGAACGCACGGTACGCGGTGGACCGCCGGCTGCATCCGCTCGCCACGCGCCGCGTGTGCATGAGAACGGGCCTGCCCAGGTGAGTCGGGCCACCCGTCCGGCGGCCCGCGAGCCTGCGCCCGCTTCCGAACGCGACCCCGAAGTGATCGCCGGGCGCAGTGACGGCTACTGGTTTCGCCAGTGGGTCGACGCACCTCGGGGCAGTTGCGAGGACGACACCGCCGGCGCCGGCTCCCTGTCAGGGTGGGTGGGCCTGGAGAGCGGCGAAGTGGACGCCTTTGTCGATCAGCTTTCGCCACGGCTGCGGGCCACGCTCGACCAGCAACTGGACCTGCTGCTGCACCTTCCCCACCTGGGGCGGATCAGGGTCTCTGCGCAGCGTCTGGCCGGAACGTCTGGCTGGGACATTGGCTTGAGTGGCGAAACCGCAGAAGTACGTGCGCGGTTATCGAGTCGGGCCGGGCGCCTGGAAGAGGCGTTGGGTCAGAGCCTGGGCCAGCCGGTGACGGTGCGCGTGGCATCCGAAGAGGAGGCGAGTGCGACATGAGCGTACGTGCATTGGCGCTGCGATCGATGTGCAGCGATGACGCCGCCGCCCGGCAGCGCTTGGGGGCTGGCGTCAGTCTGGCGTTCGAGGTGGCCGGCGAAGCGGGCGTGGTGGAGCTGACCCCGGCCAGCGGCGCGGCGAGAGCGACGCCGTTTGTGCTGGAGTGTGCACAAGGTGCCCTGGCCCTCGACGAGCCCGGTCCGGTACTCAGCCTGTTCGGTGAGTGCCCAGTGGTCCTGCCCGCCGAGCCTTGCGCGGATGACACCTGGTTCTGGGCGCTGTTCCAGCAAACCCTGAGCGAGTCCTTGCGACAGGCATTCGGTTTTCTGAGACCGCTGGCCGGTCACGTCGTCGAGGGCATCGCCTGCCGGGTCGAGGTGAAAACAGGCGCGGCGCGTGCCGCGAGCCATCTGCAAATCGCCGGGACGACCCTGCTGGGGGTGCTTGGCGCAGCGCCCTGGCAGCGTCGGAGTGTGCCCTGGGGCGACGACCTTGCGCTGGATGTTCCGCTGCCATTGGGGCACCTGACGTTGGCGGCCAGGCACGTGGCCGCGCTGCGCCCCGGTGACGTGCTGGTTCCGGAGTCCGCCCTGTTCGATTCATCCGGCCAGGGAATCATTCGCCTGGGCCGGCAATGTGCGCGGGTGCGGGTGTACGACCGCGCCGCACCGTTGCGCCTGACCTTGCTCGCTCTGGAGGAGACCGCTATGAACACCACCGCCGACACCGACATCCTGACGCCCGACTGGGACGACACCACTCGCTACGAACCCGACGTCCAGGCACCTGAAGTCGACGAGCAACCAGCGCCTTACCCCGTCGACGCCGATGCCACGCAGGCGCCGGTTGCAGATCCTGCCGCCACCCGCGAGCGTTTCGACGACCTGCCATTGGCGCTGACGATACGTTGCGGCCACTTGAGCCTGACCCTCGGCGAGTTGCGCGACCTTGCACCCGGCTCGGTGCTCCAGGTCCAGGGCGTGGCGCCGGGCGCGGCGGCGTTGTTCCATGGCGAACGGGCCTTGGCCCACGGCGAACTGGTAGAGGTGGATGGCCGGCTCGGTCTGCAAATCACTCGCGTGGATGTCGCTGGATGAGCTTCCAGGGGGTCGACCCCTTTCTGCTGGCGCTGTTCATCGGCGGGATCTCATTGGTTCCCTTGTTGCTGATCATTTGCAGCGCCTTCCTGAAGATCGCCATCGTGTTGACGATTACCCGCAACGCCATCGGCGTGCAGCAGGTGCCGCCGAACATGGCGCTGTATGCCATTGCGCTGGCGGCGACGTTGTTCATCATGGCGCCGGTCGGCCACGACATCGCCGAGGAACTGAAAGAGCGGCCACTGGATTTCAGCAATACCGAGGCGTTGCAGGGTTCTGCCTTGAACGCGGTAAAGCCGCTGCAAGCCTTCATGTCGCGCAATACCAACCCGGACATCCTCACCCACCTGCTGGAAAACACCCAGCGCATGTGGCCCAAGGAACGCGCCGAGCAAGCCAGTCGCGACGACCTGATGCTGCTGATCCCGGCCTTCATGTTGTCGGAGCTCGAGGCCGGCTTCCAGATGGGCTTCCTGATTTACATCCCGTTCATTGTCATCGACCTGATCGTGTCCAACCTGCTGCTGGCGCTCGGTATGCAGATGGTCGCGCCGATGACCATTTCGTTGCCGCTCAAGCTGCTGGTGTTCGTCCTCGTGCAAGGCTGGACGCAATTGCTCGACAGCCTGTTCTACTCCTATCTCTGAGGGCATGCGATGGACGCGATGACGTTGTTCAAGGAAGGCATGTTGCTGGTGGTCCTGCTGTCCGCGCCGCCCTTGATCGTCGCGGTGATCGTCGGCGTGCTGACTTCCCTGGTGCAGGCCTTGATGCAGATTCAGGACCAGACCTTGCCCTTCGGCATCAAGCTGGTGGCCGTCGGGCTGACCTTGCTGGTCACTGGTCGCTGGATTGGCGCCGAGCTGCTGGGCCTGTTGCGTCGGGCTTTTGAACTGATGGCCAGCACCTGATGACGACCCAGGCCTTCCTTCCCTATCTGGACTTGCTGCTGTCGATCGCCCTTGGCATGGCGCGTATCTATCCGGTGGCTTATCTGGTCCCGGTGTTCTGCTTCCAGCATTTGCGAGGCCTGCCGCGCCATGCCGTGGTGTTCGCCCTGGGCATGCTGCCGGCGCCGGGCATCCGCCAGGCCCTGATTGATGCCCAGGTCAGTTGGCTGACCCTGGCTGGGTTGATGTTCAAGGAGGTGGTGCTGGGCCTGTTGCTCGGGGTGCTGCTGGCCATGCCGTTCTGGCTGTACGAGTCAGTGGGGGCCTTGCTCGATAACCAGCGCGGTGCGCTCATCGGCGGCCAGTTGAACCCGGCACTTGGGACGGATACGACGCCGTTGGGCCACCTGTTCAAGGAGATGACGATCCTGTTGCTGGTCGCCACCCTGGGCATCGGCACGCTGACCCAGGTGATCTGGGACAGTTACCTGGTCTGGTCGCCCACGGTCTGGTTTCCGTTGCCCGGCGCGGATGGTTTCGGGGTGTTCCTCGGGCTGCTCGCTGAAATGTTCATGCACATGATGCTTTATGCGGCGCCCTTCATCGGCTTGCTGTTGCTGGTGGAGTTCGCCTTGGCCTTGCTCAGCCTGTATAGCCCGCAATTGCAGGTCTTTGTCCTCGCCATGCCGGCGAAAAGCCTGGTCGGGCTGGGCTTCCTGCTGTTCTACCTGCCCACGTTATGGGACGCGATGACCGGCCGTCTTGGCCGTTACGGGGAAATCCGCAACCTGCTCCACCTGCTGTTGCAGGCGCCTTGAAGGAAGGGCTGGTTCATGAGTGAAGACAGCGGGGAGAAGACCAAGCGCGCGACACCGAAGAAAATCCGTGACGCCCGCAAAAAAGGCCAGGTCGGCCAGAGCCAGGACCTGAGCAGCCTGTTGGTACTCACGGCAGTCACCGAAGTGGCATTGACCCAGGCTGACAACAGCATGCAGGCGCTGGGTGAAATGGTTTCGTTCCCGTTGCATCGTCTGGACGGCGACTTCGTGCGCGCCTTCGAGGAAACCCTGGCCCATGCCGGTGGCGTGTTGCTCAGTTTCACCTTGATGACCGTCGGGTTGGCAATCGCCACGCGCCTGATCGCCGGTTGGGTACAGTTCGGCTTCCTGTTCGCGCCCGAAGCCCTTCACCCCGATCCGAACCGCTTGAACCCGTTGAACCAGGCCCAGCAGATGTTTTCCGCCCAGGCGCTGATCCAGCTGTTCATGGGGCTGGTCAAGGCAGTGTTCATCGCCAGCGTGCTTTATCTGGTGACGATGCCTGCCCTCGGGTCGTTGATCAGCCTGGTCAACGGTGACCTGCATGGCTATTGGCGCGGGCTCGCCAGCCTGTTCCGGCACATCATGCATATCTGTCTGGGCGTGTTGCTGGTGCTGGCGATTCTCGATTTTGGCCTGCAGAAATATTTTTTCGCCAAGCGCCTGCGTATGAGCGAAGAGGAGGTGCGTAAGGAATTCAAGGAAATGGAGGGCGACCCTCACGTCAAGATGCATCGACGCAGCCTGGCCCGGCAACTGGTCGACCAACCCGCCAGCAAGGACAAGGAAGCCAAGCCGGTGGAGGAGGCCGATGTGTTGGTGGTCAATCCGACGCACTTCGCCGTCGCGCTGCTTTATCGGCCGGAGGAGACGCCGTTGCCGCAGCTCATTACCAAGGGCGTCGATGCTGATGCGCGTGCCCTGATCGAGCGAGCCAAGGCGGCGCGTATCCCGGTCATTCAATGCATCTGGCTGGCGCGAACGATCTACAAGGAAGACGTAGGTGGATATATCCCGCGGGAAACGCTCCAGGCCGTTGCGCATATTTATCGGGTCTTGCGCGAGCTGGATGACGAGGCCAAGGGCGAGGTGATCGAAATCCCGGAACTGAACCTGCGCTGAGGCCGATGGAACCGGTGCGCACCGGGATGCCACTCAGGTAGTGAGCCCGGGACCGACCGGGCGATGCCGGCTTGCCGGCAGTCCCACCGCACACACCGACTCGTGGAGATTCCCTATGCCTGAACCCAATTCACTGGCCAATTCCATAAGGGGCACGGGTGCCCTGCATGGCGTCGACAGCTTGCACTCGTCGCGCTCGCCCTCGTTGAGCCAGCAGCCTCGCGACGCCCAGCAGCGTACCGGCACTCAAAGCCTGCATGGGCGGGGTCGCTCGTCTTCGTCGCCCCCTGCGGTTCACCAGCGCGGCCGGACCCGGACACGGGGCGCCGAGCGTACGCCTGCGCCGTCTGACGATCGACCGCTGGATGACACGCAAAGCTCCAGTTCCACCGCGCCGCCCCGCGCGCCCGACTCGTTCATGAGCGAGATGGAAACCCGTCAAAAGCAGTTGATGGAAAAGCAGTTCGATATGCAGATGCGAATGGAGGAGCGTCAGAGCGAAATGATGATCGTCAAGAGCTCGGCCGACATGGCCAAGTTGATGAGCGACACGGTGACGGAAGTCACCAAGGGCTTCATGGACACTGCGAGGAGAGTCATGCAGGAGGGAGGTGAGGCGATGAAGCTTCGGTAATAGACGCAATGACTCAGGAGAAACGACCTGTGGCGAGGGGATTTATCCCCGCCGGGCTGCGAAGCGGCCCTCAATCAGACAACTCGGTGTGCCAACAAAAACGGGTTGTTGCTTTTGGGGCTGCTGTGCAGCCCAGCGGGGATAAATCCCCTCGCCACGGTTTTTTGCTATCTAGACCAGTCGGGTACGGCTCGCATTGAGCGAGGTTGGACGTGAAGCCGCTGACGTAGCGGACGGCATCAAGCGTGCGCGCACCTCGCCGACCTGGCCGATGAAACCCACGATCCAATGGCAGAACCGCGCCTCATCGAGCATCGACAACGGGCAATGGGCACACAGGCGAACGCTGCCCTTGTCGTCCAGGGCCAGCCAGCTGCCGCCGAGCAGATCCAGTCGAAAGTTGAGCTCCAACAGGCGCTTGTGCAGGCCAGGTGCATGGGCTGGCACATCGATCGCGCAATGGAGGATGGCCACATCGCCGTGATCGGGCAGCTCGATGATCACGGCTTCCCGGTTGCTTGCGTCATACAGCGCGCAGACGCCGCCCTCCAGTTGCAGCTGCGCATGCAGGTGTTCCGCGAGGGCCGAGATCAAGCGCTGGGCGAGCGGTGTGGTGGTCATGCAAAGCCTCCCTCGGCCACGGGCCTTCAGTAAGTAACCGAATAATCGTCAAGGTCTTCCAGGCCCAGCAACGACAATTGCCGGGACTGGATCTCGTCGAGCATCTGCGCCGAGATCGGTGACTCGGGCAGCGCCTGCCAGACCACCAGCGCGCGTTGCGGATCGAGAAACAGGAACAGCTGCGCATAGTCGCTCGGGTGGGCGAAGCGTCGTTCGAGCGCCCGCCGGACCTGGCTCACGCCTAGCGCCTGGCTTTGTATCTGTAACGCGAGCCCCAAGCTGTGGGGCTCGCGTCGCAGGCAGAACTCGATGCCCGGGGCTATTTCCCAATACGTCGCGATGCCGGCGATGATGTTTTTCTGAAAGGCCTGGCGGGTGCTTACGCTGTGTACCGAAAAAGACATACCGTTTCAGTTCTCCAGTGGAACGACCGAATGGTCGAGCGGATGTTCGGGGGAGCCCAGGCCGCCGCGCATACCCGGCGACCACCAGATCACCAGACGGCCGTTATCGGGTTCGGCGCGGCTACAGGCATCGCCCTGGCAGCCCCAACGGTTTGCGCAGCCGGCGAAAACCGGCAGGCACAGCAACAAGACGAGCAGCTTCGGGGTGCGACTCATGGCGTGATCCTCGCACTGGTTTGCAAGAGAGAAGAGCGCCCGCCACCTGGTGTGCGCTTGGGTTGTCTCATGACGACGAACACTTCGGTTTCCTCACCGGGCTCGAGCCACACCTTCGGCCAGGCGGAGGTGGCCATGGTCCAGCGGGTGCTGCAGCTGGCCTCGTCGAAGCGCAACCGCCGGTCGCCATCGTTGCGCACCACGCCCACGGCGATGCCGTAGTCCGGGCCGGCAAACCATTGGGCGCGGGCGGCGTCCAGCGATAGCCCCGGTTGCAACGCGCACAGCGTGTCGGCCGAATAAGGAATCGCGGCGGCTTGCTTGAACGTCGGCGGAATGTTGCCATCGGCCAATTGGGCGAGCACGTCGCCGATCTCGATGCGACCGATGGGGCGAGTGCCGTTGCGCCGCTCTTCCAGACGTGCCATTGCGCTGTCCACCTGTTCACGATCGAGCTCGGAGATGTAGCGGGCCGGGTCGACCTGGTCGCCAATCAGACGCGGCGTCAGGATGAATACCCGTTCGCGGCGGCTGGTCTCGCGGGTGGTCGAGGAAAACAGCAGCGGTCCGATCAGCGGGATGCGTCCGAGCCACGGCACCCGTTCTAGGTTGTCGCCGGTTTCCTCGGTATGAAAACCACCCACCACCAGTGATCGGCTTTCCCCCATCACCGCCTGCGTACTGACCACTCCCCGGCGAACGCTGGGCGTCTGCTGACCGACCTCCGAGGGCTCGATCTTGCCGTCTTCGATGTCCAGGAACATCTGGATCTGGTTGCGGCCGCCGGTCTCGATGGTGTGGGGCACGACCTGCAGGCTGGTGCCGGCCGTGATGGGCTCGACGGTGGCCACCCGTTCGCCAATGGCGGAGATGTATTCGGTCCGGCTGAAGTCGATGACCGCCGGCTGGTTTTCCAGGGTCAGTACGGATGGATTCGCCACGACCGAGGCCAGGCCGCGACCTTCCAGTGCTCGCAGTTGCGCGGAAAAGTCGCCGTAGTCCTGAATGAATACCGTCGAGCTGGCGCCTGGGCGAATCATCGAGGCACCGCCGATCAGATCGCCGCTCTCGACGTTCCAGTTCGACGCCAGCTCGGCCAGTTGGGTGCGGTCGATGTCGAGAATGATCGCATCGATTTCTACCAGCTTGCGTGGCACGTCCACGTCACGGATCAGCGGCGTGTAGATCTCCCGACGCTTGGGCGAGTCGTAGATGAGCACGGCGTTGTTGCGCACGTCGGCTTCGACGCGGATCCGACCGCGGCCGCCCTTGCCAGCGCTTTCCGGGCCTTGCACGCGGTTGGTGTTCGGGCGACCCATGCCGCTTAATGCCAACTGCTCGATATTGCCCATTGTCATGGACTGCTGGGCCTGCATGTTCTGGAACGAGGCCTGGGGCGAGGTCGCCTGCATTCCGCCGGACACCGCGCTGCGGCTTTCCAGCAGGCCTTTGAGGATGCTGGCAACCCCGGGAATCACCAGCGTATCGCCGCGGTACTTGATACTCCGGTCGGCGGCGGTGGCATAGCGCAGCGGGAAGCTGATCACCTCCTGCTTCTCTTCGGGTGTCTTGCGCGCCTCGGCAAACTGCGCCACCAGGCGCACGTAGCGTTCCGGGCCGGAGACCAGCACCACGCCTTCGTCGGGTAATTCACCCCAACCGAAACGCGGGTCCAGCAGGCCGATGTCGGTCAGGGCTTGCTTGATGTCCGGCGCGGCATCGGCGGACACTTCCAGGCGCGTGGAGTCCTGGTTTTGCAAAGGGCTGACGTACAGGGTGTTGCCGTACATGAACCATTGGAAACGATTTTCCAGACCGAGCCGGTCGAGGAACGCCTGCGGGCTTTCGGCGCGCATCCGGCCGTCGACGCTGCCTTTCACGGTGCCATCGAGCACCAGTTGCACCCCGAAAGTATTGGCAAAGTCGCCAAGTACCTTGGGCAGGGGCGTGTTCTGGGCATCGTAGGCGTAGGGCGTGTTTTTCCAGTCGGTCGGTACCGCCGCTTCGACCGGCATGCCCGCGCCCAGCGCGCCGGCCAATGCCAGTGCAAGCAGCGAGGTCTTGGTCCAGCGACGGACGATGGACCGGCGAAAGTGTACCTGGCCGGCGGCCATCGAGCGGTACGGTGCAAGCCACCTGTTAGGCATGGCGGATTCCTGTTCCGAGCGAGTGAAAGTGCGAGGGGCGTCGCGCCACGGCACGTTGTTCTTTATGGAGAATCGATTGCCAGGTGTCCCGCTGGTTGAGCAGTGCTTCGAGCACTTCGACCAGATCGTCGATGTGCGCGTCTGTCGCCAGTTGCGCCAATAGCCATAAACGCTCGTCCTGGGGCGAAAGGGCCAACGCACCGGGGAAGCGCGAGAGGCTTGGCTGCGCCAGCCGCAGAAGGTCTTCCAGGGACCCTTCGTTGCCCAGCGGGAAATTCAACTCGACCGATATCAGCAGGCCGTCATCCAGCTTCTTGAAGATCGCTTCGCCATCATCGATGACGATGGCGAAATGTTCCGCGCCGTCGACGTCGGCGTTCCAGCGGGCGAGCTGTGTGCGCAGCTCATGGCATTGCATCGATGATCGCCTTGGCGAGGTTGTGGTGGGCGGTGGTCTGTTGAGTGGCCGCGTTCACCGCGACCGACATGCCGTTCATGCTGGTCACGAACGAGTGCATATCGTCGAGGGACTGGCTCTCGGCGGCGTTCATTGCAGCGTTGTTGACGTTGTCGCTGGCGCGTTGGAAATAGGTATCGAGACGGCGCTGGATGGCATCGATAGAAGACATGGCGGTTGCTCCGAGGTAAGCGTATTCACCGGATGAGTGGTGATTACGCCGCTGACGGTTCCGCGAAAAGTGAGCAAAAGGTCAGGAGGCGCGATGATGGATTCGTCAGACATCCGAATCCCCCGTGGCGAGGGAGCTTGCTCCCGCTCGGCTGCGTAGCAGTCGCAAAAACGGCTGATGCGATCTGCCTGAGAAAAGATGAGCCCTGCTGCGCAGGCCAGCGGGAGCAAGCTCCCTCGCCACGGGTTCCGGGTCGTTTGGGCTACGGCTGCGGTTCTGGCAGGCGCAACGCTTCAACAGCCGTGGCCCAATCGAGCAGGAACGTGCCGCCTGGTGTTTCCAGCTTCAGCTGATGCGCCTCCATGCTGGGATCCGCCACCGGCGTCCAGGGACGTTCGCCAGATGAGCCCAGACTTTGGCTCAGCTTCGCCCAGTCATCGGGATGACAGCGAAGAGTCGCACTGACCGAATCATGCTGGCGTGAGGCAAGCTGACGAACCAGTGCATCGATGCGGGCCTGATCCGGGACTTCGTTCAACAGCGTTCCCAGGGCCTCGTTGACTAACTGCGCGGCGCTGGTCTCGATCCGTTCCCACATGGCCTGGCGCTCGGCCTCCCAGGTGGCGAGCACGGTTTCGGCTGTTTCCCAGAACTGCGCCTGAGCCTGGAGCACTGCGGCGCCCGCCTCTTCGGCCGCACCCTGGATCAGCTGCGTGGCGTGTGCCTGGGCCTGTTCGAGAACGGCCTGTGCTCGGCCACAGTCCACCAGGGTTTCGCGAGGGATACAGGGCTGCAACAGGCCCTGGCCACCGGGACGTAGGTCAAGCGAGCGCCGAGCGAGCATCGTGTATCTCCGTTTGGGTGGGCGCTGGCGCCAGGCTTTGCTCGGCTTTCCAGCACGCGGACTGCCAGAGCGTGTTGAGCTTGGCGGCAGGCGGGCGTGGGGTGGGCTGCGCTTCGAGGGCAATGATCCTGCCGCGCGGGAAGGCCAGGCGCGTACGCTCCCAGGTCCGCTCCCCCAGCCAGGCGCGCAGCAGTGCAAGCGGGTCGTGGCCTGGTTCGAGCCAGTGTCCGGGGCGCAACGCCTTGGCGGTGCGCTCGCACCACGCCCGGTCCTGCGGCGAAAGCATGTCCATCGTCGTCAACGGCGAGCAGGTGTTCGCCACTAATTGGCAGGCCAGGGCCAAGGTTCGGGGCGTGCCGCAACAGAGCGACAACACCGCCGGGTCGGGCTGTGGCGGCGTGCACGGCGTCATGCCGAAACTGCGGGCCAATGCGGCGTGATGCCCGCGGGCCAAGGCATCGATTTGTGGCCTTGTCAGTAGGCCGAGCGCGGGTGGATACCAATCACGGTCTGCTTCGCGCCACGCCAGGCTCCACCAGCGAGCCCATTCAAGCGCCGCGTTCATGCAGCGGTCCCCTTGCTGTCAGGCTTGGCGCCCGGGTTCTTCACCGCGAACAGTGACGGCGCCGTGCCGTTTTGCGCACCCGCCGGCGTTGTGCCCTTGCGCTCGAAAAATCGCGGCAGCACCAGTACGCCGTTGCGCCACAACCGGTAGAGGCCGTACGAGGCGCCCAGCAGGAGGGCGAGCAAGGTGAGGCCGGCCGCGAGGGTCACGCCTCGCCAATAGCCGATGTCGTCGGCCTGCATGAGGAATGGCCCGAAATACGCCATCTTGCGTCGCTCCTGATATGCCGCCGCGGGAACGAACACCACCGACAGCTTGGCCGGGTTCTGGGCAGCGTCGGCCATGCCCGGAATTCCGCTGGCGACCAGGTTGCGCACTCTCGGCGTGATGCTGTCAGGATCCAGCGCGCTGGTGTGCTTGATAAACACCGAGGCCGACGCGGGCTGGACCGGCTCGCCGGGAGCGACCCGTTCCGGCAGCACCACATGGACCCGGGCGAGCACCACGCCATCGATTTGCGACAGTGTCGATTCGAGCTCCTGAGACAGCGCGTAGAGGTAGCGGGCGCGCTCTTCCATCGGTGTGGAAATCACGCCTTCCTTGCGGAAGATTTCCCCCAGGCTGGAGCGCGATCGGCGCGGCAGCCCAGCGGCTTCGAGAACCTGTACCGCGCTGTTCATGTCCGCTGGCTCGACCAGCACGGTCAGCCCGTCCTTATCGACCTGCTTGCTGGCCTCGACGTTCTTGTCCGCCAGTTCCGCGATCACTTCATTGGCATCCTGCTCGGAAAGATGGCTATGCAGCGCTGTCCTCTCGTCGCATCCGGCGAGCAGCAGGCACAGCACTAAGGGTGAGAATGCGCGCATGGACATGACCGGCTTTCCCTTACTGGAGATTGGTGAGCTTCTCGATCGCCTGGGAGCCCTTGCTGACGATCTTTGCGGTCATCAGGCTTTCCAGGTGAAAGGACGACAGCGACCGGTTGGACTGCAACATGTCCTGGGGATCGGCGGTGCGGATGGCCTTGAGCATGTCCCGGTTGGCGCGATCGTCCAGCCGTTGCAATTCGCCGGAGCGGCTGGACAACGAATCGATGATCCTCGCCGCGACGTTGTTTTCACTGTCGGGGGCGGGGGCTTTTTCGCGCATTTGCGCGTTGAACCAACTGACATCGCTGGTCTCGGCGCCTGCCCGCGCACTGGCGCCAGGTTTGGTTGCGGTGGAAACCACGCTGGTGGTGTCGATGGCTTGTACGGTCATGGCATATCTCCGATTACAAGGTGGGCCTTCAGGCGTACATCAGCCTCAAGACGTTGCGAGCGCTACCCGTCACGCTCAGATGAAACTCGATTTCTTCCCGGCTGCGTCGACCGCGCCGTTGCATGGACGGCTGCTGGCCGGCCAGGCGGGCGAGAGCGAGGTCCAGTTCTTCCAGGGCGAGCTGGAACAGTCGTGTTTCGCGAGCCTCCAGCCATGCGCCACAGGCAATCCGTTCGGTCCATGTCCAGTCTTGCCCGTCGAAGCTCGCCGGTGGCGGGTATCGCGACGGGTGCTGGTCCATGAATGCCGCGACCTCGAACAGCAGGTCCAGGTCGTCCTGTTCATAACGCGCCTGGCCTTGCTCTTCGTCGATGTCCAGCAGGGTCAGCAGTTTCCTTCGGCCCAGCACCGCGATGATCTTGAGCAACAACGACAGGCTGGTGTCGTAGCGGTCGCGACGCGTGGCGCGGTCTCCTTCCAGCTCCCAGGCGCCGAACAGCGCACCGCAGAACGGGTTGTTGGCGTTGCCGAAATCGCTCTGGCTGTCGACGTCGTTATCGCCGATGGGCTGCCGGCGGTGGGCGAGCATCTGCGCCAGGTCGTTGAACAGATCTTCGTTGGAATAGGCATCGTCGCTGTCGACATCGAGGGTGGACCCGGTACCTCCGTTGATCTCCTCAAGAATATCTTCGAGCACCCGATGCAGAGGGGCCTGGGTCTCGGCGGCCAGTCTGTCCTGCGGGGTGGATAAACCTGAGCGGGGCTGCCCGCCAGTCGAGCCGTGTTCGCTGCTCCATTGGACGAGCGACTCGCGCAGCCGATCGCTCGTACCGTGCAGCGCCAGGTGCTCGACGACCCGATCCGCCAGGCCGTTCGCAGGCGAGGCCTGGCGCAGTGTCGGGTCGTCACCGAGCAAATCTCTGGTGCTACGAAGGTTGTCTGGCGAATGGATCTGCATCGGGTTTCTCCCTCGACGCGCATGGGATTCCCCGCCGGAGCGGGGCTGGAGCGAGAGGGTCAGAAGCGTATGTTCTTGGATGCCTCCCCCATGGCGGTGATGGCCTTGGTCGCGGTATCCATCGACCCTGCCGCGATTGCGTTCATGGTGTCGGCAACCAGTTTCTTCTGGTCGAATTGGGATTTCATGGTCGTCATCGCCGCCGACGTGGCGTCCATCTGTTGCATGGCTGCCGTGGAGGCGGCGAGAGAAGCTCCACCAAAACTCATAGTCGTATCTCCGGATTGTGGAATGGCGAGACGATCGTGAACGTCTCGACGAATAAGTGGCGACCGCTGCGAAAACGGTTCCACCGATCCACTCAGCTCGTCGATATTTGCAGGCATTTCATCCGGTAATAGAGCGTGCGGCGGGCGATGCCCAACTCGGCGATGACTTTATCGATGCAGTGATGGTGGCGACGCATGCAGTCCTCGATGAGGATCTTCTCGAACTGCTGCAGATGCTCTTTGAGCTTGAGGGTCGAGCTGTTGTGCTCCAGCTGCTCGGCGCGCGGCAGTGCCGGCAAGCCGAGCACGTAGCGTTTGGCGGCCGATTGCAACTCGCGGATGTTCCCCGGCCAGGCGTAGCCGAGCAACTGGCGCAACAGCGCTGGCGAAGGCGCGACGTAGGGTTGGTCGAGTGCCAGGGCTTCCCGGCGTACCAGGGACTGGAACAGCGGCACGATACGTTCTTTTCGACTGCGCAACGGTGGCAGCTTGAGGCTGATGATGTTCAAGCGGAAATAGAGGTCCCGACGAAACTCGCCACGCTCGACCATTTCCGCCAACGGGCTTTGGGCCGAGGCAATCACCCGCATGTCCACCGGGATGTTTTGGGTCGAGCCCAGCCGCTGCACAGTCCTGGACTCCAGGACACGCAGCAGCTTGGCTTGCAGCCCTAACGGCATGCTGTCGATCTCATCCAGATAGAGCGTGCCGTTGTGCGCGGCTTCGACGAAGCCAGCGCGATTCTGGCTGGCACCGGTAAACGCACCGGTGTTGGCGCCGAAGAGTTGGCTCTCCGCGAGGGACTCGGGAATGGCGGCGCAATTGATGGCGACGAACTTGCCGGAGCGGCCGGACATGCGGTGGATTTTTTCCGCCAGCGTGTCCTTGCCCGTGCCGGTCTCGCCGCGCAACAGCACATCGACCCCTAGCGGGGCGACGCACTGGGCAAACGCCTCAAGATTGAGAGCATCCTCTTTCGTGGGAGTGGAAAGTGCAGCGCATAACAACTTTTGCATCACTGACGATTCCATTTTTTGTTTGGTTTAGGAGGGTCGACAAGTAAAACGATGAAAAGGCGTATCCAACTTCCTCGATATATAGCGCCGCCGCGCAATCGCAGGGGAAATCAACATCTTCTGTACGGGGTTAGAGAAGCGATTAAAGAAAAGTTCACGTAGCGCCGACGGTTGTTAAACGATTCAGCTTTACAGCCAGAGCACCCCGAAAACCCCTACGCGACCGGCCTGGTTGGCGTCTGGAGCGAAAATCGGGGGATCTCGGAGGCTTTTCGAAAAATTGGATCCGACAAACGGTTCAGCGCCAGCTCGCTGTTTGAGCAAGTACTCTAGAAAAGAGCAAAAGCTCTGACTTTGTAAGACGCCTGCAGAGGTTTAAACAATACGTATCGTAGTTGGGTTGGATTACTTTGAGTTCGACCACGGACAATAACAGCCGACCGCCAGCGTGTGAGTCGCATTAACTTCCCGGTCAATATTCAGTGCTTCGAGTATTGGCTCGATGAAGCTGTTGCTCGAGTTGCAAGTCAAGCCTTCGCTGTAAGGCCCGAAGTACGCCAGCTTGCCGCTGCGGTCCCAGATCGCCACGGCGGGGCTGGCGGGAATCTGTGCCGAGCCTGGTAACGTCGTCAGGGGTTTGAGATTGCTCAAGGTGCTGGGCAAGTGGCCTTGGCTGCCGGTCTTTTGTACGGCGTAGAACTCGACGCCTTGCGGCGCATATTTGTCGATCAGCTCGGAGAGGTGCTGCTGATTGCCGACGTTGCATGGGCAGGCCGGATCCCAGAAGTGCACCAGGCGGATTGCGCCCGGACCGGCGAGATCGGCGGGCAGGCGCAGCGGGTCGCCGGAAAACACCGCCGTGTGTTGACTGAACGCCCGGAGGAAACGCCCCTGGAACCAGTCGTAGGCGAACCACAGGATGACGGCGCACGTCAGGGCGAGGAGGCTGGCAAGCAAGGTCGTGCGGTGGGACGGGCGCATGGAGTCAATCCTCTGAAGCCGCGTAGCTTGCCATGGCTGGCGCGACAGATGAATATCGCAGGCCTATAACGCCCGTTTTCGCGCGATGCGCATTTGCCTGGAATTTTGATGCCCGCCTCCTTCGACCCCGATGACCTGCGCGCCAGCCTGCAACCCCTGGCGCAGTGGCAACCGCTGTCTGCGCAAGCGCAGGCCTACCAGCAATTCTATGGGCTGGACTTTCCGGCGCGGACCTTGCGCAGAGGCCTGGGACGTTTCGACATTGCCGGGTATGAACTGGTCGGCCAGGTCTGGTGGCCGGAAAAAGCCGTGGCGACGCTGTTTCTCTTTCATGGCTATTACGACCATATGGGGCTGTACCGGCATTTGGTCGAGTGGGCGCTGGATCAGCAATGGGTGGTGATCAGCTGCGACTTGCCGGGCCACGGCCTGTCCAGTGGCGAACGCGCCAGCATCGGCGATTTCGCCGAATACCAGGCGACCTTGCGCGGCTTGCTGGCCGAAGCCGGGACGCTGGACCTGCCGCAACCCTGGCACCTGTGCGGCCAGAGTACCGGCGGCGCGATCGTGGTGGACCATGTGCTCAACCACGGCGCGGACAGCCCGGCCCAGGGTCAGGTCATCCTGTTGTCGCCCTTGGTTCGGCCGCGTGCCTGGGGCTGGTCGCGCTTAAGTTATTACCTGCTCAAACCTTTTGTGACTGGCATCGCCCGACGCTTCAGCGAGAACTCCAGCGATCCGGGTTTCCTGCCGTTCCTGCAGGCCGATCCGCTGCAACCGCTGCGCCTGCCCACCGCGTGGGTCGGGGCGCTGGCGCAGTGGATCCGGCGTATCGAGGCGGCGCCGAGCAGCCCGCGGCAACCCTTGATCGTGCAAGGGCAGGCGGACATGACCGTGGATTGGCGGCATAACCTGCAAGTGTTGCGCGGCAAGTTCGATCGGCCGCAGGTCTTGATGTTGCCCGAGGGGCGGCATCACCTGGCGAACGAGACCTTGGCGATACGGCAGGAGATGTTCGGGTTTTTGAGCAAGCGGATGGGCCGGATTCGGCGGTGACTGGGTTGTTGCTATCGCGAGCAAGCTCGCTCCCACAGGGTATTGGGTGTGCTGGGGGACCAGTGTGGGAGCGAGCCTGCTCGCGAAGACGATGCAACAGGCGCTGAAAATTACTGCCCCAGATTCTGCCCCACCGCCAACCCCGCCCGGATAGCCGCCAATGCCGCCTGGTAATAAGCCTGCCCTTCGGCCGACTCGGCAAACGTGGCGAATTCTTCCAGTTCGGTATCCGTCAGGTCGCGGTAGACGTACAGCAACGTGTTGTTCAGGTCCGCGCCGATCTGATCCATCAGGCGCTGGCGTTGGCCGTTCAGCATGCCCTGGGCCTGGCCGCCGCCGAGCAGGCCGGGAATCATCGAGCTCAAGCTGTCGGCCGCCACGCCGGCGATTGCCAGGCTGACTTCGGCGCCGGCTTCGCGGGCAGGCAGGGCCTGGGCCAGGTGGCCGATGATCAGCAGGCGATTGTCGCTGGCTTGCATCTTCGGCAGGCCCTTGGCGTTCTTCGCCAATTGGTCGCGGCGGGTGGCGAGCAGTTCGGCGGCGACGACCTTACGGCCCAGTGGCGACTGGAAAAAAGCCAGGGCCGGGTTCGGGTCGGCAAGGTTGCTGCGCAGTTGCGCCTCGGCCCGCTGGTCCATGGCCTGGGGCGCGAAACGCTGGTTGCTGTTGTTCACCAGCGCCTGGAAGACCGCCGGCGGCAAGCTGCTCTGGTAGCGCTGCTGCGCGGCGCTCAAGGCGTCATTGAAATGCGCCCGCTGTTCCGGCCAGCCGGCGACCTTGTACAACTGGTCATAGCTGTCTGCCCAGGCGGGCAATACGCAGAACATCAACAGTGAGAAAAGCAAACGGCGCATAGGGACTCCTGTCAGCAGCCGACTATTCTCCGTGGGGGGCGGGGTCTTGTCGAGAATTCGTATCAAGTTCGTACGACGGTGCTGACAGGCGCAGCCAACCCGCTGCGCGGCGCTGTCGGTTTTGCAGGCACAGGAATACTATGCGCGCCATGCGAATACCTTCTGATCATCCATTGCTGTTACGTATCGTCGACGACCTGGCCGAGCGTGGCTGGTCGCAGCAGAACATCTTCCTGCCGGATGCGCTCACCCGCGCGCTGGCGGCCGAATGTCGCCAGCGCGCCGCGGAAGGCGAGCTGGCTCCAGCCGCCGTGGGGCGTGGGCCGTTTTCGGAAATTCGCGAAGGGGTTCGTGGCGATCGCATCCAGTGGATCGAGCCCGGCCAGGTCGAGGCCTGTGATCGTTACCTGGGGCTGATGGACAGCCTGCGCGAGGCCTTGAACCGGGGTTTGTTCCTGGGCCTGGAGGATTTTGAAAGTCATTTCGCCTTGTACCCGCCGGGCGCGTTCTACCTCAAGCATGTCGACCGTTTCCGCGATGATGACCGGCGCATGGTCTCGGCGGTGCTCTACCTCAATGATGCCTGGCTGCCGGAGCACGGCGGCCAGTTGCGCATGTACCTGGATGAAGGCGTGGAACATGACGTGGTGCCCACGGGCGGCTGCCTGGTGGTGTTCCTGTCGGGGGATATACCCCATGAAGTCCTGCCGGCCACGCGTGATCGGCTGTCCTTGACCGGTTGGTTCCGGCGCCGTGGCAACGAGTTGTTCTGAACATGGAAAAGATTCTGGTCAGCCGCTGCCTGCTCGGCCATCGCGTGCGCTACGACGGTGGCGCCAGCGGGCCGTTCGACCCGCTCCAGCACTGGCTCGACGAAGGTCGCGTCGTGCCGCTGTGCCCGGAAGTCGCCGGTGGTTTGCCCACGCCTCGGCCGGCGGCGGAGATTCCGGGCGGCCAGGGCGCGCGAGTGCTCGATGGCAACGCGGCGGTGATCACCACCGAGGGCGAGGATGTGAGCGCGCAGTTTCTGTCCGGTGCGTATCAAGCGCTGGCGTTGGTGCGCGAGCACGGCATCCGCATCGCCGTGCTCAAGGCCAACAGCCCCTCGTGTGGCAACCTGCTGACGTATGACGGCACGTTCAGCGGGGTCAAGGTAAGTGGCGAAGGCGTGACGGCGGCATTGCTCAAGCGCAATGGGGTGCGGGTGTTCAGCGAGCTGGAGCTGGCTGAAGCGGCGTTGGCGCTCAAGGCATTGAGCGCAGAATAGCGGCCGGCGATTCGCGTTTTTGTGGCGAGGGGATTTATCCCCGCTGGGTCGCGAAGCGGCCCTGGCTTTTCTATCCGGTAAACGGCGGCGCTCGATACTTTTTTGGGGGCGCTTCGCACCCCAGCGGGGATAAATCCCCTCGCCACAGGAGTTGTGGTGTCTAGAGCTGTTCAGCCAACAGCTCGATCTGTTCCTGTCGTTCGGCCTGGCTCAGTCGTGGCTGGGGATTCAACGACGACCACTGCGGATACGCCCTGGCCTTGCCCAGCGCCTCGGGTAATTTGCCCTCGCGCCAGGTCTTGTCCTGGGGCGTGGCGATATGGATGCTGTCCATCGCCGCATGGCCACGCTGGTCGATGGCTTGCAGCAGTTGCCGTTGGCGCAGGGCCAACAGGCGCAGCACGCTGTCATCGACGCTCAGTTCACGTTGGCCCTTGAGCTTGCCGATCAACCGGTCGCCATAGTTGCGGGCCGTTTGCAGCGCGCCGCCGGCAATCGCCCCGGCAAGGGCGGCGGCGCCCAGGGTCAGGCCACCCACCAGCAGGTCGACACCGGCTCCGGCCGCCGCCCCGGCCGCAATGCCGCCACCGACCCGCACGCCCAATTGCTTGAGTGTGTCGGGGTTGAACAGGTCATCACCCCAGCGGCCGTCCAGCAAGGGAAGATCGCTGGCCGCTGCATCCTGAGGGCGGAAAGCGTAGAGCTTGAGCAGGGCCTCGACACAACGCTGTTCGCGCTGACGCACCGCGTTGCGCAGTTCGCTGATGGCCTGGCGTTCCAGTTCGGTATCGCTGGCGACGCTGCGCCGGCAAGCGGCGCAATCGATCAGCAATTCGGCAATCAGCCGTCTGGCGCTCTGCTGGCGTGCCAGACGCTGGGCCTGTTGGTCGGCGATCAGCCGCTCCAATTGCCCGCGAGCGCTTTCCAGCAGCAACGCCAGGCTTTCGTACAGACGTCGTTCGCCGTCCTCGGGCGGGGCGACGCTGTCGAAACGGACCAGAGCATGCAGGCCCAGCCGCGCCAGGGCGTCGCGCCAGTCGGGTTCGCGGTGCTGGGCGCCGCTGACGAAATTGAGTACCGGCAGCAACGGTTTGCCGCAACTGGCGAGGACTTCCAATTCATCGCGGTACTTGGCCAACACCGGTTCGCGGGCATCGATCACATAAAGCCCGGCGTCGCTGGCGAGCAACTGCCGCAGCACCTTGGCTTCTTGCTCGAAGCGTTGTCGCGCCTCGCTGCCTTCGAGGAAACGCGCCAGGCGTGCCGGGCCATCCAGGCGCTCACCGGGACGCTCGAGGCGTTCGAGATAATCGAGCAGGGCGATGGCGTCTTCCAGCCCAGGCGTGTCGTACAACTCCAGCAGCGCCTCGCCGTCCACCGACAGGCGCGCGCCTTCGACGTGACGGGTGGTGCTCGGGCGGTGGGAGACCTCGCCGAAGCCGACATCCCGGGTCAGGGTACGCAGCAGGGAGGTCTTGCCGACGTTGGTGTGCCCGACCACGGCGAGCTTCAATGGCTTGATGGATTCAGTCATGGCCCGTCTCCAGCCAGTTCAACGGCGCACAGTCGGCGAACGGCAATTGCAGCTGCTGCAACGCGCTGTGCCAGTCACCCAGGCGCTCGGCATCCAGGGCTTCGCCGGGCGGCGCCTGCAACAGCCAGACGCGGGTGGCGCTGGCGCTGCGAGCCAGTTCGGCGATCAATGCCAGGCTGCCACGGTCTGGCGAGCGCCGGGGATCGCAGGCAATCGCCAGGCGCGCGGGCGGGAAGCGCGAAAGTTGTTCAAGCAACTTGTGGCGCGATTCGCGGCTGTCGAGGATGCCCGCGCTTTTCACGGTGCCCGGCAGCTTCGGCGGCCAGGGACGTTCATCCAGCTCGATCGCCACCAGCAGCGCGCCGTCGCTCTCCATGGCGCCCACGGCGCTTTCGACTTGATGCATTTGTGCGGGGGCGGCGTCATTGACGCCCAGGCGTTCGCTGCTTGGCATCAATCGCTCACGCAACTGAGCGTAGCCGGGCAGGTTCAAGTCCAGGCGCAGGTTGGCGCTGCCACGGCGCCAACGCCACAGGCACAACAGCGCCAGGCCCAGGCGCGGCAGCACGCCGTAGATCAGCAGCACGCCCACCAACCAGGCGGCCCAGGCCTGGCGGGCTCTTTCGATGTCCAGCGCGGCGTCGCCGCTGGCGCGGATCATCTCGACGCTCGGCACGCTGAAGCCCAGCAGGGCGGGCAACGCACCGAGGGTCTGGGTCATGGCGACGAAGGTCTCGCCACCGAGAATGGTGGTTTCCCATACGAAGCCATAGCGCCGGGTCGCCATCAGCAACAAAACGACGACCAGCGCGCTGAGCATCGCCAGCAACCACAAGCCATTGACCAGCACACCGAGGGCCCAGCGGTTGAGCTTGTGCCGTTGCAGCAACAGCAGCAGCGCCGGCGCGAGTTGCGCGGCCTTGGCGTCGCGAGCGAGTTTTTCGCTGAGCCACAGCCACAGGCGTCCGAGCGTGGCGCCTTGCTCACCGGCGAACAGTAGGCCCAGGGCCCAGCCGATCAGCAGGATCAGGTTCAGCCCCAACAGGCTGCCGAGGGCCCAGAATACGTTGACCGGCGCGCGTCCATCGCCGAGGGCGGCAAAGCCCAGGCCGGCGCCGCTGGCCACGGCGAGCACGGCCAATGCGATCAGTGCCAGCCGTGCGCCTTGCAGCCAGTGACGCAGGGCCTGAACGAGGCCATCGCGCTCGGCCAGCCAGTGGGCGCGATGACGGATGCGCGTGGACAAATCGCCGCCGGCCGCGCGGGCCAGGCGATTGGCTTCCTGGTCTTCGAGCGGGCCGGCATGTTCTTCACGCAGGCGTATCGTCTCGGTCAACCAGAGGTTTTGCAGTTCAGTCACGAGGGCTTCCGTTGCTCGAATGAGCAATCAGCATAACCGCTGTGGCGCCGGTCCGGGCCTCTGGTATCCTCGCCGTCATGAAAAAAACTCTTCCCTTAAGCCTGATCGCAGCCCTCGGTGAAAACCGTGTGATCGGCATCGACAACAGCATGCCCTGGCACTTGCCGGGGGACTTCAAATACTTCAAGGCCACCACCCTGGGCAAGCCGATCATCATGGGGCGCAAGACCTGGGACTCCCTCGGTCGACCGCTGCCGGGACGCTTGAACATTGTCGTCAGCCGCCAGCCGGGCCTGGTGCTGGAAGGCGCGGAAGTCTTTGCTTCGCTGGAGGCCGCAGTGGAACGGGCCGAAGCCTGGGCGCTGGAACAAGGCGTTGATGAGCTGATGCTGATCGGTGGCGCCCAGCTCTACGCGCAGGCATTGGAGCAGGCGGACCGGCTGTACCTGACCCGCGTGGCGCTGAGCCCGGAAGGGGATGCGTGGTTTCCGGAGTTTGCTTCGAGCCAGTGGAAACTTGTGTCGAACCAGCCGAATCCGGCCGAAGGGGACAAGCCGGCGTACAGCTTTGAGGTGTGGGAGAAGCTTTAAAAGCCAAAGCTTCGCGAGCAGGCTCGCTCCCACAGGTAACCGGGTTCGGTCAGGAAAATCGGTCAACTGTGGGAGCGAGCCTGCTCGCGAAGGCGATCTACTTGGCGCCGCCAATCAAGCGTGCACCAACTCCCCATGCTCCTCGGCATCGAGCAACGTCTTGTCCGTCTGCTGCATCACCTGGCTGGTAATCGCCCCGGCGGTGATCGAGCCACTGACATTCAACGCGGTACGGCCCATGTCGATCAACGGCTCGACCGAAATCAGCAACGCCACCAGCGAGATCGGCAAGCCCATGGCCGGCAGCACGATCAACGCGGCGAACGTTGCGCCACCGCCGACACCGGCCACGCCCGCCGAACTCAAGGTCACGATGGCCACCAGCGTCGCGATCCACACCGGGTCCAGCGGATTGATCCCCACCGTAGGCGCGACCATGACCGCCAGCATCGCCGGATAGAGCCCGGCGCAACCGTTCTGGCCGATGGTGGCGCCAAACGATGCGCTGAAGCTGGCGATCGCCCGGGGAATGCCGAGGCGGCTGGTCTGGGCTTCGATACTCAGGGGGATGGTCGCCGCGCTGGAGCGGCTGGTGAAAGCGAAGGTCAGCACCGGCCAGATCTTGCGGAAGAAGCGCAACGGATTGATCCCGGCAGCGGACACCAGCAGGCCGTGGACCACGAACATCAGCCCCAGCCCCAGGTACGACACCACCACGAAGCTGCCGAGCTTGATGATGTCCTGCAGGTTGGAGCCGGCCACCACTTTTGTCATCAGCGCCAACACGCCATACGGGGTCAGTTTCATCACCAGGCGCACCAGGCGCGTCACCCAGCTTTGCAGGGTGTCGATGGCGTTGATCACTTTCTGGCCTTTCTCTGCGTCATCCTTGAGCAATTGCAACGCCGCGACACCGAGGAACGCCGCGAAGATCACCACGCTGATGATCGACGTCGGCTTGGCCCTGGCCAGGTCGGCGAAGGGGTTCTGGGGGATGAACGAAAGCAACAGTTGCGGGATATTCAGGTTGGCGACCTTGCCGGCGTAATCGCTCTGGATCACTTGCAGCCGTGCCTGCTCCTGGGTTCCGGCCACCAGGCCTTCGGCAGTGAGGTCGAACAGGTTGGTCAGGCCGATACCGATCAGGGCGGCGATGGCGGTAGTGAACAGCAGCGTGCCGATGGTCAGGAAGCTGATCTTGCCCAGGGACGAGGCGTTGTGCAGGCGGGCCACGGCGCTGAGGATCGAAGCAAAGACCAGCGGGATCACGATCATCTGCAGCAACTGCACGTAGCCGTTGCCCACCAGGTCGAACCAGCCGATCGAGGCTTTGAGCACCGGGTCGCCTGCGCCGTAGATCGTGTGCAGGGCGATACCGAACACCACGCCCAGGACCAGCGCCAGCAGCACTTTTTTGGCCAGGCTCCAGGTGCTGTGACGGGTTTGCGCCAAGCCGTACAGCAAGGCGATGAACACCAACAGATTGAGGATCAGCGGCAGATTCATGAAAAACTCCGGAAAGACTTTGCCAGCCGCCAAGCGTCGCGACTGTGAGCCGGAAAGCCTAACAGCCTGATATCTAAAGAATTAATACTAAAAAAGAATGTCTACTGTCGCTTTTGGAATAAGGCGTTGCCGTTAAGAGGTATGCCGCTGGCGTTATCGAGACGCAAGCAGTCGCGCACAGGTGGGATCTGTCACAGGCATTTGTTAGCGTCGAGCTCCTACAACCTGGGAGTAAATGTCGATGAAGCTCGTACCTCGCTTGCTCGCTGTCGCTATAGGCCTGGGCCTCGCCGGCCAGGCGCTCGCCACTGACCTCAAGCATTGGCCCGCGGAACAGGCCAAGGCGCTGGAAGCGATGATCGCGGCCAACGCCAACAAAGGTAACTACGCGGTGTTCGACATGGACAACACCAGCTACCGCTACGACCTCGAAGAGTCGCTGCTGCCGTTCATGGAGAACAAGGGGCTCATCACCCGGGAAAGCCTGGACCCGTCCTTGAAGCTGATGCCATTCAAGGACACAGCCGACCACAAGGAAAGCCTGTTCAGTTATTACTATCGACTCTGCGAAGTGGACGACATGGTCTGCTACCCGTGGGTGGCCCAGGTGTTTTCCGGCTACACCCTGAAGGAGCTGAAGGGCTATGTCGATGAGCTGATGGCTTCCGGCAAACCGGTACCGACCACGTATTACGATGGCGACAAAGTGGTCCAGTACAACGTCAACCCACCGAAGATCTTCACCGGGCAGGCCGAGCTCTACAACAAGCTGATGGAGAACGGCATCGAGGTCTATGTCATGACCGCCGCCTCCGAAGAGCTGGTGCGCATGGTTGCCTCGGACCCGAAGTATGGCTACAACCTCAAGCCGCAGAACGTCATTGGCGTAACCACGCTGCTCAAGGACCGCAAGACCGGCGAACTGACCACCGCCCGCAAGCAAATCACCAACGGCAAATATGACGAAAAGGCCAATCTTGGCCTGGAATACACGCCTTACCTGTGGACTCCGGCGACCTGGATGGCCGGCAAGCACGCGGCGATCCTGACCTACATCGACGAATGGAAAAAACCGGTGCTCGTCGCTGGCGATACACCAAGCAGCGACGGCTACATGCTGTTCCACGATGTAGACGTGGCCAAGGGCGGCATCCACTTGTGGGTCAATCGCAAGGATAAATACATGACGCAGATAAACGGGATGATGGCCAAGCACGCGGCCGCCCAGGCCAAGGAAGGACTGCCCGTGACAGCGGACAAGAACTGGGTGATCGTCAAGCCGGAAGATATCCAGTAAACCGGATCAGTTACGCCTTCCGTGGCGAGGGAGCTTGCTCCCGCTCGGCTGCGAAGCAGTCGTGAACCGGGTGCGGTATTTCTGATGCTGCGCATTTGGCAGATTTTGGGGCCGCTTCGCGGCCCAGCGGGAGCAAGCTCCCTCGCCACAGGGGATATCGCTGGTCCAATAAAAATGCCCCGCACTTGGCGGGGCATTTTTATCTGGCTCGGGGCGCTTACAACCCGTCAAGCATCGCCTTGTCGCGAACCGCGCCTTTGTCGGCACTGGTGGCAAGCAGTGCGTAGGCCTTGAGGGCCGTGGTGACTTTGCGCGGACGCACTTCCACCGGCTTCCAGCCTTTGCTGTCCTGTTCGACGCGGCGCGCAGCCAGTTCCTCATCGCTGATCAACAGATTGATCGAACGGTTCGGAATGTCGATCAGTACCTTGTCGCCGTCGCGCACCAGGCCGATGGCACCGCCAGCCGCTGCTTCCGGCGAAGCGTGGCCGATGGACAGGCCCGACGTGCCGCCGGAGAAACGGCCGTCGGTCAGCAGCGCACAGGCTTTGCCCAGGCCCTTGGATTTCAGGTAGGAGGTCGGGTAGAGCATCTCCTGCATGCCCGGGCCGCCCTTCGGACCTTCGTAACGAATGATCACGATGTCGCCGGCTTTCACCTCGTCGGCGAGAATCCCGCGCACGGCGCTGTCCTGGCTTTCGAAAATCTTCGCGTTGCCTTCGAACACATGGATCGACTCGTCGACACCGGCGGTCTTCACCACGCAGCCGTCGAGGGCGATGTTGCCGTATAGCACGGCCAGGCCGCCTTCCTTGGAGTAGGCGTGCTCGACGCTGCGGATGCAGCCGTTCTCACGGTCGTCGTCCAGGGTTTCCCAACGGGTCGACTGGCTGAACGCGGTTTGTGTCGGGATGCCCGCCGGGCCGGCCTTGAAGAAGTGATGCACGGCTTCGTCGCTGGTCTGGGTGATGTCCCACTTGGCGATGGCCTCGGCCATGGTCTTGCTGTGTACGGTTGGCAGGTCGGTATGCAGCAAGCCGCCGCGGGCCAGCGAACCGAGGATGCTGAAGATCCCGCCGGCACGGTGCACGTCTTCCATGTGGTACTTCTGGATGTTCGGCGCGACCTTGCACAGCTGCGGCACGTGGCGGGAGAGGCGGTCGATGTCGCGCAGGTCGAAATCGATCTCGGCTTCCTGGGCAGCGGCGAGCAAGTGCAGGATGGTGTTGGTCGAGCCGCCCATGGCGATGTCGAGGGTCATGGCGTTCTCGAACGCCTTGAAGTTGGCGACGTTGCGCGGCAACACTGAATCGTCGTTCTCGCCGTAGTAGCGCTTGCACAGCTCGACGATGGTACGGCCGGCCTGCAGGAACAGTTGTTCGCGGTCGCTGTGGGTGGCCAGGGTCGAACCGTTGCCAGGCAACGCCAGGCCCAGGGCCTCGGTCAGGCAGTTCATCGAGTTGGCGGTGAACATGCCGGAGCACGAACCGCAGGTCGGGCAGGCGCTGCGCTCGTACTCGGCGACTTTCTCGTCGGATGCGCTGGAGTCGGCGGCGATCACCATGGCGTCCACCAGGTCCAGGCCATGACTGGCGAGCTTGGTCTTGCCGGCCTCCATCGGGCCACCGGACACGAAGATCACCGGGATATTCAGGCGCAAGGCAGCCATGAGCATGCCGGGGGTGATCTTGTCGCAGTTGGAAATGCACACGATGGCGTCGGCGCAGTGGGCGTTGACCATGTATTCGACCGAGTCGGCGATGATCTCGCGGCTGGGCAGCGAATACAGCATGCCGTCGTGACCCATGGCGATGCCGTCGTCCACGGCGATGGTGTTGAATTCCTTGGCAACCCCGCCGGCGCGTTCGATTTCCCGTGCAACCAGTTGGCCCAGGTCCTTGAGGTGAACATGGCCTGGTACGAATTGCGTGAAGGAGTTGGCAATGGCGATGATCGGCTTCTTGAAGTCGTCATCCTTCATCCCCGTGGCGCGCCACAGGGCACGGGCGCCGGCCATGTTGCGGCCATGGGTGGATGTTTTCGAACGGTAATCAGGCATGGAGCACTCCGGGCGGCTAATCAGGTACTTATCAGGTAACAATGGGGAAGTGAGCTTCTGTCGACGTCTGGAACACTCGGGGTTGGCCGTGAGTCCGGACGTGGCTGATGACTTTGCAGGATCGCTGCGCGCCTCAGCATGAGCTCATAAACCCGCCGGGGATGAATGGCGATGAATGTCGCGATTCTACACCGCTGGCGTCAGGATGAAATGACGCAAAGCGCTGATCGAGACCAATGTCGCGCCTGGAATGACGACTGGCAGCGTTCAGCCGCAAGGTAAGCCGAACGGCATCGACCGGGGAAATGCTCGTTATCGATCAGCGGGGCAGGGCCGTAGCCCCGTCCCGCCCGGCCTCAGCTATTAGGCAGCAACCGGCAGGTGATGCTCTTGATGTAGCGCGTCTCGGCGATCGCCGGGTGTACCGGGTGATCGGGGCCCTGGCCGCCGCGTTCGAGCAGTTGAATGTTGCGGTCCAGGTGACGGGCGCTGGTCAGCAGGATGTTCTGCAGATCGTCTTCGGGCAGGTGCATCGAGCATGAAGCACTGACCAGGATGCCGTCCTTGCTGAGCAGGCGCATGGCCTGTTCGTTGAGGCGGCGATAGGCGCCTTCGCCGTTCTTCAGGTCTTTCTTGCGCTTGATGAAGGCCGGCGGGTCGGCAACGATCACGTCAAAACGCTCTTCGCTGGCCTTGAGTTCCTTCAAGGCTTCGAAAACGTCACCTTCAATGCAGGTCAGCTTCTCGGCGACGCCGTTCAGCGCGGCGTTGCGCTCGACGCCGTCAAGGGCGAAGGCCGAGGCGTCGACGCAGAATACTTCACTGGCACCGAACGCCGCGGCTTGCACGCCCCAGCCGCCGATGTAGCTGAACAGGTCCAGGACGCGCTTGCCCTTGGCATAGGGGGCCAGACGCGCACGGTTCATGCGGTGGTCGTAGAACCAGCCGGTTTTCTGGCCTTGCATGACCGGCGCTTCGAACTTCACGCCGTTCTCTTCCAGGGCGACCCACTCCGGGACGAGGCCGAAGACGGTCTCGACGTAGCGCTCCAGGCCTTCAGCGTCGCGGGCCGCGGAATCGTTCTTGAACAGGATACCGCTGGGCTTGAGCACCTGGGTGAGGGCGGCGATCACGTCGTCCTTGTGGGCTTCCATGGTGGCCGAGGCGATCTGCACCACCAGGATGTCGCCGAAACGGTCGACCACCAGGCCCGGCAGCAGGTCGGAATCACCGTAGACCAGGCGATAGAACGGCTTGTCGAACAGCCGCTCGCGCAGTGACAACGCCACGTTGAGGCGATGCACCAGCAGGGATTTGTCCAGCGCCAGCTTCGCGTCACGGGACAAGAGGCGTGCGCAGATCAGGTTGTTAGGGCTCATCGCAACGATGCCCAGCGGCTTGCCGCCGGCGGCTTCGAGGACCGCCTGGTCACCGGCCTTGAAGCCGTGCAGCGGGGTGGCGGCCACATCGATTTCGTTACTGTAGACCCACAGGTGGCCGGCGCGCAGGCGACGGTCGGCGTTGGCTTTGAGGCGCAGGCTGGGCAGGGACATGACGTCGCTCCGGAAAAAAGAGCGGGAGTATACCGTGTTGCAACCCTTGCGGGGCCGGCGGTGGACATGCGGCGAGGGAGCCTGCTCTGCTCGCCTCGCCACAACGGCTTCAGGCCGACAGCGAGTTGATCAGTTCACGGTTGAACGCGGGAATATCATCAGGCTGGCGGCTGCTGATCCAGCTGCCGTCCCGGACGACTTCCTGGTCGACCCAGTTCGCGCCGGCATTGACCAGGTCATCCTTGAGTGTCTTGTAGCTGGTCATGGTCTTGCCTTTGACCAGGCCGCTGGACACCAGCAACCAGCCGCCATGGCAAATCACCGCGATGGGTTTGCCGGCCGCCTCGAAGCCCTTGACCAGGTTCTGCGCGTCGGGGTCGATGCGGATGGTGTCGGAGTTCTGCACGCCGCCGGGCAGCACCACCGCTTCGTACTGATCGACATTCGCCGCCTTGAAAGTCAGGTCGACCTTGAAGTCGTCGGCCGGCTTGTCATGGTTCCAGCCTTTGACCTGGCCGTCGCTGGCGGAAATGATGTCGACCTTGGCCCCGGCCTGTTCCAGCGCCTCTTTGGGACCGGTCAGTTCGGCCTGTTCAAAACCGTCGGTGACCAGAATGGCGACACGCTTGTTGTTCAGATTAGCGGGCATGAAAATCTCCTAAAGCTGAATGGGTTGGCTGCCGACCTAAGCCTTATTGCAAGACTTGGGCATTGGTCCTACAGATTCCGAAGCTCAGGCTTGTACGAAAGTTCCGCCAATTTACCGGTGGTGTGTCGGATCCAGATTTAGGGGTTAGACTCCCGGCCTTACCCAGAGTGTGTACCCATGTCCAAAGAACTTTCCGCCGAACAGATCCAACAGTCCCTGCAGGGCATCAGTGTGCCGCCCCAGCCGCAAATCATGGTGGATTTGCAGATGGAGCAGTACATGCCCGACCCGGACCTGGAAAACATTGCCAAGCTGATTTCCCAGGATCCGGGCCTTTCGGGTGCCTTGCTCAAGATCGTCAATTCGCCGTACTACGGCTTGAGCAACAAGATCACTTCGATCCAGCGCGCAGTGAACCTGCTGGGCAGCCGGTCGATCATCAACCTGATCAACGCGCAGTCGATCAAGGGTGAATTGCACGACGATGCCATCGTCACCTTGAACCGCTTCTGGGACACCGCCCAGGACGTGGCCATGACCTGCCTGACCCTGGCCAAGCGCGTCGGCCTGCAGAACGGCGACGAAGCCTATGCCCTGGGTTTGTTCCATGACTGCGGCGTGCCGCTGATGCTCAAGCAGTTCCCCACCTACATGGGCGTGCTGGAGGAGGCCTATGCCAATGCCAGCGCCGAGAGCCGGATAGTGGACACCGAAAACCGCGTGTTCAACACCAACCATGCGGTGGTCGGTTACTACACTTCCAAATCCTGGCGCCTGCCGGACCACGTCAGCCAGGCCATCGCCAATCACCACAACGCCCTGGCGATTTTCAGCGACGAATCGTCGCGCAATAACAGTCAGTTGAAAAACCTGTTGGCGATCCTGAAGATGTCCGAGAACATCTGTGCCTCCCATCGCGTGCTGGGCAACCAGGCCGAGGATCACGAGTGGAATTGCGTCGGGCCACTGGTGCTCGATTACATCGGTCTGCCGGAGTACGACTTCGAGACCCAGAAACAGGAAATCCGCGACCTGGCCTCTCGTTGAGTGCCAGCTTTCGCTTGATTCGAGAGCCCTATGCCAGAACTGCCGGAAGTCGAAACCACCCGCCGCGGGATCGCGCCACACCTCGAAGGGCAACGGGTCAGCCGCGTCGTCGTGCGGGACCGCCGCTTGCGCTGGCCGATTCCCGAAGACCTCGACGTGCGTCTTTCGGGGCAGCGCATCGTGCAGGTGGAACGGCGGGCCAAGTACCTGTTGATCAATGCCGAGGTTGGCACGCTGATCAGCCACCTGGGCATGTCCGGCAACCTGCGGCTGGTCGAGATCGGCATGCCCGCCCTCAAGCATGAGCATGTCGACATCGAACTGGAGTCCGGGCTGGCCCTGCGCTACACCGACCCGCGTCGCTTCGGGGCGATGCTCTGGAGCCTTGATCCGCTCAATCACGAGTTGCTGATTCGCCTCGGGCCGGAACCGCTGACCGACCTGTTCGACGGCGATCGGCTGTTCCAGCTTTCCCGTGGGCGCTCGATGGCGGTCAAGCCGTTCATCATGGACAACGCGGTCGTGGTGGGCGTGGGCAATATCTACGCGACCGAAGCGCTGTTCGCCGCCGGTATCGACCCACGGCGCGCCGCCGGAAGCATTTCTCGGGCGCGTTATCTGAAACTGGCGATCGAGATCAAGCGCATCCTTGCCCATGCCATCGAACGTGGTGGAACCACGCTGCGCGACTTCATCGGCGGGGATGGCCAGCCCGGTTATTTCCAGCAGGAGCTGTTCGTCTACGGCCGGGGTGGGGAGTTGTGCAAGGTCTGTGGCACGGGGCTGCGGGAAATCCGCCTGGGCCAGCGCGCCAGCGTCTGGTGTCCGCGCTGCCAGAGGTAATTGGTCTTACGGTCTATAGTCAGTAGTCATACTGTTTCTGCCGAAGGATCGCCCCATGACTCTGCTTCGAACTTTCCTCCTGGCACTCTCGCTGAGTGTCGGCTTGCCTGCCTTGGCGAACACCGAAAGCGGTGACCCGCGCTACACCATCCAGAATCCACCCGCGTACGCCATGCTCGGCGACTTGCTGATTGCTCGTCCGCTGCTGCTCGCCGCCACCGTGATCGGTGCCGGAGCGTTTGTCGTGTCGTTGCCCTTTACGGCGCTGGGTGGCGGGGTTGGCGATGCGGGGAAGGCGTTGGTGGTTGACCCGGCGAAAGCGACGTTTGTGCGTTGTCTGGGGTGTGTTGGGGAGGGGTTTGAGCGGCAGGAGTGAGGTATTGGGTGTGGCTGATGGCGCTATCGCGAGCAAGCTCGCTCCCACAAGGGATTCGCTTAGACCCCCAAATTACCTGAAAACAACAGTCCTGTGGGAGCGAGCCTGCTCGCGAAGAGGCCGGCAAAGACCTGCAAAAATTGCCGGCTCAATCCTTGCCAGTGATTTTGCGATATTTCGCCATCAACTGTTCCTCAGTCTCCGGATGAGCCTCGTCCAGCGGGATGCAATCCACCGGGCAGACCTGCTGGCATTGAGGCTCGTCATAGTGCCCGACGCACTGGGTGCACAAGTTCGGGTCAATGACATAGATCTCTTCGCCCTGGGAAATGGCGGCGTTCGGGCACTCGGGTTCGCAGACGTCGCAATTGATGCAGTCGTCGGTGATGATCAGGGACATGCAAGCTCCGGCCGGGGCGTTGAGCCCGGGCATCTGAAAAACGTATGGGCGCAATTGTGCCGCATTGGCGAGCGCAGTGCACGCGGGGGCGATGGACTGCGCTGTGCTGCGAGCGAGTCGCAGCGTCGGCGGGTTACTTCTTGAAGCGCAGGGTCAGCGCGTCGGCCACGGCCGGGTGGACGAACTTGGTGATATCGCCGCCCAAGGCCGCAATTTCCCGCACCAGGGTCGACGAGATGAAGGAGTAACGCTCCGACGGGGTCAGGAAGAGACTCTCGACGTCCGGGGCCAACTGGCGGTTCATGTTGGCCAGCTGGAACTCGTATTCGAAATCCGAGACCGCACGCAGGCCGCGCAGGAACACATTGGCGTTCTTTTCCTTGGCGAAATGCGCCAGCAGCGTCGAGAAGCCGACCACTTCCACGTTCGGCAGGTGCTTGGTGACCTCACGGGCCAGCTCCACACGTTGCTCCAGCGGGAACAGCGGGTTTTTCTTCGGGCTGGCGGCGACGGCAATGATCACATGGTCGAACAGGCGCGAGGCGCGTTCGACCAGATCGCCATGGCCCTTGGTAATGGGGTCGAAGGTACCTGGGTACAACACTCGGTTCATCGCGTCGTCCTGGCGGGAGTCCGTTGGGGAGTCGGATGGTATCGCAGCCGACTCGGTCGGCCAAGTCGGCGATGGGATAAGAACGCACTATAGGCGCTGCGAATAGTCGGTTTTTTCATGTGTTTTGCAGACGTTCGGCCAGCAGGGTCGCCAGTTTGGCGGTCAGGCCGTACACCGACAATTGCGGGTTGGCGCCGATGCTGGTGGGGAACAGCGAGCCGTCGTGGATGGAAAGGTTACGCAGTTGGTGGTGGCGGCCGAGGCTGTCGGCCACCGCGTGTTTTGGCTCTTCGCCCATGGCGCAACCTCCCATGACATGGGCGCTGCCCAGGCGGGTGCGAAAAAGAGCCAGGTCCAGCCCGTCGATCAGCGCGCGGGCCTCGGCCAGGGTTTTCACGTGCCGGGCATCGCTGTGCATCGGCATGACCGACCTGGCTCCCGCGGCGAACTGGATCTCGGCCATGCTGTGGAATGCCCGGCGCAAACCGTCCCAAGTGTAGGGGGAGACCTGATAGTCGAGCACGGGCGTGCCGTCGCTGCGCAATTCCACGGTACCGCCGGGGCTGTCCGGGTGAAAGCCGTCGCGCAGTAACGCCAGCATGGCGTGGGTGTGGGGCAACTCTGCCATGTGCGCTGCGTTCTGCGCACCAAAGCCGCCCAACAGCGTGGCGGCGAGGGCTGGGTGCAAAGGCGGGACTTCCAGCTTGTAGGACATTTTGCCGGTGACGCCATCCTGCCATTGGAAATGATCTGAATAAATCGACTGTGGAGCCCCATAAAAAGGGTTGATGACTTCATCGAACAGTCCGGCTGACATGTTCACCAAGTGCAGGAAGGTGCGCTTGCCCAGGCATCGATGCGGATCCGGCGCGTCGGAGCGCAGCAGCAGGGCGGGGCTGTTGATGCCGCCACCGGCGAGCACGTAATGCCGCGCCTTGACCCTGATGCGCCGTCCGGTCGGCGCCACGCAGCGTTCGTCCATGGCCTGGCATTGCAATTCCACTACCGCATCGTTGCTGATGATCAGGCGTTCGGCCCGCGCCAGATAGAGCAGGGCGCCGCCCTGGTCCAGCGTGGCGGGTATGGTGGTGACGAGCATCGATTGCTTGGCATTGGTCGGGCAACCCATCCCGCAATAGCCCAGGTTCCAGCAGCCACGCACGTTGCGCGGGATCACATGCCAGCTGTAGCCCAATTGCTCGCAGCCCTTGCGAATGACGTCGTTGTTGGCATTGGGCGGAATCAGCCATGGCGTCACCCCCAGGCGCTGCTCCATTCGTTCGAACCAGGGCGCCATCTCGGCGGGGCCGTGGCCCCGGACGGCATGCTCGGTCGCCCAATGTTCGAGAGTCTGGTCAGGCGTACGAAAGCTCGAGGTCCAGTTGATCAACGTGGTGCCCCCCACGGCACGGCCCTGGAGAATGGTAATGGCGCCGTCCTTGCTCATTCGCCCGAGACCTTCCTGATACAGGCTGGTGTAAGCCTGATCCTCAAGCAGCTTGAAGTCCTGGCTGGTCTTGAGCGGGCCTTCTTCGATGAGCAATACCTTGTAGCCGGCGGCACTGAGAATTTCCGCCGTGGTGCCTCCGCCGGCGCCGCTGCCGATGATCGCCACGTCCGCTTCCAGCGTGAGGTCCTGGGTCAGTTGCGCGCCGTTGTAGGTGGTCCAGCCACGGGCCAGGCCTTCGCGGAACGGATCGGGTACGGGCATGTTCGGGGTTCTCTTGTTGTTATTGATTGATGACCATGAAAATCCCTGTGGGAGCGAGCTTGCTCGCGATGGCGTTGGATCAGTGACATCCTCGGTGGCTGGCACACCGCATTCGCGAGCAAGCTCGCTCCCACAATATTTCAGCTGGTTTCAGACGGTTGGCGGGCCCGGATACCCGCAGTGCGCCCAGGCCTCGGGCCGGCTGTACCAGGCCATCATGACCATTTGCAGCAACGAACTGTGGCCTTGGCGCAACAAGCTCAGCGAGCTGTTTTCCCAGCGTGTCAGGAATTGTCGGATGTCATCGGCGCTGGCGTTTTCCCACCCGCCCCAGATTCCGGTCAGCGGCCCGCGGGTCACGCCCAGCGTGAGCACGTCGAACAGTTGATGCGTGAGCTTGAGCATCGACGCAGACAAGTGCGCCAGGCCGCGATCCAGGCTTTGCAGCGTGACGTCGGTGGCGGCCTGGATCGTGCCTGCCGTCACTGCGCCGTCGAGCATCACCGGAATGACGGCGCGTAGAAATGCCAGGTCGCTGTCGCGCAGGGCCTTCAGGCCGTCCGCCGGTTGGCTGGACGAACAGCCGCTTAGGCTGGCGCCCAGGCCGACGGTGGCGAGGAAAACACTGGCGCCAAGGCTCAGTTGCAGCAAACCACGCCGTGTCAGGGCAGGCGTATCGGTCAGGTCTGGGCTCATTATTGTTATTACCCGGGAGACGCTTGTCAGCGGATGAACAGCTTCTGGATCAGCTTCTGCAAAGGCTTGCCATAGGGCGGATAAATCAGTCTGGCGGCGTTGAAGCGCTGCTTGATCAGGACGCCCTTGGCCTTGCTGAAGGTCAGGAATCCCTCGTGACCGTGATAGTGGCCCATCCCCGAGGCGCCAATGCCGCCAAACGGCATGTCGTCCTGGGCCACATGCAGCAGCGTGTCGTTCAGGCAGACGCCGCCGGAATGGGTTTCATCGAGTACCCGCTGCTGTTCGGCCTTGTTGTAGCCGAAGTAGTAGAGCGCCAGCGGACGAGGCCGTCGATTGATATAGGCCAAGGCCTGGTCCAGGCCTTCATACGGCACGATGGGCAGTAGTGGGCCGAAGATCTCATCCTGCATCACCGTCATCTCATCCGTGACATTGAGCAACAGGCTGTGGGCCATGCGGCGTCCCTGGCCCTGGTCGAACAGCTCGATCAGCAGCGCGCCTTTGCTGGTGGCGTCGCCAATGTAGCCGTTGAGCCGCGCCAATTGGCGATCGTTGATGATGGCGGTGTAGTCCGGGTTGTCCGCCAGCGTCGGATAAAACCCGCGGACCGCTTCCCGATACGCCTCGACGAACGCTCCGACGCGGCTCTGCGGTACCAGCACGTAATCCGGCGCGACGCAGGTCTGCCCGGCATTCAGGCTCTTGCCGAAGGCTATGCGTTCGGCGGCGTCCTTGAGCGGTACGTCGTCGGACACGATGGCGGGTGATTTGCCACCCAGCTCGAGGGTGACGGGGGTGAGGTTTTCCGCGGCGGCACGCATCACATGCTTGCCGATGCTGGTGGCGCCGGTAAACAACAGGTGATCGAACGGCAACCTGGAGAATGCAATGCCGACGTCAGCCTCGCCCAGCACCACCGACACCAGGTCCTGGGGAAAGATATGGGCGAACAGCCGCTTGAGCAGCAACCCGGTGGCCGGGGTCGCCTCGCTGAGCTTGAGCATGACCCGGTTGCCCGCCGACAAGGCCCCGACCAATGGGCCTACGGCCAGGAAGAGCGGGTAATTCCACGGCACGATGATCCCGACCACGCCCAATGGCTGGTAGATCACCTTGGCCGATGCCGGTTGGAAAGCCATGCCGACCTTGCGCCGGGAAGGTTTCATCCAGCCCTTGAGGTTGCGGCTCGCGTAATGGATGCCGTGCAGGCTCGGCATCAACTCGGCCAGCAGGGTTTCGTCGGCGCTGCGGTGACTGAAGTCCTGGCTGATCGCGTCGATCAGGGCTTGCCGTTCATTGCTCAACAGTTCGCGTAATGCCTTGAGCCACTGCCGGCGCTGCTCGGCCGTTGGCATGGGATGCGCGGCGAAAGCACGGCGCTGGGCCTCGAAGATCGTCCGAATTTCATCCAGCTGCTGTTGAGACTGGTGCAGGTAAGCAACGTCGGCTGGCATGTCGGCACCGGATTATTATTGGAATGGTTGATTTCTAGAGCTTGTGCTCTAAAAAGTCAAATGCTGCCTCCGTGATGGCGTGGGTTTTCTCCCGTGACCGATAGGTCGTAAGATGCCCATCACATGATTTTTCGAATTAAGCCCAAGCCATGGCCCCACGGATAAAAACCAGCGAGCGCATCGTGCAGAACAGCCTGGAGTTGTTCAACCGGCAGGGTGAGCGCAGTGTCAGCACCAATCACATTGCCGCCCACATGGACATGTCCCCGGGCAATCTCTATTACCACTTCCCCAACAAGCAGGCGATCATCGCCGTGCTGTTCAGCGAATACGAAAACCTGGTGGACAGCTTCCTGCGGCCACCCCAGGGGCGGGCGGCCACGGTGGACGACAAGCGCTTCTACCTGCAGGAGCTGCTTTCGGCGATGTGGCGCTACCGGTTCCTGCACCGGGACCTGGAACACCTGCTCGATAGCGACCCGGAACTGGCGGCTCGCTACCGGCGCTTTTCCCAACGCTGCCTGATCCATGGCACGGCTATTTACGAAGGCTTCGTCGACGCCGGTATCCTGGCGATGGACCGTGTCCAGATCGAGTCCCTGACCCTCAATGCCTGGATTGTCCTCACGTCCTGGGTCCGGTTCCTCTGCACCACCCGCGAAAACTCCAACCACCTGAGCGAACAGGCGATCAAGCGCGGCGTGTATCAGGTGTTGGTGCTGGAGGCGGGGTTTGTGACCGAGCAGGCCCGCGAAGCGGTAGATGCCCTGTTCAAAGAATTTTATGTCCCGCTGGCCCAGACCCTGGAGGAAGGGCAGTAGATCGGACCCCTTGATTCAGCCACAGGAGCTCACCATGCCCATCGCGCAACTCATCAGCCCTCAGGCCCTGGAACAGCGGAGATCACAGCCCGGGCTGGTGATCCTCGATTGTCGTTTTGCCCTGGAGGACCCGGACTATGGCCAGCGCAGCTACGCCGAGGGCCATATCGCCGGCGCGTCGTTCGCCGACCTTGAACGGGATCTGAGCGGACCGGTCATCAAGGGCGTCACCGGACGTCATCCGCTGCCGGAGCCCGAGGCGCTGGTTGAGCGTCTCCGGGCCTGGGGGATCAACAATGACAGCGAGGTCGTGCTGTATGACGACGGCCCCGGCGCCTATGCCGCGCGGGCCTGGTGGTTGCTGGTCTGGCTGGGCAAACGCGATGGCGTGCATATTCTCGACGGCGGGCTCAAGGCCTGGCATGCGGCCGGCCTGCCCCTGAGCCTGGATCCGCCGCAAACTGCTCGCGGGACTTTCAGCGGCGCGCCGGACGCAAGCTTGCTGCTCAGTGCGCAGGCGTTGCAACAGCGCCTCGGTGATGCGGACATGACCCTGCTGGATGCCAGGGCGCTGCCGCGTTTCAAGGGTGAAGTCGAGCCGATCGACCCGGTGGCGGGGCATATCCCGGGCGCGTCATGCGCAGCATTCACCGACAACCTGGGGGCCGATGGACGCTTCTTGCCGCCCGCTCAACTCAAGCTGCGTTTCGCTGAAAAACTGGGCGAGCGTCCGCCCACCGAGCTGGTGGCTTACTGTGGCTCCGGCGTGACGGCGTGCCATAACCTGTTTGCCTTGTGCCTGGCGGGCTATCCGCTGGGACGGTTGTATGCCGGCTCGTGGAGCGAGTGGATCAATGATCCCCAGCGGGGCGTGGCGAAGGGCGAATAGCGAATAACAAGACACCCGAAATCAATGTGGGAGCGAGCTTGCTCGCGATAGCGGTGTATCAGTCAACTTCAATGTGCCTGATCCATCGCCATCGCGAGCAAGCTCGCTCCCACAGGGGATCTCCTTTGCCTGCGAATCGTCACGAGTGGCCCAGGCTTGCCAGCCAATCGGGAATGCGGCGTTCCAGGTAATAGCCTGGGCGCCGCAGGGTTCCGTCGACAAATCCCACATGCCCGCCACGCCGGTGCAGTTCCAGGTGGGTCGAGGCCGATAACTCGCCGGGTTCGGGCAGGCTGTGGGGGAATACAAAAGGGTCGTCGGCGGCCTGGATGACCAGCGTCGGTGTACTGATTCCCGCCATGAAATAGCGGCTGGACGCGCGCCGGTAGTAGTCTGCGGCGTCGGAAAAGCCGTGCAGTGGCGCTGTCACCCGGCCATCGAAATCCCAGAAGGTGCGCATGTTGTCCAGCGAGCCCAGGGCTGCCAGGGCCGCGAGCCCTTCGTCGCGTCCGTCATGCTGGAACTGGCGTTGTTTGTTGCGCACGTAGGCGACCATCTCCCGCATGAAATGCGCCTGATAGAACCTGGAAAAACCCTGTCCGATGCGGTCGGCGCACTGGTCCAGGCGAAACGGTACCGAGACCGCCACTGCGCCTTGCAACTGGCTGTCGCTGCTGGCTTCACCCAAATGCTTGAGCAGCACATTTCCGCCCAGCGAATAGCCCACCGCAAACAGTGGCGCCAGGGGACGCCGGGCCCGCAGATGGGCGATAGCCGCGGCGAGGTCTTCGCTGGCGCCGGAATGATAACTGCGGGCCAGCAGGTTCGGCTCGCCCGAGCAACCACGCCAGTTCAGGGCGACGCTGGCCCAGCCTTGAGCATTGAGCGCCCGTTGCAGGCCGGCAACGTAGGGTGAGTTGGAGGAACCGGTCAGCCCATGAAGCACCAGCACCAGCGGGGCTTCGGCGCTATGCGGACCATGCCAGTCGAGGTCGAGGAAATCACCATCGTCCAGCCAGAAGCGCTCACGTTCGCGATCGATGTGAACGGTTTTACGCCACAACGGGCCCCACAAGGTCTGCAGGTGCGGATTGCCAAGGCCCGGGGCGGGTATGAAACGTTCAGGTGCGCAGGACACGATCATTCTCGGTGCACGGTCAGCGGTTCAGCCAACGGCCTCTGCCGTACGTTGCCACAATGCGTAATACACCCGTCCGGATTTCTGCTCGCGATGCAGGCGCCAATTGGCCGGCAAGCCCAGGGTCGAAGGTGCGGTCTCGCTTTCAGTGTAGACCCAGGCATCGTCGGCCAGCCACTGCCGTTCCTCGAGCAACGCGCAGACGGCCGGCAACAGGTTCTGGTTGAACGGCGGGTCGAGGAACACCAGGTCGAAAGGGGTTGCGGGTTGGCTGTCGAGATAGCGCAGCGCATCCGCCGTCTGCACCTGGCCAACGGTGCAACGCAACGTGCCCAGGTGTTCTTTCAGGCTCGAGACTGCCAGGCTGCTGGCGTCCAGCGCCTGGCCCATGGCGGCGCCACGGGACAAGGCCTCGAGAAACAGCGCGCCACTGCCGGCGAACGGGTCGAGCACCCGGGCACCCGCCACATACGGCGCGAGCCAGTTGAACAGCGTCTCGCGCACCCGGTCCGGCGTCGGCCGCAGGCCCGGGGCATCGGGGAAGCTCAAGCGCCGGCTGCGCCACTCACCGCCGATGATGCGCAACTGGTTGACCCCGTTGTGCGCGGGTTTCTTGCTGGAATTGGATGGACGGGCCATTAATGCTCCGGAACCCCGAGCGGCTGCTCGGCAGGTTTGTCAGTGGGGGCCGGCAACGGCTTTTGCGGCACGGTCGGGCCAGCGGTGACGATGACCATCTTGTCCGTGCTCAGGTGTTTGTTCAGCGCGGTCCTGACCTGCTCGACCGTCAGCGCCTGGGACTGGCGCATGAAATCCTCCAGGTAGCTCAGCGGCAGGTCATAGAAACCCATGGCGCCGAGCTGACCGACGATGTCGGCGTTGCTCGCGGTCGACAGCGGGAAGCTGCCGGCCAGCTCGCGCTTGGCGTCGTCGAGCTCCTTCTGGGTCGGGCCGTTCTTGAGGTAATCAGCGAACACTTCCTGGACCAGATTCAATGTGCCTTCGCTCATCTCGGCACGGGTCTGCAGACTGATCATGAACGGGCCGCGAGCCTGCATCGCCGTGAAGCCGGAGTAGACGCCATAGGTCAGGCCGCGTTTTTCCCGGACCTCGGTCATCAGACGCGTGCCGAAGCCACCGCCGCCGAGGATCTGGTTGCCCATGGACACGGCGGCATAGTCCGGATCGTCGCGGTCGACGCCCAGTTGCGCGAGCATCAGGTTGGTCTGCTTGGACGGGAACTCGATATGGTGGACGCTCGCTTTCGGCTCCACCGGTGGCGGCGTTTTCGCCAGGGCCTGGCCCTTGGGCAGTGCGCCGGATACCTGGTTGGCAATGGCTTCGGCCTCGGCACGGGACAGGTCGCCCACCAGGGCGATCACCGCGTTGCCGACGGCGTAGGCCTTGGCATGAAAGGCCCGGGCCTGGGCCAGGGTAATCGGCGGGATACTCTGTGCGGTGCCGTCGCTGGAGTGCGCATACGGATGGTCGCCGTACAGGCGCTTCATCAGTTCCAGGCCCGCCAGTTTGCCGGGATTCTGCTTCTGGTACTCGAAACCGGCGAGCATCTGGTTCTTGATGCGCGCGAAGGAGTCGGCGGGGAAGGTCGGTTGGCCGACGACTTCGGCAAACAGCTTCAGCGCCGGCTCGCGCTTGTCGGCTGCGCTGAGACTGCGCAACGACGCCACGGCCATGTCCCGGAAGGCGCCGTTGCCAAAATCGGCGCCGAGGCTTTCAAAACCTTCGGCGATGGCACTGACGTCCTTGCCCGCGACGCCTTCGTTGAGCATGGCGTTGGTCAACTGCGCCAGGCCCGGTGCGTCGCCGTCCTGGCTGCTGCCGGCGGCGAAGGTCAGGCGCAGGTCGAACATCGGTAATTCGCGAGCTTCGACGAACAGCACCTTGGCGCCGTCGGCGGTTTTCCAGGTCTGCACGTCGAGCTGGCGATGGCTGGGCGCCTTGCCGTCCAGTTCAGCCAGCGATTGCAGCTTGTTGCCGGACTTGGCCTTGTCCAATGCCTGGCTGGCGTTGGTGCTGGTCGATGGCGACAGGTAAAAGGCCAGCGCGCCGACCATGGCGATCAATATCAGGCCGATCAGCACCAGGCGCGGTGATTTGCGCTCACTCATGAGCTTTCTCCTCGGGCAGGACGTGCGCGACGCTCAGGCGCGAGCGGGTGAAATACAATTGGGCTGCCTTCTGGATATCCTGCGGGGTCACGCTTTGCAGTTCGGCCAGCTCGGTGTCCATCAGTTTCCAGGACAGGCCGACCGTTTCCAGCTGGCCGATGGCGGTGGCCTGGCTGGTGATGGAGTCGCGCTCATACACCAGGCCGGCGATCACTTGGGCACGGACGCGCTCCAGTTCCTCGGCGGTGGGGGCGGTGGTCTTCAGTTGTTCGAGCAAGCGCCACAGCCCGGCTTCGGCTTCGGCGAGGGTCTTGTTTTTCTGCGTGTTGGGTGTCGCCGACAGGGTGAACAGGGTATCGCCACGGGTGTAGGCGTCGTAGTTCGACGAGCCGCCGGACACCAATTCTTCGCCGCGCTCCAGCTGGGCCGGGATCCGGCCGCTGTAACCGCCGTCCAGCAGCGCGGAAATCAGCCGCAAGGCGTTGACCGGGACTTTATCGGTGGCCGTGGCGATGCTCGGCACGTTGAATGCGAGCATGACGCTCGGCAGTTGGGTCTGTACATGCAGGGTAATCTTGCGTTCGCCGGGCTCGGCCAGTTCCAGGGGGATTTTCGCCGCCGGCACGGCGCGCCGGGCAATCGGGCCGAAATAGCGCTGGGCCAGGGTCTTGACCTCATCCGGCGTCACGTCGCCGACTACTACCAGGGTCGCATTGTTCGGTGCATACCAGGATTCGTACCAGTGGCGCAGCTCCTCGACCTTCATCCGGTCCAGGTCGGCCATCCAGCCGATGGTCGGCGTGTGGTAGCCGCTGGCCGGGTACGCCATGGCCATGAACCGCTCGTAGGCCTTGGACATGGGGTTGTCGTCGGTGCGCATGCGGCGCTCTTCCTTGATGACCTCGATCTCGCGGCTGAACTCCTCCGGTGGCAAACGCAGGCTGGCCATGCGGTCGGCTTCGAGCTCGAAGGCCACGCCCAGGCGATCTCGGGCCAGCACCTGGTAATAGGCGGTGAAGTCATCGCTGGTAAAGGCGTTCTCCTCGGCGCCAAGATCGCGCAGGATCAACGATGCTTCGCCGGGGCCGACTTTCTCGCTGCCCTTGAACATCATGTGTTCCAAGGCGTGGGACAGACCGGTCTGGCCCGGCGTCTCATAGCTGGAGCCCACCTTGTACCAGACCTGGGACACCACCACCGGGGCCCGATGGTCCTCGCGCACGACGACCTTCAAGCCGTTGTCGAGGGAAAATTCATGGGTGGGTTGCGGGTCGGCAGCAAGGGCGGAAAAAGGCAGACAAACTGTGCTGAGCAGCAGGCCTGCGGCGCGGCGGGCAAGAGCATTCATTCGTGTTTAAACCTGTTGGACTGCCCGCTTGGCCTTAGCCTCGGCGGGCGAGGAGGTGCTAGGATACTGATCCGTTTTACTGGCGGCCACGCCTATCGGGCCTTTTATCGGTCCGTGGCTGTTTGGATTTGCGGATGAAGCCTCGGGTTTTCCTGATGTTCCCGGTGTTTTCTCCGAAAATGTCCCACCAGTCCTTCGAAAATAGCGACTTGAGGTGTCCGCGAAGACAACTCTACAAAATGTTGCGCGTGAACAAGCTGGATGAAACGCAGTCTGTTCAGCATCGAATATTTATCACCGAGGCGCCTGCCTGGCGCGTCGCTACCGTGAGATAGCCGTCCTCCATGTTTGGTTCCAACGACGACAAGAAGACCCCAGCTGCGGCTGGCGAGAAAAAAAGCCTGTTCGGATGGCTGCGCAAGAAGCCGCAGGAAACCGTCGTCGAGCAGCCGCAACTGCCGCCTGAGCCGGCCGCCGAGACTGCGGTCGAGGCCGTGGCAGAAGAGACCGCGCCGATCGTCCTGCCGATTGCCGAACCGGTGCTGCAGCCGGTCGAGCCTGAGATTGCCGCCGAGCCGGTTGCCGAGCAGCCGCTGACCCCGCCCGCCGGGCAAACGCCCTGGCTGACCTTGCCCGTGGCCGAAGAACCGGTCGCGCTGGTCGAGGACGAGCAGGCTGCGCATGTCACTCCAGCGATTCCGGCATCGACGCAACCGGTCGAGGCGCCCATTGCCGAGATGCCGGTTGTCGTTGCGCCTGCCGCTCCTGAGCCCGCCCCTGAACCAGAGCCTGTTACGGCTGAGGTTCCGGTTCTGGTCGAGCCGCCGCGCAGCGCCGAAGAAAACAAAGTCGGCTTCTTCGCCCGCCTCAAGCAGGGCCTGTCCAAGACCAGCGCCAGCATTGGCGAGGGCATGGCCAGCCTGTTCCTCGGCAAGAAGGTCATCGATGACGAGTTGCTGGAAGACATCGAGACCCGCCTGCTGACCGCCGATGTCGGCGTCGAAGCCACTTCCGTCATCATCCAGAGCCTGACCCAGAAGGTCGCCCGCAAGCAGCTCACCGATGCCGACGCGTTGTACAAATCCCTGCAAGGCGAATTGACCACCCTGCTCAAGCCGGTGGAAAAGCCGCTGGTGATTGCTTCGCAGAACAAGCCGTTCGTGATCCTGGTCGTCGGCGTCAACGGCGCCGGCAAGACCACCACCATCGGCAAGCTGGCGAAGAAGCTTCAGCTCGAAGGCAAAAAAGTCATGCTCGCCGCTGGCGACACCTTCCGCGCCGCCGCGGTAGAACAGTTGCAGGTGTGGGGTGAGCGCAACAAGATCCCGGTCATTGCCCAGCACACGGGTGCGGACTCCGCCTCGGTGATTTTCGACGCCGTGCAGGCCGCCAAGGCCCGTGGCATCGACGTGCTGATCGCCGACACGGCCGGGCGCCTGCACACCAAAGACAACCTGATGGAAGAGTTGAAGAAGGTTCGCCGGGTCATCGGCAAGCTCGATGCCGAGGCGCCTCATGAGGTGCTGCTGGTGCTGGACGCCGGCACCGGCCAGAACGCCATCAACCAGGCCAAGCAGTTCAACCAGACGGTCGAGCTGACCGGGCTGGCCCTGACCAAGCTGGACGGCACCGCCAAGGGCGGGGTGATCTTCGCCCTGGCCAAGCAATTCGGCCTGCCGATTCGTTACATCGGCGTGGGCGAAGGCATCGACGACTTGCGCACCTTTGAAGCCGAGCCTTTTGTCCAGGCACTGTTTGCCGAGCGGGAGCATTCATGATTCGTTTCGAACAGGTCGGTAAACGCTATCCGAACGGTCACGTCGGCTTGCATGAGCTGAGCTTTCGGGTCCGTCGGGGCGAGTTTCTGTTTGTCACCGGCCATTCCGGCGCCGGTAAAAGCACCTTGCTGCGCCTGCTGCTGGCGATGGAACGGCCCACCACCGGCAAGCTGCTGCTGGCCGGCCAGGACCTGAGCAGCATCAGCAATGCGCAGATTCCCTACCTGCGACGGCAGATCGGCGTGGTGTTCCAGAACCACCAACTGCTGTTTGATCGCACCGTGTTCAACAACGTGGCGCTGCCGTTGCAGATCCTCGGGCTGTCCAAGGCCGAGATCAACAAGCGCGTCGACTCGGCACTGGAGCGTGTGGCGCTGTCGGACAAGACCGACCTGTACCCGGGTGACCTGTCCACCGGCCAGCAACAGCGCGTCGGCATTGCCCGCGCGATCGTCCACCGCCCGGCCTTGCTGCTGGCGGATGAACCCACCGGTAACCTCGACCCGCGACTGGCGGCGGAAATCATGGGCGTATTCGAAGATATCAACCGTTTGGGCACCAGCGTGCTGATCGCCAGTCACGACCTGGCGTTGATCGCACGTATGCGTCATCGCATGCTCACCTTGCAGCGCGGTCGACTGATCGGCGACGGGGAGGCGGGTGTATGAGCGCAACCCGTAGCCCGAAAGTGGCCGAGCGCGTGGCTCCCAAGGCCTCCGACCCGCAGCCGCAGAAAAAGAAACGCGACGATGATGACGGCCCGGATTTCGCCACGCTGCTGCACGCCTGGATCGAAAGCCATCGCGCCAGCCTGGTCGACAGCCTGCGGCGCCTGGGCAAGCAGCCCATCGGCAGCTTCTTTACCTGCATGGTGATGGCCGTGGCCCTGAGCCTGCCCATGGGCCTGTCATTACTGCTTAATAATGTCGAGCGCCTGGGCGGCTCCTGGCAGCGCGCGGCGCAGATCTCCCTTTATCTGCAACTGGATGCGACACCGGGCGAAGGCCAGGCGTTGCGTGAGCAGATCAAGGCCATGCCGGGCGTAGCCGACGCCGAATACGTCGGGCGCGAGCAGGCGCTCGAAGAGTTCCAGCAGCAGTCCGGCCTGGGCGAGGCCCTCAAGGAGCTCCCGGAAAACCCGCTGCCGGGCGTGGTGCTGGTGACCCCGAACGAGGTCGACAAGCCCACCCTTGAAGCATTAAGACAAAGACTTTCGGAATTGCCCAAGGTACAACAGGCCCAACTTGATCTAGTCTGGGTCGAGCGTCTTGCGGCGATACTCAAGCTCGGCGACCGGTTTGTCTTTGGTCTGACGGTGCTTCTGGTTTCTGCATTACTTTTGGTGATAGGCAATACCATTCGTCTTCATATTGAAAACCGCCGCACAGAGATAGAAGTGATTAAACTCGTCGGCGGTACGGACAGTTATGTTCGCAGGCCCTTCCTCTACATGGGGGCGCTGTATGGCTTCGGTGCCGGGATCCTGTCCTGGGGCGTATTGGCGTTCGGCCTGGATTGGCTGAACGATGCGGTAGTGGGATTGGCCGGTTTGTACGGCAGTGATTTTTCACTGGCCGGTGTGCCAGTCGCCGACGGCGTGTCGCTCTTGCTTGGCGCGGTGCTGTTGGGTTATATCGGTGCATGGATTGCGGTAGCACGCCACCTGCGTGAGCTTGCTCCAAAATAGTATTTTTTGCGCGTATTGACCTTTCAGTTTTTGTGGGAACTTGTCCTACGGTTCCCGGTCAATTTTCGCAGTGCTGAACTGCACGAGTTATGTGAGTCGGAGGTTTTTTCGTATGACCACTTCTTTGCAACCTGCTTATGCTCTAGTCCCGGGTGCGAACCTTGAGGCCTATGTGCACACGGTGAACAGCATTCCATTGCTGACGCCCGAGCAGGAGCGTGAACTGGCCGAGAGTCTCTATTATGAGCAGGATCTTGAGGCGGCTCGGCAGATGGTGCTCGCCCACCTGCGTTTTGTCGTACATATCGCCCGCAGCTATTCCGGCTACGGGCTGGCCCAGGCCGACCTGATCCAGGAAGGCAACGTCGGCCTGATGAAGGCGGTCAAGCGGTTCAACCCTGAAATGGGCGTGCGGCTGGTGTCGTTCGCCGTGCACTGGATCAAGGCGGAAATCCACGAGTTCATCCTGCGCAACTGGCGCATCGTGAAAGTCGCGACCACCAAGGCCCAGCGCAAGCTGTTCTTCAACCTGCGCAGCCAGAAGAAACGTCTGGCCTGGTTGAACAACGAAGAAGTCAATCGCGTGGCTGAAAGCCTGGGCGTAGAGCCCCGGGAAGTGCGCGAGATGGAAAGCCGCCTGACCGGCCATGACATGGCCTTCGACCCGGCCGCCGAGGCCGACGACGACAGCGCTTTCCAATCGCCGGCCAACTACCTGGAAGACCACCGGTACGACCCGGCGCGTCAACTGGAAGACGCCGATTGGAGCGACAACTCCAACACCAACCTGCACGAAGCGCTGGAAGTGCTGGACGCGCGTAGCCGTGACATTCTTTACCAGCGCTGGCTGGCTGAAGAGAAGGCCACGCTGCACGACCTGGCGCAGAAGTACAACGTGTCGGCCGAGCGAATTCGTCAGCTTGAGAAGAGCGCGATGAACAAGCTCAAGGTGTCGATCGCGGCTTGACCCGTGGTGCCGGCATTAAAAAACGCCCCGATCAGTGATGATCGGGGCGTTTTTTGTTTGTGTGATGCTGGACTCAATGCGGCCTATGTGGGAGCGAGCCTGCTCGCGAATGCGGTGTGTCAGCCCACATTTATGTTTCTGATACCCAGCATTCGCGAGCAGGCTCGCTCCCACAGTGGACTCAGCGTTCTTGGCTACTGAGCCCACGGCGCGCGGCGCGCACGGTCAAGCTCCAGCAGATAACCATCACCGCCCAACTGACTCATCTGCTGCCGGATCCAGCTGGCGCGCCGCAGTATATAGGGGCTTGGCCGGCTGGCACTCCAGACTCGCGGGTTGGGCAGCACCGCCGCCAGCAGGCTGGCCTGTTGCCGGGACAAGGCCCCGGCGCCTACACGGAAATGGTGCCGCGCGGCCGCTTCAGCCCCAAACACGCCGTCGTCCCACTCGACACTGTTGAGGTACACCTCAAGAATCCGTTGCTTGGGCCAGAACACTTCGATCAGCGCGGTGAACCACGCCTCCAGCCCTTTGCGCAGCCAGCTGCGGCCCGACCACAGGAACAGGTTCTTGGAGACTTGCTGGCTGAGGGTACTGGCGCCGCGAATCGAGCCGCCGCGCCCGTTATGGGCAAACGCCGCCTGGATCGCGCCGATGTCAAAGCCCCAGTGCTCGGGAAACTTCTGATCCTCGCCGGCAATCACCGCAATCTTGAGGTTATTGGAGATCTGGTCCCAGGGCTGCCAGTCGCGCTGCAGGTCGATCGGCTCGCCGCCGAACCAGGATTCGACCTTGCGCTCGATCATCAGCGCGGTGAACGGTGGCGGCACCACGCGAAACAGCAGCACCAGCGCAACGCTGCCGACGGCGAACCAGAGCAGGGCTTTAACGAATCGTCGAAACAATGTACGCAGCATAGAGATGGCTTGGCCGAACCCGTCGAGCGGGCCATTATACAGACCCTGTCCCCCGAGTCTGACTGGAGTTCCCATGTTGCGTAGCTTTCTGATGCTGGCGGCTTTTTTCGGTTTCACCGGCGTAGCGCTGGGAGCATTCGCCGCCCATGGTCTGAAAAGCCGCCTGAGCGCTGATTACCTGGCGATTTTCCACACCGGCGTCACCTATCAACTGGTGCACACCCTGGCTCTGTTCGGCGTCGCATTGCTGGCCACGCACATTCCCGGGCGTATCGTCACCTGGGCCGGTATTTCCTTTGTCATCGGTATCCTGTTGTTCTCTGGCAGCCTGTATCTGTTGACGCTTACGGGCATCACCAAGCTGGGCATCATCACGCCGTTCGGTGGTGTAGCGTTTCTGCTGGGTTGGCTTTTCCTCGGTCTTGCCGCCTGGCGTCTGGCCTGACGGTCACGTCGCGCGCCTCCAGCCATTGAGCAGGACCTGGATGAACGATGGCGCGAGGAGGCGGTTACCGTATCCGCTAAGGTGATCGCCGTCGCGGAAAAGTGGTTGGCCGTCGTCGTAAGCCGAGCAAGTGGAGCCTGGGCACAGCAGCGGCAGCGGATCCCAGACGCGAAGCAGCGGATACTCAAGGGTTAAATGCTTCAGCAAGGCCATTTGTGGCGCTCGCAGCTGCTCGATCTGATTCCGTTCGACGGTGAAACCAGGCGCGCAGATCGGATTCATCCGGTTGAACCAGTCCGAGCAGCGGTAGGCTGGCGCCTTGAACAGCGGCATGGGGGCATCGATCAGTACCCGCACCTCGGCATTCATCAGCCGCGTCAGTGTTGCTTCTGCGCTGCGGCGGGCTCCGTCGACCTGCTCGGGGGACAGTTCGGCGAGGGCCTCGCTTAGCACGCTTTCATCGCCACGTAGCCAGTCGCGCCCTGCCAGTTCCGGCATCCGCAGGGAGGCGAGGAAAACGATATCACCGGCTTTTGCCCGCGCTTCGATGTCACGCAGGGCTTCATTCCTGGCTCGGGTGCAGGCGCCTTGTGGGTCGGGTGCCATGAGGCTGACCACCGCGCAGCCGCCGCGCTCGTATTCCACAACGCTGATACCCAGCTGTCGCGAGACGAGGCTCAGCAGGGTGCGGTATGCCGCCGCGTGCGAATCGCCGAACACGAACAGTTGGCGGCCCTGCAGCGATGGGTCGCTGATCGGCTCTTTGGCCGGACCTTGCGGTAGCTTCCGGGAAAACCAGGTATAGGTGTCGCTGGTCTGGCTCAGCGACAGTACCTCGGGGTTTTCACTCATCCAGCGAGCACCTGACCAGGACAGGCCGAGCGCCGCCAGGCATGCGGCAATGGTGCTCCAGGCGCGGCGTTGAAAAAGCGACCGGCCGGTGCGCAGCGGTGTCTCGACCCAGTGATAGGAGGCGCCGGCGAGTGCCGCGACGATCACTGGATAGGCCAGTTGTATGGCGAGTTGCTCCAGGCCAATGGTCCAGCGCAGGAACACCAGCACCGGCCAATGCCAAAGGTAAAGCGAGTAGGACAACCGACCGACATAGGTCGCGGGTGTCGATTGCAAAAGACGCAGCAGCGACGAGGGGGTATCGGTTTTCTGTACTATGGCCGCCAGGGTCAGCAGGGTACCAGCGACGGTCAGGACGGCCCAGGGAAAAGGAAAGTGTTTCGCGTCGGCGAAAATCAACCCGCCTGACACCAGGGCGAGCCCAGCGAACAGCACGGCAGGCGTCGCCGCAGAGGTCAGTTGCAAGCGTCCTGTGACCACCCGTTGGAAGAGGAGCGCCCCGGATGCCAGCTCCCAGAATCGGCTGGGTAACAGGTAAAACGCTTCGAGAGGGCTTTGCTCTGTCTGCACCACGCTGAATGCCAGCGACGCCAGCGCGAGCAAGGGCAGCAAGGCCCAGGCGAGACTGTGCCGTTGGCGAAAGCGCAGCCAGACGAAGTAGACCAGGGGAAAAACCAGGTAGAACTGCTCTTCGACGGCCAGCGTCCAGGTGTGAGTATAGGGATTGAGCTGGGCGGACGGCGAGAAGTAGGTGTCGCTGTTCCACGCCAGCGTGAAGTTGCTCAGGCCGAAGTAGGCCGCCAGTCCGGTTTGATCATTCTGCGCACTGAGCCAGGCCTGGGGTACGAACATCGCCGAGACCAGGGCGCACGCCACCAGAACCACCAGCAGGGCCGGGACGATGCGCAGGAAGCGTCGCCGGTAGAAGTCCGCCAGGTAAGCCGAAAAACTCATGTCGGAGCGGGTGTATAACGATTGGCTGATGACGTAGCCCGAGATGACGAAGAACATGTCGACCCCGGTGAAACCTCCGGGCAGTGTCAGGAAATCGGCATGGAAAATGATCACGCTCAGGACAGCGACGGCGCGCAGGCCATCGATAGCGGGGATGTTTGGCAATGTATGGACGCTGGGCACAGGTCCTCCTTGTGCTTGATAGATGCGTCCATGCGGGACCGGAAATATAGACCGGACCGGCGCTGCCTGGGCGTCGCATTTGTTGCAGAATCAGTCGAGGCTGTAAAAGCCCATGGCTATATCTGCTCGGACGCGCCTGTTGGCCGGGCTGACCGGCTGGTCCATTTCATGACGAATGGCTTGGGTCGTCCGGACTGATCGGGCTAGAATGCCAGCCCCTAAAAATGATGGCGGCATCCGGCATGCGCATTCAGTTGAACGGCGAATCCCTTGAACTGCCCGACGGCGAAACCGTCGCGGCCCTGCTGACCCGTCTGGAACTCACCGGACGCCGTGTCGCGGTGGAGCTCAACCTGGATATCGTCCCGCGCAGCCAGCACGCCGACACCACGTTGAACGATGGCGACAATGTCGAAGTGGTCCACGCCATCGGCGGCGGTTAGTCGCCGCGATTTCGCAGCATTCGCAAGAACCTCCCCCCAACAGAGGATTTCCCATGAGCATCGTTCGTAGCGACAAGCCCTTCGTCCTGGCCGGTCGTACTTACCAGTCGCGTCTGCTGGTAGGCACCGGCAAGTACCGCGACATGGAAGAGACCCGCCAGGCCATTGAAGCTTCGGGTGCCGAGATCGTGACCGTCGCCGTGCGTCGGACCAACATTGGCCAGAATCCGGGCGAACCGAACCTGCTGGATATCCTGCCGCCGGATCGCTACACCATCCTGCCGAACACCGCCGGTTGCTTCGACGCCATCGAGGCTGTGCGCACCTGCCGCCTGGCCCGTGAGCTGCTCGACGGTCACAACCTGGTGAAGCTTGAAGTGCTGGCGGACCAGAAAACCCTGTTCCCCAACGTGATCGAAACCCTCAAGGCCGCAGAAACCCTGGTCAAGGAAGGGTTCGACGTGATGGTCTACACCAGCGATGACCCGATCATCGCTCGTCAGCTGGCGGAAATCGGCTGCATCGCGGTCATGCCGCTGGCCGGGCTGATCGGCACGGGCCTGGGGATCTGCAACCCGTACAACCTGCAGATCATCCTTGAAGAAGCGAAGATCCCGGTGCTGGTGGATGCCGGTGTCGGCACCGCCTCCGATGCCACCATCGCCATGGAACTGGGTTGTGAAGCGGTGCTGATGAACTCCGCCATTGCCCACGCCCAGCAGCCGGTGCTGATGGCCGAAGCCATGAAACACGCCATCGTTGCCGGTCGCCTGGCCTACCTGGCCGGGCGCATGCCGAAAAAACTCTATGCCAGCGCATCCTCGCCGCTGGATGGTCTGATCAAGTAAGAGCCATTGATGACTGAATCGAACGACACGCCGGTCCTGCCGGAAGAAGGCGAAGAGCGCCAGCACCGCCGCATCAAGAGTTTCGTGATGCGCGCCGGGCGCATGACTGAAGGCCAGCAACGCGGCCTGGAGCAGGGTGCGCCGTTGTATGTCCTGCCGCTGGCCGACGCGCCGGTGGACTTCGACCAGGTATTCGGCCGCTCGGCGCCACGCTCGCTGGAAATCGGCTTCGGCATGGGCCATTCGCTGCTGGAAATGGCCGCGGCCGCGCCGGACCAGGATTTCATTGGCGTGGAAGTGCACCGTCCGGGTGTCGGTGCGTTGCTCAACGGCGTACTGACTCAAGGTCTGACCAACCTGCGGGTCTACGATTGCGACGCCATCGAAGTGCTCAACCGCTGCGTGGCCGACAACAGCCTTGACCGGTTGATGCTGTTTTTCCCGGACCCGTGGCACAAGAGTCGCCATCACAAGCGCCGGATCGTCCAGGCATCGTTCGCTGAACTGGTGCACAGCAAGTTGAAGGTCGGCGGTGTGCTGCACATGGCCACCGACTGGGAGCCGTACGCCGAATACATGCTGGAAGTGATGAACGTCGCGCCGGGCTACCGCAACCTGGCCGACGATGGCCGCTACGTCCCGCGTCCGGCGGAACGGCCGATTACCAAGTTCGAACGCCGTGGCGAACGGCTCGGGCATGGGGTCTGGGATTTGAAGTTCGAGAAGTTGGCGTAAGCCAATAATGTGGGAGCGAGCTTGCTCGCGATGGCGGCCTGACAGTCAACATGGGTGTTGGATGTGAGGGCCTCATCGCGAGCAAGCTCGCTCCCACAGTTCGTTTTGCGGCGTATTGGGGCTCAGCGTCGATCCGCCACGACGCCAATCAGCACCAGCACCACCAGCAACACCGGCGCGAGGCTGTAGTTGTTGAACTGGCTCAAGCCCCGGACGATCCACGGCGTGGCGTAGATCAGCGCGGCGCCGCTGCCGATCATGCACAGCAGGGCGATCAGCGGGACGCGCAAGGCGCCGGCGATGCTGCCCAGGCGTTGGTCGACCCAGCCCTTGATGTCAGCGCCAAACAACACCAGCAGGCAGCCTACCAGTGCCAGGGAGATTTCCGACAGGTTGCTACGGCTCCAGCGGGACACGGTGGCGAGCAGGTCGAGTACCAGATCCATTCGATTTCCTTGTTTTGATCAGCTCAGAAATTTTTGCAGCAGGTCGTTGAGAAACAGCTGTCCGCGCTCGGTCGCCGCCAGACGTGACGGTTCGACCTGCAACAACCCGCTTTGTTCGGCTTCGCGCCGGCCTTCGGCCAGGCTTTCCAGGGCCAGCCCGGTGCGCTGCGGATACAGCTGCGACGGTACGCCTTCGGTGAGGCGCAGTGCATTCATCAGGAACTCGAAAGGCAGCTCTTCGTTGGCGAGGCTCTTTTCCCCGGCCAGGAAGCGCTTGGCCGGGTTGAGGTAATCCTTCGGCAAGCGGGTCTTCCAGGTGCGTACGATGCGCCCGTCCGGATGGCTGAGCTTGCCGTGGGCGCCGGCACCGATACCGATGAAGTCGCCGAAGCTCCAATAATTGAGATTATGTCGCGCCGCCCGTCCGGGCAGGGCATAGGCCGAGACTTCGTACTGGGCGTAGCCATGCTCGGCGAGCAGCGCTTGCCCGGCTTCCTGGATGTCCCACAGCGTATCGTCTTCCGGCAAGGTCGGCGGCTGGTTCCAGAACACCGTGTTCGGCTCCAGCGTCAGTTGGTACCAGGACAGGTGGGTTGGCTTCAAGGCGATGGCCTGGCGCAGGTCGCTCAACGCGTCGTCGAGAGACTGGTCGGGCAGGCCATGCATCAGGTCCAGGTTGAAGTTGTCGAAGCCGGCCTGGCGAGCCATGCCGGCGGCGCGCACCGCCTCGTCACCGTTATGGATCCGCCCCAGGGCTTCAAGCTTGGCCTGTTGAAAGCTCTGGATACCGATGGACAGGCGATTGATACCCAACGCCCGGTAGGCGATGAATTTTTCCTGCTCGAACGTGCCGGGGTTGGCTTCCAGGGTGATCTCGATGTCGTGGGCGAACGCTATCCGCGCCTCGACACCCTTGAGCAATCGGCCCAGGGCCCGGGCGCTGAACAAGCTCGGGGTACCGCCACCAAAAAAAACCGAGCTCAACGGCCGACCATGAACTGCGTGCAGATCTTGGTCGAGGTCGGCCAGCAGAGCGTCGACATACTCCTCTTCCGGCAACTGCGGGCTGGCGGTGTGGGAGTTGAAATCGCAATACGGGCATTTGCGCACGCACCACGGGATGTGGATATACAGCGCCAGGGGCGGCAGTTCCGGTAGCGGTGCCCGGGGCGTCTGTACACCGCCATGAATCAGCGGTGCGGGAGCGTCGTCGATCATTGCAGGCCCAGGCGTTGACGCAGCAGGGCCATGGCGCGGGCGCGGTGACTCAGTTGATTTTTCTCGACCGGCCCCAGCGCGGCGCTGGAGCAGTTGCGCTCGGGCACCCAGAATAATGGGTCATAGCCAAAGCCGTGCTCGCCGCTGGCCTCGGTGAGGATGCGCCCGTGCCACAAGCCTTCGCAGAGGATCGGCAACGGGTCGTCGGCGTGGCGCACCAGGGCCAGCACACAGACGAACTGTGCGCCGCGTTCGGCCTCGGGCACGTCCTTGAGGGCTTCAAGCAGCTTGGCGTTGTTTGCCGCATCACCTTTGCCATCGGCGTAACGGGCCGAGTAGATGCCCGGCGCGCCGCCGAGGAAATCAACCGCCAGACCGGAGTCATCGGCCAGCGCCGGCAGCCCGGAAATGCGCGCGGCATTGCGGGCCTTGAGGATGGCATTCTCGACGAACGACAGGCCGGTTTCTTCCGGCTCGACCTGGCTGAATTCACCGATCGAGCGCAGTTGCACCGACCCGCCGAGCATGGCCTGGAGTTCCTTGAGTTTGCCGGCGTTGTGGCTGGCCAGCACGAGTTGGGTGAGGTTCATCATTGGCCCGGGAACAGTTCCTGGTTGAAGTTGATGGTGTTGATCTTGTCGCCGGTCTGCACCTTGATCTCGAAAGTCCGGGTTTCCTGCTGGTCCACCGGGTACTGGGCGATGTAATAGATCGCGCCTGGTTCGGTAACCTGGCGGAAGGTGAGGGTGACGGTCTTGCTGGTCAGGTCCTTCACCGTGCCGCTGACCTGGGCGATCAGTGGCTTGCCACCCTTGAGCACCGAGACATTGATCACGCCCTGGTTCTTGCTGCGGATCAGCTCGGCGGCCTTGGCTATGTCGGGTGTCAGGAAGGTGGAATTGAACGTGTTGTAGTGCACGGTCACGTCACCGAACACTTCCTTGCGCTCGGCCTTGATGACGTCGGCAGCCATGGCGCCCACGCTCAGGCAGGTGGTGATTAAGAACAACGCTAGACGTTTCATGTCGTGCTCCTGAAAAAGGCCGGTGCTCACACCGCGACCTTGTGGTCGGCGAGGCCCGGGCTGCTGACCCGATAGATGCCTATTTCACCTAACAGATTAGGCCATAGCTTGCTGGCCCACCCGTGGCGGTGCTGCTGGTCCACCGCCAGGCGATCGATGACCTTGGCCTTGCGTTCGCGGCACAGTTCTTCGAAATCCTCGAAGGTGCAGAAATGGATGTTCGGCGTGTTGTACCAGGTGTACGGCAGGAACTCCGAGACCGGCATCCGCCCCTTGCTCGCCAGGTACCAGCGGCAGCGCCAATGGCCGAAATTGGGGAAGGTGATGATGCACTGGCGGCCGACCCGGAGCATTTCGTCGAGGATCTTGTCCGGGTAATGCACGGCTTGCAGGGCCTGGGTCATGACCACGATGTCGAAGCTGTTGCTGGCGAAGTTGCCCAGGCCCTTGTCCAGGTCCTGCTCGATGACATTGATGCCCTTGGCCACGCACTCGGCGATGTTGTCCGGGTCGTTTTCCAGGCCGTAGCCGGTGACTTGCTTGTTGTCGCGCAGCCAGGTCAGCAGTTCGCCGTTGCCGCAGCCCAGGTCGAGCACGCGGCTGCCGGCGGGGATCCATTCCTGGATGATGTCCAGATCGGCTCTCATGGCGTCCTCACAGCGTAATACGGTTCATGTAGTTGCCGAACGCCTGCAGGTAGCGCGGGATCGGAATCAGAAAGGCGTCGTGGCCCTGGGGCGCGTCGATTTCCAGGTAGCAGACGTCCTTGCGCGCGGCCATCAGCGCGTCCACCAGTTCCCGGGAGCGGGCCGGGGAGAAACGCCAGTCGGTGGTGAACGACATCACGCAGAACCTGGCGGTGGCGTTGGCGAAGGTTTTCGCCAGGTTATCGTCGAAGTTCGCCGCCGGATCGAAGTAATCCAGCGCCTTGGTCATCAGCAGGTAGGTGTTGGCGTCGAAGCGCCCGGAGAATTCCTCGCCCTGGTAGCGCAGGTAGCTTTCCACCTGGAACTCGACGCTGTGGAAGTCGTAGTTGAGCTTCTCGCTCTTGAGCCCACGGCCGAATTTCTCGCCCATGGAATCGTCGGACAGGTAGGTGATGTGTCCGACCATCCGCGCCAGCATCAGCCCGCGCTTGGGAATCACGCCGTGCTCCTGGAACGAGCCGCCGTGGAATTCGGGGTCGGTAAGGATCGCCTGGCGCGCCACTTCGTTGAACGCGATGTTCTGCGCCGACAGCTTGGGCGCCGAGGCGATCGCCAGGCAGTGGCGCACGCGGTCCGGGTAGGTGATGGTCCATTGCAGCGCCTGCATGCCGCCGAGGCTGCCGCCGATCACTGCCGCCCATTGGCCAATACCGAGGCGGTCGGCCAGGCGCGCCTGGCTGTGGACCCAGTCTTCCACGGTCAGCACCGGGAAATCGGCGCCGAACGGCTTGCCGGTGTCCGGGTTGATGCTGCTGGGACCGGTGGAGCCGTTGCAACCACCGAGGTTGTTAAGGCTGACCACGAAAAACCGGTTGGTGTCGATGGGCTTGCCGGGGCCGATGCAACTGTCCCACCAGCCTGGCTTGCGGTCGTCGACGCTGTGGTAGCCGGCGGCGTGGTGGTGCCCCGACAGGGCGTGGCAGATCAGCACGGCATTGCTCGCCGTGGCATTGAGGGTACCGTAGGTTTCGTAGATCAGGTCATAGGCTGGCAACGAACGACCGCAGGCCAGGGCCAGGGGCTCGCTGAAATGCGCCATTTGCGGCGTCACCAGACCAACGGAATCGGGGGGAAAGGCAGCTGGCATCGACCCTGCTCTCGTTGAAATGAGGCGTAAGTCTAAAGACCGCTGGGGTTAGCGGCAAGCAAAGGGCGCAAGCGGGGAATCCAACGGTTGCGAGGGTATTTATTTGTGGCGAGGGGATTTATCCCCGTTGGGCTGCGAAGCAGCCCTGAAACCTGAGTATGCGGAGTATCAGGCTGACCGAGTTGTCTGCTTTGGGGCCGCTTCGCGGCCCAGCGGGGATAAATCCCCTCGCCACAGACAGGTCCTTTGCCACAGGGATCAGGTTGCCTGGATCAAATAAGCACCCGCAAGATCTCCGGCATCATGGTCATCGCCGCCAGGTTGTTGATCACCAGCATGTCGATCAGCTTGATCACCATGAACGCCAGGATCGGCGAGATATCCAGGCCGCCGAGGTTCGGCACGATGCGGCGGAACGGCGCCAGGGCTGGCTCGCAGATCTGGTTCACCAGTTCGGCGCCCGGATTGTGGCTGGCCGGCGCGACCCAGGACAGGATCACACTGATGATCATGGCAAAGAAGAAGATGTTCAAAAACAGCGCGGCGACGCCAATGAGCGACCAGATCAGCAGTTGCAGCGGGTTGCCGGTGGTACCGTAGGTCAGCAGCAGAGTCAGGGCCATCAGCGCCAGTTGCACGAGAATCGCCAGCACCAGCGACGACATGTCCAGGCCGAACAGGCTCGGGATGATCCGGCGCAGGGGCTTGAGCAGCGGTTGGGTCGCCTTGACGACGAACTGGCACAGCGGGTTGTAGAAGTTGGCGCGCACCAGTTGCAGCACGAAGCGCATCAGCACGATCAGCAGGTACAGGCTGCCGAGGGTTTGCAGGACGTAGACCGCTGCAGTGTTCAATCCAATCATGAATGGCTCCTTATTGGCCCAGTTGTTCGGCCATTTCGGCCGAGCGGTGCGCGGCGGCGCCGAGTGCTTTTTCCACCAGGGCTTCGAAGCCCCCGGCCTGGAATGATTTGATGGCCGCTTCGGTGGTGCCGGCCGGCGAGGTCACGCGGCGACGCAATTCCGCTGCATCGACATCGCTGGACACCGCCATGTGAGCGGCGCCGAGAGCAGTCTGCAAGGTCAGCTGGGCAGCGATCTCGCGGCTCAGACCGAGTTTTTCTCCGGCGGCGGTCATGGCTTCGATCAGCAGGAAGAAATACGCCGGGCCCGAGCCGGAGACTGCGGTGACCGCGTCCAGTTGCTGCTCGGTGTCCAGCCACAGCGCCAGGCCCACGGCTGACAACAGCTCTTCAGCCTGCTGGCGCTGCTCGGCGCTCACCTGTGCGGTGGCGAACAGGCCGCTGACGCCCTGGCGCAACAGCGCCGGGGTGTTGGGCATGCAGCGCACGATCGGCTGGGCGCCGAGCCAGCTGTTCATGCTGGCGCAGGTAATGCCGGCGGCAATCGACACCACCAACTGATGAGGCTTGAGGTGCGGACGAAGTGCCTCGCACACGGACTTCATGGCTTGCGGCTTGACGGCCAGCACGATGACGTCCACACCCTCGATGGCCTGGGCGTTGTCGGCGAAGGTTTCGACGCCGTGCTCGGCGCTCACCCGCTTGCGGGTCTCTTCACCCGGATCGCTGGCGCGGATCATGGATGCGTCCAGGCCCTTGGCCCGCAGGCCGCCGATCAGGCTGGCGGCCATGTTGCCGGCGCCGATGAAGGCAATACGCGTGTTGCTCATGACAGGTCCTTATAAAGAGATGAGTGAGTCAGCTGGGCGCTTGGCCGTAGTCACGCGCCCCAAACAGCGCCGTGCCGATACGTACCCAGGTGGCGCCTTGGGCAATGGCGGATTCAAGGTCATGGCTCATGCCCATGGACAACGTGTCCAGCGGCAGGTCCAGGCTGGCTTGCAGCTGTTGAACGGTTGCGAAGGCGGCATCCTGTTCGGCGCGATCGTCGGTTGGTTCGGGAATCGCCATCAACCCCCGCAGCTTGAGGCGCGGCAGCGTGCTGATGGCGTTGGCGAGGGCGGGCAGGTCCGCTGGCGTACAGCCGGACTTGCTGGCTTCACCGCTGACGTTGACCTGGATGCAGATGTTCAGCGGCGGCAGGTCGGCCGGGCGCTGCTCGGACAGGCGTTGGGCAATTTTCAGGCGATCCACGGAGTGCACCCAGTCGAAATGTTCGGCGATAGCGCGCGTCTTGTTCGATTGAATGGGGCCGATGAAGTGCCAGATCAAGGGCAGGTCGGTCAGTTCGGCCTGCTTGCCCAGCGCTTCCTGCAGGTAGTTCTCGCCGAAATCCCGCAGGCCTGCGGCATGGGCTTCGCGCAGGGCCCGGGCCGGCTTGGTCTTGCTCACCGCCAGCAGCTGGACGCTGTGTCCCGGGCGCTGGGCGGCCTGCTGCGCGGCATGGATGCGCGATCTAACCTGAGCAATGTTGTCTGCTATGGTGGTCATAAAGAGAGGCCAGCGGTCTGAGGTTCGCGGCATTCTACTGGAATTGAGGAGCGCTATGGATATCACTGAATTGCTGGCGTTCAGCGCCAAACAGGGGGCGTCGGACCTGCACCTGTCCGCCGGGCTGCCGCCGATGATCCGCGTGGACGGCGATGTACGGCGAATCAACCTGCCGGCGCTGGACCACAAGCAGGTTCATGAGCTGATCTACGACATCATGAACGACCGCCAACGAGTGGATTACGAAAAGTTTCTGGAAACCGATTTTTCCTTCGATGTACCCGGCGTGGCGCGATTTCGGGTCAATGCCTTCAACCATAATCGGGGCGCGGGGGCCGTATTCCGGACCATTCCTTCAAAAGTCCTGACCATGGAAGACCTGGGGATGGGCGAGGTGTTTCGCAAGATCACCGAGGCTCCTCGCGGACTGGTGCTGGTAACCGGGCCGACCGGTTCAGGCAAGTCCACCACCCTGGCGGCCATGATCGATTACCTGAACAGCCACAAGCACCATCACATCCTCACCATCGAAGACCCCATCGAATTCGTGCATGAACCGCGCAAGTGTCTGATCAACCAGCGTGAGGTGCATCGCGATACCCAGGGTTTCTCCACGGCCCTGCGCTCGGCCCTGCGGGAGGACCCGGATGTGATCCTAGTGGGGGAAATGCGCGACCTGGAGACCATTCGCCTGGCGCTGACCGCCGCCGAAACCGGGCACCTGGTGTTCGGCACCCTGCACACCACGTCGGCGGCCAAGACGATTGACCGGGTGGTGGATGTGTTTCCGGGCGACGAGAAGTCGATGGTCCGCTCGATGCTCTCGGAGTCGCTTCAGGCGGTGATCTCCCAGACGCTGGTCAAGAAGATTGGCGGCGGCCGGATCGCGGCGCACGAGATCATGCTGGGCACTTCGGCGATCCGCAACCTGATCCGCGAAGACAAGATCGCGCAGATGTATTCATCGATCCAGACCGGCGGCTCGCTGGGGATGCAGACGCTGGACATGTGCCTGAAGGATCTGGTCAGCAAGGGGCTGATCAGCCGCGAGCATGCGCGGGAGCGGGCGCGTACGCCGGATAATTTTTAGAGATGTGGCGCTTTTGCAGGCCTCATCGCGAGCAAGCTCGCTCCCACACTTGATCTTCAGTGACCACAGAAATTGCGTTCGCCGCAAATCAAATGTGGGAGCGAGCTTGCTCGCGATGGGGGCCTCAGCTAGAGCAAAAAAGGCTGGATCAGCGCTGAACGACCCGCATCGCCCCCGGCTCTTTCGGCAGCACGCGCTTGGCAACCACGTAATGGGTGTTCCAGTACGGCTTGTTCAGGGTGTCGATGGTCACCGACTTGCCACGGCGTGGGGCGTGGATGAAGCGGTCGTTGCCCAGGTAGATGGCCACGTGGTTGACCCGACGGCTCTTGAGCTTGAAGAAAATCAGGTCGCCAGGCTTGAGGTCCTTGCGCTCGACTTTCTCGCCATGGCCGGCTGCCATCGCATTGGAGGTGCGCGGCAGGTCGAACGTGGCGTCGTTGAACGCGTATTTCACCAGACCACTGCAATCGAAACCTTTACTTGGGCTGCTGCCGCCCCAACGGTAAGGTGTGCCGAGTACATTCACGGCGCGGCTCAGCACATTGCTGGTCGTTTTGGTCGCCATAGGAGGCACCAGCCGACTGTGAGCGTTACTCACACGCTGGACGCTTTGCCTGTTTTTGCTCGATGGAGCAGAAACGTGGGATTTGGGCGTATAGCCGTTGATGTTCGGAAGACGTTGCTCACGATTGGTGGCGTGGGCGGCCAGTGGCAATAATAGGCAAATGGTCAGCCATGTCTTGAAAAATGGACGCATTAGGCAGGGCTCATAAAGGTTAGCGCGCAACTTTATAACAGCTTTTTTCGGCATTCCGAGGCCGTTTGTCGATCCGGAACCCAGCGCAAACCCGGCATAATTGCGACAATTTGACCTGGTTGTCCGACAGAACCCCCGTATTCCGGGCGTTTCCCCGGCGCGAGTCGCTCAGAACCGCTTGTCGGCGAGACACATAAAAGTCACAAAAGATCCGAACAAATTTTTCTATCGAGGCAAAAGAGGCCATTCATGAACAGCTATCAGCAGGGCGCAATCCGCGATACCCACAGCAAAGTCATCGGATATCTGCTGTGGATTCTCGGGTTTACCGGCGCTCACCGTTTCTACTATGGCAAGCCGGTCACCGGCACGATCTGGTTTTTCACCTTGGGACTGCTAGGCATCGGTTGGTTGATCGACCTGTTCCTGATCCCGGCCATGGACCGCGAAGCCGACCTGCGTTTCACCCCGGGACCCATCGAATACAGTGTCGCGTGGATTCTGCTGACGTTCCTCGGGGTGCTGGGCGTGCATCGCATGTATCAAGGGAAGTGGCTCAGCGGGATCATCTACCTGCTGACTGGCGGGGTGTTTTTCCTTGGGGTGCTGTATGACTTCTGGACGCTGAACGATCAGGTGTCGATTCGTAATGCGCAGAAGCGGGGGGCTTTCCAGTAAGACCGAGTTGCCTGCATCGCGAGCAGGCTCGCTCCCACATTGGATCGAGGTGTCCACGGATCATGTGTTCACTGAAGATCCCTGTGGGAGCGAGCCTGCTCGCGAAAAGGGCGACGCGGTTTGTCAGGCCTGGTGGGTAATCCGCCCATCCATCAAGGTGTAGCGCACCACGCCCGGCAGGCTGTGGCCGAGGAATGGGCAGTTGTCACCCCTGGAACGCCAGGCTTCGCCGGCCACGGTGGAGGCAGCCGGGTCGAACAGCACCAGGTCCGCCGGCGCGCCCACCGCCAGTTTCCCGGCTGGCAGTTGCAGCGCCTGGGCCGGGCCAGTGCTCAGGCGTGCGAGCAGGGTCGGCAGGTCCAGCAAACCGTCTTCCACCAGCGTCAAGGCCAGCGGCAGCAGCAGTTCAACGCTGCTGATGCCCGGCTCGGTGGCGCCGAACGGTGCCAGCTTGGCATCGCGTTCGTGGGGTTGGTGATGGCTGGAAATGGCCGAAATCACCCCGGACTTCACCGCCTCGCGCAAGCCGTCGCGGTCGGCGCGGGTGCGCAGCGGCGGCTGGACGTGATAGACGCTGTTGAAGTCGATCAGCGCTTCGTCGGTCAGGATCAGCTGATACAGCGCTACATCGGCGGTCACCGGCAAGCCTCGGGCCTGGGCCTGGGCGATCAGCGCGGCGCCACGGGCACTGGTCAGTTGGCTGAAGTGCGCGCGTACACCGCTCTGCTCGACCAACAGCAGGTCCCGGGCCAGGGCCACGGTCTCGGCGGTTTCCGGGATGCCCGGCAAGCCGAGGAAACTGGCGGTCGGGCCTTCATGGGCCAGGCCACCCTCAGCCAGGTCGTGGTCCTGGGAGTTGAAGATCACCGTCAGGCCGAAAGTCGCCGCGTATTCGAGGGCGCGGCACAGGGTCCGGGTATTGCGGAAACTGTTGAGGCCGTTGCCGAACGCCACGCAACCGGCATCACGCAGGGCGATGAGTTCGGCCAGTTGTTCGCCTTCCAGGCCTTTGCTCAGTGCGCCAATCGGAAAGACCTTGGTGTTGCCGGCCTCGCGGGCGCGGTCGAGGATCAGCTCGGCCACGGCCGAGGTGTCCAGTACCGGTTTGGTCTGCGGCGGGCAGCACAGGCTGGTTACGCCACCGGCGGCGGCGGCGCGGGTTTCGCTGACGATGCTGCCTTTGCGGCTGTAGCCCGGCTCGCGCAGGGCAACGTTCAGGTCAACCAGGCCGGGCGCGGCCACCAGCCCTTGGGCGTCGAGGACCTCGGCCGCCACGAAGCCTGTCGGCGCGGCGCCGAGGGCGACGATCTTGCAGGCATCGATATGAATGTCAGTCACTTGATCCAGGCTGCTGGCCGGATCGATCACGCGTGCGCCGAGAATGCTGAGCTTCACTGGGCGTTCTCCTGGTCGAATTGGCGCTGGGCCGTTTGCCCGCTCATGGCCATGGACAGCACGGCCATGCGGATGGCGATGCCGTAGGTCACCTGGTTGAGGATCACCGAGTGCGGCCCGTCGGCCACCGCCGACTCGATCTCCACGCCGCGATTGATCGGCCCCGGGTGCATGACGATGGCGTCCGGCTTGGCGCCGGCCAGGCGCGCGGTGGTCAGGCCGAACAGGCGGTAGAACTCGCCTTCGCTGGGCAGCAGGCCGCCGGTCATGCGCTCGCGTTGCAGGCGCAGCATAATCACCACGTCCACATCCTTCAGGCCTTCGGTCATGTCGGTGTAGACCTTCACGCCGTATTGTTCGACGCCGATGGGCAGCAGGGTTTTCGGCGCGATCACGCGGATGTCCGGACAGCCGAGGGTCTTGAGCGCGAGCATGTTCGAGCGGGCCACCCGCGAGTGCAGGATGTCGCCGACGATGGCCACCGACAGGTTCTCGAAGCTGCCCTTGTGCCGACGGATGGTCAGCATGTCCAGCATGCCCTGGGTCGGATGAGCGTGACGGCCATCGCCACCGTTGATGATCGCCACTTGCGGGCACACGTGCTCGGCAATGAAATGCGCCGCGCCGGAGTCGCCGTGGCGCACGACGAACATGTCGGCGGCCATGGCTTCGAGGTTGCGCAGCGTGTCGAGCAGGGTTTCGCCCTTGCTCGCCGAGGATGTCGACACGTTCAGGGTGATCACGTCCGCCGACAGCCGCTGGGCCGCCAGTTCGAAGGTGGTGCGGGTACGGGTGGAGTTTTCGAAGAACACGTTGCACACGGTCTTGCCGCGCAGCAGCGGGACTTTTTTCACCGCCCGGGCGCCAACTTCAAGGAACGAGTCGGCGGTGTCGAGGATTTCTGTCAGCAGCTCGCGGCGCAGGCCGTCGAGGGACAGGAAGTGCCGCAGCTGGCCCTGATCGTTGAGCTGCAGCGGGCGCTTGGTTTCGAGAGGCGTCATCGCGATGGACTCTGGCAAGGGCAGTTAAAGGGCGAGGTCTTGCAGTTCGAGTTGCAGCGGCGCCGGGCCGGAAAGCTTGACCCGTTCATGGGCCGCCAGCGCCAGCGTCGCGCCGACCACGTTGGGGCGGATCGGCAGTTCGGCGGCGTCCAGGTCGAGCAGGCAGACCAGGGTCACGCTGGCCGGGCGACCGTAGTCGAACAATTCATTCATGGCGGCGCGGATGGTCCGCCCGCTCATCAGCACGTCGTCGATCAGCACCAGGTGCTGGCCTTCGATCTCGAACGGCAGCGCCGAAGGGCGTACTTGCGGGTGCAGGCCGTTCTGGCTGAAGTCGTCGCGGTAGAAGGACACGTCCAGGGTGCCCAGCGGCGAGTCGCTGCCCAGTTCATCGAGCAAGGCCTGGGCAACCCAGACGCCGCCGGTGCGAATGCCGATGTAGCGCGGTTCGCTGATGCCACGTTGTTCCAGGTGCGCCGTGAGACGGATCGCCATCTGGCTGATCAGTTCGGCAGGATTGGGCAGGCTCATGCTGGCTCCTTCAGGTTTGCGGGTCGGTGCTCATGACTCGGCTTGTCGCTAGAAAAAAGCGCCTCGGCGGCGCTTTCAAAAATCAGGTTTCGAACAGGGCGGCGTTGGCATCAAGCCAGCCTTGCAGCAGCAGGGCGGCGGCGATGGCGTCCACCGGATTGTCGCGGTAACTGCCTTTCTGCCCGCCGCGCATCAGGCGCTCGCCCTTGGCCTCGAAGGTGGTCAGGCGTTCGTCATGGGTATAGAAGGGCAGATTGAAGCGGCCATTGAGCCGGCGCGCGAATTTTTCCGCACGCAGGCACATGTCGCTGGGCGTGCCATCCATGTTCAACGGCAGGCCGACCACCACGGCGTCGGGTTTCCATTCCTTGATCAGCGCTTCGACCTGGTTCCAGTCCGGAACGCCGTTCTGCGCTTTTAATGTGCACAGCTCGCGGGCCTGGCCGGTAATGACCTGGCCGACCGCGACGCCGATCTGTTTGGTGCCGTAATCAAAGCCCAGCAGCAGGCGCAGGGCCATCAGGCGTGGCCCGCCTGGCTGGTAAGCAGGCCCAGGTTCACGCCCAATCGGCTGGCCGCCGCTTCCAGGCGCAACTCGCTGCTGGTGTTGAACAGGATGTCGGCATCGAACGGGCACGTCAGCCAGGCGTTGTCGGCCAGCTCGGCTTCCAGCTGCCCGGGTTCCCAACCGGCATAGCCCAAGGCGATCAGGCTTTTTTCCGGACCGACGCCGTCGGCAATGGCAAACAGCACGTCCTGGGAAGTGGATAGCGATACGCCGTTCAGATCAACGGTGGCCTGGAATTTGGGACCCGACGGATGGAGCACGAAACCGCGATCGGTCTGCACCGGCCCGCCGATGAAAATCGGCACGTGCTGGCACAGAAGTGGCGGTTCGACCTCGGGACGCAGTTGCTCAAGGATATCCGCCAGGTTCAGCTCCTGCGGGCGGTTTACCACCAATCCCATGGCCCCATTAGCCGTGTGCTCGACGATGTAGGTCAAGGTATGGGCAAAGTTCGGATCGGCCATGTGCGGCATGGCAATCAGGAAGTGATGCTTGAGGTAGGTGGGGCTGACGTTTTTCATAGGCGCTAGTGTGGCGGCGCATGGCCGAACTGACAAGCCGGGGATGTGCTGCAAATGGTCCGGCTCAGGCAAATTCCCTTGTGGGAGCGAGCCTGCTCGCGATGCGGTGTATCAGTCGCCATCCATGCTGAATGACCAATGGCTTTCGCGAGCAGGCTCGCTCCCACAGGATATTGTTACTGTCTGAAGATCAGTTACTGGACAGCCGATCACCCCGGGCAAATTTCCAGGTGCGGATGATTTCCAGGCGGTCGATGTCCGACAGGTCCCCGGTGAACGGCGCGAACGGCGCGGCCAGGCGCACGATCCGCTGGGCGGCCTGGTCCAGCAGCGGCTGGCCGGAGGACTCAAGCACCAGCACCTCATACAGCGAGCCGTCGCGGTTGATCGAAACCATCAGCCGCAAATTGCCGTAGATCTGTTTGCGCCGGGCTTCCTCGGGGTAGTTCAGGTTGCCGATACGCTCGACCTTCTTGCGCCATTCATCCTTGTACCAGGCGCCCTTGTCGCGCATGGTCGACGCGGCGCTCAGGCGGTGGATGCGCGGGCGCTTGGCGTACAACTGCTGTTCCTGGGCCAGTTCGGCCTCCAGGCTGGCGATGTCGCTGGACAGCTGGGAGCTGTCGAAGGTCGGTTCCGGCGCCTTGGGCTTGGGATCGGGCTTGACCTCTTCCTTGATCGGGGCCTTTTTCGGCTTCGGCGCGGTAGTGGTCACGGCGGCCTTGGGCGCGGTTTCCTGGACTTCCGGCTTGGCGGCTGGCGGAGGGGTGATCTTCTGGACCTTGTTGTCCTGGAACGGCGCGATCTCGGTTGTCTTGGGAATCGCTTTGTTTTCCAGGGTGCCGCTGCCCTGCTGGTTCTCCTGAGCAAGGAAATCGGCCTTCTGGGGCTTGGTTTCGCTCTTGAAGGTCGCCAGGGTGATTTCCAGGGTCTGGCTGATCTGCTTGGGTTCGACCGTGGCAAACCCGACGCCCAGCAGCACCGCCAGGTGGATCAGTGCCGCCAGGAACAGGGTAAAACCGAGGCGATCAGCCGGGCGCACGCCACGATGGGCGAGCTCTTGGGGCAGATCGGACGGGAGTGTCATGACAAAAAAACCAACATCGCGGGTTTCACAGGCCGGGCATGATAACGCAATGTTGGTTTTTAGCTTCAAGCCTCAAGCTGCAAGCGACAAGCTGCATCAGGCTTGCCGCTTGTGGCTTGCCGCTTGCAGCTGCTTCTCGATGGCATCCATCAGCATCCCGCCGATGTCGGTGCCAAAGGCATTGTCGATCTCGCGGATGCAGGTCGGGCTGGTGACGTTGATCTCCGTCAGGTGCTCGCCGATCACGTCCAGGCCGACGAACAGCAGGCCTTTCTCGCGTAGCGTCGGGCCGACCTGGGCGGCGATCCAGCGGTCCTTGTCGGTCAGCGGGCGGGCTTCGCCACGGCCGCCAGCCGCCAGGTTGCCACGGGTTTCACCGGCCGCCGGGATGCGCGCCAGGCAATAGTCCACCGGTTCGCCGTCGATCATCAGGATGCGCTTGTCGCCGTCGATGATGGCCGGCAGGTAACCCTGGATCATGATCTGCTGCTTGCCATGCAAGGTCAGGGTTTCGAGGATTACCGACAGGTTCGGATGGCCGGCGGTGTGACGGAAGATCGACGAACCGCCCATGCCGTCCAGCGGCTTGAGGATCACGTCGCCGTGGTGATCGGCGAATTCGCGCAGCACGTCCGGACGACGGCTGACGATGGTCGGCGGCGTGCACTGCGGGAACAGCGTGGCGAACAGCTTCTCGTTGCAGTCGCGCAGGCTCTGGGGCTTGTTGACCACCAGCACACCGGCGCTTTCGGCCTGCTCCAGCAGGTAGGTGGAGTAGACGAACTCCATGTCGAACGGCGGATCCTTGCGCATCAGGATCACGTCCAGGTCGCTCAGCAGCGCGTCGCTTTCCGCGCCCAGTTCGAACCACTTCTCGGGGTTGGCGAAGACCTTCAGCGGCTTCATTCGCGCGCGCGCCTGGCCCTCGGCCTGGTAAAGGTCGCGCTGTTCCATGTAGAACAGCTCCCAGCCGCGCTTCTGAGCGGCCAGCAGCATGGCCAGCGAGCTATCCTTCTTATAGGAAATGCTGGCGATTGGGTCCATGACAATGCCGACGCGTACGCTCATGGCTTGGTTCCTCGAAAATGGGGTGGGCACGAATGGCTTGAAAAAGTGGCGTCAGAGTGGCGCCCCGAAGTTTGGCGGTCAAGGAAAAACCGCCGTGCCGAGCGGCTGATAGATCGGCGATGGAGACTGTGCTAAAAAGGCTGCCATGTGACGTGCGGGCCTTGAACATCAAGGGTTTGCGCTGTCGATCACACTTACGCGTTAAAAACCGGTTTGCAGTGGCAATGGCAGAGCATCTCACGCAGCAGCAACCCAGCGCCTTGAAGGTCATGGTCATCGACGACTCGAAGACCATCCGCCGCACGGCCGAGACCTTGCTGCGCAACGTTGGCTGCGAGGTCATCACGGCGGTCGACGGCTTCGACGCCATGGCCAAGATCGTCGACCACCATCCAGGCATCATCTTTGTCGACATCATGATGCCGCGCCTGGACGGTTACCAGACCTGTGCCCTGATCAAGAACAACAGCGCCTTCAAGGCGACGCCGGTGATCATGCTGTCGTCCCGCGACGGTCTGTTCGACAAGGCCAAGGGGCGCATCGTCGGCTCCGATCAGTTTCTGACCAAGCCTTTCAGCAAGGAAGAATTGCTGGGCGCGATACAGGCCCATGTCCCGGGTTTTGCCGCTGTCCAGTCGCACCAGGCACATTAATGACGCTCGGCCTTCGGCCTGGGGTCTACAGAAGAAATGGGGAACACCATGGCACGAGTTCTGATCGTCGATGATTCGCCGACCGAAATGTACAAATTGACCGGCATGCTGGAAAAACATGGCCATCAGGTCTTGAAGGCCGAGAATGGCGCCGACGGCGTGGCCCTGGCCCGCCAGGAAAAGCCCGACGCGGTGCTGATGGACATCGTCATGCCCGGCCTCAACGGGTTCCAGGCCACGCGCCAGCTGACCAAGGACCCGGACACCGGGCATATCCCGGTCATCATCATCACCACCAAGGACCAGGAAACCGACAAGGTCTGGGGGACCCGCCAAGGGGCGAAGGACTACCTGACCAAACCGGTGGACGAAGAAACCCTGATCGCGACCTTGAACAAAGTACTGGCGGGTTGAACGCGCGGCCATGAGCCACTCCCTGACCGCATTCGAACTGTTGCTTCAGATCGATCGGCGCTGTCGGCTGCTGGGCGCGGACCTGCCGTCCCAGCCAACCCATCGCGACAGTTGGAGCGGGATCGGCTTTCGCCTCGGCGAGCATTGGTACGTGGCGCCCATGGGCGAGGTCAGCGAAGTGCTGCACGAGCCGCGCTACACGTCGTTGCCCGGAGTCAAGCCATGGGTTCGCGGAGTGGCTAACCTGCGCGGGCGTTTATTGCCGCTGATGGACCTGTGCGGTTTTTTCGGTCACGAGCTGTCCAGTGTGCGCAAGCAGCGGCGGGTGCTGGTGGTCGATAACGAAGAAGTCTTCGCCGGCTTGCTGGTGGACGAAGTCCTCGGGCTGCAGCATTTCGCCCAGGGCAGCCTGGAACCGGTTGCGCCGGGCCACCTCGATGGTCCGGAATCGGCCTTCGTCCAGGGCGGTTTTCCTGGCGATCGGCAGTGGCAGGTGTTCAGCCCGTTTGCCGTGACACGTTCGCCAGGGTTCATGGATGTGGCGGTTTGACAGAATGCAGCGCTGTCCCTGTGGGAGCGAGCCTGCTCGCGAAGGCGCCAGTACAGTCAACATTGATGCAAGCTGTACCGCCGCTATCGCGAGCAAGCTCGCTCCCACATTGGAATGGCGGTGGTTTGGGGTTTTGGGGACAGGCGAGTACCGATGATCAAAGCAAAAACAGGCAAGCCTCTGGAAGCGTCGCGCAGTCGGTCGCAGATCATCGTGCTGTTCGTCGCGTTGATTGTCTTCATCATGCTGTTGTTCGCCAACTTCGCGTACCTCAACACCCAGTCCACCTATGACAAACAGTACATCGGCCACGCCGGTGAGCTGCGGGTGCTGTCACAGCGCATTGCCAAGAACGCCACCGAAGCCGCGGCTGGCAAGGCCGCCGCGTTCAAGTTGCTGAGTGATGCGCGCAACGATTTTGCCCAGCGTTGGGGGTACCTGAAGCAAGGCGACCCGGTGACCGGCCTGCCTCCGGCGCCCGCCACCCTGCGCCCGCAGATGCGCGCGGTACAGCTGGACTGGGAGCGCTTGCTGAAGAACACCGATGCGATTCTTTCCAGTGAGCAGACCGTCCTGTCGCTGCACCAGGTTGCCGCGACCCTCGCCGAAACCGTGCCGCAACTGCAGGTCGAATACGAAAAAGTCGTCGAAATCCTCTTGCAGCGAGGCGCCCCGGCTTCACAGGTGGCCATGGCCCAGCGCCAATCATTGCTGGCCGAGCGGATTCTCGGCGCGGTGAATACCGTATTGGCCGGCGACGAGAACGCCAGCCAGGCTGCCGACACCTTCGGCCGTGACGCCGCGCGTTTCGGCCAGGTGCTCAATGGCATGCTGCAAGGCGACCCGACCTTGAAGATCCCCCAGGTCCAGGATCGTGACGCCCGGGCGCGCCTGACGGAAATCAGCGAGTTGTTCGAATTCGTCTCGGGCTCGGTGGACGAAATCCTCGAGACCTCCCCGGAGCTGTTCAAGGTCCGCGAGTCGGCGGGCAACATCTTCAACCTGTCGCAGACCCTGCTCGACGAAGCCTCTCACCTGGCCACAGCGTTCGAGAACCTGGCCGGCGGCCGTTCCGTCAACAGCATCGGCGGATATGTGCTGGGCCTGCTGGCACTGATGTCGATCATCCTCATCGGCCTGGTGATGGTGCGTGAAACCAACCGCCAATTACGCGAAACCGCGGAAAAGAACGAGCGCAACCAGAACGCGATCATGCGCCTGCTGGATGAAATCGAAGACCTGGCCGATGGCGACCTGACCGTTACTGCCTCGGTCACCGAGGACTTCACCGGGACCATCGCCGACTCCATCAACTATTCGGTGGATCAATTGCGCGATCTGGTGGCGACCATCAACCTCACGGCCGGCCAGGTGGCCGCCGCCGTGCAGGAAACCCAGGCCACGGCGATGCACCTGGCCCAGGCATCGGAACACCAGGCCCAGCAAATTTCCGAAGCTTCGACTTCAATCAATGAAATGGCCCAGTCCATCGACCAGGTATCGGCCAACGCGGCCGAGTCGTCGGCGGTGGCCGAGCGCTCGGTAGAAATCGCCAACAAGGGCAACGAGGTGGTGCACAACACCATTCATGGCATGGACAACATTCGCGAGCAGATCCAGGACACCGCCAAGCGCATCAAGCGCCTCGGTGAGTCGTCACAGGAAATCGGCGACATTGTCAGCCTGATCGATGACATCGCCGACCAGACCAACATCCTTGCGCTCAACGCGGCGATCCAGGCGTCCATGGCGGGTGATGCCGGTCGGGGTTTTGCGGTGGTGGCCGACGAAGTGCAGCGCTTGGCGGAGCGCTCCTCGGCGGCTACCCGGCAGATCGAGACACTGGTGCGGGCGATCCAGGCCGACACCAACGAAGCGGTGATCTCCATGGAGCAGACCACCACCGAGGTGGTGCGCGGTGCCCGACTGGCCCAGGATGCCGGCGTCGCCCTGGAGGAAATCGAGGGCGTTTCCAAGACCCTGGCGGCGCTGATCCAGAGCATCTCCAACGCGGCGCAGCAACAGACCACCTCGGCGGGACAGATTTCGCTGACCATGAACGTGATCCAGCAGATCACCAGCCAGACCTCGTCCGGCTCAACCGCCACGGCCGAGAGCATCGGCAACCTGGCGAAAATGGCCAGCCAGCTGCGCCGCTCGGTGTCGGGGTTTACTTTGCCGGCGGCGCCTGTGGCGGATGAGGATAAGGTGTGACTGGGCTGCACTTTCCTGGCTATGGAGATCTTCTGTGGCGAGGGGATTTATCCCCGCTGGACAGCGAAGCAGTCCCAAAATAGCCAGTCTGGAACATTGATATTGGATTCTGCATTGCTGGGGGCCGCTTCGCAGCCCAGCGGGGATAAATCCCCTCGCCACAAGAGCTGATCAGCTCTGGGGATATGACTGTTGATTTGGAGTGGTTATGGGTGATCGGCACGACTACGTGGCCCTGGAATGGGTCAAGGGCGAGATTGCCGAAACGCTGAAGCAGGCCCACCTGGCCCTCAATCGCCTGGTGGACGACCCCCAGGCGTCGGATGCGCTTGCCCAATGCCTGGCCTGCATTCATCAGGTCCATGGCGGCCTGCAGATGATCGAGTTCTACGGCGCGGCGTTGCTGGCCGAGGAAATGGAGCAACTGTGCAGCGCGCTGCAGGACAACCGCATCGCCCACCGCGAGGAGGCGATCAGCCTGTTGCGCCAGGCCCTGGGCCAGTTGCCGGTCTACCTCGAGCGCGTGCAGGGTGCTCGTCGCGACCTGCCGCTGGCGGTGCTGCCCTTGCTCAACGATCTGCGCAGTGCGCGGGGCGAGAGCCTGTTGTCGGAGACCAGCCTGTTCAGCCCGGAACTGCCCGATATTGCACCGCTGGGCGAAGACGCCTTGAAGCGGCTCGCGCCGGCGGACCTGCCGAGCACGTTGCGCAAATTGCGCCAGACCCTGCAGGTGGCCCTGGTGGGACTGTTGCGCGAGCAGGACGACGCGACTCACCTCGGTTACCTGGCCAAAGTCTTTCAGCGCCTTGAAGCGCTTTGCGCCGCAGCGCCGCTCAATGCGTTGTGGCAAGTCGCTTCGGCGCTGGTCGAAGGCATGCGCGAGGGGCGTATCGCCAACAGCCCGGCGCTGCGCAGCCTGTTCAAGGATGCCGACAAGGAACTCAAGCGCTTGCTGGAGCAAGGCATGCCCGGCATCAACCAAGCGGCCCCGCCACACCTGCTCAAGAGTCTGTTGTTCTATATTGCCAAGGCCGAACATCCCAGCGGGCAGATGCAGATCATGAAAGAACGCTACTCCCTGGACGATGCGCTGCCCGACAGCGCCATGGTCGACGAAGAACGCGCGCGCCTGGCCGGGCCCGACCGCGATGCCATGCGCTCGGTGCTGGCGGCGCTCTGCGAGGAGCTGGTGCGGGTCAAGGAGCGCCTGGACCTGTTCGTGCGCAGCGACCGCCAGCATGCCTCGGAGCTGGACAGCCTGCTGGCGCCCCTGCGGCAGATTGCCGACACCCTGGCGGTGCTGGGTTTCGGCCAGCCGCGCAAGGTCATCATCGATCAACTGGCCGTCGTACTGAGCCTCGCCCAGGGCCAGCGCGAGCCTGATGACGCGACGCTGATGGATGTTGCCGGAGCCCTGCTCTACGTCGAGGCGACCCTGGCCGGAATGGTCGGCACCGTCGAGCCTGAAAGCCGCGAAGACAATCGCCTGCCGACGACCGACCTGACCCAGATCCATCAGATCGTCATCAAGGAAGCCCACACCTGCCTGCAACAGGCCAAGGACATGATCGTCGACTACATCGACGCACACTGGAACAGCGCGCAGCTTGAGCCATTGCCGGCGCTGCTGACCCAGGTCCGCGGGGCGCTGGCGATGATTCCCCTGAGCCGCGCCGCCCGCCTGGTGGAGGCTTGCAACGATTTCATCCGCGAACACCTGCTGCTCGACCCTGCCCAGCCGGGTTGGGAAGCGCTCGATCACCTGGCCGATGTGATTACCGGCCTGGAATATTACCTGGAGCGTTTGAGCGAAGACCCGTTGATGCCCGCCGAGAATCTGCTCGACGGCGTCGAGCGGAGCCTCGGCGCCCTCGGCTACTTTCCCGACGAAGCCCGCGTGCCCTTGCTCGATGACCGGCTGAGCCCGAACGAGGCCCAGGTCATGCAGGATTTGCAGGAACTGGACGACCCACAGACCGTGCAATCCCTCGCTGATGTTCTGGCCAGCCCGGTCTCGGCGGTCAACCCGCCGGCCAAAGGCATGCCCGGCAGCCTGCTGCCGCCGCCCGTGGATGAGCATCCGGTGGACGACGAGCTACGGGAGGTGTTCCTCGAGGAAACCGACGAGGTGCTCGATGTCCTGCGCGAATACCTGCCGCGCTGGGCTGCGCAGCCCGATGACCAAGGCGCGCTCACTGAGCTGCGCCGGGCCTTCCATACCCTCAAGGGCAGCGGCCGGATGGTCCGGGCGCTGGTGTTGGGTGAGTTGGCCTGGGCGGTGGAAAACCTGCTCAACCGCGTGCTGGAGCGCAGCGTCGAGCCGGGCGCTTCGGTTCGGCAATTGCTTGAGGACGCGGTGCGATTGCTGCCGGAACTGGTCGCTGAATTCGCTGCCCAGCGCCAATGCCAGCGCGACGACGTCGACCGTCTGGCCGCTCGCGCCCATGCCCTGGCCAAGGGTGGCGATGAGGAAGATGACGACCAGCAGGACGTGGCCGCTCTCGACCCCTTGCTGCTGAAAATCTTCGACAACGAAGCCCAGGGGCATCTGGCCGCGCTTGATCGATTCCTCGACCAGGCCGCCGAACATCTGCCATTGCAGGCCAGCGACGAGCTGCAAAGGGCCTTGCACACGCTCAAGGGCAGTGCATCGATGGCCGGTGTGCTGCCGATCGCCGAACTGGCCGGGGCGATGGACGAGATGGCCCGGGAATACAAGGCGCACCTGATCGCTTTTGACCTGGATGAAATCGAGCTGCTTCTGGAGGCTGAGGGGTTGCTGCGCCGCGGTCTGCGCCAGTTGCACAACGAGCCGCTGGCAGCGATCCCCGGCGCCGCGGACCTGATCCAGCGAACCCAGGCACTGTCCGTCGAACGCCTGCAAACGGCTCTCAACACGCCCGACCAGGGCGTGCGAACCAAGCGCGACCCGCAATTGATCAACAATTTTCTCGCCCAGGGCATGGATATCCTGCTGGACGCGGAGAACCTGCTGCGGCGCTGGCAGCAACACCCCGGCGAGGGCCAGGAACTGAGCGCGCTGCTTGATGAGCTGACCACCCTTGGCGAAGGCGCGCATCTGGCCGACCTGCACCCGGTGGACGAGCTCTGCGAAGCCTTGCTGGACCTCTATGGCGCCGTCGAGGAAAGCAGCCTGGCGGTCAGCGACAGGTTTTTCCATGAGGCGCAGCTTGCTCACGAAGCGTTGATCGACATGCTCGACGAATTGGCTGCCGGCCAGCACGTGCGTGCGCAACCTGCCCGGGTGCAGGCCCTGCGCAGCCTGCTCCAGGAAGGTCTCGACCCGACAGCCACGGGACTGATCCGCAGTGACGGCAGCCGTACGTTGAGCATCCGCGAACTGGGTCATGCGACGGCTGAGATGGAGCGCAGTTCGCCGGCGGCTGTTTCGGTGGATGACGATATCGCCGCGATCTTTCTCGAAGAGGCCCAGGATATTCTCGAAAGCGCCGCACAGGCCCTGCGGCGCTGGCTCGCCGACCCGGAGAACGGCGCGCCGCTGTCCTCGCTGCAACGTGACTTGCACACCCTCAAGGGCGGCGCGCGCATGGCGGATGTGCGGCCGGTGAGCGACCTGGCCGGGGAGCTTGAAACCCTATACGAAGGCCTGGTGGATCGCCGCTACAGTTACAGCGAGGAGCTGGCGCAACTGCTTAACAGCAGTCATGAACGCCTCGATCTGTTGCTCGGGCAACTGCAGCAAGGCCAACCGCTGGGCGATCCCGTGGCGTTGATCGACGCCATTCATCGTTTCCGCCAGGACAAGCCGAACGCCATCGAGGTGGCGGGGCATCGGCAAAATGACACGGCGGGCCATGATCCGGAGTTGCTGGAAATCTTTCTCGAGGAAGGTTTCGATATCCTCGACAGTTCCGGGGCGGCGTTGCAACGCTGGCAGGAAGAGCCGTCGAACCGTCAGGCGGTGGAAACCCTGCTGCGCGATCTGCACACCCTCAAGGGCGGCGCGCGGATGGTGGAGATCGGGCCCATTGGCGACCTTGCCCACGAACTGGAGAACCTTTACGAAGGGCTGTCGGCGGGCCTGTTACAACCGAGCCCGGCGCTTTTTGCCTTGCTGCAAGGCAGCCAGGACCGACTGGCCCACATGCTCGACGCCGTCCGTGCCGGGCAGCCGTGCCCGCCGGCCGACCGGTTGATCGCGCAGATCCAGGCGGTCAATCATCCGCAGGACAGCGAGGCGCCCCAGGTCGCTACGCCGGTCGAGCCGGTGCTGGCCCAGGTCGCGCCGCCGATGCGAGCCGAGCCCGCCGCGCCGGGCGATGGCGCGGACATGGTCAAGGTCTCCGCCGAACTGCTCGACGATCTGGTCAACCTGGCCGGGGAAACGTCGATTTTCCGTGGGCGCATCGAGCAACAGGTCAACGACGCGCGCATTGCCCTGAACGAGATGGAAACCACCATCGAGCGCATGCGCGATCAACTGCGCCGCCTGGATACCGAAACCCAGGGGCGGATTCTCAGCCGCCAGCAGGTGGACGCCGAACGACTGGGCTACGAAGAATTCGACCCGCTGGAAATGGATCGCCATTCCCAGCTGCAGCAACTGTCCCGGGCGTTGTTCGAGTCTGCCTCGGACCTGCTTGACCTCAAGGAAACGCTAGACCGCAGCAACCACGACGCCGAAAACCTGCTGCAACAGCAGGGGCGCATCAACACCGAGCTCCAGGAAGGCCTGATGCGTACGCGCATGGTGCCGTTCGAGCGCATGCTGCCGCGCCTCAAGCGCATCGTCCGGCAGGTGGCGCAGGAGCTGGGCAAGGACGTCGAGTTCGTGGTCGACAATGCCGAAGGCGAGATGGACCGCAACGTGCTCGAACGCATGGCGGCGCCTCTGGAACATATGCTGCGCAATGCCGTCGATCATGGCCTGGAGCCTGCCGATGTGCGCATCGCAGCCGGCAAACCGGCGCGGGGACGCATCAGCCTGGATCTGTCCCGCGAAGGCGGCGACATCATTTTCGACATCCGTGACGACGGCGCCGGGGTGCCATTGGACGCGGTGCGGCGCAAGGCGATAAAGCGTGGGCTGCTGGCGCCCGACAGCGATATCAGCGACCGCGACGTGCTGCAATTCATCCTGCAGCCAGGTTTTTCCACGGCGGAAAAAATCACCCAGATTTCCGGGCGCGGCGTCGGCATGGACGTGGTCCACGAAGAAGTGCGACAACTGGGCGGCAGCATGGTCATCGATTCGACGCCGGGCAAGGGCGTGCATTTTCGTATCCGGCTGCCATTCACCGTGGCGGTCAACCGGGCCCTGATGGTGCAGTGTCACGACGATCAATACGCCATCCCGCTCAACACCATAGAGAGCATCGTCCGGGTACTGCCCGCCGAACTGGATGGCTACTATCAGCTCGATCCGCCGACCTACACCTACGCCGGGCAACGTTATGAGTTGTGCTACCTGGGCGAGCTGCTGAAAACCGGCGCCCGCCCGAAATTGCTCGGCCAGAGCCAGCCATTACCGGTGCTGCTGGTGCAATGCAACGAACGACACGTCGCCGTGCAGGTGGACGCCACCGCCGGCACCCGGGAAATCGTGGTCAAGAGCCTCGGCCCGCAATTCTCGGCGGTCCGGGGCTTGTCCGGGGCAACGATCCTGGGGGACGGCCGGGTGGTGTTGATTCTCGACCTGCTCGCGCCGATCCGCGCCTTGCCCAACCAGGCGGCGCGCCGTCCGGCCGTGGTGCAAGGCGAGGGCGAGCAGCAGCGGCCTTTGCTGGTGCTCGTGGTGGACGATTCGGTAACAGTGCGCAAGGTCACCAGTCGCCTGCTGGAACGCCACGGCATGCATGTGCTCACCGCCAAGGACGGGGTGGACGCGATGGCATTGCTGGCCGAACATTCGCCGGACCTGATGCTGCTGGACATCGAGATGCCCCGCATGGATGGTTTCGAAGTGGCGACGCAAGTGCGCAACGACCCGCGCCTGGCTCATCTGCCGATCATCATGATCACCTCCCGCACCGGCCAGAAACACCGCGACCGCGCCATGGCCATCGGCGTCAACGACTACCTGGGCAAGCCGTACCAGGAGTCGGTGCTGCTCGACAGCATCGCCCACTGGAGCAAGACCCATGCATGAGCACCGCACCAGCCATCTCACTGGTTTGCTGCTGCCCCTGGCCGACCGGCACCTGATCCTGCCGAACGTGGCCGTGGCCGAATTGATCGACTATCAGAGCAGCGCGTTCGATCTGGACACCCCCCCGTGGTTCCTAGGCTGGGTGAGCTGGCGTGAACGGCAGATCCCGCTGCTGAGCTTCGAATCAGCCTGCGGCCAGAAGACCGTGATCGGCGAGCGCGCCCGCATCGTCGTGCTCAACGCCCTGGGCGGCCGCCCGGAACTGCGCTTCATCGCACTGCTGGTCCAGGGCATCCCGCGCTCCTGCAAGCTCGACACCCAATTGAGCTACGTCGACGTGCCGCTGTGCGGATTGGAGCAGGCGGCCGTGCAAGTGGGCGAGCATGTGGCGAAAGTGCCGGATCTGCTGGCGTTGGAAGAGCTGGTGGTTGCGGCGGGGTTGGTAAGAGTTGAGTCAGCCACCTGACTAATGTAGGAGCGAGCCTGCTCGCGATAGCGGTGGGTCAGGCAACATCAATGTTGACTGTTGCGCAGCCATCGCGAGCAAGCTCGCTCCCACAGGGGGACATGGTGAGCATTGAAGTTCAGGCATGCCACTAACCCGGCGTCGCCTCTGCCAGCGAGGATCAGACGTCGACGCTAGACCCTGTGGGAGTGAGCCTGCTCGCGATAGCGGTGGGTCAGGCAACATCAATGTTGACTGTTGCGCAGCCATCGCGAGCAAGCTCGCTCCCACAAGGGCTCGCATCAATCCGGGGCTAACCATTACGCCAACCGTAACGATCCGCCGCTGAGCTTGATTGATGCCCGCGTCACAACGCTTCTAAGGTGACCTCCACGACAGCGAACCCGTGGAGTGGTCATGACAACAACAATATCCCCCGACTCGCGATGGACGCGGCGGCGCAGCGAAAAGCAGCGGCGCCTGGCGTTGGTAAAAGGGCTTGCCGACGGTGTGGTGCTGCCCACCGACAAGATCGTCGCGGCGCTGGAGGCGTTGATCCTGCCTGGCGACCGTGTGGTGCTGGAGGGCAATAACCAGAAGCAGGCGGATTTCCTGTCCCGTTCCCTGGCGAAGACCGATCCGGGCAAGCTGCATGACTTGCACATGATCATGCCCAGCGTCGGCCGGTCCGAGCACCTGGACCTGTTCGAACGCGGCATCGCCCGCAAGCTGGATTTCTCCTTCGCCGGCACGCAGAGCCTGCGCATCAGCCAATTGCTGGAAGACGGCCTGCTGGAAATCGGCGCGATCCACACCTACATCGAGCTCTACGCCCGGCTGGTGGTCGACCTGATTCCCAACGTGGTGCTTTCGGCCGGTTTCATGGCCGACCGCGCCGGCAATATCTACACCGGTCCCAGCACCGAAGACACCCCGGCGCTGATCGAACCGGCGGCGTTCAGCGACGGCATCGTCATCGTCCAGGTCAATCAGTTGGTGGACGACGTCAGCGACCTGCCCCGCGTAGACATTCCAGCATCCTGGGTCGACTTCGTGGTGGTGGCCGACAAGCCGTTCTACATCGAGCCGCTGTTCACTCGCGACCCGCGCCACATCAAGCCTGTGCATGTCTTGATGGCGATGATGGCGATTCGCGGGATCTACGAAAAACACAACGTCCAGTCGCTCAACCACGGCATCGGTTTCAACACCGCCGCTATCGAATTGATCCTGCCGACCTACGGCGAATCACTCGGCCTGAAAGGCAAGATCTGCCGCAACTGGACGCTCAATCCGCACCCGACGCTGATCCCCGCCATCGAAAGCGGCTGGGTCGAGAGCGTGCATTGCTTCGGCACCGAATTGGGCATGGAAAACTACATCGCCGCCCGGCCTGATGTGTTTTTTACCGGGCACGACGGTTCGCTGCGTTCCAATCGAATGGTTTGCCAACTGGCCGGGCAATACGCGGTGGACCTGTTCATCGGCGCCACGTTGCAGGTGGACGGCGACGGTCATTCCTCCACCGTGACCCGTGGCCGACTGGCCGGTTTCGGCGGTGCGCCGAACATGGGCCACGACCCGCGCGGTCGCCGCCACGGCACGCCGGCCTGGCTCGACATGCGTCATGGCGACGGCGAGGCGCCGCTGCTCGAACGCGGCAAGAAACTGGTGGTGCAAATGGTCGAGACGTTCCAGGAGGGCGGCAAACCGACCTTCGTCGACACCCTCGACGCGGTGGACGTGGCGAAGAAAGCCGGCATGCCCCTGGCGCCGATCATGATCTACGGCGACGACGTCACCCATTTGCTGACCGAAGAAGGCATCGCCTATCTGTACAAGGCCCGCTCCCTGGAAGAACGCCAGGCGATGATCGCGGCCGTGGCCGGGGTCACCGCCATCGGCCTGCGTCACGACCCGAAAGACACCGCGCGCATGCGTCGCGAAGGGCTGATCGCCTTGCCCGAAGACCTCGGTATCCGTCGCACCGACGCCACCCGCGAATTGCTCGCGGCCAAGAGTGTGGCCGATCTGGTGGAATGGTCCGGTGGCCTCTACAACCCACCCGCCAAGTTCAGGAGTTGGTAAATGCGCGCCCTGAATCTGCAACCGAAAACCTTATCCCTGGCTGAACGTCTGGCCGACCTCGCGGTGGACGCGTTGATCGACGAGGCTGACCTGTCGCCCAAGCCCGCGCTGGTGGACCGCCGGGGCAACGGCGCCCACACCGATCTGCACCTGGGCCTGATGCACGCTTCGGCGTTGTCGCTGTGGCCGGCGTTCAAGGAAATGGCCGAGGCCGCGCTCGAGTGCGGCGAGATCGGCTTGCCGCTGCGTGAAGTCGTGGGGCGCATCGGCCGGGAAGGTGAAGCCGCGATGCTCGTCACCACTGGCGGTGTGAATACTCACCGGGGCGCGATCTGGGCCTTGGGCCTGTTGGTCGCCGCAGCGGCGCTGGAACCTGAATCCAATGGCGCTGGCGCCGTCACGTTGCGTGCCGCCCGCCTGGCCTTGCTCAACGATCGTCATGCGCCTCAACCCTTGAGCCATGGCGCCCAAGTGGCCCAGCGCTACGGCGCACGCGGTGCCCGCGAGGAAGCGCAACTGGCATTTCCGGCGGTGACAACCCTGGGCCTGCCGCAACTCAAGCGCAGCCGCGCGGCGGGCGTCGGCGAACAGAACGCCCGCCTCGACGCCTTGCTGGCGATCATGACCCGCCTGGCCGACACCTGCGTGCTCTATCGCGCCGGCGAAGCGGGGCTCCAAGCCATGCAACAGGGCGCCAGAGCGGTGCTCGACGCCGGCGGCAGTGCGAGCCTGGGCGGTCGCCGCCAGTTGCATTCGCTGGACCAACAACTGATTGCCTTGAACGCCTCGCCCGGCGGCGCCGCCGACCTGCTCGCCGCCTGCCTGTTCCTCGACCGTATCGAGCGCGGTGATGGCCTCTTTCCAGGAGTGTGCTGATGCAAACCTTATCCTTTGAATTCACCGCCGGGCAGCCGCCACGGGGCCGGGCACTGGTCGGCTGCGTCGGCTCGGGCGATCTCGAAGTGCTGATCGAACCCGGGCTGGCGGGCAAGCTGACCATCCAGGTGCAGACCTCGGTCAATGGCAGCGAGCAACGCTGGCAGCACTTGTTCGCGCGCATGTTCGACGGCCAGACGCCTCCCGCGATGGCCATTGAAATCCACGATTTCGGCGCCACCCCCGGCGTGGTGCGTTTGCGCCTGGAACAAGGCTTCGAGGAGATCGGCCATGACTGACAGCGCAGCGTTGCTCAACAAGCACAGTTTCGTCGAGCTCGGTGCCCGGCAACGGGCCAGGGCCTTGCTCGATGACGGTACGTTCCGCGAACTGCTCGACCCGTTCCAGCGGATCATGTCGCCGTGGCTACTGCGCCAGGGTGTGGTCCCGCAAAGCGACGATGGGGTGGTGATCGCCAAGGGCGAGCTCGACGGTTTGCCGGTGGTCATCGCCGCCATTGAAGGCGCGTTCCAGGGCGGCAGCCTCGGTGAAGTCGGCGGGGCAAAGATCGCCGGTGCCCTCGAGCTGGCGGCCGAGGACAATCGCAAAGGCATCCCGACCCGGGCCGTGCTGCTGCTGGAGACCGGCGGCGTGCGGTTGCAGGAAGCCAACCTCGGGCTGGCGGCGATTGCCGAGATCCATTCGGCGATTATCGACCTGCGCCAATACCAGCCGGTGGTCGGCGTGGTCGCTGGCAGCGTCGGCTGTTTTGGCGGCATGTCCATCGCTGCCGGGCTGTGCAGTTATCTGCTGGTGACGCAGGAAGCGCGGCTGGGGCTGAACGGCCCGCAGGTGATCGAGCAGGAAGCCGGCATCGATGAGTACGACTCCCGCGACCGTCCGTTCATCTGGAGCCTGACCGGTGGCGAACAACGTTTCGCGACCGGGCTGGTGGACCGCTACGTCGCCGATGACGTGGCGCAGATTCGTCGTCAGGTCAGCGAACTGTTGCATCTGGGTGTGCCCACTGAACACCGCAGTGGCCAAGCCAGATTGTTCCTCCAGCGCCTGTCGCGCCTGGACACTGAGGTGCAAATCGAACCGGCAGCGGTTCGCCAGTTGTATCAGGGAGAACGTCCATGAATACGTATTCTTTGAGGGGCCTGCGCTGGTTCGAGGCCTTGAGCGGTGGCGTCAAACCGTTGGAAGGCTTGCCCGCTTCGCTGAAAGTGGCCGATGTCCAACTCGGCGAACACACTGCGCGTCTGTTGGCTGTCGTGGCCGATCCCGCCAACCGTTTCCCTCGGGCGCGCAATGGCGAAGTCGGTTTGCTCGAAGGCTGGGGCCTGGCCAAAGCCGTGGACGACGCCATCGCGGCCGATCGCAACGCGGCCAGCAAACGTGCGCTCATCGCCATTGTCGATGTGCCGAGCCAGGCCTACGGTCGGCGGGAAGAAGCGCTGGGCATTCATCAGGCATTGGCCGGCGCGGCGGACAGTTATGCCCGCGCCCGACTGGCCGGGCATCCGGTGATCGGCTTGCTGGTGGGCAAGGCGATGTCCGGTGCGTTCCTCGCCCACGGCTACCAGGCCAACCGGTTGATCGCCTTGCGCGACCCGGGCGTGATGGTCCATGCGATGGGCAAGGCTTCGGCAGCGCGGGTCACCCTGCGCAGCGTCGAGGAACTCGAAGCCCTGGCCGCCAGCGTGCCGCCGATGGCCTACGACATTGACAGCTTCGCCAGCCTGGGACTGCTCTGGGAGACCTTGTCGGTAGAACAGATCGAGCAGCCGACGGCGGCGGATCTGGCGCGGGTTAGCGACTGTTTGCTCCAGGCGATCAATGACGTGGCGGGCACGCCTCGGGATCTCAGCGGTCGCCTGGGCGCTGTTCACCGGGCAGCGTCCAGCCACGTCCGGCAATTGTTGAGGGCGCAATGGTGAGCATGCTCCTGGCCCATGACCTGCTCTGGGGGATGACTGCCTTGCAGTTGCCTGCGGATGCGCCGGGCTGGGCTGTCGAGTCGCTCGACCTTGGGCAACCGGTCGTGGTGCGCCGCGCGCGGTCCTCGCCTGGACACATCGCCGTGGGCGTACGTGGCCGATCCCGGGAGCAGCGTTACGCCACATCGATGCCGCTGGCGGCGATCCAGCGCCGGGTGCGCCCGGAGGACCTCTGCCATGTTCAATCCCCGCGCGACCTGCCGGCCTTGCACGCGCTGGCCGAGTTGCGCCCGTTGCTTGACGCCAGTGGCTGGGCCTGGGGCGTCAGTGGTAGTGCCGGGTTTGAGCTTGCTACCGGCATCGAGGCGCTGCATGAACACAGCGACCTGGACTTGATACTGAGGACGCCGCACCGCCTGGATCGCCTTCAGGCCAGGAACCTGCTGGCGCAGCTGGACGCCTCGGTCTGCGCCGTGGACATGCAGTTGCAGACGCCCTGCGGCGCCGTCGCCCTGCGCGAGTGGGCGGGTTCGTCGCGTCGGGTCTTGCTCAAGGATGATATCCAGGCACGATTGGTCAGCGATCCATGGCAGCCATCGTGGGAGCAGGTCGCGTGAGCAGCCTCCTGGTTTTCCCCGGCCAGGGTGCACAGCGCGTGGGCATGCTCCATGGCTTGGCGCCGCAGATTCTGGACGAGGCGAGTGACGTGCTCGGGGAGGATGTCTTGCAGCTCGACACTGCCCAGGCGCTGCGGTCGACTCGCGCCGTGCAGCTGTGCCTGTTGATCGCCGGTGTGGCCGCTTCCCGTCGATTGCTGGAACAGGCCCCTGCGCCGGATTACGTAGCGGGGCTTTCCATCGGCGCGTACCCGGCGGCGGTCGTGGCCGGGGCGCTGGGGTTCGGGGACGCGTTGCGACTGGTCAGCCTGCGCGGTGAACTGATGCAGCAGGCGTATCCGCATGGCTACGGCATGACCGCAATCATCGGCCTGGACCTCGCGGCCGTGGAAACCTTGCTCGCCCAGGTGCACAGCGCAACAACACCGGTGTACCTGGCCAACATCAACGCCGATAACCAGGTGGTTATCGCCGGCAGTGATGAAGCCATGGGCTGCGTCGCCGAACGGGCTCGCAGCCAGGGTGCCGGCAAGGCCTGCCGGTTGGCGGTCAGCGTACCGTCCCACTGCCCGTTGCTGGAGGCTCCGGCGCGGACGTTGGCCCAGGCCTTTGCCGAAGTACCCTTGAAAACTCCGGCGCTGGGCTATCTCAGCGGCAGTCGCGCCCGACCGGTGATAAAGGCCGACGCGCTGCGCGACGACCTGGCCTTCAACATGTGCCGCGTCGTCGACTGGCGCGGCACGGTGCAAAGCGCCTACGAGCGTGGCGTGCGCCTGCAGATCGAGTTGCCGCCCGGCGCGGTGTTGACCGGGCTGGCGCGCCGGGTATTCGAGCAGGGCACCGTCATGGCCTATGACGGCGCGCGACTCGACACCCTGCAAGCGCTGTTGCAAGAGGAGGGAAGCCGCCGACCCTAGACACCGACTCAAGCTGGCGAAGCACAAAAACAACAACTTCGACGATGCACTTTGAGGACTACAACAATGATTATCTATGGTGTGGCGTTTCTGGCTTTTTGTACCCTGGTGGGCATTTTCATCGGTGAGCTGCTGGGCAAACTGATTGGCGTACCGGCCAACGTCGGTGGCGTCGGCATTGCAATGCTGTTGCTGATCGGCCTGGGCAGCTACTTGAACAAGCGCGGCTTGTTCAAGGGCAAATCCGAAGCTGGCGTGGAGTTCTGGAGCGCCATCTACATTCCGATCGTGGTGGCGATGGCGGCCCAGCAAAACGTCTATGGCGCACTGAAAGGCGGGCCGATGGCGATCCTGGCCGGGACCCTGGCGGTGGTGGTTGCCTTTGCGTTGGTGCCGGTGCTGGTACGCATCGGCAACAAGGACCCGCAGGCCGATGTTTCCGTCAAGACGGTCGGGTGATTGCCATGTACGAATCCATGATGAAAGTCATCACCGGCTACGGTCTGATCAGCGGATTTGCCATTGTCGGCATCACCATGTGGGTGTCCTACTGGATCAGCAATACCTTCACCAAAGGCCGCCTGCATGGTTCGGCCATCGCGATCCTGCTGGGGTTGGTGCTCTCCTACATCGGCGGTGCAATGACCGGGGGGCAAAAAGGTGTGGTGGACATTCCACTGCTTTCCGGGATTGGTTTGCTGGGCGGCGCCATGCTGCGGGATTTCGCGATTGTCGCCACGGCGTTCGGCGTGAGTGTCGAGGAGCTCAAGCGCGCCGGTTTCGTTGGGGTGCTGGCGTTGTTCGTCGGAGTCGGCACCTCGTTCATTGCCGGCGTCGGCGTGGCGATGGCCTTCGGTTATACCGATGTGGTGAGCCTGACCACGATCGGTGCCGGAGCGGTCACCTATATCGTCGGGCCAGTGACCGGGGCGGCCATCGGGGCCAGTTCCGAGGTAATGGCGTTGTCGATTGCGGCCGGGTTGATCAAGGCGATCCTGGTCATGGTGGCGACGCCGTTCGTGGCGCCGCTCATCGGCCTCAACAATCCTCGTAGCGCGGTGATCTTTGGTGGGCTGATGGGCACCTCCAGCGGCGTCGCCGGCGGCCTCGCGGCGACCGATCCCAAGCTCGTTCCGTATGGTTGCCTGACGGCGGCGTTCTATACCGCGCTTGGCTGCTTGCTCGGGCCTTCGCTGTTGTTCCTGATCATGCGGGGACTGATGGGGTAGGGCTTCGGCTTTTCGCTCACCGCGCTGGCGCCTTCGCGAGCAGGCTCGCTCCCACATTGATTGGATTTACCCGTGTGGGAGCGAGCCTGCTCGCGAAAGGCGCGACTCGGTTTCAGGCCTGGCGATTGGCATACATCCGGCATTCCGCCAACAACGCCAGCAGGTTCGGGTCGCGCTCCTTGGCCTTGAGGAACACCACGCCGATGTGCTGCTGCAACCGGTACTTTTCCTGCAACGGGATCAGTTTCACCCGGTTCTCATACACCGCCGCGATCCGGCCGGGGAGCAGGGCATAACCCACCCCGGAGCTGACCATGCTCAGCAGGGTGAAGATGTCGTTGACCTGCATCGCCACCTTCGGCTCGAACCCCGCCTGCCTGAACACCCGGATACCGTCCTGGTGCGTGGCGAAGCCTTGGGTCAGGGTGATGAAGGTCTCGTCGCGAACTTCAGCCAGGTCGACCTCGCTGCGTTGGGCGAAGGGCGAGTCGGCGGGCGTGGCGAGGAAAATATCATCGGAGAACAGCGCGATCTGCTCGCAGTCCGGGTCGTTGACACTGTCATCCAGCGACACCAGGATCGCATCGACTTCCATGTTCTTGAGTTTGTACAACAGGTCGATGTTGGAGCCCATGATCAGGTCGATGTTGAGCTCGCTGCGCCGGATCTTCAGGCCCATGATCAGTTGCGGCACGGTCTTGACGGTCAGTGAATACAAAGATCCCAGCTTGAATCGCTCGGCGGAAAAGCCGGCCGCCTCGCGGGTCAGGCGTACGCTTTCGACCACGTCCTGAATCAGCTTCTGCGCGCGCTCCTCCAGCACATAGGCGCTTTCCAGCGGCGTGAGATTGCGGCCTTCGTGCTTGAACAACGGACAGCGCAACGCGCTCTCCAGCGAGTGAATGGCCCGATGCACGCTGACATTGCTGGTCTGCAACTCGACCGCCGCCCGCGCCAGGTTGCCGGTGCGCATGAACGCCAGGAACACCTCGAGTTTCTTCAGGGTCAATTCTTCGTCGATGAGCATGGGGCGGACTCTTGTTCGTATGGGCTGATTGTGCCCGAACCTGCCTTTGTGGCGAGGGGATTTATCCCCGTTGGGCTGCACGGCAGCCCCAAATCCTGTCACCTCGACGTGTCAGGCTGATCGCATTCAGGCCTATTGGGGCCGCTTCGCGGCCCAGCGGGGATAAATCCCCTCGCCACGGGTTTTGTGTTTTGCGTGGGTACAAAACATTGCACTTTAAAGCGCCAGGCCTGAGCCTTGGCGCCAAATTCGTAATAGGGGGGTGGGTCTGGATGTATCACGGGGAGCGACTCAACGCCTGGACGCACCTGGTGGGCGCGGTCGCGGCGTTTATCGGTGCGGTGTGGCTGCTGGTGATTGCCGGGATGGCCGGCGATCCGTGGAAGATTGTCAGCGTGGCGATCTACGGGTTCACCTTGCTGGTGCTCTACAGCGCCTCGACGGTTTATCACAGCGTGCGCGGGCGCAAGAAAGAGATCATGCAGAAGGTCGACCACTTTTCGATCTATCTGCTGATTGCCGGCAGCTACACGCCGTTCTGCCTGGTAACGCTGCGCGGGCCGTGGGGCTGGACGTTGTTCGGAATCGTCTGGGGGCTGGCGGTGATCGGTATCCTGCAGGAAATCAAGCCGCGTTCCGAAGCGCGGATCCTCTCGATCGTCATCTATGCGGTGATGGGCTGGATCGTTCTGGTGGCGGTCAAGCCACTGCTGGCGGCGCTGGGCAGCGCCGGGTTTGCCTGGCTGGCCTCGGGAGGCGTGCTGTATACCGTCGGCATCATCTTCTTCGCGCTCGACCATCGCCTGCGCCATGCCCATGGCATCTGGCATCTGTTCGTTATTGCCGGCAGCCTTTTGCATTTCGTGGCGATTCTGTTTTATGTGCTTTAGCGCGATGGGGCTCCCACAGGTGATCTTCAGTGTCGCGGAGCCTTAGAAATCTCCCCACAACTGCTGCGCCACCGCCAGCGCCACCACCGGCGCGGTTTCGGTACGCAGCACGCGGGGACCGAGGCGGGCGGCGTGGTAGCCGGCGGTCCTGGCCTGTTCGACTTCAGCATCCGACAACCCGCCCTCGGGGCCGATCAGGAACGCCAGGGTCGACGGCCTGGCATGACTGACCAGCGGTTCGGCGACCGGGTGCAGGACCAGTTTCAGCTCGGCGTCGGTCTGTTTCAACCAGTCGGCCAGCAGCAGCGGAGGGTGGATTACCGGCACGCTGGAGCGCCCGCATTGCTCGCAAGCGCTGATCGCCACCTGGCGCCAGTGCAGCAGACGCTTGTCGGCCCGTTCGTCCTTGAGGCGCACTTCACAGCGCTCGGTGAAAATCGGTGTGATCTCGCTGACGCCCAGTTCCGTGGCTTTCTGGATCGCCCAATCCATGCGCTCGCCCCGGGACAGACCCTGGCCGAGATGAATGCGCAAGGGCGATTCGGCCTGTCCGGAAAATTGCTCGTCGAGCTGCACGCGCACGCGCTTTTTGCCGACCTCGGCCAGGGTTCCGCGAAACTCCTGGCCGGAGCCGTCGAATACTTGCACCGCATCGCCCTCGGCCATGCGCAACACCCGGCCGATGTAGTGGGCCTGGGCTTCGGGCAGCTCGTGATCGCCGAGGCTCAGGGGGGTGTCGATGAAGAAGCGGGAGAGTCTCATGTTTGGTCTCTACACAATCGGATTGCGCATTGCTGCGTGGTCGGGTGCTTTGTGGTGAGCAAGCCTTTGTGGCGAGGGAGCTTGCTCCCGCTGGGCTGCGAAGCGGCCCTGTTCTTGCGATTGCTGCGCAATCGAGCGGGAGCAAGCTCCCTCGCCACGGAGAAATTCGTTCACAGACGTGTCAGCCAGGATCGCGATACCCCGGGTGGAAATCCTTCGGCACCGCCACGCTGACCTTGTCCCGGGTGGCGATATCGATCCCTTCGCTGGCAACTTCCGCGAGAAAATCGATCTGCTCCGGCGTGATGACATACGGCGGCAGGAAATACACCACGCTGCCCAGCGGCCGCAGCAATGCGCCGCGTTCCAACGCGTGCTGGAACACCGTCAGGCCGCGCCGCTCTTGCCATGGGTACGCGGTTTTGCTCGCCTTGTCCTTGACCATCTCGATAGCCAGGACCATGCCGGTCTGACGCACTTCGGCCACGTGCGGGTGATCAACCAGGTGGGCGGTGGCGCTGGCCATGCGCTGGGCCAGGACCTTGTTGGTTTCGATGACGTTGTCGTCTTCGAAGATGTCCAGGGTCGCCAGCGCCGCCGCGCAAGCCAGCGGATTGCCCGTGTAGCTGTGGGAATGCAGGAAGGCGCGCAGGGTCGGGTAGTCGTCGTAGAACGCGCTGTAGACCTCATCGGTGGTCACGCACGCCGCCAGCGGCAGGTAGCCGCCGGTCAGGGCCTTGGACAGGCAAAGGAAGTCTGGCGTGATACCGGCCTGTTCGCAGGCAAACATCGTCCCGGTGCGGCCGAAGCCGACCGCGATTTCGTCGTGGATCAGGTGCACGCCATAGCGGTCGCAGGCTTCACGCAACAGCTTCAGGTACACCGGGTGATACATGCGCATGCCGCCGGCGCCCTGGATCAGCGGTTCGACGATCACCGCCGCCACCGAGTCGTGGTGCTCGGCCAGGGTTTGCTCCATGGCCGCGAACATGTTTCGCGAATGTTCTTCCCAGCCCATGCCCTCAGGGCGGTGATAACAGTCGGGACTCGGCACTTTGATGGTGTCCAGCAACAACGCCTTGTAGGTTTCGGTGAACAGCGGTACATCGCCCACCGACATCGCCGCGATGGTTTCGCCGTGGTAGCTGTTGCTCAGGGTAACGAAGCGTTTCTTGTCGGTCTGGCCGCGATTGATCCAGTAATGAAAGCTCATCTTCATCGCCACTTCGATGCAGGACGAGCCGTTATCGGCATAGAAGCACCGGGTCAGGCCTTCGGGCGTCATCTTCACCAGGCGTTCGGACAACTCGATCACCGGCTGGTGGCTGAAACCGGCGAGAATCACATGCTCAAGCTGATCGACCTGATCCTTGATGCGCTGGTTGATGCGCGGGTTGGCGTGGCCGAACACATTGACCCACCAGGAACTCACCGCATCGAGGTAGCGCTTGCCTTCGAAGTCCTCCAGCCACACGCCTTCGCCGCGCTTGATAGGAATCAGCGGCAGCTGTTCGTGATCTTTCATCTGGGTGCAGGGGTGCCACAACACGGCAAGATCGCGCTGCATCCACTGGTTATTCAGGCCCATGTACAGTCTCCTCGAGGCGGCTCGCGGCGGGCGCGGGCAAAACAATCGCGCAAGCCTATGCAATGGCGGGCCGGGGAACAACCCATTGTGTCGTACCCGCCCGTTTCAGTGAGGTGATAGACGTCGCTGGCGGCGTTTTGATGGCTGACGTATTCTTCGCCGTTCCCGGAGCCGACTGGCTCGAAAAACCGAAAATTCTTACGTAATTCCGGAGTTCGCTGAATGTCTGCTGGTTGGCTGCGCGCCTGTGCGCTGGTGATGATAGGGCTGTTCAGCGTTTCGGCGCTGGCCAAGGACAAACAACCGACGGCCATCGTCATCGGCGGTGGGCTGGCCGGACTCACGGCAGCCTACGAGTTGCAGAACAAGGGCTGGGCCGTGACCCTGCTGGAAGCCAAACCGAGCCTGGGCGGCCGTTCGGGCATGGCCACCAGCGAGTGGATCGGTAACGATAAGGTCCAGCCGGTACTGAACAAGTACGTTTCGACCTTCAAGCTGAGCACCACGCCGGCGCCGGAATTCGTGCGCACCCCCAGCTACCTGATCGACGGCACTTATTTTACTGCCACCGACCTGGCGACCAAGCAGCCGGCGACCGCCGAAGCGCTCAAGCGCTACGAAACCACCCTGGATGATCTGGCCCGTTCCATCGACGACCCACTGAACCCGACGGCTACCAGTACGTTACACGCGCTCGACCAGATCACCGTGTCCAACTGGTTGGACCGTTTGCAATTGCCGGCCACCGCCCGACAGTTGGTCAACCAGGAAATCCGCACGCGCTATGACGAGCCGTCGCGCCTGTCGTTGCTGTATTTCGCCCAGCAGAACCGCGTCTATCGCGGCGTGTCCGACCGTGACCTGCGCGCCTCGCGCCTGCTCGGTGGCAGCCCGGTATTGGCCCAGGCGTTCGTCAAGCAACTGAAAACCATCAAGACGAGCTCGCCGGTGTCGGCCATTTCCCAGGACAAGGACGGCGTCACCGTCAAGGTCGGCAGCGTCGGTTACCAGGCCGACTATGTTGTACTGGCCGTGCCCTTGCGGGCGCTGAACAAGATCCAGCTGACCCCGGCCCTGGATGCCCAGCACCTGGGTGCGATCAAAGGCACCAACTACGGCTGGCGTGACCAGATCATGCTCAAGTTCAAGAACCCGGTCTGGGACAGCAAGGCACGCATGTCGGGCGAGATCTACAGCAACGCCGGCCTGGGCATGATGTGGATCGAGCCAGCCATGAAGGGTGGCGCCAACGTTGTTATCAACCTGTCGGGCGACAACGCACGGGTGATGCAGGCCTTCGGCGACAAGCAGATGGTCGACCAGGTGTTGATCCGTCTCCACGCGTTTTATCCACAGGCGCGCGGTGCATTCACCGGTTATGAGATCCGCCGCTACAGCACCGACCCTTCCATGGGCGGCGCGTACCTGGCGTTTGGTCCGGGCCAGATCAGCAAGTACTGGCGCCTGTGGGAAAAACCATTGCAGCGCGTAGCCTTTGCCGGCGAACACACCGACGCGCTGTACCCAGGCACCCTGGAAGGCGCACTGCGCAGCGGCCAGCGCGCCGCCAGCCAGGTTGAAGACCTGGCGGCGGGCAAGTCGTTCGAACCAGCAAAAGTCGCCCCGGCCGCAGCAGCTGCCGCCGGAGCGGTGGCGGCGAAGAAAGGCAATTTCTTCAGCAACCTGTTCGGCGGCTCGGATGACGACAAGAAGCCGGAGCCGGCCAAGGCTCCCGAGCCGGTAGCGCCGCCTCCAGCGCCGGCACCGGCCCCCGTCCCAGCCCCTGCGCCGGTGGAACCACCCGCGCCGGCGCCGGCGAAGACCGAGCCAGCCAAGAAAGCCACGGCCAAGCCAGCGGCGAAGAAGCCGGCGGCCAAGACCCCGGCTAAAAAGGCCCCGGTCAAGGCGCCAGTGAAAAAGGCTGAGCCAGTGAAGAAACCCGCCGCCAAGCCGGCGGCAACTACTGAGACGAAGGCTCAGTAACGTCAGGTTGAAAGACCGCTGCCGTTCACTTAAGGCAATCAATAAACCCGTGGCGAGGGAGCTTGCTCCCGCTGGGCCGCGAAGCGGCCCCAGTCCTGCCGAATGCGGAGCATCAGGCACACCGCACCCGCCGGTTTACGACTGCTTCGCAGCCGAGCGGGAGCAAGCTCCCTCGCCACGGGTCGATCATTACGCCGACGTCCTACAGGGCTAGACGATATATCGGAAACTTCCCACCCTTTAACCGGAAGCAGGCGATATAGCGCACCAAGCCAAAAGTCTAGGCTCCTCGAAAAACAGGAGCGCGTATGAAAATACTAATGGCAATGGTCGTATCGGTTTCGCTGTACGGGTGTGTGTATGGTGAATGTCGGGATCCCCTGATGATTCCGATGATTCCAGAACGGGACCCTCAGTTGGCGTACAAATGCACCTTCGATCCATACGACCCCAAATGCTCAGTGAACTAATAATCACAGGCTTTGGCTCATAAAAACCGGGGTTCTGGTGGGAGCCAGCCTGCTCGCGATGAGGCCTTCCGGCCAAGCTGATGGCCTGCTCCCCCCGCATCACGCAGCGCATCCGCTTTAATCTTTCCTTAACGCACCCGTCCCAGACTGATGATCGTATTTCTCGATATTTCAAAGCGAAATTTTCCGCTTTAATTCGATAGATAACTCGCTAGTCTTGGTCACAGTTTTTACAGGATATGAGCAATGCAGCTACGCAACTCTTCTTCTCGCTATGGCTGGGTCAGCATCGTTTCGCACTGGGCCGTTGCCTTGGCGGTGTATGGGCTGTTCGCGCTGGGCCTGTGGATGGTCGGGCTGGATTATTACAGCACCTGGCGCAAAGACGCGCCGGACATCCACAAGAGCATCGGCCTGGTGCTGCTGGCGGTGATGGTGCTGCGAGTGATCTGGCGTTTCGTCAGCCCGCCGCCACCGACCCTGGAGACCTATGGCCGCCTTACACGCGTCGGCGCCAGGATTGGTCATAGTGCACTGTATCTCGGGCTGTTCGCCGTGATGATCGCCGGTTACCTGATTTCCACCGCAGACGGTGTCGGGATCTCGGTGTTTGGTTTGTTTGAAGTACCCGCGCTGGTGTCCGGACTGCCCGATCAGGCAGACGTCGCCGGCCAGATCCACTTCTACCTGGCATGGGCGCTGGTAATTTTTTCCGGCCTCCATGCGTTGGCAGCATTGAAGCACCACTTTATCGACCGTGACGCGACCCTCAAGCGCATGCTGGGGCGCCAAGCCTGATGTTCAACCTCGACTCCAAAGGAATAGAAAGCATGTTGAAAAAGACGCTCGCCGCCCTGGCAATCGGTTCTGCCCTGCTGTCCGCCGGCCAGGCCATGGCCGCAGACTACGTGGTCGACAAGGAAGGCCAGCACGCCTTCGTCGACTTCAAGATCAGCCACCTGGGCTACAGCTACATCACAGGTACCTTCAAGGATATCGACGGCAAGTTCAGCTTCGACGCCGCCAAGCCTGAAGCCAGCAAGATCGAATTCAACGTCAATACCGCCAGCGTGTTCACCAACCACGCCGAGCGTGACAAGCACATCGCCAGCGCTGACTTCCTGAACGCCAGCAAATTCGGCAAGGCCACTTTCGTGTCCACCAGTGTCAAGTCGACCGGCGCAAACACCGCCGATGTGACCGGTGACCTGACCCTGCTGGGCGTGACCAAGCCGGTCGTGGTCAAGGCGACTTTCCTGGGCGAAGGTAAGGATCCATGGGGTGGCTACCGTGCCGGCTTCGAAGGCACTACCACCATCAAGCGTTCCGACTTCGGCAAGCAGAAAGACCTGGGTCCGAAATCCGACGTGGTCGAGCTGTACGTGACGTTTGAAGGTGTTCAGGCGAAGTAATTTTCGCGCCTGACAAAAAAACGCCCCTGGTCTTGCGGCCAGGGGCGTTTTTTATTGTGCGGATTTTGGCGACACAGATAACCCTGTAGGAGCGAGCTTGCTCGCGATGGCGTCAGTTCTGCCACATTGATGGTGACTGAGCCGCCGCTATCGCGAGCAAGCTCGCTCCCACATTTGGAATGGTGTGGGTCAAAAAAATGCCCCGGCTCGCAAGAACCGGGGCATTTTTCATGGCTTGGGAAAACTCAGCGATTGCGTGTCAGCAGCGCGGGTTTTTCGCCACGCGGGCGGCTTGGCAATTGGTCCAACTGCTCAGGCGTCGGGAAACGATCGACTTTCGATTCCTTGTGCATGATTTTCGGCTGGTTGCCACGCGGATTCTGCACGGCAGGTTCCTGACGAGGCTGCTCATCAGCACGGGCCGGGCGGCGTGGACGGGACTCTTCGCGGCGGGCCTGGCCGTCACGGGGGGCGCCATTACGCGGACCGCTGCGCTTGCCTGGCGGAGTGCCGGTGGACGAGCCGTTGCTGTTGCGCGGTCCGTTCTGGCGACCCTGTGGCTGGCCACTGCGGGGGGCGCCGGCGCCTGCGCCTGGTGCCGGGGCGCCCGGACGGCGACCGCGACCCTGGGCCGGCTTCTGCTGTGGCACGTAGTCGACGCGGTTACCGAAGTTATCCACATCGTCATCCAGGAACTCGTCCGGGGCGCGGTCGGCCGCTGCGGCGCGTGGGGCCGGGCGTTGCTGCTCCCGGGCCGGAGTGCCTTCGCGGGGCTTCTGCTCGCGGGCTGGGCGTTCGCCGCGACCGTTGCTGTTGCTGGCCGATTTTTCCTTGCCCTTGTCTTTGCCTTTGTCCTTACGACCGCCGCCACCGCCGCCGCCATTCGGACCGTCGCCGCGCGGGCCACGAGGATTGCGCGGGTTGCGCACATCCGGACGCTCGCGCACTTCGGGCTTTTCGGCCTCGATGGTGCTGGCATCAAAGCCCATCAGGTCGCCGTCAGGGATTTTCTGCTTGGTCATGCGCTCGATGCTTTTGAGCAACTTATCTTCATCCGGCGCGACCAGGGAAATAGCCTCGCCCGAACGACCGGCCCGGCCGGTACGACCGATACGGTGGACGTAATCTTCATCGACGTTCGGCAGCTCGAAGTTGACCACGTGAGGCAACTGGTCGATATCGAGGCCACGGGCGGCGATGTCGGTGGCTACCAGGATCCGCACCTCGCCGGCCTTGAAGTCAGCCAGGGCCTTGGTGCGGGCGTTCTGGCTCTTGTTGCCGTGGATCGCCACAGCCGGCAGGCCGTGCTTGTCCAGGTATTCGGCCAGGCGGTTGGCGCCGTGCTTGGTGCGGGTGAAGATCAGGACCTGTTCCCAGGCTCCCATGGTGATCAGGTGAGCCAGCAGGGCGCGCTTGTGGCTGGCCGGCAGGCGGAACACGCGTTGTTCGATGCGCTCGACCGTGGTGTTCGGCGGCGTGACTTCGATGCGTTCCGGGTTGTGCAGCAGCTTGCCGGCAAGGTCAGTGATGTCCTTGGAGAACGTCGCCGAGAACAGCAGGTTCTGACGCTTGGCCGGCAAACGGGCCAGCACTTTCTTCACGTCATGGACAAAACCCATGTCGAGCATGCGGTCGGCTTCGTCCAGCACGAGGATTTCCACGTGGGACAAGTCGACGCTGCCCTGGCCGGCCAGGTCCAGCAGGCGGCCGGGGCAGGCCACCAGGACATCGACGCCACGGGCCATGGCCTGGACCTGCGGGTTCATGCCGACGCCGCCGAAGATGCAGGCGCTGACGAACTTCAGGTCACGCGCGTAGACCTTGAAGCTCTCGTGGACCTGGGCCGCCAGTTCGCGGGTTGGGGTCAGGACCAGCACGCGGGGTTGGCGCGGGCCGTGACGCTGGGATTTGTCCGGGTGACCGTTGGGGAACAGCCGCTCCAGGATCGGAAGGGCGAAACCGCCGGTTTTACCAGTACCTGTCTGTGCGGCGACCATCAGGTCGCGACCTTGCAACACGGCGGGGATGGCCCGCTGTTGCACCGGGGTAGGCTGGGTGTAGCCGGCGGCTTCGATGGCGCCGACTAAAGCCTCGGAGAGACCGAGGGAAGCAAAGGACATGAGTAATCCTGTTTTTAGTGAGGGCCTGGCCCAATGGGATAGTCTTGCCTGGCGCAAATGACGGTCATTGGAAGACGTCATCCCGTCCGGTCCTGCCGGGTCTGGAAGACGGGTCCGGACAGGGCTCGCGCGGGCTGGAAGCTGCGCTGTAGCGGTGTCGGGATGCCTTTTGCAAGACCGGGCGTCCGGGCGTGAGCCTGGCGGGAAGGCCCGAGTATAACAGAGCAATCGCCGCGCGCCGCTTTCCTGCTGCTCAACGGTGTATTTCAGTGGGGTACCGGGTCTTGCGGTGCCGCCTTGCCGGCCGGGTCGGCACCATAGCGGGCGCTCAACTCGGCATAGGCCGGTTCGCGCTTGAAGCGCTTGAGTTCAGCGCCGAAGCGCTGCACCAGCAAATCCATGCCGGCGCTGCGCCGTACCGCCAGGTATTGGCTTTGACGGCTCACGACCGTGGGATTTTCGCTGATCTGGTCACCCAGTTGCAGCGCCTTGAGCACGTGCCGGCCCACTCGGCGGTCGGTGATGAGCAGGTCGATCCGGCCCAACTGCAACTTGCCGAAATTGGCTTCGTGGGTAGGCGCGGTTTCCCGCTTGAACCGGGTCGACTCCCTAAACGCCTGGCTGTACAGATAACCCGGAGACGTGCCGACTGTCAGTCCGTCGAGCTCATCGAGCGTGCGAAACGGATGGGGCCGGGCGTTGGCGTAGAACATCACGAACTCGACGTCCGACAGCGGTTCGCTCGGGTAGAGCAGCAGGGAGTCGCGCTCCTCGCTGCGAAAGATATCCAGTGCCCCGTCTGCCAACCCCTGTTCCAGCATCGCCAGGCAGCGCTTCCATGGCAGGAACTGCCATTCGACATCAACGCCCAGGCGCTTGAACACTATGGCGGTGGTTTCATAGTCCAGGCCCAGGGCCTTGCCGTTCTCCTCATAGACGTAGGGCGCCCAGGGCTCAGTGACGATGCGCAGCTTTTCGGCCCGGGCGCAAACGCTCAGGCACAGGAGTAACAGGGCGGTCAGGAGTTGGGCAAAGACGGGCATTGCCTGAGGTTACGATGAGAGCTCATCAAATAGCTAGAGCGCTCTGGCTCGCGGGTTGGTTGCCCTTTGCCTGCAAGGCGCATGAAAAAGGCCCGGGTTTCCACCAAGGCCTTTGCGTACCGGCACCCCAGTGCCTAGCGCGGCAGCTTGAGGTTGTTCCACACCGCGAGGCTCGGCTCGGCCTGGTTCAACGTGTAGAAGTGCAGGCCCGGCGCGCCACCTTGCAACAGTCGCTCGCACATTTGCGTGATGACCTCTTCGCCGAAGCGCTGGATGCTGGCCGTGTCGTCGCCGTAGGCTTCCAGTTGCTTGCGGATCCAGCGCGGGATTTCCGCGCCGCAAGCGTCGGAAAAACGCGCCAGTTTGCTGTAGTTGGTGATCGGCATGATGCCCGGCACCACCGGAATATCGACACCCAACTTGCGCACACGCTCGACGAAGTAGAAGTAGCTGTCGGCGTTGAAGAAATACTGGGTAATCGCGCTGTTGGCGCCGGCGTTGGCCTTGCGCACGAAATTGCTCAGGTCGTCTTCGAAATTGCGTGCTTGCGGATGCATTTCCGGATACGCGGCGATTTCAATATGAAAGTGCTCGCCGGTCTCCTGGCGGATGAACTCGACGAGCTCGTTGGCGTGCCGCAGTTCACCGCTGGCCATGCCCATGCCCGAGGGCAGGTCGCCGCGCAGGGCGACGATACGCTTGATGCCGGCGGCCTTGTACTGGGTCAGCAGGCTGCGCAGGTCATCCTTGCTATCGCCCACGCAGGACAGGTGCGGAGCGGCCGGGACTTTGACTTCGCTTTCAAGCTGCAGCACGGTATTCATCGTGCGGTCACGGGTCGAACCGCCGGCGCCGTAGGTGCAGGAGAAAAAATCAGGGTTGTAGCCTGCCAGCTGGCGGGCAGTGGCAATCAGTTTTTCATGCCCAGCATCGGTCTTCGTCGGGAAGAACTCGAAGCTGTAGCGACGTTCTTGGGACATGGTCATATCCTTGGAAACTCGTAGGCCGGTGAGGCGCTCGGGCTCTTTGTGGGAGCGAGCTTGCTCGCGATTGGCATCGCCTCGGTCTGGCAGCTGGCCGAGGTGTCTGCATCGCGAGCAGGCTCGCTCGCACAAAGGAACCGGCTCCCGCAGGGGGAGCCGCGCCGATCAGTAGCGGTAGGCGTGCGGCTTGAACGGGCCTTCGACGGTCACGCCGATGTAGTCAGCCTGTTGCTTGGTCAGCTTGGTGACCACGCCGCCGAAACCGCGGACCATTTCCAGGGCCACTTCTTCGTCGAGCTTCTTCGGCAATACTTCCACGGTCAGGCGTTCGGCTTTCTGCGCCGGTGGCAGGTCGGCGTATTTCTGGCCGAACAGGAAGATCTGGGCCAGGACCTGGTTGGCGAACGAGCCGTCCATGATGCGGCTCGGGTGACCGGTGGCGTTGCCCAGGTTCACCAGGCGGCCTTCGGCCAGCAGGATCAGGTAGTCATCGTTCTGCGGGTCGAAGCTGCCAGTACCGGTGCGGTGAACCTTGTGCACCTGTGGTTTCACTTCTTCCCACGCCCAGTTCTTGCGCATGAAAGCGGTGTCGATTTCATTGTCGAAGTGACCGATGTTGCAGACCACGGCGCGCTTCTTCAGGGCCTTGAGCATGTTGGCGTCGCAGACGTTGACGTTGCCGGTGGTGGTCACGATCAGGTCGATCTTGCCCAGCAGTGCCTTGTCGACGCTGGCTTCTGTGCCGTCGTTGTTGCCGTCGATGAACGGCGAAACCAGTTCGAAACCGTCCATGCAGGCCTGCATGGCGCAGATCGGGTCGACTTCGGACACCTTGACGATCATGCCTTCCTGGCGCAGGGACTGGGCCGAACCCTTGCCCACGTCACCGTAGCCGATCACCAGGGCCTGCTTGCCGGACAGCAAGTGGTCGGTGCCGCGCTTGATGGCGTCGTTGAGGCTGTGACGGCAGCCGTACTTGTTGTCGTTCTTGCTCTTGGTCACCGAGTCGTTGACGTTGATGGCCGGGATCTTCAGCTCGCCCTTGGCCAGCATGTCCAGCAGACGGTGGACGCCGGTGGTGGTTTCTTCGGTCACGCCGTGGACCTTGTCCAGCACGGCCGGGTATTTCTTGTGCAGCAGCTCGGTCAGGTCGCCGCCGTCGTCGAGGATCATGTTGGTGTCCCATGGCTGGCCATCCTTGAGGATGGTCTGCTCCAGGCACCACTCGTACTCTTGCTCGGTCTCGCCTTTCCAGGCGAAAACCGGGATGCCGGCAGCGGCGATGGCGGCAGCGGCCTGATCCTGGGTCGAGAAAATGTTGCAGGACGACCAGCGCACTTCGGCACCCAGGGCAACCAGGGTTTCGATCAGCACGGCGGTCTGGATGGTCATGTGGATGCAGCCGAGGATTTTTGCGCCCTTCAATGGCTGCTCGCCAGAGTATTTGCGGCGCAGGCCCATCAGGGCTGGCATTTCGGATTCGGCGATGATGATTTCGCGACGGCCCCAGGCAGCCAGGGACATGTCGGCGACTTTGTAGTCGGTAAAAGCTGCAGGCGTGATAACAGCGCTCATGAAGAGCCTCCATTCGTAATGTATGCGAATGGGCGCCGTTGTGCGTTTAGTGCCAGTGCGGGTAACCCCGTATCAGCAACGCCCCATCCGAGCCTGACAGGTCGAGCCTGCTGCAGCGCCCCTCGGACAGGTGGCGGGAACGACCCAAAGCGTGGGCCGGTGAAACGGGGGCGATTATAACGGGCCAAGCGGATCTTCCAAAGGGTTTCTGTCGGCAAATCAAAAATGCCGATGATCGTCATAGGGGCGGCGACGTAGAGCCTGCCCGCCGGGTCTGCCATGATGCGGGCATTCATCGGCCAGACGCTCAGGAGTGAACATGAATTTCCACACCCGCAAATGGGTCAAGCCCGAAGACCTCAACCCCAACGGCACGCTGTTCGGTGGCAGCCTGCTGCGCTGGATCGACGAAGAGGCGGCGATCTATGCCATCGTCCAGCTCGGTAACCAGCGCGTGGTCACCAAATACATCTCCGAAATCAACTTTGTCAGCGCCTCGCGCCAGGGCGACATCATCGAACTGGGCATCACCGCCACCGAGTTCGGCCGCACGTCCATCACCCTGACCTGCGAGGTGCGCAACAAGATCACTCGCAAGAGCATCCTGACGGTGGAAAAGATGGTTTTCGTCAATCTCGGCGAAGACGGCTTGCCCGCGCCCCATGGCCGGACCGAGATCAAGTACGTCAAGGATCAGTTCCAGGACGATGCCGTCGAATAGGGTCGGCGTTGTGTTCTTCGCGAGCAGGCTCGCTCCCACATTGGATTAGACCTCCCCGCCGGATCCTCTGTGGGAGCGAGCCTGCTCGCGAAGGCGGCATTACCGGCGCCGGTCATTTCCTGGCACCACTGAACAGCTCCGAGCGCCGCGTGTCGTAGGTACATCACGCCACCGGTTCAGGAGCTGTATGGACACTCATAAAGACGGCAAGACCCCTGACCTCTCGGCAGAGGAGCAGCACGAGGTCGACCGCAACCAGCCGCCACGGGCGGCGGTCTTGCATGAAATCATACGTACCCAGGGTGATCAGGAGCTGGAGCGCAGTGTCGCCGCCCTGTGGTGGTCGGCCTTGGCGGCAGGTTTGACGATGGGTTTGTCGCTGATGGCGATGGGGCTGCTCAACTCCCGGTTGCCGGACCATGAAGGCTTCAAGGTCATCGCCAGTTTTGGCTATTGCGCCGGCTTCCTGGCAGTGATCCTCGCGCGGCAGCAGTTGTTTACCGAAAACACCCTGACGGCGGTGCTGCCGATCATGAGCAAACCCACGCTGGGCAACTTCGGCCGGTTGTTCCGGTTATGGGGCGTGGTGCTGGTGGGCAACCTGTGCGGCACCTTGCTGGTGGCCTATGTGATGCTGCACCTGCCGATCTTTGACCGGCGCACCGACCTGGCCTTTCTGGAGATTGGCCGCAAGGTGATGGAGAACGACGCCGGTCAGATGTTCGCCAAAGGCATCATTTCCGGCTGGATGATCGCAACCATGGTATGGATGATCCCCTCCATGGAGAACGCCAAGATGTGGATCATTGTCCTCATCACCTACCTCATGGCGCTCGGGGATTTCACCCACATCGTCGTGGGATCGGCCGAGGTGTCTTACCTGGTGTTTGCCGGGCAGCTGTCGTGGGAGGACTTCTGGATGGTGTTCGCCGCGCCGACCCTGGCGGGAAACATCATCGGCGGCAGCTTCATCTTTGCTCTGATCAGCCACGCCCAGGTGCGCAGCGAAACCAATACGCCCCTCAGTCGGCAAGGTCTGCCGCCGCGCCGACGTGACGTTGCCGATAAATGAAGTAAAGCGCGGTCAGTACGGTGAGTCCGCCGACCAGGGCGCCGGTCCACGGCAAATCGGCGAGGTCGGCGCCGCTGGCGACCACCAGGCCGCCGATCCAGGCGCCGGCCGCGTTGCCCAGGTTGAAGGCGCTCTGGTTCAGGGTCGAGCCCAGGTTGGGGGCTTCGTGGGCCTGGTCGATGATCAGCAATTGCAGGATCGGGCACAGGGCGAACGCAAAGACGCCCCACAACACCAGGGTGATCGCCGCCGGAATCACCGATTGGCTGGTCTGACTGAACGCGGCGAGCACCAGCACCACGGCCAGCGCCATGCCCACCAGGGACGGCAACAGGCGCCGGTCGGCCAGGCGCCCGCCAAGGAAACTGCCCGCCGTCAGGCCCACGCCGAATAACAACAGCATGATGGTGATGCCGTGGGGACTCACGCCAGTGATGTCCTGCAGGATCGGTGCGATGTAGGTGAATACGCTGAACAGGCTGGTCGAGGCCAGCACACTCATACCCAGCGCCAGCAGCACGTTGGCCTTGCCCAGTACCTTGAACTCGCTGGCGAGGTTGGCCTTGTCCATGGGGATTTCCTTGGGCAACCACACCCATTGGGCGATGGCAGCAATGACGCCGATGACCGCTACCGCCCAGAACGTCGACCGCCAGCCGGCGTATTGACCCAAGGCTGTACCCAGTGGCACGCCCAGCACATTTGCCAGGGTCAGGCCGGTGAACATCATTGCAATCGCCTGGGCCCGTTTGTTCGGTGCTACCAGCCCGGCGGCCACCACCGACCCGATGCCGAAAAAGGCCCCGTGACAGAGCGCGGTAATGACCCGGGCAGCCATCAGCGTGACGTAGTTCGGCGCGAGGGCGCAGAGCACGTTGCCGAGAATGAACATCAGCGTCATGCCCAGCAGCGTGGCCTTGCGCGGCATGTTCGCGGTGCCGATCGCCAGGATCGGTGCGCCGAATACCACCCCCAGCGCATAGCCGGTAATCAGCAGCCCGGCGTGGGGAATGCTCACGGCCAGGTCACGGGCGACATCGGGCAACAGCCCCATGATGACGAATTCAGTCGTGCCGATGCCGAAAGCGGCGACGGCCAAAGCAAGCAAGGCAAGTGGCATGCGCAAGGTCTCTGTCTGTAGTCTTGACGCTCTGATCAGGCATACGCATGCCGATGCCTTGGTTCGAATGAACGGGCAGCAGCAGAATTATTGGAATTGATCTATGCGCAACTGAGTGCGGCGTGGTCGGGTGCAGTATAACGGTGGTGGTGCTTTTCGGCATGCGCTACCTGAAAGAACCTTTCGGCCGGCCGCGACTCTTAGCCTGCGGGCTGGCATGCTGTGATGAAGCTCTAGCGGTGCTTGACGCTCGATTCTCGATAAAACTCAATAAGGAAATGCGGTATGACGGTAGCCCTGTGGTGCGTTTTGATTGCTTTTATCCTGCCTTACCTGTGTATCGGCATCGCCAAGGCCGGCGGCAGATACAGACTGCAGGATAACCACGACCCCCGGGATTTTCTCGACTCGCTCGAGGGCGCTCCCCGCCGTGCCTACGCCGCGCAATTGAACAGTTTTGAAATCGCCCCGTTTTTTGCCGCCGCCGTGATCGTCGCGCATCTGGCCGGCAATGCCGAACTGGTCACCATCAATGTGCTGGCGGTGCTGTTCATCACCAGCCGCCTGCTCTACATCATTTGCTACCTGGCGGACTGGGCGATCCTGCGTTCGCTGGTGTGGTTCGTGGGGGTAGGGTTGGTACTGAGTTTCTTCTTTGTTTCGGTCTGAGGCTGTTTGTTGAATATTTGATATTTGTGCGGGCCTCTTCGCGAGCAGGCTCGCTCCTACAATGGATCTCAGTGAATCCGGATCCCATGTGGGAGCGAGCTTGCTCGCGAAGGGATTGCACTGTCAGCTCATTCCTCAAGGATTGGCGCTGACCGCATTCGCCACCTGTGGCACTTGCGGCAGTGCCATGCCCTTGGGCCACAACATCCAGATCTGACCTTGCTGTTTCATGTCCCCGGCCAGTTGCCCGGCCGCGTCCCCGGTGCCCCAGAACAGATCCGCCCGCACTTCACCAGAGATCGCACCCCCTGTGTCCTGGGCGGCGACGGGACGGTTCAGGGCGCTGCCATCGGGGCGAGTCGTCGACAGCCACAGCAGGCTGCCCAACGGAATCACCTTGCGGTCCACCGCCACGCTGTAGCCGGCGGTAAGCGGTACATTCAGCGAGCCTCGCGGGCCTTCGTTGCTGTCGGGGTTGCGGTTGAAAAACACATAACTGGGGTTGCTGCCCAGCAACTCGGGGATTCGCTCCGGATGGGCCTTGGCCCAGGCACTTATGGTGCCCATGGTCACGTCTTCTTTTTTCAGCTCGCCCTGTTCCACCAGCCAGCGGCCGATGGGCCGGTAGGGGTGGCCATTCTGGTCGGCATAACCGATGCGCAACTGGCGGCCGTCATCGAGCCGGATGCGTCCCGAACCCTGAATCTGCAGGAATTGCAGGTTCATCGGGTCGGTGAGCCAGGCGATGACCGGCGCTTTCACGCCGTTGGCCTCGATGGTGCTGGCATCGTCGTAGGGTTTCAGCACGCGGCCTTCGAGACGCCCGCGCAGACGCTTGCCCTTGAGCTCCGGGTAGAGGCTGTCCAGCGCCACGACGATCATGTCTTCAGGCACACCGTAGACCGGGATGTTCGCCGTCGCGGTCTGCGTGAGGCTGCCGGGATAGACCGGCTCGTAGTAACCGGTAATCAGGCCGTTGGGGCTGTTGTCGCCCGAGCGCAAGCCATAGACGTCGAGGTTCTGTTTCAGGAAGCTGCGTACCGCCGCGGCGGTTTGCGGCACATTGGCCGCCGCCGCGCAGGTCGGCCCCCAGGCCGCATCGGCCTTGAGGCGGGTGCAGGCGCTGCGCCAGGCGCCAAAGCCGGCCAGCAGGTCTTCATCGGCTACCGACGGCAATGCCTCCCAGGGCGCGCTGACGTAAGTGGCGAGGGCATGAGTCTGGGGCTCCTCGACCTTTTCGCCGCGGTTGCAGCCGGCCAGCAGTGCAATCAGCGGTAAGGTCAACGCCAGGCCCTTGCGCCAGGACTTGAAGCGGCTGTTCATGATATTTCCTTTGCGGTCGTCCAGGCGCTGTCATGCGCCTGGCACCCGTATTGTTGATAGGCCATTGGTGTTTTCCGACGACCCGGGGATACTAGCGGTCGTTTTCTGTCCAGAGGCCAAAATGTTTGTAAGACGATTTTCCATGGCAGTGCTGGCCTGCCTGATGCTGTCCGCCTGTGGTGGTGTCGATCCCAACTCACCACTGGGCCAGCGCAAGACGATTTTCAAGCAGATGCTCAAGACCAACGAAGAGTTGGGTGGCATGTTGCGTGGTCGTGTACCGTTCGATGGCGCGCGTTTCGCCGAAGGCGCGGTGCGACTGGATCAACTTTCCCATGAACCGTGGAAACATTTTCCGCAGGTGCGTGAGCAGGATCACACCAGCGCCCGGGACGAAGTCTGGCAGAAGCAGGCGCGTTTCCAGGAACTGGCCCGCAGTCTCGAAGCGGCCACCGCCGAATTGGTGATCGCCAGTCGGGTCCAGCCCTACCGGGCCAGTAACCTGGGGCCGGCGGTGCAGAAGGTCGAGGATGCGTGCAGTGCCTGTCATAAGGAATTCCGGGACTATTGAAATCCAGCCCGGTGCTTATTTATCCAGCTCGTCCACCGCTTCCTGCAGCTCCTTGCGGGATGCCGCCAGCTTGTCCTTGCGCTTGTTGATTCTCTCCGCGTCGCCTTTTTTCATGGCCTTTTCCAGGTCGGCCTGACGGCGACTGACTTCATGCTTGGCCTCCAGCACCTTGTTTTCACGCTCCTTGCGCAGCGAAGCATCGGTGCAGTGGGTGGTGACTTCGGCCAAGGCTGTTTCCAGCCCGGCCTGTTGGTCCTGATTGCCTCGGGACTTGGCCAGTTCGATCTGGTTGATGATGCCCTGGCGCTTGGCTGCACAACCGGTCAGTTCCGGGGTCTGTTCATCCGCCATCAAGGGGGCGGCCATGGCACCGCATAAGGCCAGCAGGGCAACGGGGTACAGGAAATTCATAGCAACTCCGTATAAAAACTCACGAGCGGTCGGGACAGATGCGCAGTTGGAGCGCCTCCCGTCTCTTGGGTTCAACCGCACGGGCCGGGCTAGAAGCCATCGACCCCTGCGGTGCGTAATGTTTCACTCAAGGCCAGTACCTGCGGGTCGCGAAAAAAAGCGCTCAGCTGCGCGGCGCGTCCCGGCCCGATACCCGTTTCGGCTTGCCATTGTTCAGTGTCGCGTTCGGCCAGGACCTCCCAGCGCTCCTCGAGCCTTGCCCCTCCGGTGGGTGGCACGCCAAGCGCCTTGAGCCATTGACGGAAGGGGCGCTGCCGGGCGCTGTCCAGGCTGGCGAGCAGACGCGCGCTGTTGCGTTCGCCGAAACCGGCAATGTTAGCAAGCTCGGCGGCATCGAGGGTCAACCAATCCAGCAATCCGTCGAGCTGGCCGGCGGCCAGCAGTTGCTCCCAGGTGCCGGGGCCAACATGGGGCAGCGCGAGCCCGTGCTTGCCGCTGAGCCAGTTCAGGCGCGCGAGGAACTGGCTTTCACAGCCAGGCGTCGGTTGCCAGCAGCTCAAGAAGTGATAATCGGCAGCGACGGGGATGTCGAGGCTCCGGCGCTCGACACTGCGCAGTACGACACCGTCGAGCCGCGGAATGGTCAACCCGGCCAAGCTGATGGCGACCTGATCGCCGGGGCGGATATCCATGCCTTCCCAGCGCTTGAGTGAGCTGACGCTTACCCGGCGAATCTGGCGGTCGTCGAGCATCACTGGCGCAAGCTCCAGCACCGGCGTGATGCGCCCGGTGCGGCCGATTTTGAAACGCACCTCGCGCACCTCGGCCAGCGCCTGGGCGTGTGGGTATTTCCAGGCCACGCTCCAGGAGGGCGCCCGGGCTCGCCAGCGGTCGGCGGGTGGGCGACGACTCTGGCGCAAGACGACCCCGTCGCTGGCGAACGGCAGCGGCGTGCGGTACCAGTGGTTGCGCCAGTGCTCTGCTTCGGCCAACGTCTGGATGGGCTGGCTATGAACGGTCGCATTGGCGAAACCCAGTTCGTGCAGTGCGGCAATCCGTTCCGTCAGGGTCACCGGCCCTTCCGGCCACTCCCACACGAACAGGCCGATGCCAGACGCCTGTTCCGCGCTCAGGTCCTTACGGACCATCAGTCCCGCCACGATTGATCGAGCGTTAAGGCTGCCGCTGACGGCCTGTACGTGATCGTCGAGCCGCCAGTAGAGCTCGCCCTGGACGAGCAGGTCCGCAGGTTCGCGCAACCGTTGGGGGATATCGCGGATCTTTCGTGCAGTGTTGGTCCAGTCATGTCCCAGGATGCCATCGCCGCGGCTGATCGCCTGGTGCAGGCGTCCACCGCGATAAACCAGGGTAACCGCTACGCCATCGACTTTTGGCTGGGCCCAGACGTCGTCGCGGCCGTCCAACCAGCTGCGCACGGCATCGGCATCCTTGAGTTTATCCAGGCCGGTATGAGCGATCGGGTGGAGGACTTTCCCGCCAGCGGAGCGCAAGGGCGTGCCCGGCGAGCCGAGGCCAAGGCAGTTGCGCCAATCTTCCAGTTGCGCCCGCGACTGATCGTAAAGCTCATCGGCCACTAGGGAGTGGCCGAGGCGGTGATAAGCGTCGTCCCAGTCATCGATCTGTTGCTGGAGGACCTCGGCCTGTGCCTGGGCGCCTTCGGTTGGCCCACTCGGGCAGGGAGCCGCGATGACGGGCATGGCCAGTAAAAAGCACATAAGTACGCGCAATAACGACAGCATCGAAGCATCCTTGCCAGGTGAGGTACTGGAAGGCTAGTCACTGTCGCGAAAGGCGCGAGGCCCAGTGCGTTACCGGGTTTTGCCAAGCACGATGGCGCAGCGGTGGCGGTACAGTCGGGAATGATTTGCCCGGGCAACTGTGCCTTGAACACGTCGGTGAGCGGTGCAGAATGGACACTCGATCCGCTCTGCCAGGAGTGCAACCGATGGACCTGACCACGCTCGCGGTCTTCATCCCGGCCTGCTTTGCGCTGAACATGGCGCCGGGCCCGAACAACCTGCTGTCGATCAGCAATGCCTCGCGCTATGGTTTCGTCCGCGCCTGCAGCGGTGGCATCGGCCGTCTGCTGGCATTTGCGATCATGATCGCCCTGGCGGCGGTGGGGCTGACGGCGGTGCTGCACACCTCGCAGCTGTTGTTCCTGGGCATCAAGCTCGTCGGTGCCGGTTATCTTTTTTATCTCGCTGTGCAGTTGTGGCGTGCGCAACCTGAAGCTGCCGGCGAGGCAGAGGCCAGTTCGATGAGCATGGCCAGCCTGGCGCGCCAGGAATTCCTCGTGGCGATCGGCAACCCGAAGGCAATCCTGCTTTTTACCGCTTTCCTGCCACAGTTCGTTGACCGCGCGGACACCGTCACCCAGCAGTTCGCGGTGCTGGGCGGGCTGTTCCTGGCGTTGGAATGCGTTGCCATTGGCTTGTATTGCTACATGGGTATTTATGCCCGGCGGCTGTTCGCCCGGCCGAGCGGCAGGCGGTTGTTCAACCGGATGTGCGCCGGGTTACTCGCCAGTGCAGCGTCGTTTTTGCTGGTGGCGCGGCGGACCTGAACATTGCTACAGCAGCAGGCGCAAAAAAGCCCCTGGCGACCGGGTCGCCAGGGGCTTTTTCAGTGCGGCGGGGTATTACAGGCCAGCAGCGGCGCGCAGGGCGTCGGCGCGGTCGGTCTTTTCCCAGGTGAAGGTGGTGAAGGTATCGTCACCCACCGTCTTGGTCTGCGGCGTGCGGCCGAAGTGGCCGTAGGCTGCGGTGTCCTGGTACATCGGGTGCAGCAGATCAAGCATGGTGGTGATCGCGTAAGGACGCAGGTCGAACACTTCACGGACCAGTTGGATGATCTTGTCATCGCCAATCTTGCCGGTGCCGAAGGTATTCAGCGAAATCGACGTAGGCTGGGCGACGCCAATGGCGTAGGACACCTGGATCTCGCAACGCTCGGCCAGGCCGGCGGCGACGATGTTCTTGGCCACATAACGACCGGCGTAGGCGGCCGAACGGTCAACCTTGGACGGGTCCTTGCCGGAGAACGCGCCGCCGCCATGACGGGCCATGCCGCCGTAGCTGTCGACGATGATCTTGCGACCGGTCAGGCCGCAGTCGCCTACCGGGCCGCCGATGATGAACTGGCCGGTCGGGTTGATGTGGAACTGGGTGTCCTTGGACAGCAGTTCGGCAGGCAGCACGTGCTTGACGATCAGCTCCATCACGCCTTCGCGCAGGTCTTTGTAGGAGACTTCCGGGTTGTGCTGGGTCGACAGCACGACGGCGTCGATGCCAACCACCTTGCCACCTTCGTAACGGCAGGTCACCTGGGACTTGGCGTCCGGGCGTAGCCAAGGCAGCAGGCCGGATTTGCGCGCTTCAGCCTGGCGCTGGACCAACTGGTGCGAAAAGGTGATCGGTGCCGGCATCAGCACGTCGGTTTCGTTGCTGGCGTAGCCGAACATCAGGCCTTGGTCGCCGGCACCCTGGTCTTCCGGCTTGGCGCGGTCAACGCCCTGGTTGATGTCCGGGGACTGCTTGCCAATGATGTTCATCACGCCGCAGGTCGCGCCGTCGAAGCCGACGTCGGAGCTGTTGTAGCCGATGCCCAGGATCACGTCGCGAACGATCTGCTCCAGGTCGACCCAGGCCGAGGTGGTGACTTCGCCGGCGATGATCGCCACGCCCGTTTTCACCAGAGTCTCGCACGCCACGCGGGCGAACTTGTCTTCAGCAATGATGGCGTCCAGCACCGCATCAGAAATCTGGTCGGCGATTTTGTCCGGATGCCCTTCAGACACGGACTCGGAGGTGAAAAGGGAGTATTCGCTCATCTCGATGTTTTCCTACAAGTTACCGATGGTGAGTGTCGCCAGCCGGTCGCTGAAAATGGCGAACCTGGATCTGGAAACCATTACGTAAGCCTACATAGAGGCTTTCCCCGGGCACGAGGCCCGCAGCGGTGGCCCAACGGGCCAGATCGTCCTGTTCAAACCCCAGCCAGAGATCACCGCAGGCCTCCTTGGCCCAACTCTGGTTGTGGCTGCATAACTCTGTCACCAACAGGCTACCGCCCGGTTGCAGCAGGTTGGCCATGTGCTTGAGTGCATCGGCCGGCGCGGCAAAATGGTGAAGCACCATGTTCAATACAACACAATCGACCTGCAGGCTCACGCCGTTGAGGGCATCGGCCAGTTGCAGGCGGACATTCGCCAGGGACTCACGTTCGCACACCTGGCGGGCCAGTTCGAGCATCGCCGGGCTGTTGTCCAGCGCGGTCACCTGGCTGAAGCGCCGCGCCAGTTCCGGCAGGAATGCACCGTCGCCGGGGCCGACTTCCAGCGCCGTGGCGGTGGGCTCGAAGCTCAGCTTGTCCAACAGCGCCACGACGCTGTCACGGTATTGCGGCAGTCCTGCGATCAGGTCCTGCTGGGCGCGAAATTTCTCTGCTACCCGGGCGAAAAAGTCCTGGCTGGCGGCGGCTCGTTGCCCGTGTACCTGGGCGATGCGGGCTTGCACGTCCAGCGGCAAGGCCAGTTCGTCCACCTCTTCGAGCAGCGCTGCGTGCAGCTTGCCGCCGAGCAGTTCGGTGTGGGGCAGGGCGCGGCGGTAGAAAATCGCGTTGCCTTCCCGGCGCGTCGCCACCAGGTCGGCCTGGGCGAGCACCTTCAGATGGTGGCTCATGCCGGATTGGCCGATGCCGAAGATTTGCGCCAGTTCCAGGACGCCGAACGAGTCGTTGGCCAGGGCGCGCAATACATTGAGCCGCAGCGGATCGCCGCCGGCCTTGCAAAGGGCCGCCAGCTCATCGCAATCGTCATGGCGAATGGAAGGCACGCGTAAATTCATGGGGGGCAGTCTAGTGACGGGTCTGGCGCATCGCAAGGGCAATATCAAAAAGTTTTGATATTGCTCGATAAATGGCACTTCCCGGGAGCAGCTTGACTCTACCCAGCAACAGCGGAAAGGTTTCACCTGGCCGATGCGGCTTTATCCAGCGCAAATATCGCCTTTGGACGAGTATCTGATTGCCCCGAGGCGGGTGGGTGAGGGAAAATGCTCGCCTTTTTCAGTTTCGTTATTCAAAACCCAGGAGATCAGCGATGCCCAGCCGTCGTGAGCGTGCCAATGCCATTCGTGCCCTCAGCATGGATGCCGTGCAGAAAGCCAACAGCGGCCATCCCGGTGCCCCCATGGGTATGGCGGATATCGCCGAGGTGCTTTGGCGCGACTACCTCAAGCACAACCCGAGCAACCCATCGTTTGCCGACCGCGACCGCTTCGTGCTGTCCAACGGCCACGGCTCGATGTTGATCTACTCGCTGCTGCACCTGACCGGCTATGACCTGTCGATCGATGACCTGAAGAATTTCCGCCAGCTGCACAGCCGCACCCCGGGCCACCCGGAATACGGCTATACCCCGGGCGTAGAAACCACCACCGGTCCGTTGGGCCAGGGCCTGGCCAACGCCGTGGGCTTCGCTTTGGCGGAAAAAGTCCTGGCGGCGCAGTTCAACCGTCCGGGCCACGACATCGTCGATCACCACACCTACGTGTTCCTGGGTGATGGCTGCATGATGGAAGGCATTTCCCACGAAGTCGCTTCTTTGGCCGGTACCCTGGGCCTGGACAAGCTGATCGCCTTCTACGATGACAACGGCATTTCCATCGACGGCGAAGTCGAAGGCTGGTTCACCGACGACACCCCCAAGCGCTTCGAAGCCTACAACTGGCTGGTGATTCGCAACGTCGACGGTCACGACCCGGAAGAAATCAAGATCGCCATCGAGACTGCGCGCAAGAGCGCCCAGCCGACACTGATCTGCTGCAAGACCACCATCGGTTTCGGCTCACCAAACAAGCAGGGCAAGGAAGACTGCCACGGCGCGCCACTGGGCGCCGAGGAAATCGCCCTGACCCGCGCTGCGCTGAAATGGGAACATGGCCCGTTCGAAATCCCGGCCGATATTTATGCCGAATGGGACGCCAAGGACAAAGGTCGCGCGGCCGAAGCCGAGTGGGACCAGCGTTTTGCCGCCTACTCCGCCGAATTCCCTGAGCTGGCCAACGAACTGGTACGTCGCCTCAGCGGCGAGCTGCCGGCCGATTTCGCCGAGAAAGCTTCTGCCTACATCGCCGAAGTCGCGGCCAAGGGCGAAACCATCGCCAGCCGCAAGGCCAGCCAGAACACCCTGAACGCCTTCGGTCCTCTGCTGCCGGAGCTGCTGGGCGGTTCGGCCGACCTGGCCGGTTCCAACCTGACCCTGTGGAAAGGCTGCAAGGGCGTAACCGCCGAAGACGCCAGCGGCAACTACATGTACTACGGCGTTCGTGAGTTCGGCATGAGCGCGATCATGAACGGCGTTGCCCTGCACGGCGGCCTGGTGCCTTACGGCGCGACCTTCCTGATGTTCATGGAATACGCCCGCAACGCCGTGCGCATGTCGGCGCTGATGAAAAAACGCATCCTGTATGTGTTCACCCACGACTCCATCGGCCTGGGCGAAGACGGCCCGACTCACCAGCCGATCGAGCAACTGGCGAGCCTGCGCTGCACGCCGAACCTGGACACCTGGCGCCCATGCGACGCCGTGGAGTCCGCTGTGGCCTGGAAACACGCCATCGAGCGCAACGACGGCCCATCGGCGCTGATCTTCTCGCGCCAGAACCTGCAACACCAGGAGCGCGATGCCGGCCAGATCGGCGACATCAGCCGTGGCGGCTACGTGCTCAAGGACTGCATCGGCGAGCCTGAGCTGATCCTGATCGCCACCGGTTCGGAAGTCGGCCTGGCCGTCCAGGCCTACGACAAGCTGACCGGGCAGGGCCGCAACGTGCGCGTGGTGTCCATGCCTTGCACCAGCGTGTTCGATGCCCAGGATGCGGGCTACAAGCAAGCGGTGTTGCCGTTGCAAGTCAGCGCGCGCATTGCCATCGAAGCCGCTCACGCCGATTACTGGTACAAGTACGTGGGCCTGGAAGGCCGCGTGATCGGCATGACCACCTACGGTGAGTCGGCGCCTGCGTCGGCGCTGTTCGAGGAATTCGGCTTCACCCTGGAGAACATCCTGGGGCAGGCTGAAGAGCTGCTGGAAGACTGATCTGTAAAAGGTTGTCTCTGCTGACGCCATCGCGAGCGAGCTCGCTCCCACAAGGATCTCCACTGACCCTGTGGGAGCGAGCTTGCTCGCGATAGCGGTGGTGCAGGCAATGCTGGTCTTAACGGATTCACCCGATCAGAGAACCCCCATGCCCCAACCGCGTCCCTACAAAGTTGCACTCAACGGCTACGGCCGCATTGGTCGTTGCGTCTTGCGTGCGTTGTTCGAGCGAGGGGCAAAGGCCGGGTTCGAGATTGTGGCCATCAACGATCTGGCCGACATGGCCAGCATTGAATACCTGACACGCTTTGACTCCACCCACGGCCGGTTTCCCGGCGAAGTGCGGGTCGAGGGCGATTGTCTGTACATTAATGGCGACTGCGTGAAGATCCTGCGCAGCGCCACGCCCGAAGGCATCGATTGGGCGTCCCTGAACGTTCTGGTGCTTGAATGCTCCGGTGCCTATAACACTCGCGACGATGGCCAGCGCTTCATCGCTGCCGGCGCGCCACGGGTGCTGTTCTCCCAACCGATGGCCAGCGAGGCCGACGTTGACGCCACCATCGTCTACGGGGTGAACCCAGGACTGCCTGACCGGCGAGGAGCTGCTGGTGTCCAACGCGTCCTGCACCACCAACTGCGGCGTGCCGCTGTTGCGCCTGCTGGACCAGGCTATCGGCCTGGAATACGTGTCGATCACCACCATCCACTCGGCGATGAACGATCAGCCGGTGATTGACGCCTATCACCACGAGGATTTGCGCCGTACCCGTTCGGCCTTCCAGTCGGTGATTCCGGTGTCCACTGGTCTGGCGCGCGGCATTGAACGGCTGTTGCCGGAACTTGCCGGGCGAATTCAGGCCAAAGCCGTGCGGGTGCCGACGGTCAACGTGTCCTGCCTCGACATCACGATGCAGACCGTGAGCGATACCGACGCCACCGAGGTCAACCGGATCCTGCGCGAAGCCGCCACCAGCGGCCCGCTCAAAGGCCTCCTGGCCTACACCGAGTTGCCTCACGCCAGTTGTGATTTCAACCACGACCCACATTCGGCCATCGTCGATGCCAGCCAGACCCGCGTTTCCGGGCCCAGGCTTGTGAACATCCTGGCCTGGTTCGACAACGAATGGGGTTTTGCCAATCGTATGCTGGACGTTGCCGAGCATTACCTGCAAACCGCTTCCAATAAACCTGCTCTCTAAACAGTTACCCAGGAATTGCGACCCATGACCGTGTTGAAGATGTCCGACCTCGATCTGCAAGGTAAGCGCGTACTGATTCGCGAAGACCTCAACGTTCCCGTCAAGGACGGTGTTGTCACCAGCGACGCGCGCATCCTGGCCTCGCTGCCGACCATCAAGCTGGCCCTGGAAAAAGGCGCGGCGGTGATGGTCTGCTCGCACCTGGGCCGTCCGACCGAAGGCGAATTCTCGGCCGAGAACAGCCTCAAGCCAGTGGCGGACTACCTGAGCAAGGCCCTGGGCCGTGACGTGCCGTTGATCGCCGATTACCTGGGCGGCGTCGACGTCAAGGCTGGCGATGTCGTGCTGTTCGAAAACGTGCGCTTCAACAAGGGCGAGAAAAAGAACGCCGATGAGCTGGCCCAGCAATACGCCGCCCTGTGCGACGTGTTCGTGATGGACGCCTTCGGCACCGCGCACCGCGCCGAGGGCTCGACCCACGGCGTGGCCAAGTTCGCCAAAGTCGCCGCCGCAGGTCCGTTGCTGGCGGCCGAGCTGGACGCGCTGGGCAAGGCCCTGGGCTCGCCGGCCCAGCCGATGGCCGCCATCGTTGCCGGCTCCAAGGTTTCGACCAAGCTGGACGTGCTCAACAGCCTGAGCCAGGTCTGCAACCAGTTGATCGTCGGTGGCGGCATCGCCAACACCTTCCTCGCCGCCGCCGGTCACCCGGTAGGCAAGTCCCTGTACGAGCCGGATCTGCTGGACACCGCCCGTGATATCGCCGCCAAGGTCAGCGTACCGTTGCCGGTGGACGTGGTGGTTGCCAAGGAGTTCGCCGAAAGCGCCACCGCCACCGTCAAGCTGATCGACGACGTGGCCGAGGACGACATGATCCTCGACATCGGTCCGCAAACCGCAGCCAACTTCGCCGAACTGCTGAAATCCTCCCAGACCATCCTGTGGAACGGTCCGGTCGGTGTGTTCGAGTTCGACCAGTTTGGCAACGGCACCAAGGTGCTGGCCCAGGCGATCGCCGAAAGCGCTGCGTTTTCCATCGCGGGCGGTGGCGACACCCTGGCCGCCATCGATAAATATGGCGTAGCCGAGCAGATCTCCTACATTTCTACCGGTGGCGGCGCGTTCCTCGAATTCGTCGAGGGCAAAGTGCTGCCTGCCGTGGAAGTCCTGGAAAGCCGGGCCAAGGCCTGAGGCGACGTTGACCAGGCAAAGGAGTGTTCCGATGGTCAAGACGTTCATGTCGCTGATAGCCGCGACGCTGTTGGTGGCCTGCTCGAGCAGCCCGCAAGCCACCGCGCCGGATACGCCGGTGCCAGTGCCTGAGCAAGGCTGTTATCAGGCTGACTGGCAGGCCGAGACCAACCCGGTACTGAACAAGCGTTCCGGGCCGGACGGCCTGGATAAATACGAGACGCAGGCGCCGGTCAAGGAACATGGTTGCCCTTGACGGGTCAGACTCTTAACTCATGGCGAGCGGCACGGGCCGCCCGTCGAGGAACACGGATGAAAGGCTTTATCGCCGTCGTGGCGTTGGCATTGTTGGCCGGTTGCTCGCAACTGGGTTTTTTGCAGTCGTCCGAGCCTGCTGCAGGGGGTTGGACGAGTTGGACATGTGACAGCGAGGCCAAGGTGCTCTGGCGTTATGCCGATGCTGCGCGCAAGGAAGTCGATGTCCGGCTGGGCGGCGCTGACAAGGTTTATCGCCTCAAGCTCGAACCCGGCGCCGAAGGTTCGCTGTACAGCGATGACATGCTGGCGTTGCACATCAAGGGTGAGGAAGGCCTGGCGTATTGGGTCGCCACCAATGATCTGATTGGGCGGGGCTGCAAGGCCGATTGACAGGATTCATCTGATTTACACAGATCTGAACAGGGAAGCAGTTCCAATGTGGGAGCGAGCTTGCTCGCGATAGCGGTCCATCAGGCAACAGAGATGTTGAATGTGCCACCCTCATCGCGAGCAAGCTCGCTCCCACAGGGATCGCGTCAATGTTTGGGTTTGGCGATACGGAACACGCAGGTTCGGGCCAGCCCCGACCCGCAATGACTTGAATAGCCGCCGCCGCTCCGGCAGGCTGGCACGATTAACGACCCTCGACCGGGAGAGACACACTAATGGCACTTATCAGCATGCGTCAGATGCTGGACCACGCAGCCGAGTTCGGCTACGGCGTCCCAGCCTTTAACGTCAACAACCTTGAGCAGATGCGCGCCATCATGGAAGCCGCTGACAAGACTGACTCCCCGGTGATCGTCCAGGCTTCGGCCGGCGCTCGCAAATACGCCGGCGCGCCGTTCCTGCGTCACCTGATCCTGGCGGCAATCGAAGAATTCCCGCACATCCCGGTGTGCATGCACCAGGACCACGGCACCAGCCCTGACGTCTGCCAGCGCTCCATCCAGCTGGGCTTCAGCTCGGTCATGATGGACGGCTCCCTGGGCGAAGACGGCAAGACCCCGACCGACTACGAATACAACGTCCGCGTCACCCAGCAAACCGTCGCCATGGCCCACGCCTGCGGCGTCTCGGTGGAAGGTGAGCTGGGTTGCCTGGGCTCGCTGGAAACCGGCATGGCCGGTGAAGAAGATGGCATCGGCGCCGAAGGCGTGCTGGATCACAGCCAGATGCTGACCGACCCGGAAGAAGCCGCCGACTTCGTCAAGAAAACCCAGGTCGACGCCTTGGCGATCGCCATCGGCACCAGCCACGGCGCGTATAAGTTCACCAAGCCGCCTACCGGCGACGTGCTGGCGATCGACCGCATCAAGGAAATCCACAAGCGCATCCCCAACACTCACCTGGTGATGCACGGTTCTTCCTCGGTACCGCAGGAGTGGCTGGCGATCATCAACCAGTACGGTGGCGACATCAAGGAAACCTACGGCGTGCCGGTCGAGGAAATCGTCGAAGGCATCAAGTACGGCGTGCGCAAAGTCAACATCGACACTGACCTGCGCCTGGCTTCCACCGGTGCCATGCGTCGTCTGATGGCGACCAATCCTAGCGAGTTCGATCCGCGTAAATTCTTCGGGGCGACTGTTACTGCGATGCGTGATGTGTGTATCGCGCGTTATGAGGCGTTTGGTACGGCGGGTAATGCTTCGAAGATTAAGCCGATCTCTTTGGAAGCCATGTACCAGCGGTATTTGAAGGGTGAGTTGAACGCTAAGGTTAATTGATGGTTTAGCGTTGTTGGAAAACCCGCAGTGATGCGGGTTTTTTATGCTTGGGATGTTGTGGTTTTGTGTGTATATCCGTTTTTTTGGTGATGGCTGCTTATGGTTACGCTCTTACAGCGTCTCACTTTTGAGAAGCGCAAAAGTAAGCAAAACGCTTTTGCCCCACCACTTGGTGCCTCGCCTAGGCTCGGCATGCCCTCACTCCGGCATTGCTCCGTGGGCCCGCCGCGAAGGGCCGTCCCTGGCCCAGCGCGGCTATCCCGGCATCCATGCCGGGATGCCCCCTCCACAATACCTGCGTTCGGCCATCGTGGTTAACGGGGCGCCCGAGATCAACGTCCACCACGAGGCGGCCTGGTAGCCGACCTGGTTCTGGATGAGGTTCGCGTTGCCCCTGTGGGAGCCTGCTCGCGAAGGCGAGGTGTCAGTCGATGAGGATATTGGATAAGCAGGCTTCCTGGTGAGCTGCTTGCATCAATCTTCCTGCTCGGTCTGCAAAGCGACCTTGAAGTCCTGTCCGCCGTAAAACACGCCCAAGATGAAAACCTGTTCGGGTTCAACGACAAAGGCGATCACAGTCCGTTTGCGGTAGTTTGTTATACGCAACCCCGGCCGTATATCGTCCCTCTGGTCCCCTCGGTGCGGGAATGTCCATAGGTCTTCACAGTAGGTCGCAATAGCGTCGGTATACCTATGGGCAATTTTCGGCGAAGCCGCTGCGGCAATGTAGCGATAGAGCGCAGCTAATTGCTCAAGGGCTTCCGGTGCAAACTTGACGGTATAGGCCATCAGGATTCAGCAGTGAGGTTCTGGTGCTCTGCCGCCAATCGGGAGCGCACATCATCAGCGCCTAGTGCACGCGACGGATCAGCTTTCAAGGCATCGTAAGCAGGAGCTACCTGGCCTATAAGCCAGTTTTCCAAAGCACGATCACGAGCCAGTAGCGCGCGCAGCCCATCGCGAATGACTTCACTTTCAGTCGCGTACTCGCCAGCGGCCACCTTGGCTTTCACTAGGTCAGCCATTTGGTTGGGCAGGGTGATGCTGAATTGTTGAGTGCTACGCATGACGGACCCCTTGAGACGATAGGATTTAATCCTACTCTGCTCAGAAGAATATGCACATGACCTCCTGTCATCACCTAGGCTTGGCAAGCGGAAAGTGGATGAGCATGTGCGTTGAGGATATTTGAATGACTGGCCTCTTCGCGAGCAGGCTCGCTCCCACAGGAGGAACGCGGACCCATCCAAAACCAGGTCGGCTATCAGGCCGCCTCGCGCTTTTCGAAAGTGACCCGCTGTAAAAGCGGAACCATAAGCAGCCGTTACCGCAGAAACGGATATACACACCGATCCTGATAGCGCCGAGTCAGCCAACATTTCCGCTACAGACCCAACGCCATCGCGAGCAAGCTCGCTCCCACAGGGGATCTCCTGCAGGCGGGTTTCAGTGCTCTTCGAGCCCACGTTGCTCAATGACACCGAACACATCGGCCACATCCTGAACCAGAATCCGGGCGACATTAGTGAGGGTATTGAGATCGCCGGCAGCCGAATCGCGCAGGGTGGTGCAGGCCATGAGCGTCAGGTAATCAAGAGTGGCCTGCAAGCGTTCGCTGGCGCAGGCGTGAAGCTCGGTCAGTGGCGCGGTGCTGTCGATGAACAGGACGGGTTGGTTGGTGGCGATTGGGGTGAGTGGGGTAAAGCGGCCAAGCAATTGTTCGGTTTTCATGACAAACCTCTAACTCAAGAAAAGTAATTGCCACCGTTCGCTGCGAAACAAATTGGGTGGCAGCCATGTGCGGGTTCGCAGACCGAGGAGTTAGAGAAACCCGGCAGACCCGAAGATCTCCCACACACAGCCGCCATAAAAAGCCGAACGCAGGCGGGATTCGCCTATGTTGACTTCTGACGGTCGTGATTCTAACTCACCAGGGCTGCGAAACCCCTGCCACTGACCAAAGCCAGCAGACCAACCAAACTATAGAGCAGATTTCCCAGGCCAAAATCGACCTGTAGGACGCACCGCGCCCCCGTGGCGAGGGAGCTTGCTCCCGCTCGGGGGCGCAGCCGCCGCAAACCGTTGTATGAGCTAGGTCTGACAAAAGATGGGGCCGCTTCGCAGCCCAGCGGGAGCAAGCTCCCTCGCCACGGGGCGTAAATTCCTACGAGTTTTTAGGACGTGAAATTTCAAGTGTTGTGATCGATGTCCAACTTGCTGAACGTCACCTTGCCGCCTTCGCTGGTATAGCCACTGTTGTCCTGCACATAAACCCCGGCCTTGAAATACAACGGCTTGACCCGCCAGGCGGCGCCGACCGTGGTGTACCAGCTATTACCGGCGGCGGTGATGCCCAGGTCGCCGGTGCGATCCAGGTGGATCCGATAAGAAAAGGCCCGGTCAAGCTTCACGCCTGTCGCTACTGTGATGACCCGGCTTTTGCTGTCATCGGGGCGCATGCGCACCTTGGCGACAATGTTGCCAGTGTTGGTGGCGTCCTTGAATTGGTATTCCAGCTTCACCATCGGTTTGTTGCTGTCCTTGGCATGGATCTGGCCAATGACAATCTTGCCGCTGCTGGGAACTTGATTGACCACCAGCGTTGCGCGCAATTGATTGTCGGCCTCTGGGTAAAGCCAGTTGCGCAGGGTGCCGTCTCGGTAGGTCTCGCGTAGTTCGCTGCGCGGGTAGATCGCGTTTTCGGTCTTGGTGCCGGTCACCGGCGACCAGAAATACACCGTGCTGCCTTCGGAGTTGAAGTACTTGTCCCTGAATCCATCCACCAGTCGAGGGGTTTCGATGGTTTTCGGCGGGCTGCCTTCGGGGATGCTCAGGTTCCAAGTTGCTAGATCGACCATGTTCGGATCCTTTCTGAGAAGAAGAAATGATTTACGCCACAGCCGGAGGCTCTAAGACGCGCTTTCTGCGGACGCCAGCAGGAATGCGGACAAACATTTGGCACGTTCGTACGGCGGAGGTTTGGCGTCAGCAGTCCGTCAGAGTAGGGATTGGCGATTTTGTGCCGCAGATAGTTGACCGTTGGTCGGTAGCGTCAAAATTTTATTGAACGATGGCTTTTTGGCGGTGCCATTGCCACGTTGATCGAAGGGGAGCGAGTCGGCGGCGGGCAGGCAGCGATCCATGCTGCTGCTCGGGGGGAAACCTTAGAGGTTGTGATCGATATCCAGCAGGCTGAACGTGGCTTTTGCACCTTCGGTGGCGTAGCCAGCGTTGTCCTGCACGTAGACGCCTGCCTTGAAGTACAACGGTTTAGTGCTCCAGGTGTTGCTGACGGTGGCACTCCACTGATAGCCGGCGCCGTTGATGGTCAAGAGGCCTGCACGGTTGAGGTGGATCAGGTACGAGAACGGCTGGTTGAGCTTGATGCCGGTGGCGATGGTGATGACCTGGCCCGTGGCGTCGTCGGGACGCATGCGCACCTTGGCGACGATGTTGCCGGTGGAGCTGTAGGTCTTGTACTGGTATTCCAGCTTCACCATGGGGCTGGTGCTGTCCTTGGTATGGATCTGACCGATCACCAGCTTGCCGGTGCTGGGCACCTGGCCGACGGTCAACGTGGCGGCCAGCTTGTTATCCGCAGCCGGGTACAACCAATTGCGCAATGTGCCGTCGCTGTTGGTTTCGCGCAGCTCGCTGCGCGGGTAAATGGCGTTGGCCGTCGTGGCGCCCGTGACGGGGACCCAGAAAAAAACGGTGCCGGTTTCCGAGTTGAAATACTGGTTCTTGAAGCCTTGTACCAGTTGCGAAGTCTGGATGGTCGCCGGTGGTGCGCCTTCAGGAATGCTCAGGTTCCAGGTTGCGAGATCGATCATGTCGTGTGTCCTGCGTATCGGGATGTAAAAGGGTGTACGCCGTGTCGGGAGGCTTTGAACCGCCCTTTTGAGCGTCTCGAAACGCTGGGTGGGGCTTTTGTTGTTGACCGCTCGGCGAATGTTTGACGTCAATTGTTCGTCGAGGGGGTCATTGCAGTTTCTGTGCCTGAGCAGGGTGACCGTTAGTCGGCTATTTCGGGCTTTGTCTGGATGATGGCGTCATGACACCTACTGCTTTTCAAAATCCCGGTCTAGAGTGAGATCACTGTATGTTGTCCGTTTTCCCACGTAGGACGGACATGGCGTCCCGATAAGAGAAGCAGCATGGAATGCGCGCAACCCCCGTTTGGCGAAGACAGCTCCGTCCTTTTGATTGTTGATGACTACCCTGAAAACCTGCTCAGCATGCGAGCGTTGTTGCAGCGTCAGGATTGGCAGGTCATGACCGCGTCCTCGGGTGTCGAGGCCCTCAACCTGCTGCTCGAACATGACATCGACCTGGTGCTGCTGGATGTGCAGATGCCGGACATGGACGGCTTCGAAGTGGCGCGTCTGATGCGTGGCAGCCAGCGCACGCGGCTCACGCCGATCATCTTCCTGACCGCCAACGAGCAGTCCCAGGATGCGGTGATCAAGGGTTACGCCAGCGGCGCGGTGGATTACCTGTTCAAGCCATTCGACCCGCAGATTCTCAAGCCCAAGGTCCACGCTTTACTCGAGCACCAGCGCAATCGCCGGGCCTTGCAGCGTTTGAGCCAGGACCTGGAAGCTGCCAGGGCGTTCAATGCCTCGGTGCTGGATAACGCTGCCGAAGGCATCCTGGTGGTGGATGAAAGCGGTTGCATCCGTTTTGCCAACCCTTCGACGTGCCGTTTGCTCAACGCCACCGCAGACCGATTGGAGGGGATGCCGTTTCTGGATTTCCTGCAGAAACCCCATATTCCCGAGTGGATCGATTCGGATATCCATGCCGCCTATCGACGTGGCGAAACCTGGCGCTTGCACGACGCCGTGCTGCGCACCGCGCCCGGCCAGCAAGTGTCGGTGGCCTTGTCCTGTGCCCCCCTGCCTTCGGAACAAAAGGCCATGGTGGTGACGCTTCAGGACATGTCGGTGGTTCGTCATCTGCACCAGCAACTGGAGTTCCAGGCCGTCACTGATCCCCTGACCGGTTTGCTCAACCGCAGGGGGTTCTATCAGACCGCGGAAAACCTGCTGATGCGCAGCGAACGGCTGGAAAGCAACTGGGTGCTGTTGTACCTGGACCTTGATGGCTTCAAACGGGTCAATGACTCGCTGGGCCACGATGCCGGCGACCGGGTGTTGCGCTGGGTGTCGGAACAGTTGAAGGCCTGCCTGCGGCCGTTCGATATCCTCGCGCGGCTCGGCGGCGATGAGTTCACGGCGCTGCTGGATCTTGAGGTGCCCGAGCAGGCAGCGAAGATTGCCGAGAAACTCATCGAGCGCGTCTCGGTCTGCCAGCAGATCGAAGGCATGGACGTGGCGCTGGGCGCCAGTATCGGCATCGCCACGTACCCGGACTGCGGCTCCAACCTCGACGGGTTGCTTCGCGCGTCCGACATCGCCATGTACGAGGCCAAGCGCGCCGGCCGCCAGCAGTATCGTTTCTACGATCACGAAATGAACGGCCGAGCCCGTTCACGGCTGATGCTTGAGGAAAGCGTACGTTCGGCCATCGAAAACCGCGACTTCAATATGGTCTATCAACCACAGGTCAGCATCCTCGACGGACGGACCCGAGGGTTCGAGGCGCTGCTGCGCTGGCAGCACCCCAGCGTCGGGGACGTACCGCCGGGCTTGTTCCTGCCGTTGCTGGAGGAGGCTCGGTTGATCAGTCGGCTGGGCAGCTGGATTTACCATCGCAGTGCGTCCCAGCGCAAAGTCTGGGAGCGGTTGTTTCCCGACGATCTGGTGTTGGGCGTGAGCCTGAGCAGTACCCAGTTCGGCATGCCCAACCTGGTGACCGAGTTGCGCCAGGTCCTGGATCGCCATGCGTTGAAGCCGCGGCAGCTGGAGGTCGAGATCACCGAAGACGCGCTGATGCGCAACCCCGACGAAACCCATAAGCAATTGCGCCTGCTGCGCCACCTGGGCGTGCGGGTGGCGCTGGACGACTTCGGTTCGGGGCCTTGCTCGCTGGCGCATCTGCGTGATCTCGAACTCGATACGCTCAAGCTTGATCGGCACTTGATCGCCCGCTTGCCAGACTCGCCAAGGGACGCCGCGCTGGCCGCCTCGGTGATCGACCTGTGCAAGCAATTGGGCTTGCGAGTGATCGCCGAGGGGGTCGAGACGCCGCAGCAGTATCACTGGCTCAAGGCCCATGGCTGTGAATATGTGCAAGGCTTCCTCGTGGCGCGGCCCTTGATGGCCGAGGACACAGATGCCTTCGCGCGACCATTCGACTGGAGCGCGGTGCCGGCCTGAATTCGCTACACTGGCGGCCTCCAGTGACTGTGTTGCCGTCCGATGACCGTGCTCAAATACCTCCAGGGGTACCCCGCCTCGCTGCAAGCCCAGGTGCAGCAACTGATTGCCGAGGATCGGCTGGGCGATTACCTGCAACAACGCTATCCCGGTCGCCATCCGATCCAGAGCGACAAGGCGTTGTACGGCTATGCGCTGGATCTCAAGCAGCGCTACCTGCGTAACGCGCCGGCCATCGACAAAGTGCTGTTCGACAACCGCCTCGACCTGACCCATCGCGCGCTGGGGCTGCATACGGCGGTGTCACGGGTACAGGGCGGCAAGCTCAAGGCCAAGAAAGAAATCCGCATTGCTTCGTTGTTCAAGGACGCAGCACCCCAGTTCCTGGAAATGATCGTGGTGCACGAGTTGGCCCACTTCAAGGAATCGGACCACAACAAGGCTTTCTACCAGCTGTGCGAGCACATGTTGCCGGGCTATCACCAGCTGGAATTCGACCTGCGGGTGTACCTGACCTGGCGGGACCTGCAACAAGACAAGGGATGAGCGAATGGACGTCAGCAAGACCAAGAGCAGCTTCTATCGTCGACTGTACGTGGCTTACCTGATCGACAGCGGCCTGGCCAGCAACATTCCCGCGCTCACCGAAGCTACCGGCATGCCTCGGCGCACCGCCCAGGATACCGTCGTGGCGCTGGCGGACCTGGACATCCTCTGTGAATTCGAGCAGCAGGAGGGGGCGCGCAACCATGCCGGGCGGTATCGGATTCGCGATTGGGGGGCGATTGATCGGCGGTGGATCGAGCAGAATCTGCAGCGGATCAAGGCGGTGCTTGAGTACCCCTGAGCGTTGAGGGTGGCTGGGCTGACGCCTTCGCGAGCAGGCTCGCTCCCACAGAGGCCTGTTGTAAACACAGGATTTGCTGCCACCTGGGTCCCTTGTGGGAGCGAGCCTGCTCGCGAAGAGGGCCTCAGGGCCGATGCATCCCGATGTGCGGAATCCCATCCTCAAGATATTCCACACCCACCACTTCAAACCCGTACCGCCCGTAATACCCCTGCAGATGCGCCTGGGCCGACAACGAGATCGACACGCCGGGCCAGTGCTTTTCGGCCTGCTTCAAGGCTTTTTCCATCAGTGTATGCCCCAGCCCTTGCCCTCGCGCCTCGGGGGCGATGACCACGCGGCCGATCACCACATCGCTGTTTCGCGAATGCGGATCGAGCAAACGAAGGTAAGCGACCAGGTGGTTGTCCTGCCAGGCCATCAGATGGCAGGTGTCGCCTTCCAGGTCCAGTCCGTCGACGTCCGGGTAGGCGCAGTTCTGTTCGACGACGAAGACCTCGGCGCGCAGTTTCAGGATGGCATATAGCTGTTCCTTGCTCAGGTCAGTGTGATGTTTGCAGACCCAGTCGATATCCATTTTTTGAATTTCCCAGAGAACCTGCTGCCGATATTAGGCGTCCTTGCGTCGGAAGTCTCTTTTCAATCGGTCGAAAAATCTGTGATAAAGACCAAAATGCCATCATCGATTTGTCGCGGTACTGCCTTCTTTATGTAATCTTCAATCCAGCGCTGCGCAGCGGTTTCGATGAGCTAACGTCAGGACCCGGATGCCTTGGGGAGTCCCTTGGGTTTCGGCTAAAAACAAACCGGGCTTTGAACCCGTCAAGGAAGTCAGGCATGCCGCGATTGCATCGAGCTCTTGCTTTGGTCGGGTTGCTGTTGCTGAGCCACAACGCCTGTGCACAGAAACTGCGTCTGGTCGCCGATGCCTGGCCACCCTTCACCGACTCGACACTGGTCAATGGCGGTCTGGCGACCGATATCGTCACCACCGCCCTGGCGCGCGCCGGTTATGCCAGTGATTTCGAGCAGGTGCCTTGGGCCCGGGCGATGCTGGGGATCAGCGAAGGGCGGTATGACGTGCTGATCAACGCTTGGTACGCCGAGGAGCGCACCCATGTGGGCCAGTTCTCGGCCGAGTACCTGCTCAACCGCGTGCGCTTTATCAAGCGCAAGGACGCGCCCATCGATTTCGAGAATCTGCAGCAGTTGTATGCCTATCCCATCGCCGTGGTTCGTGGCTACGCCTATTCCAAGGCGTTCGATGAGGACGAGAAGATGCAGAAAATCCCTGTGCATAATTTTGCGATGGCCGTGCGCATGCTCGCCGCAGACCGGGTGAAGCTGACGCTGGAAGATGAATACGTCGCCCGTTATTACCTGGGCCGCGAATCCGCCAAGGTGCGCAACGCGGTGGAATTTCTACCCAAGCCGTTGAGTGAAAACAGCCTGCATATCCTGGTCAGCCTGAAGAACCCCGAGCATGAGCAGATCGTCGCCGGGTTTGATCGGGAGATCGCGGCGATGAAGGCGGATGGGAGTTATCAGAAGTTGTTGAAGGCGCATGGGATGTGAACCTGCTGTTCGGCTGATGGCCCCTTCGCGAGCAGGCTCGCTCCCACACTGAAAAATGCCTGCCCTGTGGGAGCGAGCCTGCTCGCGAAGGCGATGGCATGGTCGCCACCAATCCTCAAGCCTCACTGGTGTCCTTGATCAGGTGCGCCGCCAGCGTCCGCAACGGCCCCAGTTGCCGGCAGATCAACGCCAGTTGCGTCTGCACCAGCCGCTGGCCCTCGTCGATTTCATCGGGCATCAGCTCAAGCTCGCTGGCGAGGGCTTCTTCTTCGTCGCTCTGGATCGCGATCGGCTGTTTGCTCGCCAGGCCCTGGGCGATTTCATCGATGCTGGTCGCCAGCCTTGCTCCGGCGCCGTCGATCAGCTGCTCGCGCACCTCGGTCGGCAGTTCGGTGCCCCGGTGGGCCCCGAGCCCCGACAGGTAACTGAGCAGGGTGTGGGACAGCACCAGGAAGCGGAACCCCACGTCGGCCTCCTTACGGAAATGGCCCGGCTCCATCAGCATGTTCGCCAGCGTCGTGGACAGCGCCGCGTCGGCGTTATGGGCGTTGCGCCGGGCCAGGCGATAGGCCAGGTCGTCGCTTTTGCCCGCGGCGTATTGCTGCATGATCTGGCGCAGGTAGATGCTGTTGCAGGTCAGCGTGTTGGCCAGCACCTTGTTCAGTCGCCGACCCTGCCAGTCCGGCAGGAACAGGAACACCGCCAGCCCGGCGATCAGGCTGCCGAGCAAGGTATCGAACAGCCGTGGCAGCAGCAGCCCGTAGCCGTCGCCGACCTGATTGAAGCAGAACAGCACCATGACGGTGATCGCGGCAGTCGCCAACGTGTAGCGGGTGGTGCGGTTGGTAAAGAACACCACCCCGGCGGCAATGGCGAAGCACGATTGCACCAGCGGGGTGGGGAACAGGTCGAACAGCGCCCAGGCCACCGTCAGGCCGATGGCGGTGCCGATGATCCGCTGGCCGAGCTTGCGCCGCGTGGCGCCGTAGTTGGGCTGGCAGACGAACAGTGTGGTGAGGATGATCCAGTAGCCCTGGGAGGGGTGGATCAGGTGCACCATCGCGTAGCCCACGCTCAGCGCCAGGGGCAGGCGCAGGGCATGACGGAACAGCAGCGAGGTCGGCGTGAGCTGCGTGCGCAGGCGGACCCAGACGTCCTTGAGGTTGCGTGGCGAGCGGTCCAGCAGGCTGCTGTCGGTGGCGTCGGCGAGGGCGTCGGGGTTGCTCGCGTCGCTGAGCAGCCGGTCCAGGGTGCCGAGGTTGACCGACAATGCCCGCAGTGAACGCAACAGTCCGCGCCAGGCCGGGTTGCTCTGGATGCGCAGGTGTTCCAGGGACGCATGCAAGTCGTTCAGGGCTTCGGCGAAGCTGTCGTCGTAGACGAACGGCTGGCGCAACTGGATCGACTCGGCCAGTGCCAGGCAAGCCTTGCCTTGCTGGCGCAGCAGGCGCTGGCAGCGGAACAGTACGTCGCTGTGGAAGAACGCCTCGGCCAGGGCGTTATAGGGATAGTGCGAGGAGCTGGCGCGCTCGTGGATGTCCTGGGCAAGGAAGTACAGCTTCAGGTAGCGGCTGACTTTCGAACCCGGCCGGCCATTGCCGACGCGGTGCAGGATGATTTCCTTCGCGCTGTTGAGCGCGGCCACCACCCGGCCATTTTGCTGGGCCAGCTCCAGGCGTCGGGCCTCGATGTCCAGCTGACGGATCGGCTCCAGCAGCGACGACTTGAGTTTCAGGTAGCGCCCCAGTTCGCGGAACAGCCGCGCCAGGCTCTGCTGCACCGGCTGGTTGGAAAACAGCGCATGCCACAACACCGAGAGCAGGCCATACCAGGCGGCGCCGGCCACCAGCAACACCGGCTCATGCCAGAAGTCCGTGACCGCACCGCCGCGCTGGTCCACGCCGATCATGGTGTAGACCGAAAGAATCAGCGTGGCCGAGGCAATCGCGCCATAGCGCTCGCCCAACGCACCGAGCATGGTCAGGCCGAAAGCCGCCAGGGCCAGGGCGACGATGAACAGGACGGGATAGGGAAACAGCAACTCCACCGACAGCGCGGCGATGCTGAAGCACACCAGCGTCACGGCCAGCGCGTTGAGACGGCCTTGCCAGCTGTCGTCGGTCTCGGCCAATGCGCTGGCGATGATGCCGAGGAACAGCGGAATCAGCAGCGCCATCTGATCCAGGTACCAACACAGCACCATGCTGCCGGTCAGGGCGATGAACACCCGCACGCTATAGCTGAATTTATCCAACGCCCAAAGGCGACGCAGAGACTGGCTGAACGAGGTCGATGACATGAAGTGCAAGGGCCTGACGGGCAATGACGCTAAATTGAGGCAGTAATGACGCCGATGCAATGGCGACGATCACATCCGGCAGCAAAAAGTGTTCCGGCATGCAAAGAACACCCCCTGTGGCGAGGGAGCTTGCTCCCGCTGGGCTGCGAAGCGGCCCCTTCCCCCATGCGTTACGTTAATTCAGACCGAGTGCGATGGCTGTTTTGCGACTGCTGCGCAGTCGAGCGGGAGCAAGCTCCCTCGCCACAAAAGCGGGCTCGAAACAGGGTGGAATCAGACGTACTGCGCCGCCGCATACCCCGAAGCCCAGGCCCATTGGAAGTTGAAGCCGCCCAGGTGACCGGTGACGTCGAGCACTTCGCCAATGAAATATAGTCCCGGGCTTTTCAGCGACTCCATGGTCTTGGAAGAAACTTCCCGGGTGTCGACGCCGCCCAGGGTCACTTCGGCGGTGCGGTAGCCTTCGGTGCCGGCGGGGACGACGTTCCAGCTCGCCAGCTTCTCGGCGATGTCCGCGAGTTCCGCGTGGGTGTATTGCTTCATCGGCTTGGAGATGAACCAGGTGTCGGCCAGCAGGTTGGCCATTTTCTTGGTGAACAACTCGCCCAGCAGGGTCTTGAGTTCGCTGTTCGGGCGTTCGGCCTGTTGCTGTTGCAGCCACTGCGGCACGTCGTGGTCGGGCAGCAGGTTGATCTGCACGGTGTTGCCCGGCTCCCAGAACGACGAGATCTGCAAGATCGCCGGACCGCTCAAGCCGCGATGGGTGAACAGGATGTTCTCGCGAAAACTCTGCTCGTTGCAGCTCACCAGACAGTCCACCGACGTGCCCGACAGTTCGGTGCACAGGCTCTTTAACTGATCGGTGATGGTGAACGGCACCAGTCCGGCCCGGGTCGGCAGCAGCTGATGGCCGAATTGCCTGGCCACCTGATAGCCGAAGCCAGTCGCGCCCAGGGTCGGGATCGACAGCCCGCCCGTGGCGATCACCAGGGATTGGCAGGCAATGGGCCCGAGGGTGGTTTGCAGCCGGTAGCCGTCGGCGCTTTTCTCGATCTGCTCGATCGAGGTGTCCAGGTGCAGCTCGACGCCGGCCTGGTCACACTCGTCCAGCAGCAGGCCGAGGATGTCGCTGGATTTGTTATCGCAGAACAACTGGCCGAGTTTTTTCTCGTGATAGGGCACGCCGTGCTTGGCTACCAACGCGATGAAATCCCATTGGGTATAGCGGGCCAGGGCCGACTTGCAGAAGTGCGGGTTCTGCGAGAGGAAATTGGCCGGTTCGGTGTACATGTTGGTGAAATTGCAACGTCCACCGCCCGACATGAGGATTTTCTTGCCGGCCTTGTTGGCGTGGTCCAGCAACATCACCCGCCGCCCGCGCCCGGCGGCGGTCAGCGCGCACATCAACCCCGCGGCGCCAGCGCCAATGATCACGACTTCGGTAGAGCGCAAAACGGTGTCCTCTCAGCTTTCCACATACTGGAATGTGGGAGCGAGCTTGCTCGCGATAGCGGTAGTCCAGTCAATATCCATATGACAGAACTGACGCCATCGCGAGCAAGCTCGCTCCCACAGTTTGATCTTTGTTGGGGCGACGACCGTTTACAGGATCCGCACCCGCAACGAGCGTCCCTTGATCTTGCCATCGTTCAGGCGCTGCAAGGCCTGTTTGGCGATCCCGCGCTCCACTGCCACATAGGCCTGGAAATCGAAAATCGCGATCTTGCCGACCTGGGCGCCGGGGATGCCGGCCTCGCCGGTCAGGGCGCCGAGGATGTCGCCGGGGCGCACCTTGTCCTTGCGTCCGGCACCGATGCACAGGGTGCTCATGGCCGGCAGCAGCGGACCGCCGCCCTGGGGCTTGAGGTTGTCCAACTGGTCCCAGCTCAACGGCGATTTCTGTAGTTGCTCGATGGCCTGGGCGCGATGGGCTTCGGACGGCGCGACCAGGCTGATGGCGATGCCTTTCTCCCCGGCGCGCCCGGTACGGCCGACGCGGTGGATATGAATCTCCGAGTCCCGGGCCAGCTCGACGTTGATCACCATGTCCAGGGCATCGATGTCCAGGCCGCGGGCCGCCACGTCGGTGGCGACCAATACCGAGGTGCTGCGGTTGGCGAACATCGCCAGGACCTGGTCGCGGTCGCGCTGCTCCAGGTCACCGTGCAGGCCGACGGCGGAGATGCCCTTGGACGTCAGGTGATCGACGGTTTCCTGGACCTGCTGCTTGGTGAAGCAGAACGCCACGCAGGAGGCCGGGCGGAAATGCGCCAGCACCTTGACCACCGCGTCCATGCGCTCCTCGGGAGAGATCTCGTAGAAGCGCTGCTCGATCTGGGCGTCGGAATGCAGCGCCTCGGCCTTGACCTGCTGTGGATTGCGCATGAACTTGGACGACAGTTGCTTGATGCCCACCGGATAAGTGGCCGAGAACAGCAGCGTCTGGCGGCGTTCCGGGGTCTGCTGGATGATGTCTTCGATGGCGTCGTAGAAGCCCATGTCGAGCATGCGGTCGGCTTCGTCGAGGATCAGCGTGTTGAGGCCGTCGAGCACCAGCGAACCTTTGCGCAGGTGCTGCTGGATGCGCCCCGGCGTGCCGACGATGATGTGGGCACCGTGTTCGAGGGAGGCGATCTGCGGGCCGAAGGACACGCCGCCGCACAGGGTCAGGACCTTGATGTTGTCTTCGGCGCGGGCCAGCCGGCGGATTTCCTTGGCGACCTGGTCGGCCAGCTCACGGGTCGGGCACATCACCAAGGCCTGACAGCCAAAGAAGCGCGGGTTGATCGGGTTCAGCAGGCCGATGCCGAAGGCCGCGGTCTTGCCGCTGCCGGTCTTGGCCTGGGCGATCAGGTCCATACCCTTGAGGATCACCGGCAAGCTTTGCGCCTGGATCGGCGTCATCTGGGCATAACCGAGTGATTCGAGGTTAGCCAGCATGGCGGCGGACAGCGGCAAAGTATTAAAAGCGGTGGCAATGGTGGTCACGGGACTGGCCTGCAAAACAAAATGTCGCGCAGTGTAGCAGCCTCGTGCCACTTTCTTCGAAAGTTCTGGACGAGCTGTGGCGCAGCTCCGAAGCGGAAAGATTTCCCTGTGGCGAGGGAGCTTGCTCCCGCTGGGGTGCGAAGCGCCCCCAAAACCGGCCAACACGGTGCGCCTGAAGTATCGCGTCGCCTGGATTGCGTCTGCTGCGCAGCCGAGCGGGAGCAAGCTCCCACGCCACAAAAGCTCTAAATGCCCTCAGAGCCCTAAAGCCGCCTGAGTCCCATCTAGTGCTCGATATGCTCATCCGGCCGCTTCACCCGCCGTCCGTCCTGCTTGGACAGCTGGGAAAAAATCGTCGCCGCCAGCATCGCCATGATGCCTACGGTCACGAAGGTCAACTGGAACGCGCCCAGTACCGTCTCCACCCCATCGTTGCCGACCTGGGCGGTAAAGCCGCCGAGCAGGGCGCCGGCGCAGGCTACGCCGAGGCTCAGGGAAAGTTGCGCCACCACCGACAGCAAGCTGTTGCCGCTGCTGGCGCTGGCGTCGTCCAGGTCGATCAGGGTCACGGTGTTCATCGCGGTGAATTGCAGCGAGTTGATTGCTCCCAGCACCGCCAGATGGGCCAACAACAGCCAGTACGGCGTCTGTTCGCTGACCAGGCCCATGCTCGCCAGCATCACGCCCAGGGCCAGGGTGTTGGCAGTGAGGACGATGCGATAGCCGAAGCGTTCGATCAGCGGCCGGGCCACGGATTTGGCAACCATCGCCGCCGCCGCCAGGGGCAGCATGCTCATCCCGGCCTGGGAAGGCGAATAGCCCAGCGCCACTTGCAAGAGCAACGGCACCAGGAACGGCAAAGCGCCGCTGCCCAGGCGCGCGAACAGGTTGCCGAGAATGCCCACGGCAAACGTCCGGGTCTTGAACAGTGACGGCGGGAACAGCGCATTCTCGACATGCCCGGCCCGCAGCCAATAGGCCGCCAGGCAGGCCATGCCGCCGAACAACAGCAACATCACCCGCAGGTGTGGCAGATGCAGTTCACCCAGGCCTTCCATGGCGATGGTGATCAAGACCATCGCCGCGCCGAACAGCAGGAACCCCAGCCCATCGAACCGCGTGCGCTCGCTGCCGCGCAGGTCCGGAATGAATTTCCAGACGGCATAGCAGCCGATTACCCCCACCGGCAGGTTGATGATGAAAATCCAGTGCCAGGTCAGGTACTCGACCATCCAGCCGCCCATGGTCGGGCCTATCAGCGGGCCGAGCAGGCCGGGGATAGTGATGAAACCCATGATCCGCACCAGCTCCGAACGCGGGTACGCCCGTAGAACCACCAGCCTGCCCACCGGCAGCATCAGCGCACCGCCCAGGCCCTGGACGACCCGGGCGCCGATCAGCATGCTCAACGAATTGGACAAGGCGCACAGCAACGAGCCGAAGCTGAACAGCAGGATCGCGCCGAAGAAAATCTTCTTGGTGCCAAAGCGGTCGGCGATCCAGCCCGAGGCCGGGATCAGCAGGGCCACAGTGAGCATGTAGGCGATGATTACGCCCTGCATGCGCAGCGGGTTTTCCGCCAGGTCGCTGGCCATGGCAGGCAGGGCGGTGTTGAGGATGGTCCCGTCCAGGGACTGCATGAAGAAAGCGATTGCCACGACCCACGGAAGCCAGCGGGCGGTGACGGCGTCGAGCGGGGCGCGGTTGGGCATGGGACCTCTTGTGTGACAGGTTGATCAAGGGCGGGCGCCGTTGTGGCGAGGGGATTTATCCCCGCTGGGCTGCGAAGCAGCCCCAGAACAGTCACCTCGGTGAGTCAGGCAGAACTCGGTCAGCCTTTTAGGGGTTGCTGCGCAACCCAGCGGGGATAAATCCCCTCGCCACAAGTAGAGTTCTGCGCAGCCTGCGTAGGGTTGGGGTTCAAAGGGTCAGCGTCAGCCTCTTCACCAACGCCCCCGGCAGCAACATCGAAGCCGTGGCCCGCTGGCTGTAGGTACTGGCCGAAAGCAGAAGTTCCCGCTCCCGGGTCAGGCCTTCGAGTTGCGAGCCGAGCAGGCTGTAGACGCTATCGTCGAAACGCATGGTGCTCACCGGCGCCTGGATCTGGCCATCCTCGACCCAGAACGTGGCGAAACGGGTCATGCCGGTCAGGCGCGCCGCCGGTTGGTCCGAGTAGTTCAGGTACCAGAGGTTGCTGATGTACAAGCCGGTGCCGAGTTCTTCGAGAACGTGCCTTAGCGCCAGATGACCCTCTTTCATCTCCAGCGCGGTAGGGTATTCATAGCTGCTGGCGCCGTTGGCGGTCAGACCGTATTCGGCGGCGCTGCGGGAATTGACCAGCCGTGCGTTGGCCGTGCCCTTGGCGATCAGCCCCAGGTCATCGCGAGGATAACCTTCGTCGGAAAATGCCGGGCTCAGGGAGCCGCTGACCTGCTCCGTCAACCAGACGTTGGGGCTGAAGTGGGCTTCGCCGGCGTAGAACTTTTGCAGCGGGCTTTGCTTGCTGGCGATTGCACGAGCCGAGAACCCGCCCCAACTGAGCATGCCCATGATTTCTTCCAGCGCGGCTGGCGCCAGGTAGGCGCGGTATTCACCGGGCGGCAGCGTGCGCAGTGGTCGGCCGAGGAATTGCAGCTGTTCGCGTGCCTGTTCGAAACGTTGGGCGAACCCTTCGCTGCTCCAGGCGTGGCCTGCATAACTGGCCTTCACGGCCTGGCCGTTCTCATGGAACAAGCTGAAGTCGAAATTGAAACTGTTGGCCTGATGCCAGCCGAAGGCACCCGAGGAACTGGCAAAGCCCCGGCTGATCGGCCCGGCCGCATAGAACCCCACCAGGTCCAGGCCTTCTGCGGCGCGGGTGATTTCGCCGACCGCCTGCTCTGTCTCGGGCAATGGGTGATCCTGCACATTGTTGCTCTGCCAGTGGTTGTGGTTGAGTAGCAGGTAGGGATCGGCGGGCAGCAACGGCAACGTCTCGCGCAACTGTTGCAGGCCTTCGCCCAGGCGTTGCAGATCGGTCGCGGTGTCGCCGGACAAAGTGATCTGCAAGTCGGCATGGCGGCCGTCGTTGATCAGCTTGAGGTTGATATTGGCCTGTTGGACCTGCCCGGCCTGGCGAACCTTGCCGTGGTTGAAGCGCACGAAAGCCGAGGATTCGGCGGCATAGCCGAGGGTGAACTGTTCGGGCTCACGCAAGGCATTGCGCAGCCAATCGACCAACGCCTTGAACGCCCCGGCCTCATTAGTGACGGTGCTCATCAGGCATCTCCCCCAAATACGTCAACGTTGCTGAACACACAGGCCGGCGAAGCATGGCCGACGCGGATGACCTGGTTCGGTTCACCCTTGCCACAGTTCGGCGTGCCGAGGACCTGGGAAGTGCTGGCGTCGCCCATCGCCCTCAAGCTCTTCCAGAACTGCGCGGAAATGCCCCGGTAGTTGGGATTTTTCACCACGCCCTTGAGCTCGCCGTTTTCAATCAACTGGCCCCATTCGCAGCCAAACTGGAATTTGTTACGGGCGTCATCGATGGACCAGGAGCGGTTGGTGCGCATCAGCACGCCGTGCTCGATGCCTTGGATCAGTTGCTCCAGGGGTTGGTCGCCGGGCTCGATGTTCAGGTTTGCCATGCGGTCGATGGGCGGACGATTCCAACTGCAGGCGCGGCTGTTGGCGACCCCGTCGAGGCCGGCGCGGAACTGCGACAGCGCACCGCCCAGGGGGCGCAGCAGCAAGCCTTCACGGATCAGGAACTGTTTGCTGGCAGCGCTGCCGTCGTCGTCATGGCTGTAGCTGGCCAGTTCTTCCGGGATGTCCGGGTCGAACGTCACGTTCAGCAGGTTGGAGCCGTATTGCAGGTGTCCGAAATCGCTGGTCTTGACGAAACTGGTGCCGGCGTAATTGCGCTCGTCGCCGAGGATGCGGTCCAGTTCCAGCGGGTGACCGATGGATTCGTGGATCTGCAGCATCATCTGGTCGGGCATCAGCAACAGGTCGCGTGGGCCTTGCGGGGTGTTTGGCGCCATCAGCAATTGCAGGGCCTGGTCGGCAATCTTCGGCCCGGCACCGATCAGGCCGCAGCGGTTGATCACATCGAAGCCGCCCTGCTGACCGAAGTTTTCGCGGCCCAGGGTGCGCGTCTGGCTGTCGTGCCCGTCGAAGGCGGTGACGTCCAGGGCCGGGTAGATGAAGCGCTGGGCCTGGCGCAGTTCGGCACCGGCGCTGTTGAGGTAGATCTGCTCGACCTGAGTCAGGCCGATACTGGCCTGCCAGTTCACCAGGCGCTCGTCCGTCGGCACCGCTGCCGATTCGTCGCCGAGCAGTTGGTAGCAATCGCTCAGTGGAGGGAACGCCTGGTCGAAATGCGGTGAGAAATAATCGGCGCGGTCGCTGGAGACCGGCTGCTCGCGCAAGTCGAGCAAAGCGTGGGGCTTTAGCCGGCGGGCCTGTTGCTCGGCGCGTTCGAGCGCCGCTTGCAGGCCGGCCTGGGACAAATCGTTGGTGGCCGCATAGGTTTCGACGCCATTGACCCGCACGGTGAGCATCGCACCTTCGTCGCGGCTCAGGCTGGGCGGCTCGGCGACATTCTTGCGCACCGACAGGTGCTGACCGGACTCTCGGACGTAACGCAGGGAAAAGAATTCAGCGCCCGTGCGCAATGCAGCAAACCGCTGCTTGAGCTGGGGATGGAAATCGAACATGAAACCTCCTTGTCTGGAGTGACGGTGCAGCGAGGTGCGGCGCGTTGACGCGGGCGGCTCTAGAGTAGGCCTGGGGTGGGGGAGGGATCAAGGCAGATGGGAATTTTGCGGTGGCCCGTAGGGCGCAATCGTCGGATCGCCGCCCGGAGCAAGCTCGCTCCCACATTGGGTCTTCAGCGGTTACGAAATCTTTGTTTCACCACCAATCCCCTGTGGGAGCGAGCTTGCTCGCGAAGACGGCGGCACATCCAACATTGATGCAAGCCGACCCACCGCTTTCGCGAGCAGGCTCGCTCCCACAGTGGGATCTTTGGTGGATACAAAACCTGTGTCCGCCTTGGAACCGGTGTGGGAGCGAGCCTGCTCCGGGCGGCGCTCCGACGAAGGCCGCCCCTGGGTCTTGAACCTTACTGGGCGGCTGTCGCCACTTCACGCAACGGCTTGCCACGCACCGGCGCATCGCCGGCCACGTAGTACGGCGCGGTGCTGCGCGGCAATGGCTGGCGACCGCGGATCCTGTCGGCGATTTTCTCGGCCATCATGATCGTCGGCGCGTTCAGGTTGCCGGTGGTGATGATCGGCATGATCGAGGCATCGACTACCCGCAGGCCTTGCATGCCATGCACACGGCCTTCGCTGTCGACCACTGCCATGTCATCGGTGCCCATCTTGCACGAGCAGGACGGGTGGAATGCGGTTTCGGCGTGCTCGCGGATGAACTGGTCCAGTTGCTCGTCGGTCTGCACTTCGATGCCCGGGCTGATCTCGCGGCCGCGGAACGGGTCGAGTGCCGGCTGTTGCATGATCTCGCGCGTCAGGCGGATACCATCGCGAAATTCCTGCCAGTCCTGTTCGGTGGCCATGTAGTTGAAGAGGATGCTCGGGTGCTGGCGCGGGTCCTTGGACTTGGCCTGGATCCGGCCACGGCTCGGCGAACGCATGGAGCCCATGTGCGCCTGGAAGCCGTGTTCCTTCAACGCCATTGCTGCCGTTGTAATTGATCGCCACCGGCAGGAAGTGGTACTGGATGTTCGGCCACTCGAAGTCCGGGCGGGTGCGGATGAAACCGCCGGCCTCGAACTGGTTGCTGGCGCCGATGCCGGTGCCGTTGAACAACCACTCGGCACCAATGGCCGGCTGGTTGTACCAGAGCAGCGACGGGTACAGCGAAACCGGCTGGGTGCAAGCGTATTGCAGGTACAGCTCCAAGTGGTCCTGGAGGTTTTCACCTACGCCCGGCAGGTCGTGGACCACCGGGATGTCGAGGCTTTCGAGCAATTTTGCCGGACCGACGCCGGAGCGTTGCAGGATCTGCGGCGAAGCGATGGCGCCGGAGCACAGCAGCACTTCCTTGCGGGCCCGCGCTTCGACGCGCTCTTCAGCGGCGCCAACGAGGTAACGCACGCCGACCGCACGCTTGCCTTCGAACAGGATCTTGTCGGTCAGGGCGTGGGTGACGATGGTCAGGGTGGAGCGCTTCTTGGCGATGTCCAGGTAACCGCGCGCGGTACTGGCGCGGCGACCATTGGGCGTCACGGTGCGGTCCATCGGGCCGAAGCCTTCCTGCTGGTAGCCGTTGAGGTCTTCGGTGCGCGGGTAACCGGCTTGTACGCCGGCTTCGACCATGGCGTGGAACAGCGGGTTGTTGCCGGGCTTGGGCGTGGTCACGCTGACCGGACCGTCGCCGCCGTGGTAGTCATTCGGGCCGATGTCGCGGGTTTCGGCTTTACGGAAATACGGCAGGCAGTCCAGGTAGGTCCAGTCTTCCAGGCCTGGCAGCTTGGCCCAGTTGTCATAGTCCAAGGCGTTGCCGCGGATGTAGCACATGCCGTTGATCAGCGAAGATCCGCCCAGGCCCTTGCCGCGACCGCACTCCATGCGGCGGCCGTTCATGTGCGGCTCCGGGTCGGTCTCGTAGGCCCAGTTGTAGCGTCGGCCTTGCAGCGGGAACGCCAGGGCGGCGGGCATTTGCGTGCGGAAGTCCAGGCGATAGTCCGGGCCGCCGGCTTCGAGCAGCAGGACGGTGACGCCTTCGTCTTCGGTCAGGCGGGTGGCCAGGGTGTTACCGGCCGAGCCGGCACCGATGATGATGTAATCGAATTCTTGGGACATGAAATGCACCCTCTTTTGAATTGGGTTCAGGCCTGGCGAGTGCTTCGCACTCGATCGCGAGCAAGCTCGCTCCCACATTGGAATGGGAACTCCTGTGGGAGCGAGCTTGCTCGCGATGGCGGCCGCAGAGGCGACGCAGGTTTAGAACACCGACGTGTAATCGCCCATTTCGACCTGTACCGATTTGATCCGCGTGTAGTTGGTCAGCGAACTGATGCCATTCTCCCGACCCACGCCCGATTGCTTGTAGCCACCGACCGGCATTTCCGCCGCGGACTCGCCCCAGGCGTTGATCCAGCAGATGCCGGCTTCGAGCTGATGGATCACGCGGTGGGCGCGGTTCAGGTCGCGGGTCACGACGCCGGCGGCCAGGCCGAAGTCAGTATCGTTGGCGCGGCGGATCACTTCTTCTTCGGTGTCGTAGGTGAGGATGCTCATTACCGGGCCGAAGATTTCCTCACGCACGATGGTCATGTCATCGGTGCAATCGGTGAACACGGTCGGTGCGACGAATGCGCCCTTGGCCAGATCGCCCTCGGTCAGGCGACCGCCGCCACACAACAGGCGCGCGCCCTCGGCCTTGCCCTTCTCGATGTAGCCCAGCACGCTTTCCATGTGGGCGAAGCTCACCAGCGGGCCGAAGTTGGTGTTTTCGTCTTCCGGGTTGCCGATGCGGATGCGCGCCACGCGCTCGGCAATCTTGGCTTCGAACGCCGCCTTCAGGTGGCTTGGCACGAACACGCGGGTGCCGTTGGTGCAGACCTGGCCGGAGCTGTAGAAGTTGGCCATCATCGCGGTGTCGGCGGCGCGATCCAGGTCGGCGTCGTCGAAGATAATCAGCGGCGACTTACCGCCCAGCTCCATGGTCACGTCCTTGAGCGAAGAGCTCGAAGCGCTGGCCATGACTTTCTTGCCGGTGTCGGTGCCGCCGGTGAAGGAGATTTTCTCGATGCGCGGGTGCTCGGTCAGCCAGGTGCCGACTTCACGGCCACTGCCGGTCAGCACGTTGAATACGCCCGCTGGAACACCGGCCTCGGTGTAGATCTCGGCCAGTTTCAAGGTGGTCAGCGAGGTAACTTCGCTGGGCTTGAAGATCATCGCGTTGCCGGCTGCCAGGGCCGGGGCGGACTTCCACAAGGCAATCTGGATCGGGTAGTTCCACGCGCCGATACCGGCCACCACGCCCAGGGGCTCGCGACGGGTATAGATGAACGAAGTGCTGCGCAGCGGAACCTGCTCGCCTTCGATGGCGGGCACCAGGCCGGCGTAATATTCCAGCACGTCGGCGCCGGTGACGATGTCGACGTATTTGGTTTCAGAGAAGGATTTGCCGGTGTCCAGGGTTTCCAGGGCGGCCAGCTCATCGTTGCGCTCGCGCAGGATGTCGACGGCGCGGCGCAGGATGCGCGAGCGCTGCATGGCGGTCATCGCGGCCCAGACTTTCTGGCCCTTTTCAGCACTGACCACGGCGCGCTCGACGTCCTCGAACGTCGCGCGCTGCACCAGGGCGAGAACTTCACCGTTGGCCGGGTTGATGGCTTCGAAAGTGGCGTCGCCGCTGGCATCGCTGTACGCGCCATCGATGTAGAGTTTTTGCAGTTCGAAACGGGCCATAAAGTCCTCGCAAGTGCATGAGTGGTTGGCTGGCCACCGAGCGTGTCGTTTATAGCTGACTACGCGCTGCGGTGACGGTTCAGGAGTCGAGCGGTTCTGTGTGCTCTGGCGCTCCTGCCTTGGCCAGTTGGAAATCCATGTATTCGTAAGCGATCTGGTGTGCCTGGGCGGTATCGAACGCGTCTCCCGACAGCGCCCCGCGCAGCCACAAACCGTCAATCAGAGCGGCCAGGCCCCGTGCCGCGCTGCGTGCCTGGTCAACGGGCAAGACGCGGCGGAACTGGCAACACAGGTTGGAATACAGGCGGTGATCGTTGATCCGCTGCAACCTGTGCAATGACGGGTGGTGCATGCTGGTGGCCCAGAAGGCCAGCCAGGTTTTCATTGCCGGGCCGTTGACCTGGCTGGCGTCGAAGTTGCCTTCGATGATCACCTTCAGGTGAGCTCGCGGACTCGGGTCCGTCAGCGCTTGACGCCGCGCGGTGACGTTCTCGCTCAAGACACTCATCAGGTACTGGGCCGTGGCCGCGATCAGGCCATTCTTGTCCTGAAAGTAGTGACTGATGATGCCGTTCGAAACACCGGCCAAACGGGCGATCAGCGCAATGCTGGCGTCCCCCATTCCGACCTGGTCGACAGCCTGCAAAGTGGCTTCGATCAACTGCTGGCGGCGGATGGGTTGCATACCGACCTTGGGCATCTGCACATCTCCTTAGGCCATCGGGCGGACGAGTCTTCGCCTGCCTTCATGAGGGCCAGTCTATTTTGTTTTGATTGAACGTTCAATCAACAAAGAATAAGCTCTGCGACAAATCGTCGCGATTTACGAAATTTCCTACGCGTAAATGGCGCAAATAAACGGACATCACGGGCCCCACACCCACGCATCGCGGGGGCAAGGCTTCCAGGGTGTCTTTATAACACCCGCCGGTCGGCTGCCAACTCATCGATCGGGCGGGTATTGCGTTGCCTAGTCCTTCTCTCGCACTGCCTGGAGCATCCGTGCAATGAGTTCTGCCTTGCTAATAAAGACCCCGCCGCAGAAGGTGACGGTCAACGGTTGGGTGTTCTACACCTCCACCGCGCTGATTCTGTTGTTGACGGCCATCCTGATCATCGCCCCGCAGGAGGCCGGCCGGTTGCTCGGCATTGCCCAGGCGTGGCTATCGCGCAGCTTCGGCTGGTACTACATGGTGGTCATCGCCGCCTACCTGGTGTTTGTGGTCGGCCTGGCGTTTTCTTCCTACGGCAAGCTCAAGCTGGGCAGCAAGGACGACACGCCGGATTTCAGTTATGGGGCCTGGGCCGGGATGCTGTTTTCCTCGGGCATCGGCATTTCGCTGTTGTACTTTGGCGCATCCGAGCCACTGGACCATTTCTTCAACCCGCCCGAAGGCGTCGCTGGCAGCAATCAGGCTGCGCGCCAGGCGGTGCAGCTGACGTTTTTGCATTGGGGCCTGCACGGCTGGGCGATCTACGCCCTCGTGGGCTTGGCCGTGGCCTATTTCGCCTACCGGCATAACCAGCCGCTGGCGCTGCGTTCGGCCCTGTATCCGCTGATGGGCGAACGCTGGGTCAAGGGCGCGGCCGGTCACGCGGTGGACGGCTTCGGCATGTTCGTGACGTTGCTGGGACTGGTGACCAACCTGGGGATCGGTTCGCTGCAAGTCGCCTCCGGGCTGGAAAACCTGTTCGGCATGGAACACAGCAACACCAACCTGCTGATCGTGATCATCGTGATGAGCAGCGTGGCGACCATCGCCGCCGTGTCCGGCGTGGAGAACGGTATCCGCCGGCTATCCAACCTGAACATCGTGCTGTTCAGCGGCTTGCTGATCTTCGTCTTGCTGTGCGGCCCAACCCTGCATCTGCTCAACGGCTTCGTGCAGAACATTGGCGACTACCTCAACGGCGTTGTGCTCAAGACGTTCGACCTGTACGTGTATGCGGACGACAACGCCAAGTCGGGCCGCTGGATGGGCCTGTGGACGCTGTTCTACTGGGCCTGGTGGATTTCCTGGGCACCATTTGTCGGCATGTTCATCGCGCGGATTTCCCGTGGCCGCACCGTGCGCGAGCTGGTGGCCGGTGTGCTGCTGATTCCCCTGGGCTTCACGCTGGCCTGGCTGTCGATTTTCGGTAACTCGGCGCTGGATCTGGTGATGAACCACGGTGCGGTGGAGCTGGGCAAGACTGCACTGACGCAGCCGTCGATGTCGATCTATCAGCTGTTGGAATATTACCCGGCGTCGAAAGTGGTGATCGGCGTGTCGATCTTTGTCGGTTTTGTGCTGTTCCTGACCCCGGCGGATTCCGGCGCGGTGATGATGGCCAATCTCTCGTGCACGGGCGGCAATGTCGATGAAGACGCCCCCCACTGGTTGCGGATCTTCTGGTCGGTGGTGATCACGCTGGTGACCATCGGCCTGTTGTTTGCCGGTAACTTCGAAGCCATGCAAACCATGGTAGTGCTGGCCGGGCTGCCGTTCTCGGTGGTTTTGGTGTTCTTCATGTTCGGGCTGCACAAGGCCATGCGCGAGGATGTGCGGGTTGAGCAGGAGCGGGCGGAGTTGGCGGGGTTGGGTAGGGTCTATAACTGACCCCGTTCGATAGTTGTAAACACTGTTGTGGCGAGGGGATTTATCCCCGCTGGGCTGCGAAGCGGCCCCAATAGCAGCGACTCAATCTGATTTGACACTCCGAGTTGCCTGGCTCTGGGAGTGCTTCGCACTCCAGCGGGGATAAATCCCCTCACCACAAGAGCGTTTCAATTCTTGTTCCTGTGCAAACAAAAACGCCGCGATCATCTCGCGGCGTTTTTGTGTGCCCGGGCTCAGCCCAGGTTCTTGCCTAGCAGGGCGTGGTACAGCTCGCTGTCACCGAGGATCCCGACCACTTTCTGGTTATCGTGGAGCACCAGCTTGTTGCCGGTCTGGTAGCGGATCTGCAAGGCGTCGCGCATGCCGATGCTGGAGTCCACCAGGGTCGGACGGCGGCCGAGGCCCTCGACGGCCTGGCCCGGCGCCCAGTTCTGCAGGTCCAACGCGGCGCCGTTCTGGCGCGCGCCCTTGATGGTATTGCCTTCGGCCAGGTCGAGCCAGGAATCGCCGCCCGGGTCCAGGCACACGGAACCGTTGATGCGTTTGCAGTTGTCCAGGGTGCGCATCAGGCTGCGGCCGCAGAGCACGTTGAGCGGGTTGGTGTGGGCGACGAAGGTGCGCACGTAGTCATCCGCCGGGTTCAGCACGATCTGTTCCGGCTTGCTGTACTGGATGATGCGGCCGTCTTTCATGATCGCGATGCGGCTACCCAGTTTCAGGGCCTCGTCGAGGTCATGGCTGACGAATACGATGGTCTTGCTCAGCTTGCGCTGCAGCTCCAGCAGTTCGTCCTGCAGGCCCTGGCGGATCAGCGGGTCGAGGGCCGAGAAGGGTTCGTCCATGAGCAGGATATCGGCGTCCATCGCCAGGGCGCGCGCCAGGCCGACCCGTTGTTGCATGCCGCCGGACAGCTCGTCGGGCTTCTTGTTGCGCCACTGGGTCAGGCCCACCAGCTCAAGCTTTTCATCCACCAGCTTCTTGCGTTCCTTCTCCGGGCGGCCCTGCATTTCCAGGCCGAAGCTGATGTTCTCGCGCACCGTCAGCCAGGGCATCAGGGCAAATTTCTGGAAGACCATGGCGATGCGCTTGGTGCGCATCATCTTCAATTCGGCGGGGGTGCAGGAGGCGATGTCGATCTGCCGGCCTTCGTGTTCGACGAACAGTTTGCCGCGACTCACTGTGTTCAAGCCGTTGATGCAGCGCAGCAGGCTGGATTTGCCGGAGCCGGAGAGGCCCATCAACACGCAGATCTCGCCTTTTTCGACATCCAGGCTGGCCTTTTCCACGCCGACGATCTGCCCGGTCTGCTTCAGGATCTCGTTGCGGGTCATGCCCTTGTCGAGCAGCTTGAGGGCTTCGCGCGGATCTTTGGCGAAGATCACGTCAACCTCTTCGAAGCGGATTATGCTCATGCGTCACCCCCTACTTTGGCGTCGGGTTGTTTGCAGATTCGGTCGAGCATGATCGCCAGCAATACGATCGCCAGGCCGGCTTCGAAGCCCAGGGCGATATCGGCGGTGTTCAGTGCGTTGACCACGGGTTTGCCCAGGCCGTCGGCACCGACCAGCGCCGCGATGACCACCATCGACAGCGACAGCATGATGCATTGGGTAATACCGGCGGCGATGCTCGGCATGGCATGGGGCAATTCAATGCGTGAGAGGAGTTGGCGACGGGAGCAGCCGAAGGCTTTGCCGGCGTCCATCAGTTCGTCCGGAACGTCGCGGATGCCCAGGTAGGTGAGGCGGATGGGCGCGGCAATCGCGAACACCACCGTGGAGATCAGGCCCGGGACCACACCCAGGCCGAAGAGGGTCAGGGTAGGAATGAGGTAGACGAAGGTCGGTACGGTCTGCATCAGATCGAGCACCGGACGCATCATGGTGTAGAACATCGGCTTGTGCGCGGCAACAATGCCCAGCGGCACGCCGATCAGCACGCAGACCAGGGTCGCGAACAGCACCTGGGCGAGGGTTTCCATGGTTTCCTGCCAGTAACCCAGGTTGAGGATCAGCAGGAACGAGGCGATGACAAAAACCGTCAGGCCCCATTTACGCTGGATGAAATGTGCCAGCAGGGCAATGAGGCCGATCAGGGCCAGGGGATTGAACCAGGTCAGCGCAAACGTCACGCCGTGAATCATCGTTTCCAGAAACATCGCGATGGCATCGAAAGTGTTGGCGCCGTTTTGCGTCAACCATTCGACAAAGCCCGCGATGTACTGGCCCAAGGGTATTTTCTGATCAATAAGCATGGTAGTGAACTTCCGCATGCAAGGAATAAACAGCCCGGGCGAGTGAACCCGCCCGGCATAAGCTTTACTGCGCGAGCTTGGCTTTCACGGCCTCCAGGCCAGGTTTACCGTCGATGGTGGTGACGCCGGCGAGCCAGGTGTCGAGCACCTGTGGGTTTTTCTTCAGCCAGGCCTTGGCGGCGGCTTCAGGCTTCATCTTGTCGTCCAGCACGTTGCCCATCAGCGTGCTTTCCATGTCGAGGGTGAAGACCAGGTTTTTCAGCAGTTGGCCGACGTTGCCGCATTCTTGGGCATAGCCCTTGCGCGTGTTGGTGTAGATGGTTGCCTGGCCGAAGTTCGGACCGAAGAACTCATCGCCACCGGTGAGGTATTTCATCTTGAAGCGGGTGTTCATCGGGTGCGGTTCCCAGCCCAGGAACACCACGGCGGTGTTACGGCGCTGGGCGCGATCGACCTGCGACAGCATGCCGGCTTCGCTGGATTCGACCACCTTGAAGCCAGCGTCCTTGAGACCGAAGGCGTTCTTGTCGATCATGCTCTGGATCAAGCGGTTGCCGTCGTTGCCCGGTTCGATGCCGTAGATCTTGCCGTCCAGTTCCTTCTTGAACTTGGCGATGTCGGCGAAATCCTTCAGACCCTTTTCATACAGCTCTTCGGGGACGGCCAGGGTGTACTTGGCGTTCTCCAGGTTGGCGCGCACGGTTTCCACGGTGCCGGCTTCGCGGTAGGCCTTGATGTCGTTTTCCATGGTCGGCATCCAGTTGCCAAGGAAAACGTCCATGTTCTTGCCGTCGGCCAGGGATTTGTAGGTCACTGGTACGGAGATCATCGTGGTCTTGGTCTTGTAGCCGAGGGCGTCGAGCACGACGCTGGTGGTAGCGGTGGTAACGGTGATGTCGGTCCAGCCGACATCGGAGAAGTTGACGGTGCTGCACTGAGCGGGCTCTGCAGCGTTGGCCAGCATCGGAAGACTCAGCATGGCGGCCAACAACAACGGCTTGGAACCTTTCATGGGTGGACTCCTGGTGTTTTATCGGCAGTGTCCGGTCGGGGACAACCGCGCTTTTTTGCTTTTTTAATGTTGCGGTTGGTGGCGCGTGGGCACCCTGGGTGACACGCGGCCTTGCAAACGAGCCGTAACCGATCATGTACCAGTGCAAATCCGACGCCTACAGGGTGCGTCGTATCCAGTACAGGGAGGGTCGCATCCAGTGTTGGTGACGTCGTTTACAGATTTTTTCCGCCCTCGGCTGGCTTCTGACACGCAAAAAAACGTCGTAAAACCTGGGCGACAAGGGCGCGGCGCTGCTGGGCATGATTGCGTCGGTGTCAGACGTCGAAAGCCGATTCAAAAGCCGGATGATGCGGCCATCCCGGCGTTGAGCGTAGCAGCTCCGCCACCGGGCGCTCCTGCGCCCGGATGTGACCGTTCTGGAGATCCAAGGCATGGCTATCAGCGTGTTCGACCTGTTCAAGATCGGTATCGGCCCGTCCAGTTCCCATACCGTGGGCCCCATGCGCGCCGCGGCGCTGTTCGTTGAAGCGCTGCGGGCGAAGGCGCTGCTGCACGATGTGCGCCGGGTCGAGGTGCAGTTGTACGGTTCGCTGTCGGCGACCGGCATCGGCCATGGCAGCGACAACGCCACGATCATGGGGCTGATGGGCGAATGGCCTGACGCGATCGACCCGTCGCAGATCGGCACGCGCATCGAACTGCTGCGCGAAACCGGGACCTTATTGCTGGATGGACGTCTGCCGGTGCCTTTTGTCTGGTCGCGCGACATGCGCCTGATCGACGAGAACCTGCCGTTCCACCCTAACGCGATGACGTTGGTTGCCGAAGGCGCGAGCGGCGAATTGCACCGTGACACCTACTATTCCATTGGCGGAGGTTTTGTCGTTGACCAGGCCCAGGCTTCCAGCGGCGTGGTGGACCTGGACAGTACCGAACTGCCTTACGATTTTTCCAGCGCCGAAGAACTCCTGGCCCTGTGCCGCACGCACAACCTGCGGGTGGCCGAGCTGATGATGGCGAATGAAAAGGTCTGGCGCTCCGAGGAAGAGATCCGTAGCGGCCTGATGACACTCTGGCGGGCCATGCAGGATTGCGTCGAACAAGGCCTCAAGCACGAAGGCATCCTGCCCGGCGGCCTGAACGTGCGGCGACGTGCGGCCAAGTTGCATCGCAGCCTGCAGGAACTGAACAAACCGAACGTGATCGGCTCGACCCTGAGCGCCATGGAATGGGTCAACCTGTTCGCCCTGGCGGTCAACGAGGAAAATGCCGCCGGCGGGCGCATGGTCACGGCGCCGACCAATGGCGCGGCGGGGATCATCCCGGCGGTGCTGCATTACTTCATGAAATTCAGCGAGGCGGTGACCGACGCCAACGTGGTGGATTATTTCCTCAGCGCAGCGGCGGTGGGGATTTTGTGCAAGAAGAACGCTTCGATCTCCGGCGCCGAAGTCGGCTGCCAGGGCGAAGTCGGCTCGGCCTGCGCCATGGCGGCGGCGGGCCTGGCGGAAATCCTCGGCGCCACGCCGGAGCAATTGTGCAACGCCGCGGAAATCGGCCTGGAGCACAACCTTGGCCTGACGTGCGACCCGGTCGGCGGCCTGGTCCAGGTGCCCTGTATCGAGCGCAACGCGATTGCCGCGGTGAAAGCCATCAACGCCGCACAAATGGCCCTGCGCGGCGACGGCCAGCACTTCATCTCCCTGGACCGGGTGATCCGCACCATGCGTGACACCGGCGCCGACATGCATGACAAATATAAAGAGACATCGCGGGGCGGGTTGGCGGTGAGTGCGGTGGAATGTTGAACCCAAGCCTGCGCAAACTCACGTGGCGAGGGGATTTATCCCCGTTGGGCGCGAAGCGCCCCCAGCAGCCTGCCGATATGCAGAGATGTCCGGTTCGGGACTGCTTCGCAGCCCAGCGGGGATAAATCCCCTCGCCACGGATTGTAAAACCGCTCGTAAAATGAACACCGCTGCAAAAACACGCCACGTTTTGGCGCGTCGCAAACAGACAAGCCGTGACTTGTCGGTCACACCTTTGTCCGCCGCGCTACCGTCCGTCCCCGCGCTTGCGGTGACATCCGCCGTGCAAGCGGCGCAGCCCAGTTACCACAAGTGCTACCGATCTGCTCACAGCCCACTGTGGCAGGTGCCTGGGGCCGTTGATGGCACTTTCAAACCAGCCCTGACAGGCCCCTTGAATAGACAGGTCGGCATGTCGTTTTCAGGATTTATTGAACGCGCATTCAAATTTAGGCATGGCAATTGCTCTGTCCCGATAAAGCCCCGTCTCACGCAAGAGAATGATGGGCAATAACAAGAGCCTCCGCCTGAGGCCATCACCCGCTTTGTGTGAGGAGATACCGCGATGACGACGTCCAACTCTGGGGCTCAACCCCAGAACCGTGCGCCTCAATCCATCGGCTTTTTGCTGCTGGACAATTTCACGCTGATTTCCCTGGCGTCCGCGGTGGAACCGCTACGCATGGCCAACCAGCTGTCCGGTCGCGAGTTGTATCGCTGGACCACCCTGACCGTCGATGGCGGGCAAGTCTGGGCCAGTGACGGTCTGCAGATCACGCCTGACGCCTCCATGCACAAAGCGCCGGCCCTCGACACCGTCATCGTCTGCGGCGGCATCGGCATCCAGCGCACCGTTACCCGTGAGCATGTCTCCTGGCTGCAAAGCCAGGCCCGGCAGTCCCGTCGCCTCGGCGCGGTCTGCACCGGCAGTTGGGCCCTGGCCTGTGCCGGCCTGCTGGACGGTTTCGATTGCAGCGTGCATTGGGAATGCCTGGCGGCCATGCAGGAAGCCTTCCCGCGGGTATCGATGAGCACGCGCCTGTTCACCCTCGACCGCAATCGCTTCACCAGTTCTGGCGGCACCGCGCCGCTGGACATGATGCTGCACTTGATCAGCCGCGATCACGGTCGCGAACTGTCGGCGGCGATCTCGGAAATGTTTGTCTATGAGCGCATCCGCAACGAGCAGGATCACCAGCGCGTGCCGCTCAAGCACATGCTCGGTACCAACCAGCCGAAGTTGCAGGAAATCGTCGCACTGATGGAGGCCAACCTCGAAGAGCCGATCGACCTGGACGAACTGGCGGTGTATGTCGCCGTGTCCCGACGTCAGCTCGAGCGCCTGTTCCAGAAATACCTGCACTGTTCGCCGTCGCGCTACTACCTCAAGCTGCGGCTGATCCGCGCGCGGCAGTTGCTCAAGCAGACGCCGATGTCGATCATCGAAGTGGCCTCGGTGTGCGGCTTCGTCTCCACCCCGCACTTCTCCAAGTGCTACCGCGAATACTTCGGCATTCCACCGCGCGACGAGCGCGTCGGTTCCAACACCACCCAGCAGGTAGCGATGATGCCGTTGCCGCAGGCCCTGGTGCTGTCGCCATTGTCCGGCCCGCTGTCGGCATTGAGCCAGGCGCGCAATGAGTCGACGTTTGCCAGTGTGAGGCTCTAGGACCGAGGGCTTTTGTGGCGAGGGAGCTTGCTCCCGCTGGACCGGGCTGGCGCTCCAGCGCGCAGCGGTCCCAAGCTTTTTGGGGCTGCTACGCAGCCCAGCGGGAGCAAGCTCCCTCGCCACAAGGTCAGCCGCTATGGTTCTGCTGGTATTCCGTCAGCGCTGGCAGCAGCTGTTTGTCGATTGCCTGGCGCACCGCCGGCAGGATGGTCGCGCTGCTGGTGTACATGTCCTTGACCATGCGCCGCAGTTCATTGGCGCGCGCCCGGTCCAGGCCGCGCACCGCGCATTCACAGGCCTGCTCGGCGGTCGCGCCGCTGGGTATCTGCAACCCCAGGGCCTTGAGATGGCCCAGCAGGTCTTCCTGGTCGATCAAATCGGCGTACATCATGACGCTTTTCCTTGTTCAGGGATTGGGGTCGTGACTGGATTCTGGTAGCCGTCCGAAGCGGCGGCAAGGGCAAATCGTCGATCTGGCCTGAATGACTATGAGCGGGTCGTTTTCGGCTAACTCGCCCGCCTCGGGAGTGGGCACACTGGCCCCAAGCTGAATCACGATGGTTTGGTCACCCTCGCGCAACGGCTCCTCCAGTAACGCTCCTGCCCCGATCCTGTCACGGCTTGATCGGGGATTTTTTTGTCTGCTTGAATCAAGGGAAATGCGTTGTCTGATTGGGTGCTTTCGCGAGCAGGCTCGCTCCCACATTAGATTTTGTGATCGACACAGAACCCCTGTGGGAGCGAGCCTGCTCGCGAAGAACGATGACGAGGTTTACCGCTGCAACACCAGAATCCGCGACAACAATTCATCCCGATCGACATAACACCCCTGGAAGTGCCGCGCCCCGGAGGCTGGGTCGAACGCATTGCGCGCGTGAAGGGTGCGACGGTTGTCGAAGCACCAGAGCTGGCCGGGTTCAAGCCTTTGTACCAGGCGAAACCGAGGCTCGCGGGTCAGGGCAATGAAGCGGCGATATGCTTGATAGAGCCTCGACATCTGCTCCACCGATGTATCGAACGGTCCGCGCAAGAAATTCGCCATGCGGATCTCCGAGACCTGCCCCAGCGTATCCCGGGCGATGATCGGCGCCAGGCAGCGGTAGTCGCTGTGGCGATCCTTGTTGCGAAATTCCACCGGGATCTGGCACAGCGCGTCGAAGGCTTCGGCCTCTTCCCGACGCAGCGCCTCGGCGATGGCGAAACCGTCGACGAAGATGCTCTCGCCACCGTCGGCGTCGTTCACCAGGCAATGCAGGAACTGCAAACCCGGCTGCAGTTCTCGTGTTGGCAGGTCGCTGTGCAACGGCAGATTGAAGGCGGTATAGGCGTTGCTGTCGGCATCGGCCTTGGACTGCACGTTGAACAGCACGCCGAAATTGCTTTCGCGGATAAAGGAAATGCGCTGGGCAATCAGTTTCAGCGAGCCGGGTTCGGTGGGGACGTCCCGTACTTGGGTCAGGCCGATGTCGCGTACTGCCAGTAGCCATTTCAGCAAGGTGTCGGCGTCCTCCATCAGGGCCTGGTATTCGAACACTGGCAGTGACAGATCGTGCTGCCACAGTTGGCGTTGTGGTTTGCCCGCCAGTCGCTCGGCCCTGGATTGATCGTCATAGGCATGGGCGCGCAACCAACCCGGGTCGAAAAGGCTCTGATGGCCGTCCTGCCAAACCACGTGTAGGCAGCCCGCGCCGTCGATGTCGATTGCGCCGGGCGTCAGGTCTTCCGGAACGTCGACGATCTCCAGGACCTGCTCGCGGGTGACGCTGTAGACACACTGCGCGCAGGGGCAGTTGTCCCGCAGCCATTGATGGTGAAACGGGCTGATCCGACCGTCGGCCCACGTGACGTGGACCCGGTCGGCCAAGGGTGTTACGGCGCTCAATGCCTGGACAAGTGGGTAGCGTCGGAAGTCGGCGATAGCGGCGGCGATGTTCATGGCGGTCTCCTGTTCGAAGCTTTTATCGGGCGGGCGGCAGGGCGATGACGCGGCCTATGTAGTTCGGGGCCGGCAGGTCGGATTGGCTGTCGAGCAGGGCTTTGAGTCGGCCCAGGGTCTGCTCGGTGAACGGCGCTGAACGCGGGCCCGCCAGGTCGACGTGCAGCAGCATCTGCTCATTGCCGGCCAGCTCTTTGTCTCCGCCCACCAGGTGCAGGCTGTGGTAGAGGTGCAGGCGTTTGGTGTCGTGGCCGATGATTTGTGTGTGCACCTCTACCTCGGCCCCGAGCTTCACTTCGTGGAGGTAGTTCAGGTGCAGTTCGAGGGTGAACAGCGAATGGCCGCTGGCTTCGCGGTTCTGGCTGTCCAGGCCGAGCTGGTCCATCAGCGCGTCGGTCGCGTAGCTGAAGATCAGCAGGTAGAAGGCATCGCGCAAGTGACCGTTGTAGTCGACCCATTCAGGGAGGATGGGGGTTTGGTAGGTGGTTAGGGTGGGCATGAGGGTGGGTTCCGATTGTTGTGGCGATTGAGCTGACGCTATCGCGAGCAAGCTCGCTCCCACAGGTTTTGTGTACGATACTGAATCACTGTGGGAGCGAGCTTGCTCGCGATGAGGCCAGACCTGCAGCCGGTTATTCGCTGAAGGTCATTCCATGTTTTTCCTTGGTGAACCTCACCGCCTCCAGCACAGCCAGCAAACAATCATCACGGTAGCGCTCCAGCGCCGAAATGCTGTGGCGCCCCAGTTGCTCGCTCGTCCCGTCCACCACATCGTCGATCAGTTTCTCGGTCAGCTCCGGCGCCGGCAGGTAGGTCCACGGCAGTTGTAGCGCCGGGCCGAACTGGGCCATGAAATGGCGCATCCCGGCATCGCCGCCGGCCAGGGTATAGGTCAGGAAAGTGCCCATGAACGACCAGCGCAGGCCGGCGCCGAAACGAATGGCATCGTCGATTTCGCCGGTGGTCGCCACGCCGTCGTTGACCAGATGCAGGGCCTCGCGCCATAGCGCTTCGAGCAGGCGGTCGGCGATGAAACCGGGGACTTCCTTGCGCACGTGCAGCGGGCGCATGCCAAGGGATTCGTAGACCTGCATCGCCGCTTGTACGGCTTCAGGCGCGGTGTGCTTGCCACCGACCACTTCCACCAGGGGCAGCAGGTAGACCGGGTTGAACGGGTGCCCGACCACGCAGCGCTCTGGATGAGTGGAGTTTGCATAGAACTCGCTCGGCAAAAGCCCCGAGGTACTCGACCCGATCAGTGCATTCGGCTTGGCGGCGGCGCTGATCTGCCCGTGCAGTTCAAGCTTGAGCTCCAGCCGCTCGGGAGCGCTTTCCTGAATGAAATCGGCATCGCGCACGCATTCCTCGACGGTCGCGACGAAGCGCAAGCGATCCTGCGATGCGCCGGGGGCCAGGCCGTGTTTTTCCAAGGCTCCCCAGGCGTTCGCGACGCGTTTGCGCAAGGCCGCTTCGGCACCCGGCGCCGGGTCCCAGGCGACCACGTCCAGGCCATGGGCCAGGGCGCGGCTGACCCAACCGCTGCCGATGACGCCGCTGCCCAGGGCGGCGAAGGTTCTGATGTTGGTGATGAAGCTCATGGTGGTTTCCTGAAAAGGGTGAGGACCACCTGTGGGAGCGAGCTTGCTCGCGATGGCGGCGGTGCATCTGACGCATCTTTGACGGTCGGACTATCGCTATCGCGAGCAAGCTCGCTCCCACAGGGAAGACGGTGGAGATTTGGTTAGCCGCGCTGGGTCAGGCCCATTTTCTTGCGGCCTTCAGCCGGCGTAAGCACACGCGCCCCGAGGCGGCTGAGGATTTCGCCGGCACGCTCCACCAGTTGGCCATTGGTGGCGAGCACGCCTTTGTCCAGCCAGAGGTTGTCTTCCAGCCCGACCCGCACGTTGCCGCCCAGCAATACGGCCTGTGCCGCCATCGGCATTTGCATGCGGCCGATACCGAAGCCGGCCCACACCGCGTCGGCGGGCAGGTTGTCGACCATGGCCTTCATAGTGGTGGTATCCGCCGGCGCGCCCCACGGGATACCCAGGCAGAGCTGGAACAATGGGTTGTCCAGCAGGCCTTCCTTGATCATCTGCTTGGCGAACCACAGGTGCCCGGTGTCGAAGATCTCCAGCTCGGCCTTGACCCCCAGTTCGGTGATGCGCTTGGCGCCGGCCCGCAGTTGCGCCGGGGTGGAGACGTAAATGGTGTCGCCGTCGCCGAAGTTCAGGGTGCCGCAATCCAGGGTGCAGATTTCCGGCAACAGCTCCTCGACATGGGCCAGGCGGGTCAGTGGGCCCACCAGATCGGTGTTGGGGCCGAATTCCATCGGGTTTTCCCCCGCACCGATTTCCAGGTCGCCGCCCATGCCGGCGGTGAGGTTGACGATGATGTCGACGTCGGCCTCGCGGATGCGCTCCATCACTTCGCGGTACAGCGCCACGTCGCGGCTGAACTTGCCGGTCTGTGGGTCGCGCACATGGCAGTGGACCACGGTGGCGCCGGCCTTGGCGGCCTCGACGGCTGCGGCGGCGATCTGTTTCGGGGTGACCGGCACGTGCGGGCTCTTGGCGGTCGTGTCGCCAGCACCGGTGAGTGCGCAGGTGATGATGACGTCGTGGTTCATGGTGCGGATTCCTTCAGGCGTGGTGAGTCACCGCGCAGCCCTTTGGAGCTGCGCAGAGGGATAACGGTTGATCAGTTGCTGGTCAGTTTCAGGTTGTCGATGGCCGGCTTGCCGTCGAAAGTGGTCACGCCTTCGAGCCAGCGCTGCTTGTCTTGCGGGTGGTCCTTCAGCCATTGCCGGGCGGATTCCAGTGGGTCCTTGTGGTCGAGCAGCGGCTGCATCATCCGGCTCTCGTCTTCGGCGCTGAAGGTCAGGTTGCTCAGCAGGCGGCTGACGTTCGGGCATTGCTCGGCGTAGTTCGGCGCGGTGACGGTCCAGACGCTGGCCATGCCTTCATTCGGGCCGAGGGCGTCTTCGCTGCCGGTGAGATAGGTCATTTGCACATTGACGTTCATCGGGTGCGGCGCCCAGCCGAAGAACACCACGGCTTCCTTGCGCCGCACGGCGCGGTCCACCGCCGCGAGCATGCCGGCCTCGCTGGACTCCACCAGTTGGAACTTGCCCAGGCCGAACTGATTCTTGGCGATCATCGCCTTGATCTGGGTGTTGGCACCGGAACCGGGCTCGATGCCGTAGATCTTGCCGCCCAACTCTTTTTCGAATCTGGCGATATCAGCGAAGGTCTTCAGGCCCTTGTCGGCCAGGTAAGTCGGTACGGCCAGGGTGGCGCGGGCGTCCTTGAGGCTCGGCTGCTCCAACACCTTGACCTGCTTCGCCTCGACGAACGGGGTGATGGTCTGGGTCATCAGCGGGTTCCAGTAGCCCAGGAACAGGTCCAGGCGCTGGTCGCGGATGCCGGCGAAAATGATCTGCTGGGAGGCGCTGGTCTGCTTGGTCTTGTAGCCGAGGCCATCGAGCATCACTTGGGTCAAGGCGCTGGTGGCGATGACGTCGGTCCAGTTGACCACGCCCAGGCGCACGTTCTGGCAGGCGGCGGGCTCGGCTGCGAGGGCAGTCTGGTTCAGCAGGGACGTGGCGCTGATTGCAAGAACGCAGTAGCTGATCAGGTGTTTCATTGTCAGATTCCTCGGCAGCTTGTTGTTATGGGTTCCGGCATCTGCGCGCCGGTGATGCCAAAGTACGCAGCCGGGCCGTTGGCAAAACGCACAGCGGCGACCTGCTCTTGCACTGCAGCGACCTGTGCGCTTGAAGGACGCTTGCAACTGGCGTATCAAGGTCCGCACGCTGCCCGTCAACCGAGTGCGCTCCATGTCCCAGGATTTCTATTTCTTGTTGATGCCGGGTTTCTCGGCCATCGGTTTCATCTCGGCCATCGAGCCCTTGCGGGTCGCCAACCGTTTTCGCGGCGAGCTGTACCGCTGGCATGTACTGAGCGCCGATGGCGGTGCGGTGCTGGCGAGCAACGGCATGTCGGTCAACGCCGACGCCGCGCTGGAGCCGCTGAAGAAGGGGGCGACGCTGTGGGTCGTGGCGGGTTTCGAGCCGTTGAAATTTGCCAGCCCGGCGTTGGAGCGCTGGTTGCATCGACTCGACAATGAAGGTGTGATCCTTGGCGGTATCGACACCGGCAGCGTGGTCCTGGCCGAGGCGGGGCTGCTGGATGGCCACCGGGTGACACTGCACTGGGAGGCGATCGAGGCGTTCAAGGAATCTTATCCACAGCTCGGCGTGACCCAGGAACTGTTCGAGATCGATCGCCGTCGCATCACTTGCGCCGGCGGCACTGCCTCCATCGACCTGATGCTCGACCTGATCGGCCAGGCCCACGGCCCGGAGCTGGCGATCCAGGTCAGCGAGCAATTCGTGCTCGGTCGCATTCGTCCGCGCAAGGATCACCAGCGCATGGAAATCGCCACGCGCTACGGCATTCGCAACAAGAAGCTGGTGCAGGTCATCGGCGAGATGGAGGCCCATAGCGAACCGCCCTTGAGCACCCTGGCCCTGGCCGAGTCGATCAACGTGACGCGGCGTCAGCTGGAGCGCCTGTTCCGCCTGCACCTGAACGATACCCCGAGCAACTTCTACCTGCGGCTGCGCCTGGAAAAGGCCCGGCAACTGCTGCGTCAGACCGACATGAGCGTGCTGGAGGTGAGCATCGCCTGCGGGTTCGAGTCGCCGTCGTACTTCACCCGTAGCTATCGGGCACGGTTTGCCCGGTGTCCTCGGGAAGATCGGCGACGGCAGGGGGATGAGCGGGAGGTGGTTTGACAGGTTTTCATAGTCTGGAAGTACACCGTGGCGAGGGAGCTTGCTCCCGCTGGGCTGCGAAGCAGTCCTAATGTCATCGACTCAATCAACCTGACACACCAGGGTGCCGGGTTTCGGGGCCGCTGCGCAGCCCAGCGGGAGCAAGCTCCCTCGCCACGGGGGGCTGTGGTCGCCTGAAAAAGGTCTATTTCTTCATCAGTGCCGAGCAGGCTGCCTTGTACGCCTCATGCTGATATTTGTTCAGCGTCGCCGGCAGGGCGAAGTCGTGTTTCTTGCTTTGCGCGTTGATGGTCTGCGGCGACAGCAGCGTCACCTCGCAACCTTCCAGCAACTGGAAAATGCCCTCGATCTTGAACGTGGTCGGCCCGCCGGCGAATTCACCTTTCTTGCTGCGTTTCTTGATGGCGATGCGTTCGATGCCGTTGTCCGTCACGAACGCTCGAACCTGCGCGGCAAAGGCCTTGACGTTAGCGGCTTCGTCATCGTCGTCGAGGGCGATTTTCTTGGTGCTCAGCGCGACGTGGCTTAACGCCTGCTGGTCCAGCGAGGCAACGGCGATGATCGCTTCGCTGCCTTTGATTTCGATGCCGCAGATGATCATGCTCGGGCCTTGGATTCGGGTGGTCTGGAGCGCCAGTTTACCCACCTTGAGGCTCAACGCCTCGCGAATCTATAGCTCCAGTTGATCAGCATGGATGCCAAAGGCAGAGGCAATCTTTTCTCGTGTAGCTCGGCGAGGTTTGGCCACAGATTCTTGCTGGGCAAACGCCGGTTGGGAAATACCGAGACGCTTGGCAACTTCGTCTTGGGTCAGGTTCAAATGCTCGCGCCAGGCGCGTATGGGCGTGGCGCCGTCGACGATGCGGCTAACGACTTCATGAGGAATCAGATCGGGTTCCAATTTCTGCGCAACGTATTGCGCATACGGAATGACCACAAAAGCAGGATTTCCGTCTGCGTCGTTGATGATCTGAATGTCAGTAGGTACGTTCATCGCGTTTCTTGACCTCTTGAATGCTGACGACCTTGATCGCCCCGTCCCAATCGAACATGACTCGATAACTGCCTACCCGTAGACGGTACGCATAGTCATGGCCGGCAAGCGCCTTGACGTTCACCACGTCAGGCATCTGGGCGAGTGCCGACACGGCGTCCCGAACCTGCACCTGATGGACCGAGTGCAGTTTCAGAAGTTGTTTAACGGCCTTTCTGGTCCAGAGGATTGTGCTCATGAAAGGATATAAGTCTTTTATAAGATTTGCGAATCCTGACTTATATCTCTTCCAGGACCAACGGCCGGACGGTGTCGGGATGTTGCGCCCAATTTATTCCTGCCCAATCGACTCCAAAAACTCCGACCGGTCATCGCTCACCTGGGCCATGCAGTCGTTTTCGGCGATTTTGTAGGCGTCGCTGCCGGGTTTGGCCGGGAAGGCGGCGATCGCGCAGTCGGCTTCGCGCTGCTTTTGCCACAGTTGCTGGGCGGCCTTGATCTTGGCGCTGATGTCGTTGAGCTGGGCCTTGTCGCTGGCGTAGCGGGTTTGCAGGCGTTCGTTGAGGCTTTGCAGGTTTTCGTTGAGCAATTGTTCGGCGGCGGCTTTGCCGTAGGCCGAACAGGCCAGGGTCTGGACGTCGTTTTCAACTTCGTCGCAGGGGTTGGGTTCGGTGTCTTCGGTCGCGTGGGCGACGGTGCTGATCAGTGCCAGGGCGAAGAAAATCAATTTCATCGGTTGTCGCTCGAGTCCGGTTGAATCCAGTGGTGCAGCGGATTCTGGCGCAAGCGCCGGGTAAAGAACAGATGGGCAGGGTGGGCCTGTCGCAGCCCATTGTCGCGGATTGACGCTTTCGGCAATTCCCCTGTCGTTTTTGCACCCGGTCGCGACGGCCCTCAGGCATATGCTGGCCCCAAAGCGCCGGCACACGATTCGGCGCATGAATCGCCAACAAGGGGACTGCCTGATGAGCCCAGCCGAATTGCACGCCGACAGCATCGTTATCGACGGGCTGATCATTGCCAAGTGGAACCGTGACCTGTTCGAAGACATGCGCAAGGGCGGCCTGACCGCAGCCAACTGCACCGTGTCGGTGTGGGAAGGTTTTCAGGCCACCATCAACAACATCGTCGCCAGCCAGAAACTGATCCGCGAAAACAGCGACCTGGTGATCCCGGTGAAGACCACCGCCGACATCCGTCGCGCCAAGGAGCAGGGCAAGACCGGCATCATCTTCGGCTTCCAGAACGCCCATGCCTTCGAGGACCAGCTCGGCTATGTCGAGATCTTCAAGCAGCTGGGCGTCGGCGTGGTGCAGATGTGCTACAACACCCAGAACCTGGTGGGCACCGGCTGCTACGAGCGCGACGGCGGCCTGTCGGGCTTCGGTCGTGAAATCGTCGCCGAGATGAACCGCGTCGGCATCATGTGCGACCTGTCCCACGTTGGCTCCAAGACTTCCGAAGAAGTCATTCTCGAATCGAAGAAGCCGGTCTGCTACTCCCACTGCCTGCCGTCCGGTCTGAAAGAGCACCCACGCAACAAGTCCGATGAGGAATTGAAGTTCATCGCCGACCACGGCGGTTTCGTCGGCGTGACCATGTTCGCGCCGTTCCTGGCCAAGGGCATCGATTCGACCATCGACGACTACGCCGAAGCTATCGAATACACCATGAACATCGTCGGCGAAGACGCCATCGGCATCGGCACCGACTTCACCCAGGGCCATGGCCAGGATTTCTTCGAGATGCTGACCCACGACAAGGGTTATGCCCGTCGTCTGACCAGCTTCGGCAAGATCATCAACCCCCTGGGCATCCGCACCGTGGGCGAATTCCCGAATCTCACCGAGACGCTGCTCAAGCGCGGTCACCCGGAGCGGGTGGTGCGCAAGATCATGGGCGAGAACTGGGTGAACATTTTGAAAGACGTCTGGGGCGAATAAACCCCGCCGCGTCACCGAATCCTCTACCTGCGGCCACTCGCGCCGCAGGCACATCACGAATTTCCGGAGTCACGTTTTCATGGCCAAGATCGCCCCGCAACTGCCAATCGAAGTCGACAGCGAAACCGGTGTCTGGACTTCCGACGCCCTGCCGATGCTGTACGTGCCGCGTCACTTCTTCGTCAACAACCACATGGGCATCGAGGAAGTGCTGGGCGCCGATGCCTACGCCGAAATCCTCTACAAGGCCGGCTACAAATCCGCCTGGCACTGGTGTGAAAAAGAAGCCGAATGTCACGGCCTGGAAGGCGTCGCGGTGTTCGAGCATTACATGAAGCGCCTGTCCCAGCGTGGCTGGGGCCTGTTCAAGATCCAGGACATCGACCTGGACAAAGGCACCGCCAGCGTCAAGCTCGAGCATTCGGCGTTCGTCTACGTGTACGGCAAGGTCGGGCGCAAGGTCGACTACATGTTCACCGGCTGGTTCGCCGGCGCCATGGATCAGATTCTCGCCGCTCGCGGCAGCCAGATCCGCACCGTGGCCGAGCAGGTCTACGGCGGTTCCGAAGAAGGCCACGACGACGGCCTGTTCATCGTCAAGCCGTTGTAAGTCGAGGATCGCGCCATGGCTTTTGAAGCAATGTTCCAGCCGATCCAGATCGGCAAGCTGACCATCCGCAACCGCGTGCTCAGCACCGCGCACGCCGAGGTCTACGCCACCGACGGCGGCATGACCACCGACCGCTATGTGAAATATTACGAAGAGAAGGCCAAGGGCGGCATCGGCCTGGCAATCTGCGGCGGCTCGTCCGTGGTTGCCATCGACAGCCCGCAGGAATGGTGGAGTTCGGTGAACCTGTCCACCGACCGCATCATCCCGCACTTCCAGAACCTGGCCGACGCCATGCACAAGCATGGCGCCAAGATCATGATCCAGATTACCCACATGGGTCGTCGCTCGCGTTGGGACGGTTTCAACTGGCCGACCCTGATGTCACCGTCCGGCGTGCGTGAGCCGGTGCATCGTGCGACCTGCAAGACCATCGAGCCGGAAGAAATCTGGCGGGTGATCGGCAACTACGCCCAGGCCGCGCGCCGGGCCAAGGCCGGTGGCCTGGACGGCGTCGAGCTGTCCGCCGTGCACCAGCACATGATCGACCAGTTCTGGAGCCCACGGGTCAACAAGCGCACCGACGAGTGGGGCGGCAGTTTCGAAGGCCGGATGAAGTTCGGCCTGGAAGTGTTGAAGGCCGTGCGCGCCGAAGTGGGTGACGATTTCTGCGTGGGCATGCGCCTGTGCGGTGACGAGTTCCACCCGGACGGCTTGTCCCACGAGGACATGAAGCAGATCGCCAAGTACTACGACGACACCGGCATGCTCGATTTCATCGGCGTGGTGGGCTCGGGTTGCGACACCCATAACACCCTGGCCAACGTCATTCCGAACATGAGTTATCCACCGGAGCCGTTCCTGCACCTGGCCGCCGGTATCAAGGAAGTGGTCAAGGTTCCGGTGCTGCATGCGCAGAACATCAAGGACCCGAACCAGGCCACGCGGATCCTCGAGGGCGGCTACGTCGACATGGTCGGCATGACCCGCGCCCACATCGCCGATCCGCACCTGATCGCCAAGATCAAGATGGGCCAGATCGACCAGATCAAGCAGTGCGTCGGCGCCAACTACTGCATCGACCGCCAGTATCAGGGCCTGGACGTGCTGTGCATCCAGAACGCTGCGACCTCCCGTGAATACATGGGCGTGCCGCACATCATCGAGAAATCCACCGGGCCGAAACGCAAAGTCGTGGTGGTCGGTGCCGGCCCGGCCGGGATGGAAGCGGCGCGCGTGGCCGCCGAGCGTGGGCACGACGTGACGCTGTTCGAGAAGAAGGAGTTCATCGGCGGACAGATCACCACCGCCTCGAAAGCCCCGCAACGGGACCAGATCGCCGGTATCACCCGCTGGTTCCAGCTGGAGCTGGCGCGGCTGAAAGTCGACCTGCGCCTGGGCGTGGCGGCGGATGCGCCAACCATCATGGATTTGCGTCCGGACGTGGTGGTGCTGGCGGTTGGCGGCCACCCGAACGTCGAGCAGAACGAGCACTGGGGCGCCGCCGAAGGGTTGGTGGTCAGCAGCTGGGACGTGCTCGACGGCAAGGTTGCACCGGGCAAGAACGTGCTGGTCTACGACACCATCTGCGAGTTCACCGGCATGTCGGTGGCGGACTTCCTCGCCGACAAGGGCAGCCAGGTCGAGATCGTCACCGACGATATCAAGCCAGGCGTGGCCATTGGCGGGACGTCGTTCCCGACCTACTACCGCAGCATGTACCCCAAGGAAGTGATCATGACCGGGGACATGATGCTGGAGAAGGTCTACCGCGAAGGCGACAAGCTGGTGGCAGTGCTGGAGAACGAATACACCGGCGCCAAGGAAGAACGTGTGGTGGACCAGGTGGTGGTGGAGAACGGCGTGCGGCCGGACGAAGAAATCTACTACGCGCTGAAGGAAGGTTCGCGCAACAAGGGCCAGATCGACGTCGAAGCCTTGTTCGCGATCAAGCCGCAGCCATGCCTGGAGCAGAGTGGCGATGGCTACCTGCTGTTCCGCATCGGCGACTGCGTGGCCCAGCGTAATACCCATGCGGCCATCTACGACGCCCTGCGGTTGTGCAAGGATTTCTAACGGCTTGCACATGATCCTGTGGGAGCGAGCTTGCTCGCGAAAGCGGTGGGTCAGTCAATGCAAATGTGACTGACAGAATGCAATCGCGAGCAAGCTCGCTCCCACAGGCACCGAGTAAGGCATCTCGACCTGCAAGACCCTGAGGTCTTTGGGAGCAACACCTATGTTGAACACCCTTCTTCCAATCCTGCTGTTCGCAGCCATCGGCCTCGCGGTCCTTGGCGCCTTGCGGCGGGTAAACATGTGGCGCCGGGGACGACCGGCCAAGGTCGACCTGATCGGTGGCCTCTTTGCCATGCCCAAGCGCTACATGGTGGATTTGCACCATGTGGTGGCGCGGGACAAATACATTGCCAACACCCACGTCGCCACGGCCGGTGGTGCGGTGGCGTCGATTGTGTTGGCGATCCTGGTCCACGGGTTTGGCCTGCATAACCGCTTCCTCGGCTATGCGTTGCTGCTGATGTCGGCGGTGATGTTCGTTGGCGCGATCTTCATGTACCTGCGTCGGCGCAACCCGCCAGCGCGTTTGTCGAAAGGCCCGTGGATGCGCCTGCCGAAAAGCCTGCTGGCCTTCTCGGCGTCGTTCTTCCTGGTGACCTTGCCGGTGGCGGGCATCCTGCCGGAAAACTTCGGTGGTTGGCTGGTGGCGGCGATCCTGGGCGTCGGCGTGTTGTGGGGCGTGTCGGAATTGTTCTTCGGCATGACCTGGGGCGGGCCGATGAAGCACGCCTTCGCCGGTGCCCTGCACCTGGCCTGGCACCGTCGTGCCGAGCGCTTTGGTGGTGGCCGTTCCACTGGCTTGAAGCCGCTGGACCTGACCGACCCCGCCGCACCGCTGGGCGTGGAAAAACCCAAGGATTTCACCTGGAACCAACTGCTCGGCTTTGACGCTTGCGTGCAGTGCGGCAAGTGCGAAGCGGCCTGCCCGGCGTTCGCCGCCGGCCAGCCGCTGAACCCGAAAAAGCTCATCCAGGACATGGTCGTCGGCCTGGCCGGCGGCACCGATGCGAAGTTCGCCGGCAGTCCTTACCCAGGCAAACCCGTCGGCGAGCACGGCGGTAATCCGCACCAGCCGATCGTCAATGGTCTGGTGGACGCCGAGACGCTGTGGTCCTGCACCACTTGCCGGGCGTGTGTCGAGGAGTGCCCGATGATGATCGAGCACGTCGACGCCATCGTCGACATGCGCCGGCACCTGACCCTGGAAAAAGGCGCCACGCCGAACAAGGGCGCCGAGGTGCTGGAAAACCTCATCGCCACGGACAACCCTGGCGGCTTCGCCCCGGGCGGGCGGATGAACTGGGCGGCGGACCTGAACCTGAATCTGCTCAGCGAGAAAAAATCCGCCGACGTGCTGTTCTGGGTCGGCGACGGTGCCTTCGACATGCGTAACCAGCGCACCTTGCGCGCCTTCGTCAAAATCCTCAAGGCGGCGAAAATCGATTTCGCCGTGCTCGGCCTCGAAGAGCGCGACAGTGGCGACGTGGCCCGACGCCTCGGCGATGAAGCAACGTTCCAGCTATTGGCCAAGCGCAACATCCAGACCCTGGCCAAATACAGCTTCAACCGCATCGTCACCTGCGACCCCCACAGCTTCCACGTGTTGAAAAACGAATACGGCGCCTTTGATGGCAACTACCTGGTGCAGCACCACAGCACCTACCTGGCGGAAATCATCGACGCCGGCGCGCTGAACCTCGGCCAGCACAAGGGCGACAGCGTGACTTATCACGACCCTTGCTACCTGGGCCGCTACAACGGCGAATACGAGGCTCCGCGCCAGGTGCTGCGTGCGCTGGGCATCGAGGTCAAGGAGATGCAGCGTTCCGGTTTCCGTTCCCGTTGCTGCGGCGGCGGTGGCGGTGCGCCGATCACCGACATTCCGGGCAAACAGCGTATTCCTGACATGCGCATGGAAGACATCCGCGAAACCGGCGCCGAACTGGTGGCCGTGGGTTGTCCACAGTGCACCGCAATGCTGGAGGGCGTGGTCGAACCACGACCGATGATCAAGGACATTGCCGAACTGGTGGCCGATGCGCTGCTCGAGGATACGACCCCGAGCAAACCCGTGGCTCCGGCCAAACGTGAACCTGCGGAGGTGCATTGATGAGCGACATCATCCGCCGCGACCCTCGCGCCGAGTGGATCGCCCGTAACCGGCTGCACCCGCTGCACGCGGCCATGCAACCGGTGCAGCACAGCTGGATGGGCCCTAACGGCGTCATTCGCAAGAACGTCCATGGGGTCGGCTTCATCGGCCCCAACGGCATCAAGCGCATCGACCGCAGCGGTGCCCAGCAGGGCGGCGCAACCAAGCGCACTGCGGCCACTGAAGTGCAGTTGCCGCTGCACCAGGTGCCGCAACCGGCGTTCTACATCAGCGTGGTCCCGGACATGGTCGGTGGCCGTCTCAGCAGTCACGACCGCGACCTGTTGGGCCTGGCCCATCAGTTGGCCGGCAGCGAAGGTGCGGTCCTGGCGGTGGTCTTTGGCGAGCATAAGGAAAATGCATTCGCCACGGCGGGCGTGGACCGCTTGCTGGTGCTTGAGGGCGAGGAATTCAGCGGTTATGCACCGGAACAACGGGTCCAAGGCCTGCGGGCTGTGGATAACCAGTTCAACCCACGCCACTGGCTGTTGCCTGACAGCCGCAGCGGTGGCGGCGAACTGGGCCGGCGCTTCGCCGCGGCCCTGGGCGAACGCCCGGCCACTCGTGTCTGGCAGGTCAAGGGCGAAGAGTGCATCGGCCGTGCCGGTGCGGGCCTGCAAGACCTGGCTCGGCCGTTGGCGCGACTGATCCTGGCAGCGGCCGAATGCGCCGAGCCGGTTAGCGAAACCCGCCACGAAGCCTTGCCGGTGGAGTTATCCACAAGCGTGGCGCGCAGCTTGTCGCGGATCGAGGATCTTGGTGCGGTGGCGGTGGATCCGGGCGCGATCCCGATGGCCGAGGCCGAATTCATTTTCTCCGGGGGCAACGGCGTCAAGGACTGGGAGCTTTTCCACAGAACCGCGGCGGCCTTGGGCGCGACCGAAGGCGCTTCGCGGGTGGCGGTGGACGACGGTTTCATGGCCCGCGACCGTCAGGTGGGCGCCAGCGGCACCTGGGTCACCGCACGGGTCTACGTGGCCGTGGGGATTTCCGGGGCGATCCAGCACCTGCAAGGCATCGGTGCCTGCGACAAGGTGGTGGCGATCAACCTTGATCCGGGCTGCGACATGATCAAGCGCGCGGACTTGTCGGTGATCGGCGACAGCGCGGCGATTCTCCAGGCCCTGATCGCGGCGGTAGAGGCTTACCGCAACGAAGCCAGGCGCGATGCGGCTTAAGCTAAGGAAACGTGCATGAGTACCCAAGTGATCAGCCTCGTCTCCATCGGCGCCCACCCGACCTCTGGTCGGCCCCGGCGCGCCGAACAGGACGCCCGCGCCGTGGAGCTGGGCCTGCAACTGGCCGGCAATGAACTGCAAGTGCTGCATGCCGGCGACGTGGCCGAACCGGCACTGCGCGCCTACCTGGGCATGGGCCTGGATGAGCTGCACGTGTTGGATAATCCGGAGGGCGCCGATGCGCTGCCGGCGTTGACCGAATATCTGCGAGACGCTGGCGCCCAAGTGGTGCTCACCGGCAGCCAGGCGGAAACCGGTGAAGGCTCGGGCATGTTGCCGTTTCTGCTGGCGGAAAACCTCGGTTGGCCGTTGGTGGTGGGGTTGGCCCAGGTCGAATCCATCGACAACGGCGTGGCCCTGGTGCTGCAAGCCTTGCCCCGCGGTCAGCGCCGTCGGCTCAAGGTGCGCCTGCCGTTCCTGGCCACTGTGGATAACGCCGCGCCGAAACCACGGCAGAGCGCTTATGGCCCGGCGCGGCGTGGGGCGTTGCAGGCGGAGGAAGTCGAAGTGGTCGACGACACCCTGCTGGCGGTGGCAACCCTGCAACCGGCCAAGCCACGGCCCAAGCGCCTGAAGGTCATCAAGGCCAAGAGCGGCGCCGACCGCATGAAAGCCGCCACGGCCAAGGCCAGCGGCGGCGGTGGGCAGGTGCTCAAGGGTGTCACCCCGGAAGCGGGGGCCGAGGCGATTTTGAAGCTGCTGGTGGAGGAAGGGGTGGTTCGCTAATCCCTCGAACGCCCAGGTTCCCTGTGGGAGCGAGCTTGCTCGCGATAGCGGTCTGTCAGTTAACGATGATGGGGCTCATAGTCCGCCATCGCGAGCAAGCTCGCTCCCACAGGGACCGGCGGCGCATGTGAGTGTTGTGCCTGGCGAAATCTCCTGGTTACCCACAATCCCTGTGTGTCCAACTGTGGATAACCTGTTCGCCCCTCGCTGCATCCCACGTGAATCGGCCTCTGTAGACTTTCGCTCAAAAAACAACCAGTCTAACTTGCGGTTTTTATTGGCTTTTATCTGCGAGCAACGCAGCTTTCCAAGCCAGACTTGCCCCCAATCTCTGTTGGCGCTTCTGTGGATAAGATGTTCGCTCAACGCTGCAACCCATGCAGTACGGGGCTTCCATCGAGTTGATCGATTAATGATCAATCATAGTCTCCAAGTAGAAAAACCACCGCAATAACACCGGGTTAGTGGCTGCTCAGCCGGTTTTCCACAAAGTCGTCAAATTACCCCCAAACGCTGTTGGCGCTTCTGTGGATAACATGTTCGCTCTGTCCTCCAGGGCACGCTGTGCGGGGCTTACGGGGTATTGATCAAAAAGTGGTCAATCAGCCTTCAAACGGCTGTTTGCGAATAAGTCACGGATTTTATTCACATTCGCCCTGACAAAATCCAGATCACCCCGATACTTGTCCCCATTAGCTGTGGGTTGCCATGTGGATAACTTGTTCGTCGAACGCTACAAGTCACGGCGGGCTTAGCGCGGAACGCGATAGATCAAATTTCATACAGTTCTAAGGAACCGCCTTGACGTATGGGTGTCGCCTGTCTTCACTCATGGCACAAGGACAGCGCGACTTTATCCATGCCGGTTCAGGGAGAACGCATGATGGATAGCAAGCCCCCCAATTTGTACCCCGCTTCAACCCCGACGTGCATGCCCACCCCCATGACCTCGTTACCCCGGCGCAACGGTCGGCGTGCCGCCAATCAGCGTGCACGCCTATAGCGCCTGAGGTTCCCTTCCATCAACACCGTTGACTGCCGCTTCAACCCGAACGGGATAGCGGCCAGGCGTTCGTGCGCCTTGAAACTACAGGCAACCGCAGAGTTGCCCCTTCTGCCTGAGAGGACTTGAACATGACACGGATATCGACCCCCATCAGTGAAATCAAGGAACACTACGACGTTATCGTCATCGGTTCCGGCTACGGCGGCGGCATTGCCGCGTCGCGTCTGTCCCGGGCCGGGCGCAAGGTCTGCCTGCTGGAACGTGGCCGGGAAATCCAGCCGGGCGAATACCCCAATACGTTGCTCGCCGCCACCGAGGAGTTGCAGGTACACGACCCCGACGGCCACATCGGTTCGCGTACCGGGCTGTTCGACCTGCATGTCAACGCCCAGCAGAACGTGGTGGTCGGGTGTGGCCTGGGCGGCACGTCGTTGATCAACGCCAACGTCGCCCTGGAAGCCGAGCCTGGCGTGTTCGAGGATCCGCGCTGGCCGCTGGCGATGCGCGAGCACCGCGACACGTTGCTCCAGGACGGCTACGCGCGGGCTCGGGAAATGCTCAAGCCCAACCCGTATCCGGCGTCCTCGCCGAACCTGCCCAAGCTCGACGCCCATAAAAAATCCGCTGATTACCTCAAGCAGGGCGCGCATTTCTACAAGCCGCCGATCAACGTGACTTTCGACAAGTTGCCGAACAACCTCAACCACGTCGGTGTCGAGCAGTTGCCGTGCAACGGCTGTGGCGACTGCGTCTCGGGCTGTAACAACAAGGCCAAGAACACCACGCTGATGAATTATCTGCCGGACGCCTGGAACCATGGCACGGAGATTTTCTGCCAGGCCGAGGTGCGGCACCTGGAGCGCGATGGCGACGGCTGGATCGTGCATTTCCAGTACCTGGACAGTGGTCGCGAAATGTTCTCGGCGCCAACGCTGTTCGTGCGCGCCGATATCGTCGTGGTCTCCGCCGGCACCCTGGGCTCCACCGAGATCATGTTGCGCTCGCGGGACAAGGGCCTGTCGATGTCTGCCCAGTTGGGCGAGAACATGAGCGGCAACGGTGACATCCTCGGCTTCGGCCACAACTGCGACCAGGTCATCAACGGCATCGGTTTTGGCGCTCATTCGGCCAAGGAGCTGGAGCCGGTGGGGCCGTGCATCACCTCGGTGATCGACATGCGCACCGAAGGCGACTGGCGCAGCCGCATGGTCATCGAAGAAGGCTCGATCCCCGGCGCCCTCGGCCGGGCCATGGTGCCGAGCATGGCGGCGTTCGCCGAGATGATCGGCGTGCCCACCGACACCGGCTTCGGTGCCGCCCTCAGGTACAAGGGGCGCGAAGCCGAAAGCTTCCTGCGCGGACCGTACTACGGCGCGCTGCATAACATGCAGACCTACCTGATCATGAGCCATGACAACGGCAAGGGCCGCATGGTCCTCGACAACAAGGACCAGCTGCGCATCGACTGGTCCGGTGTCGGCGAGCAGGAAAACGTTACCCTCGGCAACGAGCGTCTGCACCAGAGCACCAAGGCCCTGGGCGGGATCTGGGTCGAAAACCCGATCTGGACCAAGCTGCTCAAGCACAGCATTGTCTCGGTCCATCCACTGGGCGGTTGCGTGATGGGCGAGGACGCCGCCCAGGGCGTGGTCAATCACAAGGGGCAGGTGTTCAGTGGCGCCAGCGGCACCGACGTCTACCCAGGCCTGTACGTGACGGACGGCTCGGTGATCCCGACGTCCCTGGCGGTCAATCCGCTGCTGACCATTTCAGCGGTGAGTGAACGCAACATGGGCCTGCTGGCGGCCGATCGCGGTTGGCTGATCGATTACACGCTGCCGTCGGCCCCGCGCAAACCAGTGGCGGCACCGACCCTCGGTGTGCAGTTCACCGAAACCATGAAGGGCTATTTTTCCAGCGCCTTCACCCAACCCCAGGGCACCGACCTGGCGCTTTACGAGGAGGCTGCCAAGCGCGGCAAGGCTGACAATTCGCCCATCGAATTTACGCTGACCATCACTGCTGCCGACCTTGATCGTTTGATCAAGGAGCCGGAGCACGCGGCGACCCTGGTGGGCACGCTCGATGCGCCTCTGCTGTCGGCGAAGCCGTTGGTCGCCAGCAACGGCGTGTTCAACCTGTTCGAGCAGTATCAGGCTCAGGTCGGCGTGCGGCACATGAACTACGACATGAAACTGACCGCCGAAGACGGCAGCGACTATTTCTTCAGTGCGTTCAAGACGGTGCCGGAGGACAACGGCGTGCTGAACATCTGGCACGACACCAGCACCCTCTACGTCACGCTCTATCGCGGGCCGGACAAGACCGGCGCGGTGCTCGGCTCGGGGGTGATGCACATCCTGCCGGCGGATTTTGCCAAGCAGATGACCACCATGAAAGTGCTCAACGCCCGCAACGAGCGTGAGCGGGTGGAGGCGCTGGCGCGATTCGGCAAGTTCTTCGCGGGCATCCTGTGGGAGAGTTACGGCGGGGTGTTCGCCGGCGATGTCTATTTCAATCCGGACGCGCCGCCGCGCTTGAAACGGCCGCTGGATGCACCGGCCCCGGTGGTGCATTTTTTCCAGACCGAAGACCGCGTCGAGCTGCGCCTGACGCGCTACCAGGCAGGCAGCAAGGGCCCGGTGATGCTGGTCCATGGCCTGGGCGTGGGCTCGAATATCTTTTCCACCGACACTATCCACACCAACCTGTTGGAGTACCTGTGCAAGCACGAGTACGACGTCTGGCTGCTGGATTTGCGGGTGAGTATCCTGCTGCCGGCCAGCAAAAACGAATGGAACGGCGATCAGGTCGCCCAATACGACTTCAAGGCCGCTATCGGGCAGATACAGCAGGCGACCTCGGCTCGTGACGTGCAATGCGTAGTGCATTGCTACGGCGCGACGACGTTCTTCATGTCGATGCTGGCGGGCCTGCAGGGCGTGCGCTCGGTGGTCTGCTCGCAGATCGCCGCCGACACGGTGGTCGCCACCGCCACCGGGTTGAAGGCCGGTTTGCATTTGCCGGGGATGCTCGATGCCATCGGCATCAAGTCCATGACGGCCTATGCCGACACCAAGGAAAGCTGGTTCAACAAACTCTACGACAAGGCCCTCAACGGCTATGCCCGGATCGAGGCCCAGGGTTACTGCACCAATCCGGTCTGCCACCGCATCACGTTCATGTATGCGTCGCTGTACCGCCACGACACCCTCAACGAAACCCTGCACGACAATCTGCATGAATTGTTCGGCGAGTCGAACATCCAGACCTTCGAGCACCTGGCGCTGATCGTGCGCAAGGGGCACCTGGTGGACTTCAAGGGCAACGACGTCTACATGCCGCATTTCGATCGGTTGAAGTTGCCGATCTGCTTCATCAGCGGCGCCGACAACCAATGCTACTTGCCGCAGAGCACCCTCAAGACCTACGAGCGGTTGTGCGAGATGCACGGTCCGCAGTTGTTCAGCCGTCATGAGGTCCCCGGCTACGGCCACATCGACTGCATGTTCGGCAAGGACGCGGTGGTGGATGTGTATCCGATCATCCTCGGGCACCTGGAGAAGACGGCGCTCGGTTGAAGTATGACTGTCCCGTGGCGAGGGAGCTTGCTCCCGCTCGGCTGCGAAGCAGTCGTCGCTTTTGAAGTCTTGGGGGCCGCTATGCGGCCCAGCGGGAGCAAGCTCCCTCGCCACATGGGTTTTGTGGTGAGTCAGGAATTAAGGAAAAGGATGCCATGAACACTTGTATCCGCTGGTTCCAACGCATCATCTGGATCGGAATCGTCATGAACATGGTCTTCGCGATCCCGGCGCTGTTCGCGCCGGCGTTGCTGACCTCCATGCTTGGCCTGCCGCCGGTGCTGTCCGATCCCTGGCTGGAAAACGCCGGCATGTTGCTGGTGGGGATCAGCCTGTTTTACATGCCCTCGGGGTTCAACGCGCCGCGTTTCGTGGTGCATTCGTGGTTGTGCGTACTGTCGCGCCTGGTGGCGGTGGTGTTCTGGATCTACCTGATCAACACCAACAACCAGGGCCAACTGTTCGTGCCGATGTTGATGGGCGACCTGGGCATGTTCCTGCTCCTGGGCGTGCTGTTGTATCTGGGCAGCCCGCCGGCCAATCGTCCGCTGGCCTTGCTCCGGGCCGGTTGGCGTGAATGGCGTGAAGGCTGGGCACATCGCTGGCAAAGCCATGGCTTCAAGGTTGGCGCGCTGATTGTGCTGCTGGTGCTTGGCTTCATCGGCTACCAGACCTGGTATCAGATGATCCGCGAGGTGCCGCAGCCGGACTTCGCCTCCGACGAAGATCATTACAAATACGCCGCCATCGGCCTGGGCATCGAAGCGCGGATTCCCTACTACCTGTTCGCCGTGCTGCCACAGATGTGCTCGGAAAAACTGCCCAAGCCAGGCGGTTACGAGGTGTTCGGCTTCCTCTATGAAAACGGCAACGACCTGCCCATCGGCATGGCCAAGCGGCAGCTCGGTTACCCCACGGTGGAGCCCAACTGCGCGCTGTGCCACACCGGTTCCTACCGGGCCAATGCCACTGACGTAGCGGTTCCGGTCGCCGCCGCGCCGGCCAACACCCTGCAATTGCAAGCCTTCCAGTGGTTCGCCTACGAGTGTGCCAGCGATCCGAAATTCACCCCGGACGCGGTGATGGCGGCGATCAACGGCAAGTTCCAGCTGGGGTTCTTCGAAAAGCTCTATAACCGCTACCTGATCATTCCGATGGCCAAGAGCGCGCTGCTCAAGCAGAAACAGGCGTACGCCTGGCAGAAGCTGCGTCCGGCCCAGGGACCGGGGCGGACCGACACGTTCAACCCGACCAAGATGGTGGTCTTCGGCTTCCCGGATGATTCCACCATCGGCACCGTGGACTTGCCGCAGGTGTGGAACCAGAAACCCCGCGAGTCCATGTACCTGCATTGGGACGGCAACAACAACAAGATCCAAGAACGCAACTACGCCGCCGCCATGGCCGTGGGCGCGACGCCGGAATCGGTGCTGCCGCCGAGCTTCAACCGGGTGACCAACTGGTTGCTGGGCCACAAGCCACCGGCCTGGCCGTTCGCCCTGGATCAGGCGAAAGTCGCCCAGGGCAAACCGATCTGGGAGCAGAACTGTGCCGGTTGCCACGACTTCGGCCGCAGCGACACCGGCCAGGTCACCACCAACATCGACCAGTTGGGCACCGATCCCCATCGGCTGAATTCCTTCACCACCGGGCTGGTGACGGCCTTCCACGGTTTCAAGAAACCGCCGTTCGACTTTGGCGCCTACCGCAAGACCCAGAGCTACAGCAATACGCCCACTGACGGCATCTGGCTGCGCGCGCCGTACCTGCATAACGGTTCGGTGCCGACCCTGTGGGATCTGCTGCAAACACCCGAGCAGCGCCCGCAAGTGTTCTACACCGGTTCCGACATCTACGACCCGCAGAAGGTTGGTTTCATCACCAGTGGCGCGCAGATGAAGGCGTCGGCGGATTTCAAATACGACACTCGCCTGGAGGGCAACCACAACGGCGGCCACCTGTACGGCACGCAGCTGTCGGACGTCGACAAACGGGCTTTGATCGAATTCATGAAGACCCTGTAGTCCGGGGCAAAACGAAGGAGCGTTCACATGTCATTACTGCACCATTGGGAACATGAGTTCGACAAGGTCAAGGTCCGCCTGCACGGGTTGGTCACGCGGCTGGAAATGTCCTGGAAAAAACTCGTCAATGACCTGGAGCCCGAGGAGTTCCAGGCCATCGTCAAGCTGCTCGAGCGTGGCCACGCTCAAGCCCGGCATGTCATTGATCATGGTGATTTGCCCGACGATGAACCGGCCGTGCCGTGGGAACTGGCCCACGGCCTGTCGATTCTGAAAATCGGCAACGCCACGCCTTTGCCGCAAAAGGAAGAGGAGTTGCCAACCCGAGTGCTCAAGGACGGCACCTTGCTCGGTTGTCGCAAATGGGAGCTGCTGGACCTGTTATGGAGCGAGGCGCTGCTCAAGTGGATCGAGAACCTGCGTCACCACGCACCGTTCGCTACCACCCCGGCGCTGGTGAAAATGGACAATGACGTGGTGCTGGCCATTGCCGGCGACTGGGGCACCGGCCCGTTCGACAGTCACGCACCCGCCGTGGCCGTCGCCAACCAGATGCAACTGGCCCAGGCCGATTTCACCATCCACCTGGGGGATGTCTACTACGCCGGCACCCACTCCCAGGAAGACGTCGACATGGCCGGCTGGCCCCAGGGCAGGCACGGCTCGTTCACGCTCAATTCCAACCATGAGATGTACAGCGGCGGCCACGGCTATTTCAGGGAATTGGCCAAGCGCTTTCCAGTGCAGCAGGGCACCAGCTACTTTGCCTTGTACAACGACGACTGGCTGGTGGTTGGCCTGGACAGCGCCTATGCCTCGGACGCGATGAACCTGTACATGGACGGCACCCTCAACAGCCAGCAGATCGAGTGGATGAAAAGCCTGCCCAAGCGCAAGAAACTGATGGTGCTCAGCCATCACCAGGGTTTTGATATTTCCGGACACCACAAGACCGCGCTCTATCAACCGGTGTGCGATGCACTGGGGCGTGAGCCGGATTACTGGTATTGGGGCCATCTGCACAACGGCATCTGCTACGCGCCGCAAGACGGGCTGCAGGCGCGTTGCGTCGGGCATGGAGCGATTCCCTACGGCACCACCAGCGAGTTGAACGGGCATCCTCGGGTGTTGTGGTCGGAAACACAATTGGCGGGGGACGAGGCGTATCCGGAGCGGGTGTTGAACGGGTATGTGAAGGTGCGGCTGGCGGGGGAGGAGATTGTCGAGACGTTTTATGGGGAGGATGGGTCGGTGCGGTGGTCTTCAAAATAATCGGGTGAATGTAAAGCCGCCTTCGCGAGCAGGCTCGCTCCCACATTTGATCCTTGGTGCGCCAAAGAACCTTTGTGGGAGCGAGCTTGCTCCGGGCGGCGATCCGACGATGCTTCGGACTTAGCCCTGGACTGGCACGCCCTTGAGGTACGGCGCCGGTTCGGCCCCGAGGTTGTTGAGCATGCGCTCGCTGTACCAGTCGACGAAGTTCACCACGCCGAATTCGTAAGTCTTCGAGTACGGACCCGGCTGGTAGGCGGTGGAGTTGATGCCGCGCTGGTTTTCTTCGGCCAGGCGACGGTCCTGGTCGTTGGTGGCGTCCCAGACCTGGCGCATGCGCTCCACGTCATAGTCCACGCCTTCGACCGCGTCCTTGTGCACCAGCCATTTGGTGGTGACCATGGTTTCCTGGGCGCTGATCGGCCACACCGTGAAGACGATGATGTGGTCGCCCATGCAGTGGTTCCATGAGTGCGGCAGATGAAGGATGCGCATCGAGCCCAGGTCCGGGTTCTTGATGCGGCCCATCAGCTTGGCGCAGCCCTGCTTGCCGTCCATCGTCATCGACACGGTGCCCTTGAGCAGCGGCATGCGCACGATGCGGTTGCGCAGGCCGAAGCTGGCGTGGGCGTAAGGGATCTTCTCGGCATCCCAGGCAGCGGCGGAAGCGGCCACATGATCCTTGAACGCCTGGTCGGCCCGCGGGTCGGTGACGTCGTCCCATTCCAGCAGGGTCTTGAGCAATTCAGGGTGCGAGGCGTTGCAGTGGTAGCACTCGCGGTTGTTTTCCAGCACCAGTTTCCAGTTGGCCTTTTCCATCAAGGTGGTTTGCACCGCCACCTTGGTGTTTTCCATGTCGTAGGGTTCCATGTAGTGGTTCAGGGTCGACAGGAAATCATCGATGGCCGGTGGGTTCTCGGCCAGGCTGATGAAGATGTAGCCGCCGGCGGTCTTCACGTTCACGGGCTTGAGGCCGTACTGCTTCATGTCGAAGTCGGCGCCCATCTCGGTGCCGGCGAACAGCAGGCGACCGTCCAGTTCGTAGGTCCACTGGTGGTAATGGCAGACCAGCTTGGCGACCTTGCCCTTGTCGCTGGTGCACAACCGCGAGCCACGGTGGCGGCAGACGTTATGGAACGCGTGCACCACGCCTTCGGCGCCGCGAATCACGATGATCGGGTTCTTGCCGACCTGCAGCGTCAGGTAGTTGCCCTTGGCCGGAATTTCGCAGGTCATGCCGGCGATCAACCATTCCTTCTGAAAGATTTCCTGCATGTCGATATCAAACAGGCGCTCATCGGAGTAGAACGGCTGCGGCAGCGAAAAGGTCCGCTCGCGCTCTTGCAGCATTTGCGCGGTGGCCTTGCGTGCGGGTTCCAGCGGATCGCCCAGGCTCAGGGTAGTGGTGACGTCCATCGTTTTATCCTCATGGCCATCTCTGTGGCCGGCGAAAGTGGCTAATCAAGGGTGCTACGCAAGGCAGAAAATATTGTTTATCTGTTGGGGCGAGTGTGGGGCCGCGCTGGGGCGCAACCTTATCCATGGGCGACATGGCCCAATCTGTTCCCGACGCGCGAGCCCCGGTAGTTAGGGGCTGGTCGCGATAAGTATGTGAATGTCGCAGATAGGTAAATGGCGGTGCAGGCGCCTGCGCACAATCGCCAACATGAAGGCCGACAGTCGGCCGTGGAGATCAGCATGTCCAATAATTTCCTGAACCCGGTCACCACCCAGACCTGGGCCAATGGCCGACATATCGTTCGTTGCGTCAAAGTCATCCAGGAAACCTGGGATGTGCGCACCTTTTGCTTCATGGCCGACCAGCCGATCATGTTCTTTTTCAAGCCTGGGCAATTCGTCACCCTGGAGCTGGAAATCGAAGGCCAGCCGATCATGCGTTCCTACACGATCTCCAGTTCGCCGTCGGTGCCCTACAGTTTCTCGGTGACCATCAAGCGCGTTCCGGGGGGCAAGGTCTCCAACTGGCTGCACGACACGCTGCATGAAGGCCAGGAACTGGCGGTGCACGGGCCGGTGGGGTTGTTCAATGCCATGGATTTCCCGAGCCCGAAGGTCCTGTATCTCAGTGGTGGCGTCGGGATCACGCCGTGCATGTCCATGGCCCGCTGGTTCTACGACACCAACGCCAACGTCGACATGACCTTTGTCCACAGCGCCCGCTCGCCCAAGGACATCATCTACCACCGCGAGCTGGAGCACATGGCGTCGCGGATCGATAACTTCAGCTTGCACCTGATCTGCGAAAAGCATGGTTTGGGCGAGCCGTGGGCCGGGTATCGCGGTTACCTGAACCACAAGATGCTGGAACTGATGGTGCCGGATTTCCTTGAGCGCGAAGTGTTCTGCTGCGGCCCGACGCCGTACATGAGCGCGGTCAAGCGCCTGCTGGAAGCGGCCGGCTACGACATGAAGCGCTATCACGAGGAATCTTTCGGCGCCACGCCACCGGAAGCTCGCGCCGATGCGGTGGAGCAGGCCGAACAGGCGGCGGATGCGCCTGAAGTCGACCAGGCGGACCTGCATCAGGTGGAATTCGTCGCGTCGGGCAAGAGCATCGGCGTAGCACCGGGCGAAACCGTCCACGCGGCCGCAGCCAAGCTTGGCCTGATGATTCCCAAGGCGTGCGGCATGGGCATCTGCGGCACTTGCAAGGTCATGAAGCTCGGCGGCGAAGTGGAGATGGAGCACAACGGCGGCATCACCGAGGACGATGAGGCCGAGGGTTACATCCTGTCGTGCTGCAGCGTGCCGAAGGGGGATGTGCGGATCGAGTTTTAACCCGTTCTTTCAGGTCCGCGATGAGCTCCTTAGTGGCGAGGGGATTTATCCCCGTTGGGCTGCGAAGCAGCCCTAAAGCAATCAACTCGATCAATCTGATACATCGTGTCCGCAGATTCAGGGCCGCTTCGCGGCCCAGCGGGGATAAATCCCCTCGCCACAGGTGAGCCCGCAATATTTCCTAGGCCGCCATCACTTCCCGAATATCCGCCGCCAACTCCCGCACTCGCGCTTCTTCGGTATCCCACGAGCACATGAACCGTGCGCCGCCCTTGCCGATGAAGGTGTAGAAGCGCCAGCCCCGTGCGGTCAGTGCGGCGATGGCCGGTTCCGAGAGTTGCAGGAACACGCCGTTGGCCTGGACCGGGAACATCAACTCGACGCCGGGAATATCACTGACCAGTTGCGCCAGCAACTGCGCGCAACGGTTGGCGTGGCGGGCATGCTTGAGCCAGGCGTCGTTCTGCAGCAAGCCGACCCAGGGCGCGGAGAGGAAGCGCATCTTCGAGGCCAGTTGCCCGGCCTGTTTGCAGCGATAATCGAAGTCTTCCGCCAGGTCGTGGTTGAAGAACAGGATCGCTTCGCCCACCGCCATGCCGTTTTTCGTGCCGCCGAAGCACAGCACGTCGACGCCGGCCTTCCAGGTCAGGTCGGCCGGGGTGCAGCCGAGGAAGGCGCAGGCGTTGGAGAAGCGCGCGCCGTCCATATGCAGGTTCAGCCCCAGTTCCTTGCAGGTAACGCTAATGGCGCGAATCTCTTCCGGTGTATAGACGCTGCCGACTTCCGTGGCCTGGGTCAGGGTCACCACGCGCGGCTTGGGGTAGTGGATATCCTGGCGCTTGAGGGCGATCTCGCGGATCGACTCGGGGGTCAGCTTGCCGTTTTCGGTGCGTGCGACCAAGAGCTTGGAGCCGTTGGAGAAAAATTCCGGCGCGCCGCATTCGTCGGTTTCGACGTGGGCGGTTTCCGAGCAGATCACGCTGTGGTAACTCTGGCACAACGACGACAGGGCCAGGGAATTGGCGGCCGTGCCGTTGAACGCGAAGAACACTTCGCAGTCGGTTTCGAACAAGGCACGGAAATCATCCGCGGCGCGGTGGGTCCATTCATCGTCGCCATAGGCGCGCTGGTGGCCCTGGTTGGCTTCTTCCATGGCCGCCCAGGCTTCGGGGCAAATACCGGAATAGTTGTCGCTGGCGAATTGTTGGCTCTTGTCGGTCATGGCCTTGCTCCTTGAATAGAGAGTCCTGGGTAAGAGATCCCTGGTGGAATTCCCGGGTGAGGGGTTCCATGGTTCGGCGTGTTTGGGTCCACAGCGCCGTGGTCGATAGTGGTGCGCACTTTACCCAAGATTAGCGAGGGAGCACACGGGATGTTTCGGTCAGAAAATCACAGAATCAGCGGGCCGCTGTACACATGAGTCAGCGCGACGCTGCGCTGGACTTGCTCAAGTGGCTGGCACTGTTGTCGATGGTCTTCGATCATCTGCGATATGTCGGTTTTTCCGCCGATTGGCTTTATGTGCCGGGACGCTTGGCATTTCCCTGGTTCTGTCTGGCGATGGCGGCCAACCTCGCACGCAACGGCGCCAGCTCCCTTCCATGGCGTTACCTGGGCTGGCTGTTGCTGTTCAGCGCCATCAGTGAAATCCCCTACCGCTTGTTCGTTCCCAACCCCACGACATTGAACGTGATGCCGACGCTGGTGCTGGGATTGTTGGTGGCGCGCTGTTGGCAAACCCCCACCTTGCAGGCTCGATGCCTGGCGGTGGCGGCGCTGCTGCTGGCAGCGCTGTGCTCGTCACAGTTGATGTTCGGGTTTTACGGCGTGCTGCTGCCGTTGGCGATGTTGCTGGTGCATCGCCGGCCTTGGTATTTCGCGTTGCTGCCGGGAACGGTCTGCGTGGCGGCCAATCAATGGCGGGTGTTGTATGGCGCGGCATGGCTGGGTGACACGGTGGCGGTCTGGGGGCTGGTGGCTTGCCTGATTGCGCCATGGCTTGGGCTGATGCTGTTGCGCCACGCGGGCTCTTTCCGTCCACCGGCAATGCGGCGCTGGGCATACACGCTGTACCCCGCGCATTTTCTTTTGTTGCTCGCGGTTCGCAACTGGGTGGCTTGAACTGAACCTGTGGCGAGGGGATTTATCCCCGTTGGGCTGCGAAGCAGCCCCAAGGCAGCAAACTCGGTCAGCCTGACACGCCGCGCCTGCAGGTTTCAGGGCCGCTTCGCGCCCCAGCGGGGATAAATCCCCTCGCCACACTAACCGCGTCCTATCCCATGTCGTAAACGCACCTTTGCGTGGCGTCCATAGGCATTTGACCTGCCTGCGCCGGCCATACCATCGCATCCAAAGGGCACGACCGAAACGGTCCGTGCCTCACCGAGACGAAAGGCGCACCGCCGCCGCTGGGAGAGACGCGATGTTCAGCAAGCAAGACCAAATCCAGGGTTACGACGATGCACTGCTGGCGGCGATGAATGCCGAGGAGCAACGCCAGGAAGATCACATCGAACTGATCGCGTCGGAGAACTACACCAGCAAGCGCGTGATGCAGGCCCAGGGCAGCGGCCTGACCAACAAGTACGCCGAAGGTTACCCGGGCAAGCGCTACTACGGTGGCTGCGAGCACGTCGACAAGGTCGAAGCCCTGGCCATCGAGCGCGCCAAACAACTGTTCGGCGCCGATTACGCCAACGTCCAGCCGCATTCCGGTTCATCGGCCAACAGCGCCGTGTACCTGGCCTTGCTGCAAGCCGGCGATACCATCCTGGGCATGAGCCTGGCCCACGGCGGTCACCTGACCCACGGTGCCAAGGTGTCGTCCTCGGGCAAGCTGTACAACGCGGTGCAATACGGCATCGACACCACCACGGGCCTGATCGACTATGACGAAGTCGAGCGCCTGGCGGTCGAGTGCAAGCCGAAGATGATCGTTGCCGGTTTTTCTGCCTATTCCAAGACCCTGGATTTCCCACGCTTTCGCCAGATCGCCGACAAGGTCGGTGCGCTGCTGTTCGTCGACATGGCCCACGTCGCCGGCCTGGTTGCCGCCGGCCTGTACCCGAACCCGCTGCCGTACGCCGACGTGGTCACCACCACTACCCACAAGACCCTGCGCGGCCCGCGTGGTGGCCTGATCCTGGCCAAGGCCAACGAAGAGATCGAGAAAAAGCTCAACGCCGCGGTATTCCCCGGCGCCCAGGGCGGCCCGCTGATGCACGTCATCGCTGGCAAGGCGGTGTGCTTCAAGGAAGCGGCGGAGCCGGGCTTCAAGGCTTACCAGCAGCAAGTGATCGACAACGCCCAGGCCATGGCGGGCGTGTTCATCAAGCGCGGCTACGATGTAGTGTCCGGCGGCACCGACAACCACCTGTTCCTGGTCAGCCTGATCCGTCAGGGCCTGACCGGCAAGGACGCGGACGCCGCCCTGGGCCGCGCCCACATCACCGTCAACAAGAACGCCGTGCCGAACGACCCGCAATCGCCGTTCGTGACCTCGGGCCTGCGCATCGGTACGCCGGCAGTGACCACCCGCGGCTTCAAGGTGACCCAGTGCGTCACGCTGGCCGGCTGGATCTGCGACATCCTCGACAACCTCGGCGATGCCGATGTCGAGGCCAATGTCGCGCAGCAAGTGGCGGCCTTGTGCGCGGACTTCCCGGTTTATCGCTGAGTCGGTTTTGGAGTAATGACTATGCAACGCTATTCGGGCTTCGGCCTCTTCAAACACTCACTCAGCCATCATGAAAACTGGCAGCGGATGTGGCGCACGCCGACCCCGAAAAAGGTCTACGACGTGGTCATTGTCGGCGGCGGCGGGCATGGTCTGGCGACCGCCTACTACCTGGCCAAGGAGCACGGCATCACCAACGTGGCCGTGGTCGAGAAGGGCTGGCTGGGCGGCGGTAACACCGCGCGCAACACCACCATCGTGCGTTCCAACTACCTGTGGGACGAATCGGCCCACCTGTACGAACACGCGATGAAACTCTGGGAAGGCCTGTCCCAGGACCTGAACTACAACGTGATGTTCTCCCAGCGTGGCGTCTACAACCTGTGCCACACCTTGCAGGATATCCGTGATTCCGAGCGCCGCGTCAGCGCCAACCGCCTCAACGGCGTAGACGGCGAACTGCTCGATGCCAAGCAAGTGGCTGACGAGATCCCGTACCTGGATTGCTCGAAGAACACCCGTTATCCGGTGATGGGCGCCACCGTCCAGCGTCGCGGCGGCGTGGCCCGTCACGATGCCGTGGCCTGGGGCTTTGCCCGGGCGGCGGACGCCTTGGGCGTGGACCTGATCCAGCAGACCGAAGTGATCGGTTTCCGCAAGGAAAACGGCGTGTGCATCGGCGTGGAGACCAACAAGGGCTTCATCGGCGCCAAGCGCGTCGGCGTAGTGACCGCCGGTAACTCCGGGCACATGGCCAAGCTTGCCGGTTTCCGCCTGCCGGTCGAGTCCCATCCGCTGCAAGCGCTGGTGTCCGAGCCGATCAAGCCGATTATCGACAGTGTGATCATGTCCAACGCCGTGCACGGCTACATCAGCCAGTCCGACAAGGGCGACCTGGTGATCGGCGCCGGTATCGACGGCTACAACGGCTACGGCCAGCGTGGCTCGTACCCGGTGATCGAGCACACCATCCAGGCCATCGTCGAGATGTTCCCGGTGCTCTCGCGGGTGCGCATGAACCGCCAGTGGGGCGGCATCGTCGACACCACGCCGGACGCCTGCCCGATCATCTCCAAGACGCCAGTGCCGAACATGTTCTTCAACTGCGGTTGGGGCACCGGCGGCTTCAAGGCGACACCTGGCTCGGGCAACGTATTTGCCGCGAGCCTGGCCAAGGGTGAAATGCACCCATTGGCCGCACCTTTCTCCATCGACCGTTTCCACAACGGTGCGTTGATCGATGAACACGGCGCTGCTGCGGTTGCCCACTAACAGGAGAAATCCCCATGTTGCATATCTTCTGTCCTCACTGTGGCGAACTGCGCTCCGAAGAGGAATTCCATGCATCCGGCCAGGCGCACATCCCGCGTCCGCTGGATCCGAACGCCTGCACCGACGAGGAGTGGGGCGACTACATGTTCTTTCGCGACAACCCTCGCGGCCTGCACCACGAGTTGTGGATTCATGCCGCCGGTTGCCGCCAGTACTTCAACGCGACCCGTGACACCCTGACCTACGAGATTCTCGAAACCTACAAGATCGGTCAAAAGCCGCAATTCACCGACAAGGCTGACAGTCCGAAAGCGGCCGCGCAGGCTCTGGGAGAGAAGGTATGAGCCAGATCAATCGCCTGTCCAACGGCGGACGGATCGACCGCAACAAAGTGCTGACATTCACCTTCAACGGCCAGAGCTACAAAGGCTTCGAAGGCGATTCCCTGGCCGCCGCGCTGCTGGCCAACGGTGTCGACATCATTGGTCGCAGCTTCAAGTATTCCCGTCCGCGCGGCATCTTTGCCGCCGGTGCGGAAGAGCCGAACGCGGTGCTGCAGATCGGCGCCACCGAAGCCACGCAGATCCCGAACGTGCGCGCCACGCAACAGGCGCTGTATCAGGGACTGGTCGCCACCAGCACCAACGGCTGGCCGAACGTCAACAACGACATGATGGGGATTCTCGGCAAGGTCGGCGGCAAGCTGATGCCGCCGGGCTTCTACTACAAAACCTTCATGTACCCGCAATCGTTCTGGATGACTTACGAGAAGTACATCCGCAAGGCCGCAGGGTTGGGTCGCTCGCCGACCGAGAACGATCCGGATACCTACGACTACATGAACCGTCACTGCGACGTGCTGATCGTCGGCGCTGGCCCTGCTGGCCTGGCCGCAGCATTGGCCGCGGCCCGCAGCGGTGCGCGAGTGATCCTGGCCGATGAGCAGGAAGAGTTCGGCGGCAGCCTGCTCGACTCCCGCGAGAGCCTGGACGGCAAGCCGGCGACCGAGTGGGTCGCGGCGGCGGTGGCTGAACTGCGCTCGATGCCCGAGGTGGTGTTGCTGCCTCGCGCCACGGTGAACGGTTACCACGACCACAACTTCCTGACCATCCACGAGCGCCTCACCGATCACCTCGGCGACCGCGCACCGATTGGCCAGGTCCGCCAGCGCATCAACCGGGTTCGCGCCAAGCGCGTGGTGCTGGCGACTGGTGCTTGCGAGCGCCCGCTGGTCTACGGCAACAACGACGTGCCGGGCAACATGCTCGCGGGTGCGGTTTCTACCTACATCCGCCGCTACGGCGTGGCGCCGGGCAAGAAACTCGTGTTGAGTACCAACAACGACCACGCCTATCGCGTCGCCCTGGACTGGTTCGACGCCGGCCTGCAAGTGGTGGCCGTCGCCGATGCCCGCAGCAACCCGCGTGGCGCGCTGGTGGAAGAAGCCCGCGCCAAGGGTATCCGCATCCTTACCGGCAGCGCCGTGATCGAAGCCCGTGGCAGCAAGCGCGTCAGCGGGGCACGTGTGGCCGCGATCGACGTTCGTGCCCACAAAGTCACCAGCCCTGGCGAATGGCTGGACTGCGACCTGGTGGCCAGTTCCGGCGGCTACAGCCCGGTGGTCCACCTGGCTTCGCACCTGGGCGGCAAGCCGATCTGGCGTGAAGACATCCTCGGTTTCGTGCCGGGCGAAGCACCGCAGAAACGCGTGTGCGTCGGCGGTGTGAATGGCGTCTACGGTCTCGGCGATTCCTTGGCCGACGGTTTTGAAGGCGGCGTGCGCGCGGCCAGCGAAGCCGGCTTCAAGGCTGTGGAGGGCGTGTTGCCCAAGGCCCTGAGCCGTCATGAAGAACCGACCCTGGCGTTGTTCCAGGTGCCTCATGAAAAAACCACCGCACGGGCGCCGAAGCAATTCGTCGACCTGCAGAACGACGTCACCGCTGCCGCCATCGAACTCGCCACCCGCGAAGGCTTCGAGTCGGTGGAGCACGTCAAGCGCTACACCGCACTGGGCTTCGGCACCGACCAGGGCAAGCTGGGCAACGTCAACGGCCTGGCCATCGCGGCCCGCTCGCTGAACGTGAGCATCCCGCAGATGGGCACCACCATGTTCCGTCCGAACTACACGCCGGTGACCTTCGGCGCGGTGGCCGGCCGGCACTGCGGGCACATCTTCGAGCCGGTGCGCTTCACCGCGCTGCATGCCTGGCATGTGAAAAACGGCGCCGAGTTCGAAGACGTCGGCCAGTGGAAACGGCCTTGGTACTTCCCGAAGAACGGCGAAGACCTGCATGCCGCGGTCAAGCGCGAATGCAAGGCCGTGCGCGACAGCGTCGGCCTGCTGGACGCCTCGACCCTGGGCAAGATCGACATCCAGGGCCCGGATGCCCGTGAGTTCCTCAACCGCATCTACACCAACGCCTGGACCAAGCTCGACGTGGGCAAGGCCCGCTACGGCCTGATGTGCAAGGAAGACGGCATGGTCTTTGACGACGGCGTGACTGCCTGTCTGGCCGACAACCACTTCCTGATGACCACCACCACTGGCGGTGCGGCCCGTGTACTGCAATGGCTGGAGATCTACCAGCAGACCGAATGGCCGGACCTGAAGGTGTATTTCACCTCGGTTACCGACCACTGGGCGACCATGACCCTGTCGGGGCCCAATAGCCGCAAGCTGCTGAGCGAAGTCACCGATATCGACCTGGACAAGGACGGCTTCCCGTTCATGACCTGGAAGGAGGGCCTGGTGGGCGGCGTGCCGGCGCGGGTGTTCCGCATCTCGTTCACCGGTGAGCTGTCGTACGAAATCAACGTGCAGGCCGACTACGCCATGGGCGTGCTTGAACAGATCGTCGAGGCCGGCAAGAAGTACAACCTGACCCCGTATGGCACCGAGACCATGCATGTGTTGCGGGCCGAGAAGGGCTTCATCATCGTCGGCCAGGACACCGACGGCTCGATGACCCCGGACGACCTGAACATGGGCTGGTGCGTTGGCCGGACCAAGCCGTTCTCGTGGATCGGCTGGCGTGGGATGAATCGCGAAGACTGCGTGCGTGAAGAACGCAAGCAACTGGTGGGCCTCAAGCCGATCGACCCGAATGTCTGGCTGCCGGAAGGCGCGCAGCTGGTGTTCAACCCCAAGCAGGCGATCCCGATGTCGATGGTCGGCCACGTGACCTCCAGCTATGCGCATAACTCCCTGGGTTATTCGTTTGCCATGGGCGTGGTCAAGGGCGGCTTGAAGCGCCTCGGCGAGCGAGTCTTCGCACCGCTGGCGGATGGCCGGGTGATCGAGGCAGAGATCGTTTCTTCGGTGTTCTTCGATCCGAAGGGGGATCGGCAGAACGTTTAAAGGCTTGAGGTCCTGGTGGGAGCAGTTGTTCTGCGTCGTCTGCTTCGCGAGCAGGCTCGCTCCCACAGGAGACCGCATAACCCTTGTGGGAGCGAGCCTGCTCGCGAAGGCGGCAGAACAGCTCCCACAAGGGCCGAATCAAGAATTCAAGACAGGTGCTCCATATGACCGCAGTCAACGTGTACCAACAACGCCCCACCACCGGGGCCAAGGCCGAGTCGTCGCTGCACCATGCCGACCTCGCCAGCCTGGTGGGCAAGGGCCGCAAGAACGCCGGCGTGACCGTGCGCGAGAAAAAACTCCTCGGCCACCTGACCATTCGTGGCGATGGCCACGACCCTGCGTTCGCCGCGGGTGTGCACAAAGCCCTGGGCCTGGAATTGCCGGGTGCGCTGGCCGTCATCGTCAAGGGTGAAACCAGCCTGCAATGGCTGGGCCCGGATGAGTGGCTGCTGGTGGTGCCGAGCGGCGAGGAATTCGCCGCCGAGAAGAACCTGCGCGAAGCGCTGGGCGACCTGCACATCCAGATCGTCAACGTCAGCGGCGGCCAGCAGATCCTCGAACTGTCCGGCCCGAACGTGCGCGACGTGCTGATGAAATCCACCAGCTACGATGTACACCCAAGCAACTTCCCGGTAGGCAAGGCCGTGGGCACGGTGTTCGCCAAGTCGCAACTGGTGATCCGCCACACGGCTGAAGACACCTGGGAACTGGTGATCCGCCGCAGCTTTTCCGATTACTGGTGGCTGTGGTTGCAGGATGCCGCGGCGGAGTATGGGTTGAGTGTGCAGGCGTAAGGACTAAAGCCGACCACGGCCTTTTTGTGGCGAGGGGATTTATCCCCGCTGGGCTGCGCAGCAGCCCCAAAAGCTTGATGTGATCAACCTGACACTCTGAAGTTGCAGGTCTAGGGGCTGCTTCGCAGCCCAGCGGGGATGAATCCCCTCGCCACAGGGTTCTGTGCTTAGCGGGGGATTTGTCCATAACAAACAGGAGTCACCGCAATGAGCCGCGCCCCAGACACATGGATCCTGACTGCCGACTGCCCCAGCGTGCTCGGCACGGTGGATGCGGTGACCCGCTTTCTGTTCGAGCAGGGCTGCTACGTCACCGAGCATCACTCCTTCGACGACCGGCTTTCGGCGCGCTTCTTCATACGCGTGGAGTTTCGCCAACCTGACGGTTTCGACGAGCAGAGCTTCCGCGCCGGCCTGGCCGAGCGCGCGCAAGCCTTCGGCATGGTCTTCGAACTGACCCCGCCGAACTACCGGCCGAAAGTGGTGATCATGGTCTCCAAGGCCGATCACTGCCTCAACGACTTGCTCTATCGCCAGCGCATCGGCCAGTTGTCGATGGACGTGGTGGCCGTGGTCTCCAATCACCCCGACCTCAAGCCGCTCGCCGACTGGCACCAGATTCCCTACTACCATTTCCCCCTGGACCCGAACGACAAGCCGGCCCAGGAGCGGCAGGTGTGGCACGTGATCGAGGAGACCGGCGCCGAACTGGTGATTCTTGCCCGCTACATGCAAGTGCTGTCGCCGGAACTGTGCCGCAAGCTCGACGGCAAGGCCATCAACATCCATCACTCATTGCTGCCGGGCTTCAAGGGCGCCAAACCGTATCACCAGGCCTACAACAAAGGCGTGAAACTGGTGGGCGCCACGGCGCATTACATCAACAACGACCTGGACGAAGGTCCGATCATCGCCCAGGGGGTGGAAGTGGTGGATCACAGCCACTATCCCGAAGACCTGATCGCCAAGGGACGCGATATTGAAGGGCTCACCTTGGCCCGCGCGGTGGGGTACCACATTGAGCGAAGGGTGTTTCTGAACGCCAATCGCACGGTCGTTCTTTAGCCCGTCATCGCGAGCAAGCTCGCTCCCACAGGATCTGTGCCGGTCTGCAGACCTTGGACACACCAGATATCCATTGTGGGAGCGAGCTTGCTCCGGGCGGCGTTCCGACGAAGAGGCCCTTACAGACAACAAAGAAACAAAGACACAAGCACTACCCGAGCAATCAACGCGCTGCCTGCCTGGGCAACGCAGTTCCACAAAAACAACAGCGAGGTGAAAGCATGTCTGGTAATCGTGGTGTCGTGTATCTCGGCAACGGCAAGGTCGAAGTACAGAAAATCGACTATCCCAAAATGCAGGACCCGCGCGGCAGGAAGATCGAGCACGGCGTCATCCTGCGCGTAGTCTCCACCAACATCTGCGGCTCCGACCAACACATGGTGCGCGGCCGTACCACTGCCCAGACCGGCCTGGTCCTGGGTCACGAGATCACCGGTGAAGTGATCGAAAAGGGCAGCGACGTCGAAAACCTGAAAATCGGTGACCTGGTCTCGGTGCCATTCAACGTGGCGTGCGGGCGTTGCCGTTCCTGCAAGGAGCAACACACCGGTGTCTGCCTGACGGTCAACCCGGCCCGTGCGGGCGGTGCCTACGGTTATGTCGACATGGGCGACTGGACCGGCGGCCAGGCCGAATACGTGCTGGTGCCGTACGCCGACTTCAACCTGCTGAAACTGCCGGACCGCGACAAGGCCATGGAGAAAATCCGCGACCTGACCTGCCTGTCCGACATCCTGCCGACCGGCTACCACGGCGCCGTCACCGCCGGCGTCGGCCCTGGCAGCACCGTCTACATCGCCGGCGCCGGCCCGGTTGGCCTCGCGGCTGCCGCTTCCGCCCGCCTGCTGGGTGCTGCGGTAGTGATCATCGGCGACGTCAACTCCATCCGCCTGGCTCACGCCAAGGCCCAAGGCTTTGAAATCGTCGACCTGTCCACAGACACCCCGCTGCACGAGCAAATCGCCGCGCTTGCTGGGCGAACCAGAAGTGGACTGCGCCGTCGATTGCGTGGGCTTCGAAGCCCGTGGCCACGGCCATGACGGCGTCAAGCACGAAGCACCGGCCACCGTGCTCAACTCATTGATGGGCGTGGTCCGCGTGGCCGGCAAGATCGGTATTCCCGGCCTTTACGTCACCGAAGACCCGGGCGCAGTCGATGCCGCGGCAAAAATGGGCAGCCTGAGCATCCGCTTCGGCTTGGGCTGGGCCAAATCCCACAGCTTCCACACCGGCCAGACCCCGGTGATGAAGTACAACCGCCAATTGATGCAGGCGATCATGTGGGACCGCATCAACATCGCTGAAATCGTTGGCGTACAGGTCATCAGCCTGGACGACGCGCCGAAGGGCTATGGTGAGTTCGATGCGGGTGTGCCGAAGAAGTTTGTGATTGATCCGCATAAGTTGTTTAGTGCGGCGTAAGGTTGGAAGCAAGACGGAAAGAAGGGCGACAGCGATGTCGCCTTTTTATTCAGTGCACCCATTTGCGGTATTTCAGAACCGAATCGATTCAGTTTGACGGACCTGACACTAAACACGACGAACAAATCTGTACTCAATTCCGGTGAAATATTGTCCATGGTCGCCGCAATTTCATAAGTGTCCCGCCATGTGCAGCCGAGCTATGAGAGACGTCTGATTCGGTCGACTTGTTCGGCAGATAAGCTGATGCTGGATCTGTCGCTACCCTGGCTCGACTGGCTGCTTCTGCTGCTCCGGCCAATGCTAATGCTACTCCAGTCACTGCTCCAGCCACTGCTGCTACTGCTACTGCTATTGCTACTGCTACTGCTTGTAGAGGATCTAGCGTAGCGTAAAAAAGCTGTGCGCCTCCTCGGTGGCATAAACAGCCATGGAAGCCCTTCAGCTTCAGGATAAGTTGGAGGTCCGCCGTTCTGGTATTTTTTTTGTGTGGCTAGTATGAGGGGGTCCAATCCATGGTCATCGTAATCAGGTGGTAACGAGCGATAAGCGGGAGGTTCTCCGCGTTGACGCGGAGGTCTCAGACCATTGAGATTCCCGGCAGAATAGCTTGGTGGAGGGATTGCAGTTGCGGTGTTGGGGGGCGTAACAGCGTTCGCTGCATTCAAAGCAGTGGCTTGAGAGGATGTAGTGGCCGCGCGAGTACTTGGTGTTCGAAGCTTAAAAACGTTTAATAAAGCTTTCCACAAGTTAGGGAAATGCCCGGTAGGATCCGTCTTATTCACGGGATCACCTAGGCAATAGGCGTATGCATTCAATCCACCCTTCTCAAACGGACTCAAGTTGTCCGGACTGTGAAACCGCATCAAGACCGGATTGAACGCCCGATAACCATTCCCCAATAGATAGTGTCCGGTCACCGGATCCGGCCGCTCGCCGTTGAAGCCGAGCAGGCTGAGCAAACCGTTTTCCTGAGCTCGGTGGCCGTAGGGCGTGTAGGCAAGGGGATGGGGTTGTGCTGCGTCAAGCACCCGTAAAACAGAACGCTGTTGATCGGTGGCGAGCAAGGTGGCTGTGCTGACCTCATCTTTTCGTTGACGCTGGGCCAACAACTGGTCGTCGTGCTGAAAAATCGATCGCTGTAACGAGCCTTGAATCTCTGAGGCCAGGCGCTCCTTCAAGTAGAAGCGGCGGGTGCTGGCCTGGGCCGCAGGCGTGCAATCAGCCAGGCGGTCGAGAGGGTCGTAGTGATAGCGGCAAAGTAGCGTTTCGTCTTTAGAAGGCATGAGCTTCGCTCTGAATAAAGAAACTCCTGAGGCAGGTATCAGGCTCAGGCAGAAGCGCTGGGTTGTCTAGCTGACAGAAGTGTTAGGTTTGTCTGGCCGCACCCGTCAGACCGGTTTACATCCGCCAGCTGGTGCGGCGATGTTGCTGGACCTAATATATTGCGAATAATAATGGGCGCTGTTTCTTGTGAATGAGTATTCATTGCTGGCGCACCTGTGAGCGTTGGGTTTGGAGGTTTTTTAGCTTGGTTTGATAATGAAGTTTTTTGTTATCCAAATGACGGATTCGATTGGGAATACGTTGATGTGCCAGTTGCTCAAGTATCTCAGGGCTTATAATTCCCGTGACATCAGCGTTTTCGCTGGCGATTTTTTTGGCGACGAGCTCTGGAGAGGTTTTCAGGTTAATTAACTCGGATTCAATGTGTGCAAGTTTTGCCCGGTTGCGTACGATCGGATCTCCAATAGCTCTCAAAGCCTTGCGATTCTTTTCTGGTAATAGCACCGCTCCTCTGATGTTTATTTCACTCCCGCTTTCGATAGCGGCTCCTGCCAGGTTTCCGGAGGATGCGGGCAGTGTGCTGATACTTTCAGCTCGCAAAGGCTTGTAGATGTTAGCTCGGGTCTTGCTGATCGACTTCATTACCCACGCAAAAAATCCCGATGCGTGTCCAGTTTTGTCTGTCCTGTTTAGCGGGTCCCCGGCGCAATACGCGTAGACGTTCAACCCCCCCGCCCCAAACGGACTCAAACTGTCCGGACTATTGAACCGCATCAACACCGGATTGAACGCCCGATAACCATTGCCCAGCAGATAATGCCCGGTCACCGGATCCGCCCGTTCTCCATTGAAGCCGAGCAGGCTGAGCAAGCCGTTAGCCGGGGCGCGATGGCCGTAGGGTGTGTAGGCGAGGGGGCCAGGTTGTATTGCATCGAGCAACTGCAATACCGAACGCTGTCGGTCGGTTGCCAGCAAGGTGGTTTCGACGGTGCCATCCCGGCACTGTTGTTGCGCCAGCAATTGATCGCCGTGCTGGACGACCGAACGTTGCATCTGCCCCTGGATCTCGTTGCTGATGCGGCCTTTCGCATAGAAGCGTCGAGCGCTGGCCTGGTCTGTTACCGTGCAATCAGCCAGGCGATCCAGCGGATCGTATTGGTATTGGCAAAGTAAGGTTTGCTGGTTCTTCGGCATGAGATCAGTCCCTGAAAGGCCCCTGTCAACGATACAAAGTGCCCCCTCTAACCTTTCGCTCTCACCAGCACCACATCGCTGCAACTGAAGAACGTTTCACGAGCAGGGTCTTCATGGCGTTGCCACATGATGAAGATCACTGACCTGCTGTCCGTGACATAGCCTGCTGGTAATTGAACGTCCAGGTAATAGGTACCCGGTCCTTTCGTGTCCGGGGCAAGTCTCACCTTGACGTCAGGAGACTGCTTCAGCGCGGCCCAGGTGAGGTTGTCCGGGTCGGTCAGGTAAACCTTGAATTCGCTGGGATCATGCATCTGGCTGGCGACGTAAGTAAGTTGCACGCGGCCGTCCTTCACGTCCAGGTCAGTGGTGTGCCAGGCAGTGCTTTTGAGGTTGATACTGTCGAAGCGATCCTGACCGGCGGAACAGAGTTTCCCATCGGGAGCGACGTCTTCCGGCTCGGTACCTTCGGGGATGTTCTGCGAGTAGGCGTTCCAATCGTTGAACAGACGGGCGCGTTCCCAATCGGCGTCGCCTGCCGCTGTAAAGGCTTCCCGGCAGGCAGCGTTCCTGATGTTTGCGCTGCCATTGTTAAAGTCCTGCTGATCCCAACAGTAATACTGGCGGGACGGCGGCATCTGTGAGGTACCGTGTTTTATTTCGGGGCTCTTGGCCGGGGTTTTGACATCAGTGCAACTGATCAAACCGATGCCGGACAGAAGAACGCAACTCAGGGCGAGGCTCGGATATTTCATCGCAAGTTCCTTTTGTAGAGAGATTCCTTTATTCCGGGCACGGTGTCCGGTGGGTTACAGCACAAAGGAAAGTGTCTGCCGAGGTTCTTACCTTCGACGATCCGAGCTTAGGACCGGGTTGAACTGCCGCCTACTGTCAGAGTTGACAGTACTGCGTCAAAAAAACCGTAGCATGCGCCATGGCCGCGTTCAGGGATGGCTTGTTGCGGCTTCGCCGACCCGACCGCAGAATTGCGAATAGAACGCTTGGGCGTTCATGCCACGGCAATCGTCCTTGATCTGCGCCAGGGCGGCCGGACTGAACGACAGGCTGCGCGGCATGCTGGCGAAGTTGAAGTAGCCGTCCTGTTGGGTCTTGATGGCATCGAACCCTGACATGTCGTACACCAGTGCCACGTCATCATCGGCAAGCATTCGCGCTCTCACGGTCACTTGGGTATACGCCTTTCCTCCTGGCGCGCCGTTCAGCGCCGCCAGGCCGTGGCCGACGATGCGCAGCATGTCCGGCGCCCAATCGTCACCCTCCTCGGTGGGCGTGGCGGGGCGGTAGAAAACGGTCAGGGCCTGCTGGTCTCGTGTGACTTGCGTCAGGGCTGGATCATAACGCTTGATGCGGTGCTCGATGGTCAGCCAGGTCTTTTGCGCTTCGCTGACGTCGTCGGCAAGTTCCGGGTTCAACGGGCCGCGCTGGCACTCGCTGACGCCGAAGGCGATGAGCATGCCCGTCAGAATGACCGCGAGGGCGCCTCCACCGATTTGTACGTTCATGGCGTTACTCTGCTGAAAGAAGGCTGCACTGTATTCGATGGCAGGCTATTGCTGCACGCGGCAAGCGCGGTGTTGAACAAACCCCGGCCATCCCAGTCCAACGCTCGACTTTGCGCCGCCCCTTTCCGGGCGGCTTTTTCATGTTCCAGAGGATGTCCCGATGAAGGTTTCACGCGGTTTTGCATTGTCTTGCCTGCTCTCGTTGGCAGCCGGCCCGGCCTTCGCACAGTTCAGCCTCGCCGATGCGACAAGCGTGATCTCGGCCATCCAGGGCAACCAGCAGGAAGGGGCGGTGGCCGCCGCGCCGAAAGCCGCCGGATTGCTCAATACCCTCGGCTCGGAACTCCAGATCACGCCGGAGCAAGCCGTGGGCGGTGCCGGGGCGATGCTCGGGCTGGCCAGGAACCAGCTCAGCGAGGCGCAGTTCTCCGAGCTGAGCAAAAGTGTGCCGGGGCTCGATCAGATCGCCGGGAACAGCGCCATCGGTGGCCTTAACGGCTTGGGTGGCTTGCTGGGCGGCGGGTCGGACAAAAACGCTTTGCTCGACGGCTTGCTCGGTAACGTCAAGGACACCGGTGACCTGAACAATGCCTTCAGCGCGCTGGGCATGGACAGCGGCATGATCGGCCAGTTTGCCCCGATCATTTTGCAGTACCTCGGCCAACAGGGCGTCGCCGGTTCGCTGTTGCAGGACCTGGGCGGTATCTGGGGCGCCGGCGCCGGTATCTGATCAGGCGCTCTCGTTGCGCAGCTGAGCAATGCGCCGGTCCTTTTCGCTCCAGAGCTGGTTGACCCAGTCCTGCACATGCTGGCGAAACACCGGGTCGTTTCCGTAGTCGCCCTGCCACAGCGCCGGGTCCAGTTCGCGGGTCTGGATGTCGATGATGACCCTGGGCACCGCGCCGCTGATCAAATCCCAGAACCCGGGGATGCGCTGCTGCGGATAAACCACCGTCACGTCGAGGATCGCATCCAGTTGCTCGCCCATCGCCGCCAGCACAAACGCCACGCCACCGGCCTTGGGCTTGAGCAGATGACTGAAGGGCGATTGCTGCTGTTGGCTTTTGGCGGGGGTGTAGCGTGTACCTTCGAGATAATTCACCACGGTGACTGGCTGACGCTTGAACAACTCGCAGGCGGCCTTGGTGATTTCCAGATCCTTGCCGGCCAGCTCGGGATTCTTCGCCAGGAACGCCTTGGTGTAGCGCTTCATGAAAGGGTAATCCAATGCCCACCACGCCAGCCCCAGGAACGGCACCCAGATCAACTCTTTCTTGAGGAAGAACTTGAAGAACGGCGTGCGCCGGTTGAGGGTCTGGACCAGAGCGGGGATATCCACCCATGACTGGTGATTGCTGATCACCAAGTACGAGGTGTCGCTGCGCAGGCCTTCACCACCGCGAATGTCCCAGCGGGTGGGGATGCACGAGGCGAAAATCAGTTTGTCGATCTCGGCCCAGGTCTCGGCGATCCACATCACTGCCCACGAGGCGTAATCGCGAAGACGCCCGGGCAGGACCAGTTTGAGCAATGCAAACACCATCAGCGGCCCGAACAGCACCAGGGTATTGAGCAATAGCAGCAGGGTGACGAAACAGCCGGTGAGCAGGCGGCGCATAGATGACTCTTGCAAACGGGTTGGGCGGGCCATGATAAGCAGCTTCGAGCGGCAGGCCAAATCGGCCTGGACGAAAGTTTCACTTGGGCTTGTATAGGCTGAATCTGCTTTTGTGGCGAGGGAGCCACGGTGCGCTTTACCGAACGAATTCGTTGACCACGGTCTAAAATCCCACTCCCACAACGGAAGCCCCTTACATGAAATCCGTTTTAGCCCTGCTTTCCCTGGTGGCCCTCCCCGTGCTCGCCGCCGAACCGACCCTCTATGGGCGCTACGAATACATCGCGCTGCCGGAAATCGGTGGCGAAGTGCTCAAGGCCAAGATGGACACCGGCGCATTGACCGCCTCGCTGTCGGCCAAGGACATCGAGACGTTTACCCGTGACGGCGATGACTGGGTACGTTTCCGCCTGGCGACCAAGGACGCGAGCAACAAGATCTACGAACACAAGATCGCCCGCATCAGCAAGATCAAGACCCGTTCCGAAGAGGACGAGGACGACGACGAAAAGATCGCCCCCAGCAAGCGTCCGGTGGTGGAACTGGAAATGTGCCTGGGTAACGTCAAGCGCACCGTCGAGGTCAACCTGACCGACCGCAGCAGTTTCAACTACCCGTTGCTGATCGGTGCCAAGGCCTTGCGTGAGTTCGACGCGGCGGTGAACCCGGCGCGGCGGTTTACCGCGGATAAACCGGACTGTTGATTTCCCCGATTGACGTGCCCCGAGGCTTGGGGCACCGTTCCGGCAACTTTACTGTCGGGCCCGGTCGCCATGCCTCATATTCTGATTGTCGAAGACGAAGCCGCCATCGCTGATACGCTGGTGTTTGCGCTGCAGGGCGAGGGCTTTGACACCACCTGGTTGAGCCTGGGAGCCGCGGCCCTGGAGCATCAGCAGAAGACTCCGGCGGACCTGATTATTCTCGACGTGGGCCTGCCGGATATCAGCGGTTTCGAGACGTGCAAGAATCTCAGACGTTTCAGCGACGTTCCGGTAATTTTTCTTACGGCTCGGGATGGCGAGATTGACCGGGTGGTGGGCCTGGAGATTGGCGCCGATGATTACGTGGTCAAGCCCTTCAGCCCTCGCGAAGTTGCCGCCAGGGTTCGCGCGATTCTCAAGCGCGTGGCGCCGCGGCCTTTCGCGGAAGCGGGTTCGGCGTTGTTCCAGGTGGACAGCGAGCGCGTGCAGATCAGCTATCGCGGCAAGCCGTTGAACCTCACTCGTCATGAATTTCGCCTGTTGAACTGCCTGCTGGAGCAGCCTGAGCGGGTCTTCAGTCGCGAGCAGTTGCTCGACGCCCTGGGTGTGGCCAGCGATGCCGGCTACGAGCGCAGCATCGACAGCCATATCAAGAGCCTGCGCGCCAAGTTGCGCCTGGTCCGGGCCGAGGCCGAACCGATTCAGACCCACCGGGGCCTTGGCTACAGCTACAGCCCGGGCCACAGCTGATGTCGCTGGGTATCCGGATTTTCCTGGCCTACGTGCTGTTCATCGGCCTGGCCGGGTATTTCGTGCTCAACACGGTGATGGAAGAAATCCGTCCCGGTGTGCGCCAGTCCACCGAGGAAACCCTGGTGGACACGGCCAACCTGATGGCCGAGATCCTGCGGGACGATTTCAAGGCCGGGACACTCAGCCAGAACCGCTGGCCGCAATTGCTCAGGTCCTATGGCGAACGCCAGCCCGCGGCGACGATCTGGGGATTGCCAAAAAACCAGGTCAACCATCGCATCTACGTCACGGATGCCAATGGCATCGTCGTGCTCGATTCCAGTGGCGTTGCGGTGGGCCAGGATTATTCGCGGTGGAATGACGTCTACCTGACCTTGCGCGGCCATTACGGCGCTCGTTCGACCCGCAATGATCCGGACGATCCGGCGTCGTCGGTGATGCATGTCGGGGCACCGATCCGCGACAACGGAAGAATCATCGGCGTGGTCACGGTGGCCAAGCCCAACAGCTCGTTGCAACCTTACATCGACCGCACGGAGCGGCGCCTGCTGGCGTACGGTGCCGGGTTGATCGGCCTGGGCCTGTTGCTGGGCGCCTTGCTGTCCTGGTGGCTCAGCGCGGCTTTGCGTCGGTTGACTCGTTATGCCCAGGCGGTCAGCCAGGGGCGGCGGGTGGAAGTGCCGCATTATCGCGGCGGCGAATTCGAGCAACTGGCGGGCGCCGTCGAACACATGCGCACCCAGCTCGAAGGCAAGGCCTACGTCGAGCGTTATGTGCACACCTTGACTCATGAACTGAAGAGCCCGCTGGCCGCGATTCGCGGCGCCGCCGAGCTGCTGCAGAGCGACATGCCCGCCGCCCAGCACCAGCGCTTTGTCAGCAACATCGACAGCGAAAGCGTGCGCATGCAGCAATTGATCGAGCGCCTGCTCAACCTGGCCCAGGTCGAGCAGCGCCAGGGGCTGGAGGATATCGTCGCGGTGCCGTTGGCGGCGTTGGTCGATGAATTGCTGGAGGCTCGCGGCGGCTGGATCGAAAGTCGTCAATTGTGCGTGGAGCGACACATCCCCGTTGATCTGACGCTGACCGGGGAGGCATTCCTGCTGCGCCAGGCATTGGGCAACTTGCTGGAAAACGCCCTGGACTTCACCGCAGCAGAAGGCTTGTTGCGCATCAGCGCCGAGCGCCTGGGCAGCCGCGTCGAGATCCGCCTGTTCAACCAGGCCGAGCCGATTCCCGACTACGCACTACCGCGCCTGAGCGAGCGGTTTTATTCCTTGCCGCGCCCTGGCACCGGGCGCAAGAGCACAGGCCTGGGGCTCAACTTCGTCGAGGAAGTGGTGCAGTTGCATGGGGGGGAATTTTCCATTGGCAATGTCGAGGGTGGGGTGGAAGTGGTACTGCGGTTGCCCTGAACCGCCACAAGGTTCATCAGTCAGGTGGATTCCAGTCTCCACACAATCTCCACATTCCCCTCATAAACCGCCCACACAGCCGCGCCAGACTTTCCCTCATTCGAACAGGGAGAGCCCCACATGAACCGCAGCCTCGCCATAAAACTGGGCATGATTGCCCTCTTGATTCTCTTGCTGATGATCCCGCTGTTGATGATCAGCGGCCTTATCGATGAGCGCCAGGAGCTGCGCGATGGGGTGTTGCAGGACATCGCCCGCAGTTCCAGCCACAGCCAGCAGTTGATCGGTCCGATGATCGTGGTGCCGTTTCGCAAGGACGTGAAGGTCTGGAATACCAACGAGAAGACCGGCGTGCGCTTCCTTGAAACCGTCGAGCAAACGGGCGAGTTGTATTTCTTGCCGGAGCAATTCGAGCTCGACGGTCAGATCCGCACCGAAACACGTGCCCGGGGCATCTACGAAGCGCGCTTGTTTCATGCCGACAACCGGATCGATGGCCGCTTCAAAGTGCCGGAACGTTATGGCGTCGCCCCGAAGGATTTCGCCGACTACCGCTTTGACGAGCCATACCTGAGCGTCGGCATCAGTGATATTCGTGGCATCGAGAACGCATTGACCCTGACGCTGAACCAGCAGACGGTCGATTTCCTTCCCGGTTCGCGGCTTGGCTGGCTGGGGCAGGGCGTCCACGTGCCGTTGCCGATGATCACCGCCCAGGGCAGCCCCGAACTGACCTTCGGTTTCGACCTGCGCCTGCAAGGCACCGGCGAGCTGCAGATCCTGCCGGTGGGCAAGTCCACCAAGGTGCACCTGTCCGCCGATTGGCCGCATCCGAGCTTCATCGGCAATTACCTGCCGGTCAATCGCGAGATCAATGAACAGGGCTTCAATGCCGACTGGCAGACCTCGTTTTTCTCCACCAACCTTCTGGAAACGCTGCAAGCCTGCGATCCCGGCGATGGTTGCGAAGCGTTCCGCAGTCGTGCGTTCGGTGTAAGTTTCGTCGACCCGGTGGACCAGTACCTGAAGAGCGACCGCGCGATCAAATATGCGCTGCTGTTCATCGCGCTGACCTTCGCCGGGTTCTTTCTCTTCGAAGTGCTCAAGAGCCTCGCCGTGCACCCGGTCCAGTACGCATTGGTCGGTGTGGCGCTGGCGTTCTTCTACCTGCTGTTGCTGTCATTGTCGGAACACATCGGCTTCACCCTGGCGTATCTGGTATCGGCGAGTGCCTGCGTGGTGCTGATCGGGTTTTACGTCTGCCATGTGCTGCGCAGCGTCAGTCACGGCCTGGGATTTTCGGCGGGGTTGGCGGGGTTGTACGGATTGCTTTATGGCCTGTTGAGCGCCGAAGACTACGCGCTGTTGATGGGTTCGCTGCTGCTGTTCGGCCTGTTGGGCGTGTTTATGGTGCTGACCCGCAAGCTGGATTGGTACGGGGTGGGCGCGAAGCCGACGGCGGCGATGAGTTTTGATCTGGGAGAGGTGAAATGAGCCGGTCGTTGGGGTTGCGGGAGGATCAGCGGGTCGGGGAAATGCTGGTGATGCGAATTGTCGGGTTGTTTCCTTTGGATCCGGTGCGCGGCCTTCGCGAGCAGGCTCGCTCCCACAAGAGAGCGACACAATCAAATGTGGGAGCGAGCCTGCTCGCGAAGGCGTTCCGACAATGAGGCCGGTGCAGCCAAGACAGTTTTAGACCCGGGGCACTGTCTCGACCATCGAAGGCCGCAAACTGATCTCGGAAAACCACGCCGCCAGCTGCGGATTGTTCTCGCGCCATTCCAGGTCGGCATGGCGCAGGTCCAGGTATCCCAGGGCGCAGGCGACGCTGATGGACGCGACGTCGAAATGGCTGGCCAGCTCGGCAATCGCTTCGGATTCGAGCGTGGCGAGGGCGCGACGAATCTTGTCCCGCTGCGCGTCGAGCCATTCGTCCCAGTGTTTTTCCACGGGACGCAGGGCGGTCTCGTAGCGGATCATCACCGCCGCGTCCATGATCCCGTCGGCCATGGAGGCCAGGGTCAGGCGCCGCCAACGGGCTGCGCCCTCGCGCGGGATCAGTGGGTTACCGACGTGTTGGTGGTCGAGGTAGTCGAGGATGACGCGACTGTCGTGGATCACCGTCCCGTTGGCCAGGCGCAGGGCCGGGATCTTGCTCAACGGGTTGTCACCGATCAGCGCCAGGTCCGGCTTGACCGGCGTGAGTTGGCTCAGTTGCAAGGCGACGCGATCCTGCTGTCCGGTTTCGTGCAGCAGCACCAGGACCTTGCGGACGAAGGGTGACGCAGGGTTGTGGAACAGGGTCATGCTGGGGGTGGACATGCAGAACATCCTCGATTGGGCGGGCTGGCCTTAGCCTAGACAGTTCCACGGCGACTGGCGAGGACCGAAATGTGGGAGCGAGCCTGCTCGCGAAAGCGGAGTGTCAGTCAGTATGAACGCAACTGACTTACCGCCTTCGCGAGCAGGCTCGCTCCCACAGGGGCTGTGCCGGTTATCCGCGCTTGATCAAGCCCCAGGTTCCCAGAGCAGTGGGGATTCCCAATCCAACCCAGCTCACCGCATCCCAGGCCCCGTCACCCAACAGCGCCGAAAACAGCCCCGCCGCGCTCAATGCGCCGATCACCACGGGAATAGCGAACACCTTCCAGAAATTCGACTGCCGAGGCCTCACGAGGTTACCTCCGCGCCGACAGTCGCGCGCTTGGCGGCTTTACGTCGCACCACCCACAGATAAACGCCACTGCCCAGGACGATGATGGTCAGCACATCCAGGGTTGCCCAGAAAATCTGCATTGGCCGGCCACCGTAGTCGCCGAAATGCAGCGGCAGGGACAGGCTCATCATATCCATGTACCACGGCCGCTCGGCCACGGCGGTGACGTCCAGGGTGCTGGCGTCGATCAATACCGGAGTGAGCAGGTGTGAGGTCAGGTGGGTGTCGCCCTTCATGAACACGCTGTAGTGATGCTCGCTGGAAAACAGTGTGCCGGGGAAGGCGATGAAGCTGGGCTCCATGCCCGGCGCGACTTCCTTGGCAATGTCGAGCAGGCGGGTCGCCGGTGCCAGTTGCGTCAATGGCGGGGCGTTGCGGTACGGCTCGACCATCGCGCTGAGGCTGTCGTTGCGCCACGCGGCGATGATCAGGTCGGCGCAGGCGGCAATCACGCCGGTCACGCCCACGGTCAGCGCCCAGACCAGGGTGACGACGCCGATCAGGTTGTGCAGGTCGAGCCAGCGCAGGCGGGTGGATTTGTCCTGGCGCACCGTGCCGAAGTTCAAGCGCCGCATGAACGGCAAGTACAGCACCACGCCGGAGACGATGGCGATCACGAATAGAAAACCCATGAACGCCAGCAGCAACTTGCCCGGCAGCCCGGCGAACATGTCCACATGCAGGCGCAGCATGATCATCATGAAACCGCCGTTGGCCGAAGGCATTTCCAGGGCTTCGCCGGTGCGCGCGTCGAGCATGAAGGTATGGGACGAATTGGGTTCGGTGCCCGGTGTCGGCGCCATGATGGTGATCACGCCGTTGGGGTCGTCCTCGTCCCAGCCGAAATACTGGACCACTTCACCCGGACGGTGAGCCTTGGCTTTTTCCACCAGTTGTTGAAGATCCAACGGCGGCGTGCCGGCTGGCATTTCCCGCAGCTCCGGGGCATCGCCCAACAGATGCTCGATTTCATGATGGAAAATCAGCGGCAGCCCGGTGATTGCCAGCATCAGCAGGAACACCGTACAGATCAGGCTGCTCCAGGTGTGGACAAAGGACCAGCGGCGAATGGTTTTGCTTTTCATGATCGATCCGAATGCAAAAGGGCGCCTGCAGCAACAACTCTGTTCATTTTGGATTGAGTATCCATAGTGGCGAGGGAGCTTGCTCCCGCTGGACCGCGCAGCGGTCCCAGACTTTTAGGGCTGCTACGCAACCCAGCGGGAGCAAGCTCCCTCGCCACGGTTTTCCTTATACGAACAGCATTGCCCGACAGCGCGGCCTAAAAGGTTTTGCAAATGCTAACCGTTTACCATTTGTAATTCACGCTGGCGACGACGTTGCGTTGGTCTCCGTAGTAGCAATAGAAGCCGTCACAGGTGGACAGGTATTCCTTGTTGAAGAGGTTTTTCGCGTCCACCGCCACGGTGACGCCCTTGAGTGTCTTGTTCAAACGGCCCAGGTCGTAATGGGCCGAGGCGTCATAGACGGTATAGGAGCCGACATGCCCCCAATCGGTGTTGGTGGTGTTGCCGTAGGTGTCGCCGACATAACGCACGCCGGCACCCACGCCGAACCCGTCCAGCGGGCCGTTGTGCCAGGTGTAATCAGCCCATGCGGTGGCCTGGTTACGCGGAACCTGGGCCATGCGCTTGCCTTCTTCGGCCGCGGTGCCCTTGGTAATTTCGCTGTCGTTGTAGGTGTAGGAACCGACCAGCTTCAGGTTGTCGGTAACGTCGCCGGAGGCTTCCAGCTCAAGGCCGCGCACCTGGACTTCACCGACCTGGCGGGTGACATTGTTTTCGGTGACGGAGTTGTTTTTCTGGGTCAGGTCGAACACCGCAGCGGTCAACAAGGTCTTGGTGCCGGGCGGTTGGTACTTGATACCCGCCTCGTACTGTTCGCCCTCCGTCGGCTTGAACGCTTCGGTGCTGTTGACGGTTGAGCCTGCCGCCGCCTGGAACGACTGGGCGAAGGAAACGTAGGGCGTCACACCGTTATCGAAGACGTAGCTCAACGCCGCGTTGCCGCTGAATTTCTTGTCGCGCTGGGTGTTGGTGACATTGTTCTGGTTGTGGAACACGGTGCCGGTGTGAATCCAGTCTTCACGACCACCGAGGGTCAGGCGCCACTTGTCCAGGGCAATCTGGTCCTGGAAGTACAGGCCGGTCTGGTTGGTCTTCTGGTTGTAGTCATACATCGTGAAGTACTGGACGTTGGAAAAATCCTGTCCGTAGGTCGGGTTGTTGATATTGCTGGTCGGCACGCCAGTCGAACCCCAATCCCAACGCGAATTGCTGTTCGAGCGCTGGTGATCCAGACCCAGCAACAAGGTATGGCTCAGATCACCCGTCTGGAAATCGGCCTGGAAGTTGTTGTCCACGGCGAATTGGCTGATGTCTTCGTCGATCACGCTGGCGCTGCGCTTGACGTTGCCGTCGGCGTCCACCGATTGGTTCGGGCCATCCGGCCAGAACTGACCGCCGGCGGAGATGCCCTGGGTTTCCAGGTCGCTCTTGGTATAGCGCAGGTTCTGGCGGAACTGCCAAGTATCGTTCAGGCGATGTTCAAAGGCATAACCGAGCGCGTAGTAGGTGCGGTCGTAGAACTCCCAATCCGGATCACCGAGGTTCTTGTGATGGGAAATCTTGCCCGCCGGCGATGACAGCTTGGTGCCTTGCAGGGGCAGGAATTGCCCGGTGATGCCGGTGTCATCGCGGGTATATTGCGAGAGGAATGTCAGGCGGGTGTCGTCGTTGATGTTCCAGGTCAGGCTCGGGGCGATGTTGTAGCGCTTGTCCGGGATGTGATCGATCTGGGAGTTACTGTCGCGCACGGTACCGCTGAGCCGGTAGAGGAACTGACCTTCGTCGTCGACCTTGCCGGTGCTGTCGAAATTGATCTGCTTGTGCTCGTGGCTGCCGGCCTGCAACTCCACTTCATTGCTGCTCTCGGCTTGCGGGCGACGACTGACCATGTCGAGCATGCCGCCGGGTGGCGTCTGGCCGTAGACCGACGACGCCGGGCCTCGAAGCACGGCGATGCGCTCAAGGTTCCACGGCTCGATCTTCGGGGTGATGTAGTTGCCCCTGGGCAGCGGCAGGCCATCGAGGAACTGGGTCGGCACGAAGCCGCGCACCAGCAGCCAGTCATTGCGCGAGTCCGAACCGTAGCCGCTGCTCTGCACGCCGGCGGTGTAGCGCAGGGCATCGTTGAGGTTGAGCACGGAGCGGTCGTCCATCTGCTGGCGCGTGACCACCGAGACCGAGCGCGGCAGTTCGACGATCGGCGTGTCGGTCTTGGTGCCGGCGGCGGTGCGGGTGACCGCATAACCTTCGGTCGGGCCCCAGGCGGTTTCGCTGACGCCGGCGCCGATCACGCTGGTTTCCGGCAGCACCATGACGCCCTCTGGCACGGCCACCAGGCTGTAGGTGCCGGCGCTGCTTTGCTCCAGTTGCAGGCCGGTGCCGCGCAAGGCTTCACGCAGCGCACCGGTGGCGTCGAACTGGCCTTGGACCGGCGCCGAGGTTTTACCCGAAGCCAGTGCCGGGTTCAGGCTCAGGGCCAGGCCGGCCTGGCTGGCGATCTGGTTCAGAGTGCTGGCCAATGGCGCGGCGGGAAGATTGTAGGCGCGCACGCCGGACGCCTGCTCGGCGGCCAGCAGCGGACCGCTGGCCAGCGGGGCGGCGAAGGCGATGGCGACGGCCAACAGGCTGGGGCGCAACAGGGTGTCTAGCGGGCGGGACATACGGCGGCTCCTGAATGGAAATATTTCTCAATTGCCTGTGTGCCGGATGAAAACCGAAAAGTGATAGGGGTGGATGAAAATAATTTAGATTCAGATTGCGAGCGGTTTGGTGGTGGTGCAACTGGCCTCTTCGCGAGCAGGCTCGCTCCCACAGGGGTTCGCATTCCCTGGTGGGGGCGAGCCTGCTCGCGAAGGCGTCCTCACAGACGCAACATTTTCTAGCGCTTGGCTTCGACCCGCGGCGCCACCACCACCCACCAACGCGTGTGATGTTCGACCTGCACCGGCAACGTCGGCAGCAAAGCGGTCAACGCCAGGTTGGTGTCATGCAGCGGGAAACTGCCGGTAATGCGCAGGTCCGCAACCTTGGGCTCGACGCCCAGGTAGCCGCGCCGATAGCGCGCCAACTCACGGACCAGGTCTTCGAGTCGCGCGTTGTCCACCACCAGCATGCCGCGAGTCCAGGCATCGGCGCCGGGGCTCAGGGCCAAGGTTGGACCGAGGCCGTCGCGGCGCATCAGCACCTGCTGGCCTTCGCGCAGAATCTGCTCCTCAGCGGTCGCTTGCGGATGCGCGGCCACCGCGGATTTCAAAACACTCAGGCGTGTACCTTCGTCTTCGAGCCTGACCAGAAAGCGCGTGCCCAGGGCGCGCATGCTGCCCTCGCGAGTCTCGACGATGAACGGGCGCGGATCGTTGTGGCCGGTTTCCACCAGGATCTCGCCTTCCTGCAGGATGACGCGCCGCTGCTTGTCGTCAAAACGCACATCCAGCGCGCTGTGAGTGTTGAGGTTGATCAGCGTGCCGTCGGCCAGGCGCAACGTGCGCTGTTCACCGGTGGCGGTGCGCTGGTCGGCCAGCCAGTAATCCAGCGGCAGGTAACGCTCGCCGGCGAACAGCGCCAGGCCGATGACCGCGACGACACTGGCCAGGCCGCTGCCGATCTTGCGTACCCGCCGCCGGATGCTGACCCGCGATTGCAGCAGCGCCGCACGCGCCGGGCCGCTGGCGACGCTGAAACGCTGGTCGAGCATGCCCAGTTGTTGCCAGGCGCGTGCATGCTCCTCATCGGCGGCGTGCCATTGAGCGAAGGCTTCACGCTCCTGAGGGCTGCCATTGCCTGAGTCCAGGGACAATTGCCAGGCGATGGCCGCGTCCAACACCCGCGCCGAGACTGGCTTGGAAGAGGCCAGGGTCATGTCGGCTCACCGTAAAGGGCGATGTAGCACTGCCGCACGCCTTGGGCCAGGTATTGGCGCACCCTTGGCACCGAAACCCCCAGGCGCTCGGCAATTTCAGCGTGGCCGAGGCCGTCGAGGCGGTTATAGAGGAAGGCCGCGCGCGCCTTGCTCGACAATTTGCCGAGCAGGCGGTCGATGTTCCTGAGGTCTTCGAGGATCATCTGCTGCTCCTCTATCGAAGGTTGCTCAGCCTCGGGAATCAGCATCAGCTCGGTCAGGTAAGCCTGCTCCAGCGCGGCCCTGCGGAAATAATCAAACAGCAGGCCCTTGGCGATCGCCAGCAGAAACGCCCGGGGCTCGCGCGGTGGCTGCAACCCGTCACGCCCCAGCAGCCGCACGAAAGTGTCCTGGCTCAGGTCTTCCGCCCGCTGTGGACACGCCACGTTGCGCTGTAGCCATGCCAAAAGCCAGCCGCGATGGTCGCGGTACAACGCACCAACCAAATCACTCTGGGGACTGGGGACTGACGACACGGAGCATCACCGACGCATTAAGTAACGAGAATTGTTCGCGATTGTGGCAGAGGCGGGGGCTGGAAAGCAATTGGCGCTGGTCGGGACAAAACTGAGCACCCCTGTGGGAGCGAGCCTGCTCGCGAAAGCGGTCCATCCAATACATTGATGCCGGCTGACAAACTGCCTTCGCGAGCAGGCTCGCTCCCACAAAAGACTTGTTGCTTCAATTAAAGCGAAGGCGCCTGCTGCCGCCGTTTCCATTGCCCCAGGCGCTGTTGCAGGTCGAGCGCGCTGTGGATGTCCTGCTGGCGGGCGCGGCTGAACAGGATCAGCGCCAGTTCCGCAGTGGCGAGGGCGTCGGCGCTGGCGTTGTGGCGCTCGAAGACTTGCAGCTTGAACCAGTCGATCCACTCGTCCAGGCCGGATTTGCGCAGATTGGCTTGCGGGCAAAGCATCGGGGCCAGGTCAGCCACATCCAGGAACGGATGCTGCAGCCGGTAGCCGAGATAATCTTTCATGGCGCGTCCGAGCATGTGCGAATCGAACGGCGCATGGAACGCCAGCAATGGACTGTCGCCAACGAACTCCATGAATGCCACCAGCGCTTCGGCCGGGTCGCTGCCGGCGGCGATGGCACTGGGTGCCAGGCCATGGATCAGTACGCTTGGCCCGAGCTTCTGCTTGTCGCATTGCAAGGTCCGCTCGAACTGCTGGCTGAAGTCGATGGCGCCGTCTTCTATGACGACCGCACCGATGGACAGCACCTGGTCCTTGTTCAGGTTGAGGCCAGTGGTTTCCAGATCGACCACCACCCACCGTTGTTCCCGCAGGCTGCGCTCCGTCAACGGCGCGGCGGCGGGCAGATGGTTCAGGCGCTGCTGCAACCCGTCCGAGAGCATCGGCTGGACCGGGCGCAACCAGGAAAACAGACTCACAGCTGGTACCTCACGGTCAGGCTGCTCTGGAGGCGTTGGGCTTGGCGCAGGGATTCACGCAGGATGCGCCGGTCCAAGTGGTTGAGGCTGTCCGGGTCGACGCGGTTGGAGTAAGGCTGGTTCTCCCGCGTTTGCAGTTGATGCTGTTGCATGCGCGTCTGCTGGATGAAGTGATAGGCCTCTTCATACGCCGCGCCGTCCAGCGGCTCGATCACTTCCTTGACGACCAGCTGCCGCAGGCGCTCCAGGGTGTTGTTGGCCTCGATGCCATTGGCCAGCGCCAGCAGGCGAGCGCCGTCAACGAAGGGAGTAAGACCTTGTACTTTGAGGTCGAGCGTGGCCTTCTCGCCGTTCTTGCGGCTGAGTACGAAATCCCTGAATCGGCCGACGGGCGGGCGATGGCGAAGCGCGTTCTCGGCCAGCATGCGTTGGAACAGGCGATTGTCGGCCACCTGGTCAAGAATCTGCCGGCGCAACTGTTCGCAGCCTTGCTCGTCGCCCCACACCACCCGCAAATCGAAATAGATGCTCGAACCCAGCAGGTTTTCCGGGGTCGCCTCACGGACAAAGGCCGCGAAGCGGCGTGCCCATTCGGCGCGGGACAGGCACAACTCGGGGTTGCCGGCCATGATGTTGCCCTTGCACAACGTGAAGCCGCACAGGGCCAGGCTCTGGTTGATCTGCTGGGCGATGGGCAGCAGCAGGCCACGGATCTGCGCCGCATGGGCGGCGTCCCGGGCTTCGAACAGGATGCCGTTGTCCTGGTCGGTGTGCAGGGTCTGCTCGCGGCGGCCTTCGCTGCCGAAGCACAGCCAACTGAACGCGACGCCCGGGTCGCCCTTGTCGGCGAGGGTCAGCTCGATGACCCGGCATACGGTGTGGTCGTTGAGCAGGGTGATGATGTGGGTGATCTGGGTCGATGACGCGCCATGGGCCAGCATGCGTTCCACCAGCTGACCGATCTCGCCGCGCAAGGTCACCAGGTTCTCGATCCTGGGGGCGTTGCGGATCGTCCGGGCCAGGTGCACCAGGTCGACGCGTTGCAGGGAAAACAGGTCCCGCTCCGAGACCACGCCACACAAGCGCTGGTCCTTGACCAGGCAGACGTGGGCAATGTGGCGCTCGGTCATGGCGATGGCCGCATCGAAGGCGCTGTGGTCAGGCGACAGGAAAAACGGTGCCTGGGTCATGTGCAGGGTGATCGCCCCGGAAAAATCCCCGGTACCGTCGGCCACGACCTGACGCAGATCGCGCAGGGTGAAAATCCCGACCGGCGCCTTGTGTTCGTCCACTACCACGATGCTGCCGACTTGCTGCTCATGCATCAGCTTGACGGCTTCGCGCAACGGCGTTTCAGGGCTGCAACTGACCGGGTGACGCATTGCCAGCTCGCCCAACCGGGTGTTGAGGGAATATTGCGTGCCCAGGGTCTGCGCGGATTTCTGCTGCACTTGCTGGTTGACCTGATCGAGCAGGCTGCTGACGCCGCGCAAGGCGAAATCGCGAAACGGCCCGGACAGGGCGAACAGCTTGATGAAGGCGAGTTTGTTCAACTGCAGGCAGAAAGTGTCCTCGCCGGCCCGGTGCTCGGTGCGGGTCGCGCGCTCACCCAACAGGGCCGCGAGGGGGAAGCACTCGCCGGTGGTGATCTCGAAGGTGGTCTCGGTGCCGCCCTTGGCCGAGTGCGGTCGCTCGCCCACTACCCGGCCTTGCTTGACGATGTAGAAGTGCTCAACCGGACCGTCGGCCGGCTTGATAATGGTTTCGCCCGGGGCATAAAAACGCAGCAGGCATTGTTCGACCAGGTAGGCCAGGTGGGCATTTTCCATCTGGTTGAACGGGGGGAAGCGCTGGAGAAACAGCAACGTACCCTGGATGTTCTGCAACACCGCGGTTTTCCCTGCCTGGATGAAGGCGTCCGCTTTTTTCATAACCATTACGCAGTCTTTTTCGAATTGTTGTGGTCGGATCTGTTCCCCATGGTCGGCCCCAGAGCGCAAGGTGCCCATTGGACGTAAGTCTAGGTCGCGGCAATGGGAGCGAAACCAAGGAAAACTCCCACGCCTTGCGTCGAAAAATTCTTCCTGGAATGCACTTGGAAAAAAATCCGACGAAGTGCACATTGAAGCGCCGCAGAACGATGTCTGACCACTGTGCCAGGGGATCGATTCGAGAACGTAGAGAGCATCATGTCCGACCACGATATTTTGAGTGACGCCGAGCGCGAGGCGCTGAGTGCCGTCATGCTGGAACCCGACCTGCCGCCGCAGCGAGTCCTGATTGTCGATGACGACAAGGACGCCCGTGAGCTGCTCTCGGAAATCCTGGCATTGGATGGCATACGCTGCATGACCGCCGCCAGTGGTGAAACCGCACTCAAGATGCTGGAAACCAAGCCCGCCATCGGCCTGCTGATCACCGACCTGCGCATGGGCAATGTCGATGGCCTGGAGCTGGTGCGCCTGGTGCGCGAGTCGGAGCGGGCAGCGCTGCCGATCATCATTGTGTCGGGCGATGCCGACGTGAAGGACGCCATCGAGGCGATGCATCTGAGCGTGGTGGATTTCCTGTTAAAGCCGATCGACACCGACAAGCTGCTGGGGCTGGTCAAGCATGAGTTGGGGATGGATCTCTAGCACCGTCGATTCAACTGGCCCGAGTGCTTTAGTGCTTGAGAGCTTTTGTGGCGAGGGAGCTTGCTCCCGCTCGACTGCGCAGCAGTCGCAAGTTTGCCGATGAAGTTCGAAATGTCTGAAAAGAGGGGCTGCTTCGCAGCCCAGCGGGAGCAAGCTCCCTCGCCACAGAAGCCTGTCCAGGCCTGAAACTGTTGCAAGCTTTCGGGACTGAACAGCCCGCGTTAAAAAGCCCTGATCTTTCGATCAGGGCTTTTTTATTTGCCGCGTGTTACCTCTCAATCACAACCCATTGGCTGCCTTGAACTCGCGACGACGACGGTGCAGCACCGGCTCGGTATAGCCGTTCGGTTGTTTGGTGCCTTCGATCACCAGTTCGACCGCCGCCTGGAAGGCGATGTTGCTGTCGAAGTCTGGCGCCAGCGGGCGATACAGCGGGTCGCTGGCGTTCTGGCGATCGACTACCGGTGCCATGCGCTTGAGGCTTTCCATCACCTGGTCCCGGGTGACGATGCCATGGCGCAGCCAGTTGGCGATGTGCTGGCTGGAGATCCGCAGCGTTGCACGGTCCTCCATCAGGCCGATGTCGTTGATGTCCGGCACCTTGGAGCAGCCCACGCCTTGGTCGATCCAGCGCACCACGTAGCCGAGGATGCCCTGGGCATTGTTGTCCAGTTCATGCTTGACCTGCTCGGGCGTCCAGTTCGGGTTGACCGCCAGCGGGATGGTCAGGATGTCGTCCACCGAGGCGCGGGCACGCTTGGCCAGTTCGGCCTGGCGGGCGAATACATCGACCTTGTGATAGTGCAGCGCGTGCAGGGCGGCAGCGGTCGGCGATGGGACCCATGCCGTGTTGGCGCCCGCCATCGGGTGGGCGATTTTCTGCTCGAGCATCGCGGCCATCAGGTCCGGCATGGCCCACATGCCCTTGCCGATTTGCGCGCGGCCTTGCAGACCGGTGCTCAAACCGATGTCGACGTTCCAGTTTTCGTACGCAGCGATCCACTTCTCAGCCTTCATGTCAGCCTTGCGGACCATCGGGCCGGCTTCCATGGACGTGTGGATTTCGTCGCCGGTACGGTCGAGGAAGCCGGTATTGATGAACACCACGCGCTCGCTGGCCGCCTTGATACACGCCTTGAGGTTGACCGTGGTACGGCGCTCCTCATCCATGATTCCGACTTTCAGCGTGTTGCGCGGCAGGTTCAGCACGTCTTCGACGCGGCCGAACAGCTCGTTGGTGAACGCCGCTTCTTCCGGGCCATGCATCTTCGGCTTGACGATATACACCGAGCCGGTGCGGCTGTTGCGGCGCGAGGTGTTGCCGTTGAGGCTGTGGATCGCGGCCAGGCTGGTGATCAGCCCGTCGAGGATGCCTTCCGGCACTTCATTGCCATCCTTGTCCAGGATCGCGTCAATGGTCATCAGGTGACCGACGTTGCGCACGAACAAAAGCGAACGACCGTGCAGCGTCACACTCGACCCGTCCGCGGCGGTGTAAACGCGGTCAGGGTTCATGGTCCGGGTAAACGTCTGGCCGCCCTTGGCGACTTCTTCCGACAGATCGCCTTTCATCAAGCCGAGCCAGTTACGGTAGATCACCACCTTGTCATCGGCATCGACGGCGGCGACCGAGTCTTCGCAATCCATGATGGTGGTCAGCGCGGCTTCCATCAGGATGTCTTTGACGCCGGCGGCGTCGGTCTGCCCGACCGGAGTGCTGGCGTCGATCTGGATTTCGAAGTGCAGGCCGTTGTGCTTGAGCAGCACTGCGCTCGGCGCCGACGTATCGCCCTGGAAACCGATCAGTTGGGCATCGTCGCGCAGGCCGCTGTTGCTGCCGCCCTTGAGGGTGACGACGAGCTTGCCGTCGACGATCTTGTAGGCAATGGAATCGACATGGGAGCCGGCCGCCAACGGGGCTGCTTCGTCGAGAAAGGCGCGGGCGAAGGCGATGACCTTGTCGCCGCGAACCTTGTTGTAGCCTTTGCCTTTCTCCGCGCCATCGGCTTCGCTGATCGCATCGGTGCCGTACAGCGCGTCGTACAGCGAACCCCAGCGGGCGTTCGAGGCGTTGAGGGCGAAACGGGCATTCATCACCGGCACCACCAGCTGCGGGCCGGCCATGCGGGCAATTTCGTCATCGACATTCTGGGTCGTGGCCTGGAAATCCGCCGCTTCTGGCAGCAGGTAACCAATGTCTTGCAGGAAGGCTTTGTAAGCCACGGCGTCGTGGTCCTGGCCGGCACGAGCCTGGTGCCAGGCATCGATCTGCGCCTGGAAATCGTCGCGTTTGGCGAGTAGGGCTTTGTTCTTCGGTGCCAGGTCATGGATGACCTTGTCGGCGCCGGCCCAGAATGCGTCGGCGGTGAGGCCGGTTCCGGGAATGGCTTCGTTATTCACGAAGTCGAACAGGACTTTGGCGACCTGCAGGCCACCGACTTGAACGTGTTCAGTCATTGCTTGCCTCACTCTGCTCAGCTATTGCGCTTTTCAGCTCTTCGATTTGGACAATGAAGCCTCGGGACATTTAAACCACAAACCTCCGAACCAGTACATGCCATTGCTGGCGGCTGGGTTAAGCCTTGCTGACGGGGCTTTCAGGGATGCGACTGGCCTGGGCAGACATCGGTATAACATTAGGCATTGCGATTATGTAGTGCTCGCTGCGGCATACTACATGATCAATTGCGGTTGTGAAAATCAGACTAATTGCGTCGTTCCGCGACCGACTAAAGCACTACAGTCACGGCGCGGAACCGGATGTTCTCAAAAAACCGATAGATTGTTCCAGATAAATCTAAGATTCGTACACATTTCCCTGTGGCGAGGGAGCTTGCTCCCGCTTCAGTGCGCAGCACTGATCCAGCGATTTACGATCGTTACGCAGTCAGGGCCGAGCAAGCTCCTCAACCCAAAAGTGCGACCGTGTGGATTTCCCGCCTTGCCTATACTGTCCGTTCCATCAACAGAAGGGCTGCGCCATGGACCATCTCGTCATCACCGTTTTCGCCCCGGACAAACCCGGGCAGGTCGAGCGCATCGCTGAGTGTATTGCCGAGCACGGCGGAAACTGGCTGGAAAGCCGTATGTCGCACCTCGCCGGGCAATTCGCCGGGATCCTGCGCCTCAGCGCCCCGGCTGAATCTCATGAAGGACTGATCGAGGCTTTGCATGGGCTGGCGGCCCATGGCATTCGTGTGCTGATTGCCGAGAATGCGATCGAAGAATCCTGCACCTGGAAACCCATCGCCATGGAACTGGTGGGCAATGACCGTCCCGGCATCGTGCGCGACATCACGCGCCTGTTGAGCGAGCAGGGGGTGAACGTCGAGCGGCTGGTTACCCATGTTCGACCCGCGCCGATGAGCAGCGAATTGTTATTCCATGCCGAGGCAATTCTCGGGGTGCCCCTGACTTTGTCACTGGACACCCTGCAGGAGCGCCTGGAAACCCTGGCCGATGAATTGATGGTCGAGCTGAAACTCAGCGACGAAAGCTGATGCAGGTTATCCAAGGAAAAGCTGCGCCTGCCTGTGGATAACCTGTAGAGACCCGGCGCCAGCCCAGGCCCGCCGTGCCTCAGCCAGTGATGATCAAAAAATCACCAGTTTTCAAAGGCTTGTGCACAAACGCCGGGGATCACGTTGTGGATAACCTTGGGAAGGATGCGCGCAGGCCACGCCGGACGAGGCCTGTAGGGATGTGTTGGTTTTTTGATCAGGTGCGCCGGCGCATGCTGACCACGGCGTCGATGCTGTACACCGCCAGTCCGGCCCAGATGAACAGGAACGCCACCAGCGTGCTGGACGACAAATGTTCGTCAAACAGCAGCACCGCGAGCAGCAGCACGAGCGTCGGCGCGATGTACTGCAAGAAACCCAGCGTGGTGTAGGGCAGGTGCCGCGCCGCCGCGTTGAAGCAGACCAGAGGCACCAGCGTCACGGGACCGGCCGCCACCAGCCACCAGGCTTCGGAAGTCGTCCAGAAAGCCGCCTGGGCGCTGGTGGCGGCCGGGTTGAACAGCAGCCATGCGATAGCAATCGGTACCAGCATCCAGGTTTCCACCACCAGCCCTGGCAAGGCCTTGACCGGCGCCTGCTTGCGGATCAACCCGTAGAAGCCAAACGTCAGCGCGAGCATCAGCGACACCCACGGCAGGCTGCCCACCTGCCAGACCTGTTGCGCCACGCCAATGGCCGCCAACGCCACCGCGACCCATTGCATGCGGCGCAGCCGCTCGCCGAGGATCAACATGCCCAGCAACACGTTGACCAGCGGATTGATGTAATAGCCCAGGCTGGCTTCGAGCATGCGACCGTTATTCACCGCCCAGACGTAGGTCAGCCAGTTGGCGGCGATCAGCGTGCCGCTCAGGGCCAGGATCGCCAGACGTTGCGGATTGTCCCGCAGCTCGCGCCACCAGCCCGGATGTTTCCAGACCATCAGCAGCGCGGCGCCGAACAGCGCCGACCAGAGTACCCGGTGGATGATGATTTCCACCGATGGAACGTTGGCAATGGCTTTGAAATAGATGGGGAACAGACCCCAGATGATATAGGCGCTCAGGCCCAGGATGTACCCGCGACGCGGGTTGGCGGCTTGCATGCAGAATCCTTGCTTAGGCAGCTAACAAAGAAGTGATTGTAAGTAGATTTGTCTAATTGTGCTGGTGCCTTATGAGTGTTGCACCGCCACCTTTGTGGGAGCGAGCTTGCTCGCGATGGCGGTGGGTCAGTCGACAGATACGTTGAACATCTAAACGCTATCGCGAGCAAGCTCGCTCCCACAGGGATTTGCAACAGCCATTTGGATCTGGCATCAAAAAAGCTTCAACGGCTCTTCCTGAAGCGCCGCCAGTTGCTCGCGCAACGCCAACACCTGGTCGCCCCAGTAACGTTCGCTGCCGAACCAGGGGAAGCTTCGCGGAAACGCCGGGTCATCCCAGCGGCGCGCCAGCCAGGCGCTGTAGTGCATCAGGCGCAGGGCGCGCAGCGGTTCGATCAGGGCCAATTCGCGCGGGTCGAAATCATGGAACTCCTGGTAGCCGTCCATCAATTCCGATAGCTGCCCGAGGCATTCCTGCCGATCCCCGGCGAGCATCATCCACAGATCCTGCACGGCCGGGCCCATGCGGCAATCGTCGAGGTCGACGATATGGAACACCTCGTCGCGGCACATCATGTTGCCGGGATGGCAATCGCCGTGCATGCGAATGTTCTGGTGGGGCGTGGCGGCGTAGGCATCTTCGACACGCTTGAGCAGATCCCTGGCCACTGATTCGTAGGCCGGCAGCAGGCTGCGGGGGACAAAACCGCTTTGCAGCACGGTCTCCAGCGAGTCATGGCCGAAGTTCTTCACACCCAGTGCTTCGCGATGCTCGAATGGCCGGGTCGCGCCGATCGCGTGAAGCCTTCCGAGCAATTGGCCCAGACGATAGAGCTGGTCGAGATTGCCCGGCTCCGGCGCCCGCCCGCCGCGACGGGGGAACAGGGTGAAACGAAACCCGGCGTGCTCATGCAGGCTGGCGCCGTTATGGATCAGCGGCGCGACCACCGGCACTTCGCAATCGGCCAGCTCGAAGGTAAAGCGGTGTTCTTCCAGGATCGCTTCGTTGGTCCAGCGCTGGGGGCGATAGAACTTGGCGATCAGCGGTTCGGCGTCTTCGATGCCGACCTGATAGACACGGTTTTCGTAGCTGTTGAGCGCCAGCACGCGGGCGTCGCTGAGAAAGCCGATGCTTTCAACGGCATCGAGGACCAGGTCGGGCGTAAGGGTTTCAAACGGATGGGACATGCTGACTCCTGCGCAGCGGCAGGGCTGCCGCGTCCGACCCGGCATGGTAGCGCAAAGCAGTCATGATTGGGTCGATGGGAGTTGCGTCGCTCTTCGTGGCGAGGGAGCTTGCTCCCGTTTGGGTGCGCAGCGCCCACAAAAAAAATGGGGTCGCTGCGCAACCCAGCGGGAGCAAGCTCCCTCGCCACAAAGACGGCTGCGTTCCCACGCAGAGCGTGGGAACGATCAGCGTCAGCCGCCGATGATCCCGCCATCCTCACGGGTAATCACCATCACCGACGACCGTGGCTTGCCATTGGGCAGGTGCTCGGGGAACGTCGAACCGCCGTTTTCCCCAGGGTGCTGGATGCCCACGAACAAGGTCTTGTAGTCCGGCGCGAAGCTGATCCCGGTGACTTCACAACCCACCGGTCCGACCATGAAGCGGCGAATCTCACCGCTGTTGGGGTCGGCGCAGAGCATCTGGTTGTTGCCCATGCCGGCGAAATCCCCGGCGTTGCTTGAGTCGCCATCGGTCTGGATCCACAGCCGGCCGGCTTTGTCGAAGCCCAGGCCGTCGGGGCTGTTGAACATGTTCTGGGCATTGACGTTGGACGATCCGGCCTTGGGCGTGCCGGCATGCACCGTCGGGTTACCGGCGACCACGAACAGATCCCACTCGAAGGTCTTGGAGGCGTGATCGTCGCGGTCGGTGCGCCAGCGCAAAATCTGCCCGTAGACGTTTTTGGCCCGAGGGTTGGGCCCGTCCACCGGTTGGCCATCTTCGCCGCGCTTGGAGTTGTTGGTCAGGGTGCAATAGACCTGGCCATCCTTCGGGCTCACCACGATCCACTCCGGGCGGTCCATGCGGGTGGCGCCAACGGCGGTGGCGGCCAGGCGCGCATGGATCAACACTTCAGCCTGGTCATTGAAGCCCTTGCCGGCGTCGAGGCCATTCTTGCCATGGGTCAGTTCGATCCACTGGCCCTTGCCTTTCGGATGGTCCGGGTTGCCGTCGCCGGCGTCGAAGCGCGCCACGTACAACGTGCCGTGGTCCAGCAGGTCGCGGTTGGCCTTGGGATTGCGGCGGTCGATGCGATCGCGGCTGACGAACTTGTAGATGAACTCGCCACGCTCGTCGTCGCCCATGTACACAACGGCGCGCCCGTCACGGGTTTTCGCCAGCGCGGCGTTTTCGTGTTTGAAGCGGCCCAGGGCGGTGCGTTTCACTGGCGTGGACTTTGGATCGAACGGGTCGATTTCAACCACCCAGCCGTGACGATTGAGCTCGTTGGGGTTCTTCGCCAGGTCGAAACGCGGATCGAACAGGTGCCAGTTGATTTCGCGGCTGGTGACGGTAGCGCCGTAGCGCTTTTGCGCCTCGTCGAACTTCAGATCGGCGTTGCTGCTGCCGAAGCAGTCGGTGAAGTTTTCTTCACAGGTCAGGTAGGTGCCCCACGGCGTCATGCCGTTGGCGCAGTTCTGGAACGTCCCCAGCGCTTTCTTGCCGCTCTTGTCGGCGCTGGTTTTCATCAGGTCGTGACCGGCAGCCGGGCCGCCCAGGCGAATCGGCGTGTTGCCATGGATCCTGCGGTTGTAGCGAGAATCCTGGACGAATTGCCACTGACCACGGCGCCGCTGGATCTCGATGACCGAAACGCCCTCGCTGGCCTGGGCCTTGTGCACGTCTTCGGCGGACTGCGGTTGGCCGCCATGGGGGAAGAGGTAGCGGTAGTTGGTGTATTCGTTGTTGATCGCCATCAACGCCCGATTGTCCTCGCCGGGAAACGGGAACAGGCTCATGCCGTCGTTGTTGTCACCGAACTGCATTTCCTGGGCGCGGGCGGTGCCATTGCCGCTGGGGTCGAATGCCGGGGCATTTTTTTGCAGTGGCTGGCCCCAACTGATCAGTACCGAGGCTTTGTAGCCTGGCGGCAGGGTAATGGTGTCGGTCGTGGCGGCGGCAATGCTGTCAAAGCCCAGCAACCTTTTGTTGCCTTCGCTCACGGCGGCGGCCATGACGCTGCGGCTCAGCAGGTTGCCGCCGAGGAACATCGCCGCGCCGCACAGAGCGCCCGCGCCGATGAAGCGGCGACGGCTCAGGCCGACGATCTTTTCCAGGTCGGTGGATTGGTTTTCTTCTAATAGGCTCATCATCAGGCTCCCTGCTGGTTTTGGCAGTCACCTTAAAGCGGGTCGATGAAGTTTATGTTTCAGCGCGCTACAACGGTGTGCCGAGCAGCACATTTGCAGGGGAAAAACGCACTTGCACCGGTGAGCCGGCGTCGAGGTTTCGTTCAACCAGCTCAAGCGGTTCTGCAAGGGCACACAGCGTCTGGCCGTTGGGCAAGCCGATGCGCACTTCATTGGGGCCATCCGCAGCGACCGCGATGTGCTCGATCACGCCTTGCAGACTGTTGGCCGAGCAATCGTCCGGCTGGTCGAGTGGATACAACGTCAGCCAGCCGGCCTTGATCAGGGCCACCACTTCGGTACCGAGGCTCAGCTCCAGGCGCAGCGTGCTGTCGTGGGTGATCTGCGCGTCGATGAGCAAGCCGCGCGCCAGTTCCAGGTGTATCCGGTCGTTGTGGCCCTGGGCCTGGATGCCGACGACCTTGCCGTGCAGTTGGTTGCGCGCGCTGGTGCGCAACATCAGGCGGCTGAGCAGGCCCAGGTCACCGGCGTCCTCGCTCGCTTCCAGCAACTGCGCCTGCAATACCTGCAAGCGCTGGTAAAGACGCAGCACGCGCAGGCCTTCCTCCGACAGTTTCGCGCCACCGCCACCCTTGCCGCCAACGCTGCGCTCGACCAGCGGCCGGTCCGCCAGGTTGTTCAGTTCATCGATCGCATCCCAGGCCGCCTTGTAGCTCAGCCCGGCGCTTTTGGCGGCCCGAGTGATGGAGCCCTGCTCGGCGATGTGCTGTAGCAGGGCGATGCGCTGTGGTCGGCGGACGATATGTTGGCTCAGCAGCGTAGGCAATGACATGGCGCAAACCGTGTACGGGATGGATGCAGGACGTTGGCGCCTCGGCCTCCGCGCGTCAAGCCGGATCACCGGGTTTCGGCGTGCGCGCCAGGCAATACACATCGACCCGTGCGGCACCGGCATCGAGCAGCAGCCGGGCCAGTGCCTGGGCCGTGGCGCCAGTGGTGAGTACATCATCGACCAGCGCCAGGTGACGGTTGTTCAACACCGCACCGGGCGCCAAGGCGAAGGCCTGGCGCAGGTCCCGGCGCCGGGCCCGGGCGTCCAGGACCTGTTGGGCCGGGGTGTCCTGGACGCGCAGCAGCAGGTCGTCTTCGCAAGGGATCCGCAGCGCTGCGCTGAGCCAGCGGGCCAGCAGCGTCGCCTGGTTGAAGCCGCGCTGGCGCAAGCGGCGTGCCGCCAGCGGCACCGGCACCAGCGCATCGGGCCGCTCCAGGCCTTCGTCGAAATGATGCTGCAGCGATTGCGCCAGCAACTCGCCAAGCAGTCGACCGAGGGGCCATTTTGCCTGGTGCTTGAAGCGCGTAATCAGGCTGTCCACCGGAAAGTCATAGGCCCATGGCGCCAGGACCCGCTCGAAAGCCGGAGCCCGCGCGGCGCATTGGCCGCAGCGGAGCCCGGCCATGGGCAGCGGCAGCGCGCAAACGGCGCAATGCTCGCCGAGCCAGGGCAGTTCGCTCTCGCAAGGGGTGCAGATGGGTTGCAAGGTGTCAGTGGATTCGCCGCACAACAGACAGATTTGTTTGTTTTTTAACCAGATGTAAACCGGAGCTTTGTATCGTGGTTGACAGCGCATGGCTCTTCCTTAAATATGCCGAACATCCGTGTCGCGCCTGTGGGTATTGCGTCCCTCAAGCGCCAGCCAAGCATAATCAAGGAAATGCCCATGAGCGCCAGCACCACTGCCAACCTGCGTCATGACTGGTCTTTGGCCGAAGTCAAAGCTCTCTTCGTCCAGCCATTCAATGACCTGCTCTTCCAGGCGCAGACCGTGCACCGCGCGCACTTCGACGCCAACCGCGTCCAGGTGTCGACCCTGCTGTCGATCAAGACCGGCGCCTGCCCGGAAGATTGCAAATATTGTCCGCAGTCCGGCCACTACAACACCGGGCTGGAAAAAGAGAAGTTGCTCGAAGTGCAGAAGGTCCTTGAAGAGGCCGCGCGCGCCAAGGCCATCGGTTCGACCCGCTTCTGCATGGGCGCGGCGTGGAAACATCCGTCGGCCAAGGACATGCCCTACGTGCTGGAGATGGTCAAGGGCGTCAAGGCCATGGGCCTGGAAACCTGCATGACCCTGGGGCGTCTCGACCAGGAGCAGACCGAAGCGCTGGCCCAGGCCGGCCTGGATTATTACAACCACAACCTCGACACCTCGCCGGAGTTCTACGGCAGCATCATCACCACCCGCACCTACAGCGAGCGCCTGCAAACCCTGGCGTATGTACGTGATTCGGGGATGAAGATCTGTTCCGGCGGGATCCTGGGCATGGGCGAGTCCCTGGACGACCGCGCCAACCTGCTGATCCAGCTGGCCAACCTGCCGGAGCATCCAGAGTCGGTGCCGATCAACATGCTGGTGAAAGTCGCCGGCACGCCGCTGGAGAATGCCGAGGATGTCGACCCGTTCGATTTCATCCGCATGCTCGCCGTGGCGCGCATCCTCATGCCGAAATCCCATGTGCGCTTGTCCGCTGGCCGCGAAGCCATGAACGAGCAGATGCAGGCCCTGGCCTTTTTCGCGGGCGCCAACTCGATTTTCTACGGCGACAAATTGCTGACCACCGCCAACCCTCAGGCCGACAAGGACATGCAACTGTTTGCGCGCTTGGGCATCCAGCCGGAAGCTCGCGAAGAGCATGCCGATGAAGTGCACCAGGCGGCCATCGAGCAGGCGCTGGTGGAGCAGAAGAGCAGCGAGCAGTTCTATAACGCCGCTGTTTGATTGCTCACCGATTCCCTGACTGGAATGCAAGACGCTGTGGGAGCGAGCTTGCTCGCGATGGCAATGGAACATTCAACATTTATGTCGACTGGCTCACCGCTATCGCGAGCAGGCTCGCTCCTACAAGGGTCTTTGGCCAGTCTTTAAACAGTTGAGGCCTGCATGCCCTTCGATCTCGCCGCACGCCTGGCTGCCCGTCGTGCCGAAAACCTCTATCGCCAGCGTCCGCTGCTTGAAAGCCCCCAAGGCCCGGAAGTGGTGGTGGATGGCCAGCCGTTGCTGGCGTTCTGCAACAACGACTACCTGGGCCTGGCCAATCACCCGCAGGTGATCGAGGCCTGGCGTGCCGGCGCGGCGCGGTGGGGCGTCGGTGGCGGTGCGTCGCATCTGGTGATCGGCCACAGCGGCCCCCATCACGCCGTGGAAGAAGCGCTGGCCGACTTGACCGGCCGGCCCCGGGCACTGTTATTCACCACCGGCTACATGGCCAATCTTGGTGCCGTCACGGCGCTGGTCGGACAGGGCGATACGGTGTTGCAGGACCGGCTCAACCACGCGTCGTTGCTCGACGCCGGGCTGTTGTCCGGCGCCCGTTTCAGCCGTTATTTGCACAACGATGCCCAAAGCCTGGCGACCCGCCTGGAAAAAGCCATCGGCAATACCCTGGTGGTCACAGACGGCGTGTTCAGCATGGACGGCGACATCGCCGACCTGCCGGCTCTCGCCCGCGAAGCACGGGCCAAGGGCGCCTGGCTGATGGTCGACGATGCCCATGGCTTCGGCACGTTGGGTACCACCGGCGGTGGTGTCGTCGAGCATTTCGGTCTGAGTCAGGAAGACGTGCCGGTGCTGGTAGGCACGCTGGGCAAGGCGTTCGGCACCGCCGGGGCTTTTGTTGCCGGCAGCGAAGAATTGATCGAAAGCCTGATCCAGTTCGCGCGCCCCTACATTTACACCACCAGCCAGCCACCGGCGTTGGCCTGCGCCACGCTCAAGAGCCTTGAGTTGCTGCGCAGCGAGCATTGGCGGCGTGAGCATCTGCAATTGCTGATCCGCCAGTTCCGCCACGGTGCCGAGCAGATCGGCTTGCAATTGATGGACAGCTTCACGCCGATCCAGCCCATCCTGATCGGCGACGCGGGACGGGCGATGCGGCTGTCGCAGATGCTGCGCGAGCGCGGGCTGATGGTCACCGCGATCCGCCCACCCACCGTGCCGGCCGGCAGCGCTCGGCTGCGTGTGACGTTGACCGCTGCCCACAGCGAAGCCCAGGTACAACTATTGTTGAATGCACTGGCCGACTGTTTTGCGCAACTGGGAGCGGAGCCAAGCCATGCGTGATCGACTGATATTGCTGCCCGGCTGGGGCTTGGGCGTTTCGCCCCTCGAACCGCTGGCTGCGGCCTTGCAAGGGCTCGATGAGCACTTGCAAGTGGAAATCGAGCCATTGCCTGCACTGGCGTCGAGCGACCTCGGTGAATGGCTCGATGAACTGGATGCCACGTTGCCCCGGGATGCTTGGCTGGGCGGCTGGTCCCTGGGCGGGATGCTGGCCGCGGAACTGGCGGCGCGTCGGGGCGAGCGTTGCTGTGGCCTGCTGACCCTGGCGAGCAACGTGTCTTTTGTGGCTCACGAGCATTGGCCGAGCGCGATGCCCGCTGACACTTTCGATGGATTTCTCGCCGGATGCGCCGCCGATCCGCGCCAGACCCTCAAACGCTTCAGCTTGCTGTGCGCGCAAGGCTGTAGCGATCCGCGCGGGTTGTCGCGATTGCTGCTGGCCGGCGCGCCGAACACCTCGCCTGAAGTATTGATGGCCGGGCTCGAACTGCTGGTGCAACTCGACACGCGCGAGGCCTTGCAGGGCTTTCGCGGCCCGCAATTACATCTGTTTGCCGGGCTCGACGCGCTGGTGCCTGCCGAGGCTGCGGGAGAACTGCTGGCGATGCTGCCAGATGTCGAAATCGGTCTGATCGAACAGGCCGGCCACGGATTCCCACTGGAAGATCCCCACGGCGTAGCGGGGGCAATCCAGGCTTTTCTGCATGAGTCCGGTGATGACTGATTTATCTGTTGTGAAGTTGCCGGGCGCCTTGCCCGACAAACGTCAGGTCGCGGCCTCGTTCTCCCGGGCGGCGGCCAGCTATGACAGCGTCGCTGAACTGCAGCGCGACGTCGGACAACAATTGCTGTCGCGGCTGCCCGCCTCGTTTATGCCGGGACGCTGGTTGGACATGGGGTGTGGCACCGGTTATTTCACCCGCGCCCTGGGGGCGCGGTTCGGTGAGACGGCGGGTGTTGCGCTGGATATCGCCGAAGGCATGCTCAACCATGCCCGTCCTCAAGGCGGCGCCGCGCATTTCATCGCTGGTGATGCCGAGCGGCTGCCGTTGCAGTCGGCCAGCTGTGACCTGGTGTATTCCAGCCTCGCGGTGCAATGGTGCGGCGATTTTGCCTCGGTATTGAGCGAGGCCTATCGTGTTCTGAAACCCGGTGGGCTGTTTGCCTTCACCAGCCTGTGTGTCGGCACGTTATACGAGTTGCGCGACAGCTGGCGTGAAGTGGATGGCCTGGTACACGTCAACCGTTTCCGCGCATTCGACACCTATCGACAGCTGGCCGACGCCAGCGGGTTGCGCGTCGTCAGCCTGGAGAGTCGCCCGCATGTTCTGCATTATCCCGATGTACGTGCCCTGACCCACGAATTGAAAGCATTGGGTGCGCACAATCTCAATCCTGGTCGTCCCGGTGGGTTGACGGGGAGGGCGAGAATTCTCGCGCTGGTCCAGGCCTATGAAAAATATCGCCAGGCCCAGGGCCTGCCGGCCACTTACCAGGTGGTCTACGCCGTGCTGGAGAAACCGCTATGAGCCAGGCTTATTTCATCACCGGCACCGACACCGACGTGGGCAAGACCACGGTTGCGGCGGGGCTGCTGCACGCGGCCAGGCGGGCCGGCATGAGCACCGCCGCGGGCAAGCCCGTAGCCTCTGGCTGCGCAGTGACGCCCAAGGGCCTGCGCAACGCCGATGCCTTGGCCCTGTTGGCCGAATGTTCGGTGCCACTGACTTATGCACAGGTCAATCCGGTGGCATTCGAACCGGCGATCGCACCCTCACCTGGCCGCCCGGGAAGCTGGCGTGGCATTGACCGTACAATCCCTGCTCACGCCGATGCGCGAGGTGCTGGCTCTGGATGCGGATTTCACCTTGATCGAAGGCGCGGGCGGCTGGCGTGTGCCGCTGGCCGGGCAAGACAATCTTTCCGACCTTGCGATAGCGTTGGGCCTGCCGGTGATCCTCGTGGTGGGGGTACGGCTGGGCTGCATCAGCCACGCGCTGCTGACTGCCGAGGCCATTGCCCGGGACGGCTTGCCATTGGCCGGCTGGGTAGCAAACATCATTGATCCGGCAACGTCGCGCATGGAAGAAAACCTCGCGACCCTCGCCGAACGCCTGCCGGCGCCCTGCCTGGGCAGAGTCGCGCGAATCAAGGACGTGACGGCCGAAGCGGTGGCCGAACATCTGCAACTGGATCTGCTGGACTGACCCCGAGCCAAGGTTTTGGCTATGACGCGGCACTGTGCCATTAGTGTTTTTGTCGAGCCTTTTCCCCAAGCATCTGGTTCAATGCCGGTGTCGACCCTTCAAGAAGACCCTCCCTGCCATGGAAATCTCAGGAAATACCGCGTTCTATGCCGGTCTGAGCACGATTCAGACAGGGCAGTACCGCGTTGATCAGGCCTCCAGCCAGATTGCCAACAACACGATCGAGCGCTCGGTCACCAGCCAGTCCTCCGACGTTCAGGTGGATCGCCTGCGTTCGGTGGATCGCAGTCAGCAATCGGACCTGACCAGCAACATGGTTGAAATGGCCCAAGGCAAGTTCCAGGTGCAACTGGGGGTGAACGTGGCCAAGGCTTCCGACGAAATGCTCGGAACGTTGATCGATACGTTCGCCTGACTCTGCCGTTCAGATGTAGTGAAAACGCCGCGATTCATTCGCGGCGTTTTTGTCTCTAACTCTTTCTTCCTCAACTAATCTTTCACTGCGCGAGCCGTGCCTCTGCTTGGCGATGGATTTTTCACGGCTGAAATTTCCTGCAGGACGATGACGAACGGCAAAAGATCGCCGCTTGACAAGGTTTGAGCGTAAACGTATGTTTCAAACAGCTGTTTGATCGCCATAACAAATCCACGCGGTCGTTCATTCCCGGTTACATCAGCAGAGGTTTATCGCTATGCCTGACTACAAGGCCCCCTTGCGTGATATTCGCTTCGTTCGTGACGAACTGCTCGGCTACGAAGCGCATTATCAGAGCCTTCCAGCGTGCCAGGAGGCAACTCCGGACATGGTTGACGCCATCCTCGAAGAAGGCGCCAAGTTCTGTGAGCAGGTGCTGGCGCCGCTGAACCGCGTGGGTGATCTCGAAGGTTGCACCTGGAGCGAGTCCGGCGTGAAAACCCCGACCGGCTTCAAGGAAGCCTACAAGCAATTTGTCGAAGGCGGCTGGCCGAGCCTGGCCCATGACGTGGCGCACGGTGGCCAAGGCCTGCCGGAATCCCTGGGCCTGGCGGTCAGCGAGATGGTCGGCGAAGCCAACTGGTCGTGGGGCATGTACCCGGGCCTGTCCCATGGCGCGATGAACACCATTTCCGAGCACGGTACCCCGGAGCAGCAAGAGGCTTACCTGACCAAGCTGGTATCCGGCGAATGGACCGGCACCATGTGCCTGACCGAACCGCACTGCGGCACCGACCTGGGCATGCTGCGCACCAAGGCCGAACCTCAGGCCGACGGCTCCTACAAAGTGACCGGCACCAAGATCTTCATCTCGGCCGGCGAACACGACATGGCCGACAACATCGTCCACATCGTGCTGGCGCGCCTGCCGGATGCACCGGCTGGCACCAAAGGTATCTCGCTGTTCATCGTTCCGAAATTCCTGCCTGAGGCCGACGGCTCCATCGGCCAGCGCAACGCAGTCAGCTGTGGCTCCCTGGAACACAAGATGGGCATCCACGGCAACGCCACCTGCGTGATGAACTTCGACGCGGCCACCGGTTTCCTGATCGGCCCGGCGAACAAAGGCCTGAACTGCATGTTCACCTTCATGAACACCGCTCGCCTGGGTACCGCGCTGCAAGGCCTGGCCCACGCCGAAATCGGTTTCCAGGGGGGCCTGAAGTATGCTCGCGACCGTCTGCAGATGCGTTCCCTGACCGGCCCGAAAGCACCGGACAAGGCCGCCGACCCGATCATCGTGCACCCTGACGTGCGGCGCATGTTGCTGACCATGAAAGCCTTCGCCGAGGGCAACCGGGCGATGGTGTACTTCACCGCCAAGCAGGTCGACATCGTCAAGTACGGGGTGGATGAAGAAGAGAAGAAGAAGGCTGACGCCCTGCTGGCGTTCATGACCCCGATCGCCAAGGCGTTCATGACCGAAGTCGGCTTCGAATCGGCCAACCACGGCGTGCAGATCTACGGCGGCCACGGCTTCATCGCCGAGTGGGGCATGGAGCAGAACGTGCGCGACAGCCGCATCTCGATGCTGTACGAAGGCACCACCGGTATCCAGGCGCTCGACCTGCTGGGCCGTAAAGTGCTGATGACCCAGGGCGAGGCGCTCAAGGGCTTCACCAAGATCGTCCACAAGTTCTGCCAGGGCAACGAAGGCAACGAAGCCGTCAAGGAATTCGTCGAGCCGTTGGCTGCACTGAACAAGGAATGGGGCGAACTGACCATGAAGGTTGGCATGGCCGCCATGAAGGATCGCGAAGAAGTCGGCGCGGCCTCGGTGGATTACCTGATGTACTCCGGTTACGCCTGCCTGGCTTACTTCTGGGCCGACATGGCGCGCCTGGCGGCGGAAAAACTGGCGGCCGGCACGACCGAAGAAGCGTTCTACACCGCCAAGCTGCAGACCGCGCGTTTCTACTTCCAGCGCATCCTGCCGCGCACCCGCACCCACGTCGCGGCCATGTTGTCGGGCGCCAACAACCTGATGGACATGAAAGAAGAAGACTTCGCGCTGGGCTACTAAGCCTTAAGCGCTTCTTCAAAAAGCCGCTGCTTCTTCGGGAGCAGCGGCTTTTTCATGTTTGTTATAACCCCAGTCAGGCCATCGACAAACCCGTGGCGAGGGAGCTTGCTCCCGCTGGGCTGCGAAGCGGCCCCCAAACCTGCCAATACGCAGCATCAGACACACCGCACCCGCTGGTTCGCGACTGCTTCGCAGCCGAGCGGGAGCAAGCTCCCTCGCCACAGGGGAAGCATGGCGATCCTGAAACAATATTCATCCAACCGGACCCTAAGAAAACTTCCCGATCTGCCGTTACAGCGATGGCAGTGTGACATCTGTCACATCTCGCGTGCCTTACTGCTCCAGTTGCAGGCACAATGCCATCTTTGATCAGCCGGGTCGGAGCTTTACCCTTGCCGCGTCTTTCCGTAATGCGCTTCAGCCATTTCCTACCGTCGACAGTGCTTTTACTGGCGGGGCTCGCGGCTGCCTACGTCAAGGACCTGAACGTCTTCTTCACATCATTGTTCAACGTGCTTCCTACGCTGGTGTTGTTGTTGGGCGGGGCGTACTGCTCCGTTTACCGACGTCAGCGCGAGCTGTTTCTGATGGTCACGGTGTACATCGCTTATTTCCTGCTGGACACCCAGACCGACTTCTATCGCGATAACGGCAAGGTGCGCGAAGACGCGGCGGTGGTGTTCCATCTGGTCTGCCTGCTGCTGCCGCTGTTGTTCGGGCTGTTCGCGGCGTGGCAGGAGCGCACGCATCTGTTCCAGGACATGGTGGCGCGTTTCGCGGTGCTGCTGGCCTTTGGTGGCGTGGCCCTGGCCCTGGAGCAAAGCTTTCCCCAGGCGCTGTTGCTGTGGCTTTCGGAAATACGCTGGCCGGCGCTGCATGGTGCGTGGATGAGCCTGATCCAATTGTCATACCCGGTGTTTGCCGCTGCGTTCGTGCTGCTGGCCTGGCAATACTGGCGTAACCCACGGCCCTTGCATGCGGCGCAACTGGTGGGGTTGGTCGGGTTGTTCTGGATGCTGCCGAAGACGTTCATCTTGCCGTTCACCCTCAACATCATGTGCAGTCAGGTGATGCTGATGATCGCCGCCGCGGTTGCTCACGAGGCCTACCAGATGGCCTTCCGCGATGAGCTCACCGGCCTGCCGGGGCGCCGGGCGCTGAATGAACGCATGCAGCGCCTGGGTCGCAACTACGTGCTGGCGATGAGCGACGTGGATCACTTCAAGAAATTCAACGACACCCACGGCCACGATGTCGGCGATCAGGTGCTGCGCCTGGTGGCCAGCAAGCTGTCGAAAATCGGTGGCGGCGGCAGGGCTTATCGTTACGGCGGGGAGGAGTTTGCGCTGGTGTTTGCCGGCAAGACCATTGATGAATGCATGCCTCATCTGGAAGTCATCCGCCAGTCCATCGAGACGTACGCCATTCAACTGCGTAATCCCGACAATCGCCCCCAGGACGATCAGCAAGGTCGCCAGCGTCGCTCCGGCAGCGGCGCCACCAGCGTATCGGTGACCGTCAGCATCGGCGTGGCCGAACGCGTGGACCAGCGCACGCCCGAGGAAGTGCTCAAGTCCGCCGACCAGGCGCTGTACAACGCCAAGGGGGCAGGGCGCAATTGTGTGATTGCCTTCGGCCAGAATCGTCGCGGCGCAGTGCGCATGGAAGCCGCCGCGGGTTGAGTGATGACGGCGCATTCAGCGTCTGGAGATTGATTGTGGGCCTTGGCGGCCGGCAGTAGGTTGGGATGATCTGCTACCGGAGAAAACCACCATGCCCGAGTACAAAGCCCCGCTGCGCGACATGCGTTTCCTGATCGACAACGTCTTTGATTTCCATGGCCGCTATGCCGAGTTGGGGGCCAGCGACGCGAGTCCGGACATGGTCAGCGCCATCCTCGAAGAAGGTGCCCGGTTCTGTGAGAACGTGCTGGCTCCGCTCAATCGTCCGGGTGATGAAGAGGGCTGCCATTTCGATAACGGCGTGGTCACTACGCCTACAGGCTTCAAGCAAGCTTTCGCACAGTATGTGGAAGGCGGCTGGCACGGCCTGGCAGCGGATCCGGCTTATGGCGGCCAAGGCCTGCCCAGCTCGCTGGGGCTGGTCATCAGCGAGATGATCGGATCGAGCAATACCTCCTGGGGCATGTACCCCGGCCTGACCCACGGCGCCATGTCGGCCATCCACGCTCACGGCACCGAACAGCAGAAACAGACCTACCTCAACAAGCTCACCGCCGGCCAGTGGACCGGCACCATGTGCCTGACCGAAGCCCACTGCGGCACGGACCTGGGCATCATCAAGACCCGTGCCGTGCCTCAGGCGGATGGCAGCTATGCGGTGACCGGCAGCAAGATCTTCATCAGCGCCGGCGAGCACGACATGAGCGACAACATCATTCACCTGGTGCTCGCCAAATTGCCAGATGCTCCCGCCGGGACGAAGGGCATCTCGTTGTTCATCGTGCCCAAGTTCCTGCCCGATGCAGCGGGCGAGGCCGGCGAGCGCAATGGTGTTTCCTGCGGTTCGATCGAGCACAAGATGGGCATCAAGGCGTCGGCCACGTGCGTGCTGAACTTCGATGGGGCCAAGGGTTTCCTGATCGGCGAACCGAACAAGGGCCTCAACTGCATGTTCACCATGATGAACCATGCCCGCCTCGGCACCGGCATGCAGGGCCTTTGCCTGGGCGAGGCGAGTTTCCAGGGCGCGGTCAAATACGCCAACGATCGCCTGCAGATGCGCTCTTTGACCGGCCCCAAGGCGCCGGAAAAAGTCGCCGACCCGATCATCGTCCATCCCGATGTACGCCGGATGCTGCTGACCATGAAAGCCTTCAACGAAGGCAACCGGGCGCTGACGTATTTCACCGCGCAACTGCTCGATACCGCGCATTTGAGCCGCGACGAAAGCGCTCGCCAGGAAGCCGAAGACCTGCTGGCCTTCCTCACTCCGATCTGCAAGGCCTTCATGACCGACACGGGTTTGGAAGTGACCAACCACGGCATGCAGGTCTTTGGCGGTCATGGCTTCATTCGTGAGTGGGGGATGGAGCAGCTGGTGCGTGATTGCCGGATCGCGCCGATCTATGAAGGCACCAATGGGATCCAGGCCTTGGACCTGCTGGGGCGCAAAGTGCTGGGTAGCCAGGGCAAGTTGTTGCGCGGTTTCACCAGGATCGTTCACAAATTCTGCGCTGCCAATGCCGGGCATCCGCAGCTTCAGGCTTTCGTTGCGCAACTGGACGGGCTCAACCAGCAATGGGGCGAACTGACGACGCAGGTCGGCATGGCCGCCATGAAAAATCCGGATGAGGTGGGCGCCGCTTCGGTGGATTACCTGATGTACAGCGGCTATATCATTCTGGCCTATCTGTGGTTGCGCATGGCGTTGGTGGCCCAGGCGCAACTCGACAGCGGCACTGGAGACAGCGATTTCTGCCGGGCCAAGCTGGCGACGTGCGAGTTTTACTTCAAGCGCCTGCTGCCGCGTACGGCCGCCCATCGGGCTGCTATAGAAGCAGGGAGCGATTGCCTGATGAGGTTGCCGGCTGAGTTGTTTGCGCTTTGAGAGGATGAAACAGTTACTCCTGTCTTGACTAAAAATAACAAAACAGTCACAGCCTGACCCTATGTGTCTCAAAAGTTGTTGAGGTACACTCTGGGCCATTGCGAGAACCGCTTTCCTACGAACCAATTGTTTAGATCCTGCGAGGTTTGCCATGGCTGACTACAAAGCGCCCCTGCGCGATATGCGCTTCGTCCTCAATGAAGTGTTCGAGGTCGCGAAACTTTGGGCTCAACTGCCGGCGTTGGCCGAAACCGTAGACGCTGAAACCGTCGAAGCGATCCTCGAGGAGGCGGGCAAGGTCACCGGTAAAAGCATCGCGCCCCTCAGCCGTGCAGCTGACGAAGAGGGCTGCCACTGGGCTGACGGCGCCGTGACCACCCCGGCGGGTTTCCCTGAGGCCTACAGGACCTTCGCTGAAGGCGGTTGGGTCGGCGTCGGCGGAGATCCAACGTACGGTGGCATGGGCATGCCCAAGGCGGTTTCGGCCCAGGTCGAGGAGATGGTCAACTCCGCCAGCCTGTCCTTTGGCCTGTACCCGATGCTCACCGCAGGAGCCTGCCTGTCGATCAACGCCCACGCCAGCGAGGAATTGAAAGCCGCATACTTGCCAAACATGTACGCCGGCGTCTGGGCCGGCTCCATGTGCCTGACCGAACCCCATGCCGGCACCGACCTGGGGATTATCCGAACCAAGGCTGAGCCCCAGGCTGACGGCACTTACAAAGTCAGCGGCACGAAGATTTTCATCACCGGCGGCGAACACGACCTCACCGAAAATATCATTCACCTGGTGCTGGCGAAGCTCCCCGACGCACCGGCGGGCCCGAAAGGCATTTCGCTGTTCCTGGTGCCGAAATTCATGGTCAACGCCGACGGCAGCCTGGGCGCACGCAACGCGGCCAACTGCGGTTCGATCGAACACAAGATGGGCATCCAGGCGTCCGCTACCTGCGTGATGAACTTCGACGAAGCAGTGGGTTACCTGGTCGGCGAGCCGAACAAAGGCCTGGCGGCGATGTTCACCATGATGAATTACGAACGCCTGGGCGTGGGTATCCAGGGCCTGGCCTCCGGCGAGCGCTCGTACCAGAACGCTGTCGAGTACGCCCGTGATCGCCTGCAAAGCCGTTCGCCAACCGGCGCGCAGAACAAGGACAAGATCGCCGACCCGATCATCGTCCACCCGGATGTGCGCCGGATGTTGCTGACCATGAAAGCGTCGAACGAAGGTGGCCGGGCATTCTCCACCTACGTGGCGATGCAACTGGACACCGCCAAGTTCAGCGAAGACCCGGCCACTCGCAAGCGCGCCGAAGATCTGGTGGCCTTGCTGACGCCGGTTGCCAAGGCATTCCTGACCGACCTGGGCCTGGAAACCACCATTCACGGCCAGCAGATTTTCGGCGGCCACGGCTACATTCGCGAATGGGGCCAGGAGCAGTTGGTGCGCGACGTACGCATCACCCAGATCTACGAAGGCACCAACGGCATCCAGGCACTGGACCTGGTGGGGCGCAAGATCGTCGGCAACGGCGGGGCGTTCTACAAACTCTTCGCCGACGAGATTCGTCATTTCACCGCTACCGCTGGCAGCGACCTGGCAGAGTTCACCCAGCCGTTGAACAATGCCGTCGGCACGCTGGACGAGCTGACCGAGTGGCTGCTGGACCGGGCAAAAAACAACCCGCATGAAATTGGCGCGGCGTCGGTGGAGTACCTGCAGGCGTTCGGCTACACCGCGTATGCCTACATGTGGGCGCTCATGGCCCGGGCGGCCCTGGGCAAGGAAAATCAGGACGATTTCTACGCGAGCAAACTGGGCACGGCACGTTTCTATTTCGCCCGGCTGTTGCCGCGAATCCATTCCTTGAGCGCTTCGGTAAGGGCCGGCAGCGAGTCGCTGTTCCTGCTGGAACCCGGTCAGTTCTAAAAGAAGACGTTATGTAGGAAAAAGCTTACATGACGTGCTGGCGATTTCCCTCTATCGGGCGATTGGATCCACGGCTAATCTAGCTTCCATGGACGTAGCGCAGGACGCGCAAAGTTACAACACGGACACGTAGGATTCTGCCAGGAAGGCGGAGTGAAATGGATGTCAGGGAAACAGTCTGCAAAGCCCCGCTTCGGCGGGGTTTTCTTTTGCCTGCGTTTTTTGCCGGTGTATCTTCTCCCTGCGGCCCGCCTCTTTGGCCGCGCACTGAACCCTGACGAGCGGTCAGCTGTCCATGAGCTATATGGCAATGTGGCCATCGACCATCAGGAGCTATCCATGGATATCATTCGAATCATCATCGCCATTCTGTTGCCACCGCTGGGTGTGTTCCTGCAAGTCGGGTTCGGCGGGGCTTTCTGGCTGAACATTCTGCTGACGCTGTTGGGTTATATCCCCGGCATCGTGCATGCGGTGTACATCATCGCCAAGCGCTGATTCACCCCGTCACAACATCCCTGTGGGAGCGAGCCTGCTCGCGAAAGCGGTTTATCAGTCAGCGAGATGTTGACTGAACCATTGCTATCGCGAGCAGGCTCGCTCCCACATTGGTTTGCGTTGCTGCTATGCGAGTCCATCCATCACCCTGCGATAGAACAACCACTCATGCTCCAGCGCATGTGCCTGGTTCGCGGCCTTGCGAAAGCCATGGCGCTCATCAGGGTAGTAATGAGCTTCGACCGCGACACCGTTATCCTCCAGCGCCTTGACCATATCGCGGGTCTGCTGCGGCACGACCACGGCGTCCAGCTCGCCTTGGAAAAAAATCACCGGCGCGCGAATCCTGTCGGCGTGCAGTAACGGGGTGCGGGCCCGGTAGCGTTCGGCGTCCAGTTGCGGGTCGCCGATCAGCCAGTCCAGATAGTCACCTTCGAATTTGTGCGTAGCGCGGGCCAGGGCAACGGGATCGCTGACGCCGTAGAGGCTGGCGCCGGCACGAAATACGTCGCGGAACGCCAAGGCGCAGAGGCTGGTATAGCCACCCGCGCTGCCGCCACGGATGAAGGCGCAGCGGCCATCGACCAAGCCTTGCTCATCCAGGTAAGCGACAACGGCGCAGGCATCCTCGACGTCCACCACCCCCCAATTCAAATGCAGTGCCTGCCGATAGACGCGACCATAACCGCTGCTGCCACGGTAGTTGAGGTCGGCAACGGCGAAGCCGCGCTGGGTCCAATACTGGATGCGCGGATCGAACACCGGGTAGCAAGCCGAAGTGGGCCCGCCGTGGACGAACACCACCAGCGGCGGTTTCGCGGCGGTGTTCATGGCTGGATAAAAAAAACCGTTGGCTTCGCTGGACGCAGAGGGGTAGCGCAGCGTCCGGGGGCGGCTGATTTGCTCGGGAGGCAACGGCGCGATGCCTCCGGCCAGCACCAGCGCTGCATGACTGCGCCGCTCGATCGCAATGACCGCCGACGGGCTGGCTGGCGAGGCGGCAATGGCATAGACGAATTGCTCATCCAGCGCGAGGCTGCGGAAGCGGCTGTAAGTGCCGGTGAAATCTTCCAGCACGCCGCCGCTACGCAGCCCCAACCGCCCGAAGCCGGCCTCGCTCCAGCTCGCCAGGTAAGTGCTTTCATCCACCGGCAACCATGTACACCCGCCCAGTTGCCAAGGCGCCGGGGCGTGATCGGCTTCGGCGGCCTCCATTGGCTTCAGGACGCCGGCGCGTTCATTCCAGGGCTGCCAGTAACCGCCTCGGTCGGTCAGGCAATAAAGACGATTGCAAGCATCGAAGCGAGGTTGCTGGATGGATTCTTCGCCATCATCGCCGGCCACGCAGCATGGCGCTGCCCAGGTTGAATCGTTGCGTTCGGCGACCATCAGCCGCGTCGCTGTCCATGGCTGGTGGGGGCGACTCCATTCAATCCAGGCGAGACGTTTTCCGTCGGGGCTCAAGATCGGCGCGGCATAGAAGTCCGCGCCTTCGGCCAATACGCGCCGCTGGTGATCCGCCAGCCCGATCGATACCAGTCGATGCTGGTCGGCCTGTTCCTCCACGGCCAGCACGTGCCCTGTGGCGAAGTGCAGATCGCCGTATCGACAATCGCCTGCGGTCAGCGCTACCGGGCGCTGGTCGCCCAGCGATTGGTGATACAGCTGTTGGTCGCTTTCGTTGACGAACAGCACGCCGTCGTCGCTCAGGCAGAACGACCCGCCGCCGTATTCATACACCCGGCTGCGCACACTGAAACCGTCCGGGGTCAGGCAGCGCGTCTTGCCGTCTCGCCAATGCCAGATCCGGCAAGCGCCATCTTCGGGACGGTATTCGTTCCAGAAAAGGCCCAGCGGGCCGAGTTGCAGTTCGGCAAAATCGATGCCTGCCGCGACGGCCTGGGCGGCGCTGAAAGGTTCAGCCTTTAACGATGAGGCGCGAGTTTCGTTCATTGCGAAAGGCCAGTTGTTCAATGGTTTGCGTGGCATGCTCGGCGTCTTCGCGAGCCTGGAGAATCATCCCGTGGTGCGCGGATTTGCTGCACACCGGATCGGCATTGCTGGCGTCACCGGTGAGCATGAACGCCTGGCAGCGACAGCCGCCGAAATCCTTTTCTTTTTCATCGCACGAGCGGCAGGGCTCGGGCATCCAGTCATAACCGCGGAAACGGTTGAAGCCGAACGAGTCGTACCAGATGTGTTGCATGCTGTGGTCACGCACATTCGGGAATTGCACCGGCATCTGCCGGGCGCCATGGCAAGGCAGCGCCGTGCCATCCGGGGTAACGGTCAGGAAGATGCTGCCCCAGCCGTTCATGCAGGCCTTGGGACGCTCTTCATAATAATCCGGGGTCACGAAGATCAATTTGCACGGGTTACCTTCGGCCTCGAGCCTGGCCCGGTATTCATTGGTGATGCGCTCGGCACGCACCAGTTGTTCCCGCGTGGGCAGCAGGCCGACGCGGTTGAGGTGTGCCCAGCCATAGAACTGACAGGTGGCGAGTTCGACAAAGTCGGCTTCCAGGGCGATGCACAGCTCGATGATGCGGTCGATCTTGTCGATGTTGTGCCGATGGGTGACGAAGTTCAGCACCATCGGATAACCATGGGCCTTCACCGCCCGGGCCATCTCCAGCTTTTGTGCGAAAGCTTTTTTCGAACCGGCCAGCAGGTTGTTCACCTGCTCGTCGCTGGCCTGGAAACTGATCTGGATGTGGTCGAGGCCGGCCTTCTTGAAATCGCTGATTTTCTGTTCGGTCAAACCGATGCCGGAGGTGATCAGATTGGTGTAGAAGCCTAGCTTGCGCGCCTCGCCGATCAGCTCGGCGAGGTCCTGGCGCACCAACGGCTCGCCACCGGAAAAGCCCAGTTGCGCGGCGCCCATCTCCCGGGCCTCGCGAAAGACCTTGAACCATTGCTCGGTGCTCAGCTCCTTGCCTTGTTCGGCAAAGTCCAGCGGGTTGGAGCAGTACGGGCATTGCAGCGGGCAGCGATAGGTCAGCTCGGCCAGCAGCCACAGCGGCAAGCCGACGGCGGGCTTCTCAGGCAAGGGTGATCCAGTGCTGTGCACGGGCGACCTCCATGAATTGCTCGATGTCGTCACCGAGTTCCGGCACGTCCGGGAATTGCTTCTCCAGCTCGCCAATGATCGCCGCGACATCCCGTTCACCATCGATCAGGCCGCCGATCAGCGCAGCGCTGTCGTTGAGCTTGATCATGCCTTCAGGATAAAGCAGCACATGGCCTTTCTGGGCCGGTTCGTATTGGAAGCGATAGCCGGGACGCCACTGAGGTTTCTTGCTGCGGTCGAAGCTCATAAGGTAATCCCTTTATGCCACACCCGTTGATCGGTCACGCTGTGATAGGGCGGGCGTTTCAATTCGTAAGCCATGCTCATGGCGTCGAGCATGCTCCAGAGAATGTCCAATTTGAACTGGAGAATTTCCAGCATGCGCTCCTGGCCTGCGCGGGTGGTGTAGTGCTGCAACGTGATCGCGAGACCATGCTCCACATCACGCCGAGCCTGGCCCAGGCGGGTGCGGAAATATTCATAGCCGGCCGGGTCGATCCAGGGGTAATGCTGCGGCCAGCTATCCAGGCGCGACTGGTGGATCTGCGGGGCGAACAGTTCGGTCAATGAGCTGCTGGCGGCTTCCTGCCAGGAGGCCCGGCGGGCGAAGTTGACGTAGGCATCCACGGCGAAGCGCACGCCGGGTAGCACCAACTCTTGCGAGCGCAGCTGATCGGGGTCCAGGCCCACTGCCTGGCCCAGTCGCAGCCAGGCTTCGATGCCGCCGTCTTCGCCGGGGGCGCCGTCATGGTCGAGCAGGCGCTGGATCCACTCGCGACGGATTTCCCGGTCCGGGCAGTTGGCCAGGATCGCGGCGTCCTTGAGCGGAATATTCACTTGGTAGTAGAAGCGGTTCGCGACCCAGCCCTGGATCTGCTCGCGCGTGGCGCGGCCTTCATACATCGCCACGTGGTAGGGGTGATGGATGTGGTAGTACGCGCCCTTGGCACGCAGGGCCGCCTCGAACTCGGCGGTGGGCAGGGGGGTGTCAGTCATTTCGGTTCTCCTGTGATAACCGCTGGCGGATGGTTGCCAGGTCGGCCTCTTCGCGAGCAGGCTCGTTCCCACATTGGGTTGTGCTGAATCAGATATCCGGTACGACTCGGGACTACTGTAGGAGCGAGCCTGCTCGCGAAGAGGCCAGACCTGGCACACCGCAAAGCCCCTCACACCGTCTGTCCTTCCTACAACTCAATACTCATCCCGTCATAGGCCACTTCAATCCTGCGTCGCACCAGCTCGGCCCGCTCGGGCGAGTCCTCGTCCAGGATCGGGTTGGTGTTGTTGATATGGATGAGCACCTTGCGCTGCTCGGGCAATTGCTCCAGCACCTCCAGCATCCCTCCGGGACCGCTCTGCGCCAGGTGACCCATCTCCCGACCGGTGCGAGTGCCGACGCCACGGCGTTGCATTTCGTCGTCGTCCCACATCGTGCCGTCCACCAGCAGGCAGTCGCTGCCGGCCATGATCTGCAGCAACGGTTCGTCGACCTTGCCCAGGCCCGGCGCATAGAACAATTTGCCGCCGCTGCGCAGGTCTTCAACGATCAGCCCGATGTTGTCACCCGGATGCGGATCGAAGCGGTGCGGTGAATAGGGCGGCGCGGCGCTGCGCAGCGGCAGCGGGGTGAAGCGCAGGTTCGGGCAGGCCGGGACGGTGAAGCTCTGGTCCAGCTCGATGCGGTTCCAGCTCAGGCCGCCGTTCCAGTGGGTCAGCATATTGAACAGCGGGAAACCGGTGCTCAGGTCTTCATGGACCATGTCGGTGCACCAGACCTGATGCGGGCAGCCTTCGCGCAGGCTGAGCAGGCCGGTGGTGTGATCGATCTGGCTGTCCATCAGGATGATCGCGCCGATGCCGGTGTCCCGTAGCGCCCGCCCAGGCTGCATCGGGGCGAAACCCTGGAGTTGCGCGCGGATGTCCGGCGAGGCGTTGCACAGGACCCAGCTCACGCCATCATCGGAAATTGCAATGGACGACTGGGTGCGCGCCTGCGCTCGGAGGCTGCCGTCGCGAAAACCCGCGCAATTGGCGCAGTTGCAGTTCCACTGGGGAAAGCCCCCGCCGGCGGCGGAACCTAGAATCTGGACGAACATGCTCGCTCCATCTGCAAACCGAAATAAAAACGCCCCGGATGGCCGAGGCGTTGTGTCGCGTACTAACTGCCTGCAATCATCAACGGCTGGCGAAGTACATGGTGACTTCGAAGCCGATACGCAGGTCGATATATGCGGGTTTGGACCAGGACATGGGAATACTCCTTTGGTTGGGGTGGATCGGTTTAAAGCTATACATATAGTCCACCTCCGTTCGGAGATGTTCAGATGCTCAGGCGACTATGTTACTAAATCTGACAATTTGGTTCGCTGCGATTCTCTGAGAAAGCTCATTGCAGCGCCTGTAATGATCATTTGGCCGCTCGCCAGGGGTCGCCCGGGCTCGGCGCGTTGCTGAGGCAATAACGTCCTCCCAGCGCGTCGATCAAGCGGCGCGCGGCATTCACCAGGTCTTTGCGCTGCATGCCGAGGATGGCATCGGCCAGTCGCTCAGGGAAGTCTGCCGGGTGGCCGGCCAGTTTTCCTTGCCAGAGTAGCTCGGCCGCCTGGGCGCAGGGCAACGCGGCGATTTGCATCTGGCGGGCCAGGGCTTGTTGTTGGCTGGCCAGGGTTGCATCGTCGGTTTTTTCGATCACGGCGGGGAGCTCGGTCAGAAACTGCTCCATATGGCTGACCAACTGCGCGGCCGACGTCTCGGGCGATTGCGCACCCAGCAACAAGCCGGTCCATCCATCGATTTGCTTCAAGCCACTGAACACCGCATAACCTAACTGCAGCTCGACCCTCAAGCGCTGGTAGTACGGGGTCTGGGACAAATGAGCCAGCAATCGCCAGGCAGCTTCGTCGGGCAAGTCCAACGTGGGCGAGGGGCAAAACAGCAACGCGGCGTGTTCATCGCCATGGGTCTCGAGGGTGTGCCAGATCCGCCCCGGTAAAGGCGTCACCGCTGGCGCCGTCGCCTCGTGGGGCACGCCAGGAATCCGGGCCAACAACGGGCCCACAGCCGCTTGGGAAGCAGCCGACAGACCGATGGCCAGGCCGTCCCAGCGGGCGCTTGCCCAGACGTCTTGTTCGCCGCCGGGCGGTGGCAGCTCTGCATGCCGCAGGTTCTGCTGATAGTGATCCGGCAATTCCCGCAGCAAATGTCGAATCGGCATCGGGGGCGTTTCGTTCCTGGCCTGAACGGATGGCAGCGGCTCATCCAGCTTCGTCAGCAGGTGCTCAAGCACCAACGGCATCGGTGCTTGCAAACCGACCAGCTTCAGCAGCCATCGATCGCTAAAGGTTTCGAAAGTGATGTCCACGCCTGCCTGCCGGGCGTCCTCGCACAAATCCGCCAGGTGCCGATCGAGTCTGGGTTGAAAATCGAGCGGTACCTGGGTCTCCAGTTGCCAGCGCACATACACCGCACTTTCCCGGGAGTCCGGCAATGCCTGGCTGAACTGCATGGGCGAGCGTTCCCGCCGGCCGCGGCTGCGGTCTTGTGCAAACGTGCGCAGGCCACGGTGGGCGCTGGTCTGGCCGCGTATCAAACCGGCGCGGGGCGGCTCGCTTGGCGCTTGCAGGAACGGGTTGGGCGAGGGCAGTTGCCATTGTTCGGCGACCTGATCCGCAGGCTGCAGTTGCTTGAGGATTTCTCGAATTCGTATCAAGTCGTTTTCCGATAGAGCCCCGGCAGATCCTTCGCTGTCCCAACGCGCCAGCTGCAGGGCCGTTGCCGTTTCCTGACGGCGCTGCAGCAGCGCATTGAATTCCTCGCGCAAGGGCGCCCAGTCGTCATGGCCGGCAAAGAACCCCAGCCAGTCGCGCAGCAACGGCTCGATAGCCGACGATACCTGGCCGCTGTCGAGCTTGAGCTCGATGTGCAGCAGTGCCTGACCGGCAAATTCATACAGCGGAGAAGCCTTGAGGCTGTCGGCCAGACCGCGTTGGCGCAATGTCGCGAGCAAGCCGCCCGGTTTGCTGGAGTTCAGCCAGTGACACAGGAAGGCCAATGCTTGAGGCGAGGCGCCAGGCAAGTGTTCGAGGGCAAAGAGCAAATCGAGGCGGCCTTCCCGAACTTGTTGATAAACCATGCCTGGCGCCGTCATTAGCCTCGGCGGCGATTGCCTGGTCGGCGCTTTTCCGATGGGCATGCTTGTAGCGAATTGATCGGCCAGCGCCTTCATTGTTTCGAGGCTTTGCGGACCGGCGAGGCTCAAGGTCATCTGACCGCTCTGGTAGAAACGCTGATGGAAACCGCGCAGCGCCGTTTGAAATTCAGGCTGTGGTACAGCGAGGCTGTCGCGATTGCCAGCGTGAAAGCCCCGCAGCGGATGAGCCGCCGACAATCCGTCATACAGGGCAACCTGGTGCTGGGCGGCGGCGTCCCCGGACCAGGCGATGAATTCGGCGTGCAGTACTTCCCGCTCGCGTAACTGGTCGGCTTCATCCAGTCGGGGATGAGCAAGCATGTCTGCCAGACGCTTCAACCCGTCCGCCAGGGCAGCAGGCGGCAGCTCGATGAAAAAGTCCGTGGTGCGCTCGCTGGTACGCGCGTTGACTTGCCCGCCGTGGTCCCGCACGTAGGCCATCAGGTTCTGCCCGCTGGGAAAACGTTCTGTCCCGAGGAAGAAAAGATGTTCGAGAAAATGCGCGAGGCCCGGCCAGGCCTCGGGGGCATCATGACTGCCGGCCGCCACGCGCAACACCGCAGCGCTGCGCTTGAGGTCGGGTGCATGGCGCAACGTCACTTGCAGGCCGTTGGCCAGGGTTTCGGTATGGGGGCGGAGGTAGTCGGGGGCCGGCATGAGCGCTTCCAGGACAAGGATGTGCTCATGCTAGCGGATTAGCCCGGATCAGTGTTTGTGCAAGTCGCCGTAGAGCGCCGGGCGACGGTCGTGCAGGTAGTTGTAGGCCGCGCGCGAGTCATTCATCAGCTGTCGATCCAGTTCGCCGACGATCAACGCCTCGTCCAGCCCCGCCAGGGCCGGGCGGCTGCCGTCCGGCGCGGCGATGCTGCTCTGGCCGCAATAGCGCAATTCACCTTCGTGACCACAGTAGTTGGCGTAGGCCACGAAACACTGGTTTTCAATGGCCCGTGCCCGCACGGTGACGTCGGCGATGAACTCGTAGGGCTGCATGTTAGCGGTCGGCACCAGGATCAGCTCGGCACCCGCCAAGGCCAGCCGCCGGGCGTTTTCCGGGAACTCCAGGTCATAGCAGATCAGGAAACCGAGCTTCCAACCGTTGAGCTCGACAATGGGCAGCGCCGCATTCCCGGCGCTGAACATCGTATGGTCGAGGTCGCCGAACAGGTGGCTCTTGCGATAGTTGGCGAGGCGTTCGCCGTGGGCGTCGATCAGTTGCACGGCGTTGTAGATCTGTCCGTCTTCGCTGCGTTCGGGGTAGCCATAAACAATCGCCAGGCCGGCCGCCTTGGCGATGCGGCCAATCTGCTGGGCCCATTCGCCGTTGTAGACCTCGGCCAGTACGTTCACCGCATCGACGCCGATGTTATAGCCGGTCAGGAACATCTCCGGCAGCACCAATATGTCAGCGCCTCGGGCCTCCAGCGCGACTTGGTGCAGGCGCTGCAGGTTGCCGGCCGGATCCATTGGCAGCGGTGGGCATTGGTAGAGGGCTACGCGCATCGACAACTCCTTTTATTCGGGCAGGGCGATCGGACCGATTTCGTCGAACACATCCCCTGGACCCGGGTTCTCGGCATGGGTTTCACCGCCGAAGTGTTTCATTATTCCCCACACGGCATTGAGCGAGGTCTGCACCGCGCCTTCAACCCAGGCGGGTGTCCATGAGACGTCGTCGCCGGCGATAAAGATCCCTTTTTGTTCGGCCGGCATGTCGCCCTGCATGAAATGCGCGTACATGCGCTGGTTGTAACGATAGTGGCCGGGTAGCGCGCCCTTGAAGGCACCGAGGAAATACGGGTCGGCTTCCCAGGACACGGTGATCGGTTCGCCAATGATCCGCGCGGCGATGTCCACCTTCGGATAGATTTTCTTCAGCGCATCCAGGGCCAGCTTGACGCGTTTTTCCACCGGGTACGGGAGCATTTTCAGCGCATCGCTCATCCAGGAATACGACAGGCAGATGACCCCCGGCTTGTTGTCGCCGTTGTCGAACAGGTAGGTGCCACGGGTCAGGCGATCGGTGAGGGTCATGCTCATCAGGTCGCGGCCGGTTTCCGGGTCCTTGTCCTTCCAGAATGGCCGGTCGACCATCACGAAGGTCTTGGAGGATTGCATGTAGCGGGTGCGGTCCAGGGCCATCCACATTTTTTGCGAGAACAGCGCTTCTTCACACTCGATCTGGGTGGTCAGCAGCCAGGTCTGGCAGGTGACCAGCACGGCGGCGTATTCGCGCGTATCGCCCCAGACGTCGGTCACGCTGAATCGGCCGTCGTCGGCGCGAGCGATACGCTTCACCCCGCTGCGTGGCGCGCCCAGGTGCAACGAATTCAGGCTGGTGCCTTCCGGCCAATGCACGCAACGCTCCGGCACATGTCTCCAGATTCCCTGCGGTACCTGTTCCACGCCGCCGACCACCAGATGCTGGTGATCGTCGCAGTTGGTCATCACCACGCGAAAGATTTCCAGCATCGAGTTGGGGAAGTCCGAGTCCCAGCCGCCTGTTCCGAAGCCGACCTGGCCGAACACTTCGCGGTGCTGGAAAGACAGCTTGGCGAACGCCTTGGAGGTGGCGACGAAATCGTAGAACGTGCGGTCATCCCACAGCGGTACCAGGGTGTTCCACAGCGCTTTGAGGCGCGGTACGTCGCGCTCGCGGATCGCTTGCTGGATCTCGCTGAAACGCGAGCCATCCTCCAGGGCATCGGCCCAGGCGTCGGCGACTTCCTGGAACAGCGCAGGGAGGTCGGCCATTTTTTCTGCGTAGTAAGTCTGCCCTTCCAGATCGATAACGGTACTGCCCGAGGCCGAGGTCAACGGGTTGGGGAACGGTTTGGTCTCCAGGCCCAGTTTGTCGACGTAGTGGTAGAACGCCGTGGACGACACCGGAAAACGCATGCCACCGAGCTCGGCAACGATGCCTTCGGCGCCGTTGAACGCTTGGGAGCGCAGGCGTCCGCCCATCTTCGACGCCTCGTAGACCACCGGTTTGAGGCCCAGCTTCATCAATTCGTAAGCGGCTACGAGGCCGGCGATGCCCGCGCCGACGATCGCCACTTCAGCCCCGTGGTTGTGTTCGGGAATGACCCCCAGGCCGGCCGGGTGCTCGATCCAGTCGTCAAAGGCGAAAGGAAAGTCCGGCCCGAAAATGGTGATGGGCTTCTTGCCGTCTGCTGGGTGGCGATTGTGCTTGTTCATGGCTGACCTTGATGGGCGACTCGACGCGGCGTTCGCGTCTGAGTATAGGAAAGATGCCAGCCATTCTAGAGAGGGTGAAACACGTTAATAAGACGCAATGTGTCGTCGTTCTGATCGGTTTCTAGTCATTTTGACGTGTATGGGAAGCATAATGACGAAACCTTATCCTGTGGGAGCGAGCTTGCTCGCGATAGCGGTCTATCAATCCACCGGAGTGCTGACTGAACCAACGCTATCGCGAGCAAGCTCGCTCCCACAGGGTAAGTTGCAAGGCTTCAGACCGGCTGGCCCCGATCGATCTTGCTGCTGAGAATGATCGACGTGGTAGTTTTCTCCACCCCGTCCACGCTGCCGATCTGGTCGAGCAACTGATCCAGCTGTTCCGGCGAATCGGTGCGCAGCCACGCCACATAATCAAATTCGCCGCTGACCGCGCACAACTGCTGGACCTGCGCCATGGCGCTCAAGCGTCGCAATACATCTTTACCGGAGCGTGGCTGCACCTTGATGCCGACATAGGCCTGCAGACCGCCATCGATCACCCGCTGGCCGAGACGCACGCCGTACCCGGTGATCACCTTGGCTTTCTCCAGCCGAGCCAGGCGCGAGGTCACGGTGGTGCGGGCAATCCCCAATTGTCGGGCGAGCATGGCGACGCTTTCCCGCGCGTTGATTTGCAGGGCTGCGATCAACTGGCGGTCGATTTCGTCGAGGACGGGAGGGCGGATCTCAGTCAAGGTTGGCTCCGGCGCGGGCATCAATGGCGGGCATGTTACAGGTTCCCTCGCTCGAAATAGCCACTGGCAGGTAAAGCCAGCTGCCGCCAGGCGGCTGCCAAGTGCGCTTGGGAAGGCCTGAGGCAGACACCTTCCTGGCAGATCAGTTGCTCAATGGGCAACTGCAGCAGAGCGTCCAGTGAGAACGACTGCACCGAACCCTGATCCTCGTTGGCTTCGGTCTCCCAGTCGTGCTGGAAGCTGCGTAACCGTAGCTGCCCTTCCTCGAAGCTTTCAAACAATGGTCGATAGCCCAGCCATTTCGGCTGTATGCGCAGCGTGTGCGCCTGGACATCAAGAAGCAGCAGTTGCCAGCCGCGGTAACTTCCACACAGTTCCTCGACATCGGTCGCCATGCAGGTCAGGGCCAGGTAGCGGCTGTCCGCCGACCAGATCATCGAGGGCGCCAGATCAACCAACGCGCAGCCTGAGGCGGTCAGCAAGTGTCCGCCGAGACGGGGCGTACCGGTACGCACCCAGCTGTCGGAGTATTCCGTCTCACTGCCGAACAGCCAGGCGGCATCCTGATCATTCCGCGCGGGCTGGATGAAATCCCCCTCGGCAGTGGCCGCTTGCGGGCAGTCCACCAGACGCCAAGGCGGGACGGCTTTGAGCTGCGAGTCTGTCGGCTGCAACTGCACAGTGTTGTAGAACAGCCGGGATTGCTCGTTGGGACGGAAGAACGACGCGTCGCCGCCAACCTCTGGCGCGGCGATGTTGAAACGTTGCAACGGGCTGCTTTCCCTGTCTTGATCAAGACGGCCCTGGATCACTGCCAGATTCAACCGGCCATCGCGGAAATCCAGTATCCGTTCCACCCACATGGGCGGCCCTTCCAGCAGGCGGTGCTCCCGCACATCGGCAACCACCGCATGGCCGGTGACGGTCGTTGAGTTTTCAAACGGCAGCAGCGCCAGATAGCGTCCACAATCGGAAACCCGATGGTCCAGCAGCCAAGCCCCCGGCAACGACCAGTCGCCGATCCGGCAGCGATAGCCACCCAGGCCTTGGCGATTGTCACCGAGCCAGGTCAGGACAGCGCGTACGTCGCCCTGCAACGGTTGCGTCTCGATAAACGAGTCGCCTCGCCGCCCCGTGCTGTCCAGCGGCAGCATGATCGCCATGCGGGTCAGCTTGAACTCACCGACCTGCACGCGACCTTGAGCGTCATGACCCACTTGGGTTTCGGTATCGCCGTGGATACTCTCCAGGCCGTAGCCATAACGGCCGGCGCCTGGTCGCGGATAATCGAGATACGAGCCGATACGGACATGGCCTGCATCAAGGCTCAATAATTCGTGCCAATAAAAGGACGGCTCCGCGTCGCTCTTCACCCACGGCGAGGGCAGGGCGCGCCAGCCATGATCCGCTTGCCACAACCAGTACTGATTGCCATCCGCCTCGTTGGCCTGCTCCCGGGCCAGACAGACCAGGGCGCGGTTATCGCCGCTCCAGACCAGTGGCGCATCGGCTGCCATGACCAGGCCCGATGGTTGACCATTGAGGCTGATGGCGTAGCGCGGCGAATACAGCGGCTCCAATGGCTGGGCCAGATCGCGAAAGGTCTTGGGCAACAAGATGTCGCCCTGCAGGATTTGCCCGCCATCAATGGAAGCCCGTTCGAAGCTGCGCGCAACACTGTCCGGATTCCAGCCAGGCGCAAGCCAAAGGTCCGCAAACGGGGTCAGGTCGGCTACTTCGGCGGCCTGCAACAGTTCATCCAGTCGGGCCTGACGAACGCTGTTGTCGACCAAGGGGCTATGGCGGCCGCTCAGTTGATCGAGGTCCAGGGCGTCCAGCTCCCAGAACTCGCTTTCGGCACAGCGGTACAGCTTGCGTTGCTGCCGGTCGAGCACGACCAGCCCCCATTCCTGGCGGGACGGTACCGGCGCGGCGAAATAGCGACCGTCGCTGGAGAACACCGCCGAGGAGCCAAGGCCTTGCAAGAGCACGCCATCAGGGAACAGATAATCGCAATGAACGGGGCCGCCCATGGCAATTTCGCTGTGGTTGAACACCCGGATCGGCTCGCCCTCGGGCGTCAGCAGCGGCTCGTTTGTGCCCCAGGCACTCGGCCCTTGGCCCGCAGAGGAGACCGGCGCCAACCCAAGGCGGCGCTCCCACTTGCTCACACAGGCGAGCCCGCCAACGATGCTGGCGATCGCCACCAGAATGCCCCACCACTCAGGCAGTGCCCGCCCCAGACTGAAACCCAGGCCAAACACCGCGCCGACAGTCAGCCTGGCAATGCCCCGACCCACCGCCGAGAAGCCCAGTCGTGCGGCAAGACCCATCAGCAAACCAAGCAATACCACCGCCAGCAAGGCCAGCGGCGGCGGCAGTATCGTGACGAAAAAGGCTGGCACCACCAGGATGCCGAGCTGCCAGAAGAGTTCGAGGAACAGGCGGGGAAGGCTGGGGCTGGCGATGATGGGCGTCTCGGCGGGGTATTGGAAATCTGATTGTAAGTGAGCAGACGTTAAAAAAGACAAAGACCCGCTGCTCATTCTTTGATTATTTGGCGTGTTGGGTATACGTTACATCTCAATCATTTTGTCGCGTATACGAAACATGGATTATTTGCTCATTACTGCCCGCCTTGGCATACAGATAAGGCAATGCCGTTCAAATCGCGGGCTGACCCAAGCGAATCTGGCTGCCTTGGCCGGCATCCCCCGGCAAAAGGTTATTGCCATCGAGAAGGGTGACGTGTCGGTAAGCATGGCTGCTTACGCACGAGTACTGGGAGCACTGGATTGCGAGCTGGCCGTGACAGCGGCCGCAATGCCGACACTGGATGAAATTGAAGGGATATTCGACTGATGGCAGCTGTGTTGCAGGTGGCAACCCTGAAGGTGCCAGCGGAAGAATCGTTGGCGGTGCCGGGGATTACCGGTTCCGTTATCACGACGAGGCGAATCCCCAGGCTGCTATAAGCCTGCTCATGCCTGTGCGCCTGGATGAGTATCGTCATCGAGATCTGCACCCGATCTTTCAAATGAATCTGCCCGAAGGGTACGTCTTAGAGCAGTTGCGCAACCGCCTGGCCAAGGTAGCTGACGTCGATCCCATGCTGCTTCTTGCGTTGTCGGGAAGCAGTTCACCCATCGGGCGAGTAGCAGTGAGTTCCGCCGACGTCGATGCGTTATTGCAGCGTCAACAATTCCCAGGAGAAAAGCTGGAAGAAATCCTGGCGTGGGACGGTGCCGAGGATATTTTTACCGAGCTTGTTGATCGCTATATCCTGCGGGCCGGGATTTCGGGCGTGCAGCCTAAGATTCTTGTGTCCGAACACGAGGCTATTCGGTTCTCGACAGGGGCTGCTGGACTTTGCTCAGGTGTGTGATGTTGCTCAGCCAGAAGAAGTAATCCGCTTGCAACTGCGAGCGCTGGAACGAGTAGTGGCTCGTTCAACCGAGCTTTGTGAGCAGGCCCCACATGTGGTCGCGGCGATCAGGCAGTGTGCGGAGCCGTTCTTGAGAACCTTTGGATAGGGTGCAGCGCTGCTGCAAAAAACACAAAAGCCGCGCAATGCGCGGCTTTCAATTTGGTGGGCCCACACGGACTCGAACCGTGGACCAAAGGATTATGAGTCCTCTGCTCTAACCAACTGAGCTATAGGCCCTCAGTAGGCCGCGGATTATAGCGACGGTTTCTCGGCTGTGCTATCCGAAAAATCCGATACGGTCACATGCAGAAACGTCGCGGCAAATTCTTCGGCGCACAGGGGCAGGCTGACGATGTAGCCCTGGATCTGCTCGCAGCCTTCCTCGGCGAGAAATTGCTGTTGGGCGAGGGTTTCGACGCCCTCGGCGATGATGCTGAACTGCATGCTCCGGCCCAGGGCGATGATTGCCCGCACGATGGCCACATCGTGGGGGTCATCGGGCAGGCCGCGGACGAAGGATTGGTCGATTTTCAGGATGTCCAGCGGCAGGCGTTTGAGGTAGCTCAGCGAGGAATAGCCGGTGCCGAAGTCGTCGATGGCCAGTTGCACGCCGAGTTTTTTCAGTTGATGCAGTACCGTCAGGGCCTCTTCGGCCTGGCTCATGATGAAATTTTCGGTAATCTCCAGTTGCAACAAACCAGGCTCAAGGTGGTTTTCCCGCAGCAACTGTTCAATCCGACCCAGCAGGTTGGGTTGGCGCAATTGGGCGCCGGCCAGGTTGACCGACAGTGGCCCGAGGCTTTCGTGACAGCTGTTCCATGCGTGCAGTTGCCGGCAGGCGTTTTCCAGTACCCAATCGCCGATCTGCAGGATCATGCCGTTTTCTTCGGCCAGGGGAATGAAATGCTCCGGCGGTACGTCGCCAAAGGTCGGATGGGTCCAGCGAATCAGTGCCTCGGCGCCCACCAGCCGGTTGTCGATGAGGCTGATTTTTGGTTGGAAAGACAACGACAGCTCGTTGCGCTCGATCGCCCGGCGCAGCTCGTGCTCCAATGCCACGCGCTCGCTGGCCTGGGCGGTGAGGTCACGGGTGTAGCTTTCCACCCGGTTGCGGCCCTTGGCTTTGGAGCGGTACATCGCCGCGTCGGCGTTCTTGACCAGCGTGGCGACATCGCAGCCATCCTGCGGATAGAGACTGGTGCCGATGCTGGCGCTGATGAAAAACTCATGCTCGCCGGCCTGGAACGGCGCGCAGAAACAGTTCAACAGCTTTTGCGCGATGTGCTCGGCATCGCTGGGCTGCTGCAGGCCGGGCAGCAGGATAATGAATTCGTCACCGCCCAGGCGCGCCACGGTGTCGATATCACGCAGTTGCTCGCGCAGGCGCACGGCAATGCCCTTGAGCAGCAGATCGCCGACCGGGTGCCCGAGGCTGTCGTTGATGTGCTTGAAGCGGTCCAGGTCGAGGAACAGTACCGCGCCCTGGCCGCCATTTTCTTGCTGACTGTTGAGCGCTGAGAGCAGCCGGCTTTCGAACAGGGTGCGATTCGGCAGGCCCGTGAGCGGGTCGTGATGCGCCTGGTAATCGAGTCGGGCCTGGGCGTGTTTGAGGCTTGAAATGTCGGCAAAAACCGCGACGAAATGGGTGGTCTGCTGTTCCTGGTTGCGCACGGCGCTAATGGTCAGCCAGCTGGGATACAGCTCGCCATTCTTGCGTCGATTGGAGATCTCACCCTGCCAGTGGCCCTCCGCCGTCAACTGATGCCACATCGCGGCATAAAACGCGCTGTCGTGCAGCCCGGAGGCCAGCAGCCGAGGCGTATGGCCCAGCGCTTCGGTTTCGCTATAGCCGGTGATTTCGGTAAAGGCCCGGTTCACGGCGCTGATGTGCTGTTGCGTATCGGTGATCAGTACGCCTTCGGCGGTGCTTTCGAATACGGTGGCCGCCTGCTGCAGTTTCTCCTGCATGAAGTGGCGTTCGGTGATGTCCCGGGCGATGGTCAGCATGCAGTCCTCGTTGCCGATGGGCAGCGGACGACTCGACACCTCGCAGAGCCGTATCTGCCCGTCGTTGCGGCGGATATGGCAGCTGAAATCCTTTACGAAACCGTCCCGCTGCAGCAGGTCGAGCATTTGTTTGCGTTCATCGAGGTTGACCCATATCCCGAGGTCGAGGGTGGAGCGATCAACCGATAGGGCGCTGTTGAAACCGGTAATGCGGCTGAAACCGTCGTTGACTTCAATCAGCAAACCATCGCTCTGCCGGGATAGCAGCAAGCCGTCGGGCGAGGCATGAAAAGCCTTGGCGAACTTTTCTTCGGAGGTCTGCAATTGTTGCTGGGTCTCCTTGAGCTGGCTGATGTCGCGCACCACCACGACCAGGGCTGGGGTGGTGTCCAGATCAAAGGGTTCGGCCGATATCAGCCCGGTGAACACTTCGCCGTTGCTGCGTTGGAAAGGCATTTCCAGATTGCGAATGCTCCCGGCCTGCAACCGCTGGAGCAAGCTCGGGCCGACGCCCTGTATGCCCCAGATGTCCAGGTCGGTAGCGCTTTTGCCGACCACCTCTGCGGCGCTGAGGCCAATCTGCTCTTCGAAGGCTTTATTGACCTCCAGCAGGCAACCGTCCAGCAGGCGCGCAATCACCAGGATGTCCGGGCACTGGCGAAACACCGAGCCGAACTTCTGTTCGGAAAGGCGCAGCGCTTCCTCGGTGTGCTTTGCTTCGCTGATGTCGATCATCAGTCCGCGCATCAACGGCTCATGGCCATGCTTGATCAGGCTGACGATGTCCCGCACCCACAGGCAACGACCGTCGGCGGTGATCACCCGGTAATCGATGCAGTGATCGCGGCCGGCAAGGACTTCGTGATCGCAATAAGTCTGCGCGCGGATCAGGTCCGCCGGGTGAATGATGTTGCGCCAGAACCCGGGGATGAGCCAATGGGCGAGGGGGTAGCCGAGCAATTCTTCGGCATGAGGCGATACATAGCTGTAGGTGAAGTCGCTGACCCTGGCTTCCCAGGCAATCGCCGAAAGGCTCTCTACCAGCCCGCGATAATGGTATTCGCTGCTGCGCAACTCCTGTTCCAGGTCGACGCGTCGGGCTATTTCCGAACTCAGGCGACGGTTGATGCGAATCACCACTGCCAGGATGGCGATCAACAGCAGCAGCCCGGGCAGGCCGTAAAGCAGCAGGTCTGACCAGAGCTGGCGATAGTCCCGCACGTTGCCAACCCATTTTTCCTGGATTTCGCTGATCTCCATCGGCGTCATGTCCGCCAGGACCTTGTCGAGGATGCCCACCAATATCTTGTTTTCCCGTGGGACGGCCATCGCCAACTGATAGCGATAAGGCGTTTCTCCGCTGACGTAGAGCCCGTCAAGCTTGAGCTGGCGCAAGCTCCACACGCTGGAAGCAAGATCGCCCACCACCGCATCGACTTCATCGGTCGCCAAGGCCTGCAGCGCCGAACTGACGTTGGGCAGCGCGACCAGGTTCAGGTCGGGGTGGTGGTTGCGCAGCAGTTCGTGGGGAGCATAGTTCTCCACCACGGCGATTTTCAGGCCGTAAAGGTCTTCGAGCTTATGGGGTCGGGGCCCGCCTTTATGGGCCAGGATGACAATCGGAAAATCGAGGTAGGGGCGGGTGAATGACAGGTAGTTCTGGCGTTCGGGGGTGGACATGATGCCCGGTAGAAGGTCGATCTTGCCCTGCACGACCTGTTCCAGCACCTCCGTCCAACTGACGGGTTCGATGGGGGTGAGCGTGACGGCCAGTTTCTCGCGGATGATGTCGACATAGTCGGCGGCCAAGCCTTGGTAGCGGCCATTGTCGTCGCGAAATTCGAACGGTGGCCATGACGCATCGACACCCAGGCGCAGGTCGGGATGGTCCTTGAGCCAGCGGCGTTCTTCCTCCGTGAGCGTCAACGCGCCGGCCGTTGCGGTCCAGGTCATCAGTGACAGCAAAAGCACGGCCGTCAGTCTGGGCATCACGGTCTCGTCATGGCTGGGAAAGGATGATTCGAGTGTAGACGGACAACAGGGCGGGGGAGCAAGAAGGAAGAGTTATCTGCGCATAACAAAACCCCCGGCAGGGCCGGGGGTTTGAAGGTCACTCGTCGAGGAACGAACGCAGGTGCTCGCTTCGCGTCGGGTGGCGCAGTTTGCGCAACGCCTTGGCTTCGATCTGACGAATCCGTTCACGCGTCACATCGAACTGCTTACCGACTTCCTCGAGGGTGTGGTCGGTATTCATGTCGATGCCGAAGCGCATCCGCAGTACCTTGGCTTCACGGGCAGTGAGGCCGGAAAGGACTTCGCGAGTCGCTTCCTTGAGGCTCTCAACGGTGGCGACATCAATCGGCGACTGCATGGTGGAGTCTTCGATGAAGTCACCCAGATGGGAGTCTTCGTCATCACCGATCGGGGTTTCCATGGAGATCGGCTCTTTGGCGATCTTCAATACCTTGCGGATCTTGTCCTCAGGCATTTCCATGCGTTCGCCCAGCTCTTCCGGCGTCGGTTCGCGACCCATTTCCTGCAACATCTGCCGGGAAATACGGTTGAGCTTGTTGATCGTCTCGATCATGTGCACCGGGATACGGATGGTGCGGGCCTGGTCGGCGATCGAGCGAGTGATCGCCTGACGAATCCACCAGGTGGCATAAGTCGAGAACTTGTAGCCGCGACGGTATTCGAACTTGTCCACCGCCTTCATCAGGCCGATGTTGCCTTCCTGGATCAGATCGAGGAATTGCAGGCCACGGTTGGTGTACTTCTTGGCGATCGAGATCACCAGACGCAAGTTCGCTTCGACCATCTCTTTCTTCGCGCGACGGGCCTTGGCCTCGCCGATCGACATGCGACGGTTGATGTCCTTGATTTCAGCGATGCTCAGGCCAGTCTCGGCCTCCAGCGCGCTCAGCTTCTGCTGGCAACGAATGATGTCCGGTTGCAGGCGGGCAATCGCTTCGGCGTATTTACTCTTGCCTTTGGCCAGTGCATCGGTCCAGCTTTCGTCGACTTCATGGCCAGGGAACTGGCGCAGGAAATCTGCACGCGGCATGCGGGCGTCACGCACACACAGTTGCATGATCGCGCGCTCTTGCTGACGCAGACGATCCAGGGCACTGCGAACACGCTCGACCAGGCCTTCGAACTGCTTGGGCACCAGCTTGATCGGCATGAACAGCTCGGCCAGCGCCAACAGTTCGGCAATCGCCTGCTTGTTGTTGCGACCGTGCTTTTTCAGTGCCTTGCGGGTGATCTCCATCTGGTCGGCCACGGCGCCAAAACGCTGGGCAGCGATGACCGGGTCCGGACCGCTTTCGGCTTCTTCTTCGTCGTCGCTGGCTTCGGCGTCGTCATCGTCGGTCTCATCGTCGGCCTTGACGGCTTTCGGATCGACCAGCGGTGGTACCTCGGCGGCAGGCGGCGCGATGCCGTCGTCCGGGTCGATGTAACCGCTCAGGACGTCGGACAGGCGCCCACCTTCGGTAGTGACGCGGGTGTATTCGGAGAGAATATGGTCGACCGTGCCAGGGAAGTGCGCGATTGCGCCCATCACTTCACGGATGCCTTCTTCAATACGCTTGGCGATTTCAATTTCGCCTTCACGCGTGAGGAGCTCTACCGTACCCATCTCACGCATGTACATGCGCACGGGGTCGGTGGTGCGACCAATGTCGGTCTCGACCGCTGCCAACGCTGCGGCCGCTTCTTCAGCGGCCGCCTCGTCGGTATCGGCGTCGGCCAGCATAAGGGCATCCTTATCTGGAGCAACCTCGAATACGTTGATCCCCATGTCGTTGATCATGCGGATGATGTCTTCCACCTGTTCCGGATCTGAAATATCCTCCGGCAGGTGGTCGTTGACCTCCGCGTAAGTCAGGTAGCCCTGCTCACGACCCAATAGGATCAACTCTTTGATACGAGACTGCTGTTGCGCTTTTCCGGACATAACACCCTATCCACTGAAGGTCTTGGCGGGCAAAAAACAAGCCGAGGATTATACCTGAGCTGTGACCTCACGCGCCAGTTGAGGTCGGGTTTGATGCGCAAACATTGCGGCTGAGTAAGTCACGCAATTGGTTTTTCTCTTCGCTGGTCAACTCGCTCTGGCGAGCTTTGCGCAGAAGTTGTTCCAGGTTTCGCTCGCGTTGGCGGGCGGACAAGCTAGTAATGGTGTCGAAAAACTGTTGTTCAAGGTTATCTCCCTCTATCAGCCATTCCTTCTCGGCCAATGCCTTCAAAAGGCGCCCCTGCTCGGTGCCGTGCCACCGCGCGATCAACTGGAATGAGTTTAGCTTGGGGTTCTTCTGCACAGCTTCAAGGAGCGCGACCAGCAATTGTGTATTGCTGTGGTCCTCGGCGGCGAAGTGCCCTGCATCCTCTACCTTTTCAGCCAATTGCGGGTGGTGCAGCAGGGTGCGCAGGGCAGCCAGTGTTGGTGGTTCGACGGCGGCCGGCACGCGCGGGGCACGTGGCTGGTCGCGATCGCCGCGCTTGCCGTTCTTGTCCCAGGGTTTCTTGTCCCATTTCTTGCCGCCGGCACCGGGTTTCTTCGGTGTCCATTCCTGCTGCGGCGCGTAGTCCTGCTGGGTTTGATGATAGTCGGCGAAGTCGGGTATCGCGTCGTAGTCGATGCCCGGGTCATAAGCCGGCGGTGCCTCCTGAGGAGCGTTGTGGGCCAGCTGACTCACCGCTTCGCTGTTCAATCCGGTGATTTCGGTCAGGCGCTGGCGCATCAAGGTCCGCAGGTTGGCGCCGGGCACCTTGTCGATCAGCGGTGCCGCGAGCGTGGCCATATGGGCCTTGCCTTCGAGGGAGCGCGGGTCGGCTTCTTCGGTCAGTTGCTGGAAAAAATAGTCGGCCAGCGGCTGTGCGTGCTGGTTGATCCGCGCACGGAACGCATCGGTGCCCTCGGAGCGCACCAGGGTGTCCGGGTCCTCGCCCTCGGGCAGGAACAGAAAACGTGCGCGCCGCCCGTCCTGCAGGCAGGGCAGCGTCGCCTCAAGCGCGCGCCAGGCGGCGTTGCGTCCGGCCTGGTCGCCGTCGAAGCAGAACAGCACGCTCGGAACGACGCGGAACAGGCGCTTCATGTGTTCTTCGCTGGTGGCCGTGCCCAGGGTCGCAACTGCGTTGCGCAAGCCTTGCTGGGCCAGGGCGATGACGTCCATGTAGCCTTCGACAACGATGATTTCATCGAGGTTGCGATTGTTCTTGCGCGCCTCGTACAGGCCGTAGAGTTCCTGGCCCTTATGGAAAACCGGGGTCTCCGGGGAGTTCAGGTACTTGGGCTTGTCGTCCCCCAGCACCCGGCCGCCAAAGGCGATGATCCGCCCGCGGGTATCGCGAATCGGGAACATCACCCGGTCACGGAAGCGGTCGTAGCGCTTGCCCGTCTCGGCGTTCTCGATCAACAGGCCGGCGTCGATCATGGCGCGTTGCTGCAGCGTATCGCTGCTCAGATGCTTGTACAGGTTGTCCCAGCCCGGCGGGGCGAAGCCCAGGCCGAAGTCGCGAGCAATCTCACCGGTCAGGCCGCGGCCCTTGAGATAATCCACCGCCGCCTTGCGGGCCGGATGGCTTTTAAGTGCCTGGCGATAAAAGTCGGCTGCTGCCGTGAGCAGCGGATACAGCGGCGAATCGGTGGGTTGGCGAGGCTTGTGTTGGCGTCCGCTTTCCTCGCGAGGAATTTCCATGCCGGCGGCTTTTGCCAGTTCCTCGACGGCCTGGGGGAAATCCAGGTTGTCGTGGTCCATGATGAAGCCGAGGGCATTGCCGCCAGCGCCGCAGCCGAAGCAATAGTAGAACTGCTTGTCGGGGCTGACGCTGAAGGAGGGGGTTTTTTCTTTGTGAAACGGGCAGCAGGCTGTGTAGTTCTTGCCCGCTTTCTTCATTTGCAGGCGAGAGCTGACCACGTCGACGATGTCGGTGCGGTTCAGGAGGTCGTCAATAAAGCTCTGGGGAATTAGCCCGGCCATGGCGTTCTCATCATCACTGCGCGAAATAGGGGCCCAAAGTCAGCCGCGGAGTCGGTTCCTGGTCCTGAGGCACGGAAAATGGTGGCTCGACCGGGTCGTCTGCATCATTGCTGTCGGGAAGTGTATCTGCCGATTATCCACTGACGTTAATGGCTATCAGTATTCGACTGTACGAAATGTGTTGCGCTGAGTCCGGTCACGGCCGGTCAGGCCTCGGATAGCTCATGCAGTGGGCACGCAGCAGGTGCCTTGGGCTGATCGTCGTTAGAGGAATCAGGGTGTGCTCGTCAGTAGCCTTGGAAGGCTCGTCAGAAGAGACGTGCACCGCTGGCAAAAGAGCCAGGTCTGACGCGATAAAGCAGATCGTCTTGGTCGCGTCTGCGACTTTGACGGTGAAGCATCAAGCGTTGTTCCGCAAATGCCATAAGCCCGGCTTGGAGGCCGGGCTTGGCAAGAAGCTTGCGACGGGCGTCTGTGTATTAGTACAGACGTACGGCGCGGCGCTGTTCGCGCTGAACTTTCTTGGCGTGACGCTTAACAGCGGCTGCTGCTTTGCGCTTACGCTCGGAAGTCGGCTTCTCGTAGAATTCGCGGCTACGAACTTCAGCCAGAACACCGGCTTTTTCGCAGGAGCGCTTGAAACGACGCAGAGCTACGTCGAAGGGTTCGTTCTCTTTTACTTTGACGGCTGGCATCCAGAGCTACCTTCATTCATTACCGGGGTCAACATCCTCGCGGCAAAAGAGCACTTGAAGACGTCGGTTTTTAAGGGTTGCGGATGTTAACCCCTCAACGCTCGGAATGCAAAGCCTCTGATCGAAAACCGCTGGTCGGGGCACAACGCGACGACTATTATGCGCGCCTTCGAATTCAGCCTCTACAAGGCGCAACCCATGCTAGTACTGGGATTAGAAACGTCCTGCGACGAAACCGGCGTCGCCCTCTACGACAGTGAACGTGGCCTGCTGGCCGACGCGCTGTTCAGCCAGATCGACCTGCACCGCGCGTACGGCGGCGTGGTGCCGGAGCTTGCGTCACGCGATCACGTCAAGCGCATGCTGCCCTTGATCCGCCAGGTCCTGGCCGAAGGCGGCTGCGTGCCGACCGAGATCGACGCTATCGCCTACACGGCCGGACCGGGTCTGGTGGGCGCCCTGTTGGTCGGTGCGTCTTGTGCCCAGGCGCTGGCCTTTGCCTGGGGCATTCCGGCCTTGGGTGTACACCACATGGAGGGCCACTTGCTGGCGCCGATGCTGGAGCCGCAGCCGCCGGAGTTTCCGTTCGTCGCTTTGTTGGTATCCGGAGGCCATACGCAGCTCGTGCGGGTCGATGGAATCGGCCAATACCAACTCATGGGCGAGTCGCTCGACGACGCCGCTGGCGAGGCTTTTGATAAAACCGCCAAGATGATGGGGCTCAATTATCCTGGCGGACCGGAAATCGCACGACTTGCCACTCAAGGCATTGAAGGACGTTTCGTATTCCCGCGTCCGATGTGTGACCGGCCTGGACTGGATTTCAGCTTCAGTGGCCTGAAAACCTTCGCACTGAATACTTGGCAACAATGCGTCAATGCCGGGGACGACAGTGAGCAAGCCCGTTGCGACATCTCCCTGGCGTTCCAGCAGGCCGTGGTGGAGACTTTGACGATCAAGTGCAAGCGCGCCCTGAAACAGGCTGGGCTCAAGCGCCTGGTGATTGCCGGTGGGGTGAGCGCGAACAAAGCCTTGCGGGTGTCCCTGGAGAAAATGCTCGGCGATATGAAGGGCGACGTTTACTACGCTCGGCCGGAGTTCTGTACAGATAACGGCGCGATGATTGCTTTTGCCGGTTGCCAGCGCCTGCAAGCGGGGCAGCAGGAAAGCCTGGCGATCAGCGTGCAGGCGCGCTGGCCCATGGAGCAACTTTCACCGCTGTGAGGCGTTATCAGAAATGCCGTTCGCGCCCGGCGAACAGGTCGCGTAGATTGCCCCGGTGGCGCCAGACGATCAGCGCAACGAGTGTTGTCATCGGCAGCAACGCCGCCGGTTCCTGCCAGGCCAGCAAAGGCAGGGTCAGTGGTGTGGCGATCAATGCGGCCAGGGAGCTGGTGCGGGTCAGGTAGAAGGTCAGCAGCCAGGCGCACACGGCAAGCAGGGCGGCAGGCGGATACAGGCCTAGCAGCATGCCGGCGGCGGTGGCGACACCCTTGCCGCCGCGAAAGCGGAAGTACAGTGGGAACAGATGGCCGATGACCGCGCAGACGCCGACCCAGGCCTGTTGCTGCAACGAAAGCCCTGCGAGGCTGGCGAGCAGAACCGGCACGAGGCCTTTGCAAAGGTCGCCAAGCAGGGTCAGGACGGCAAGCTTGCGTCCGGCCAGGCGCAGCATGTTGGTGGCGCCGGCATTGCCTGAGCCACTCATTCGCGGATCCGGGCGACCGGTCAGGCGGCTGAGCAAAATGGCAAAGGACAGTGAGCCGAGCAGGTAGGCGAGGATCGCCAATGACCAAAACATGCTAGCTATTCCGGGCGAGGAAGCCCCTGATTCTAACGGCGCAACGCGCCCTTGTCGTGCTGCGGAGAAGAGAGCTTGGACAGAGTGTTTATCGAAGGCCTGGAAGTCGACACGGTGATTGGTGCCTACGACTGGGAGCGAGGCATCCGACAGTGCCTGCGGCTTGATCTGAGTTTTGCCTGGGATAATCGTCCGGCGGCTGCGGGCGACGACCTGAGCCTGGCCCTCGACTACGCCAGCGTATCGGCCCGCATCCAGGCATTTGCCGAGCAGGCGCAGTTCCAATTGGTCGAAACCTTTGCCGAGCGACTGGCCCAAGAGCTCATGGATGAGTTCAAGATCACCTGGCTGCGCCTGAAAGTGACCAAGCCAGGGGCCGTGCCGGCCGCTACCGGCGTTGGCGTGGAGATCGAGCGCGGATGTCGCTGACTCAGGTTTTTCTCGGGCTCGGCAGCAATATCGAACGTGAAATCCATTTGCGCGCGGGGCTTGAGGCTCTGGCCGGTTTCCTGGTGGATATGCGCTGTTCGGCCGTGTTCGAAAGTCAGCCGGTGGGTATCAAGAGCGGGCCGTTCTTCAATTTCGTCGTGTCGGCGTTCACCGACCTTCCACTGATGGAACTGGACCGCCGCCTCAAGTTCATCGAGGCCGATAATGGCCGCTACGCGCCGGACCGCAAGGGTTTGCCGCTGGATATCGACGTGCTGCTGTATGGCGAGCAGGTCGGCAACTTCGATGGGTTGGTCCTACCGCGCGCGGAAATTCTCAAGAATGCTTTTGTCTTGTGGCCTTTGTCATTGATTGCGCCGGACCGGATTCATCCGGGCGTGGGCAAGAGCTTTTCCACGTTGTGGAAAGAAGCACAGATTGATCAGGTGCTGGCGCCGGTGGCTTTTGAGTGGCGAGGTCAGTCGCTTACGCCACCAGATCTGCTGTGACGCGCCTGCCGTCATCGCGAGCAGGCTCGCTCCCACCTTGGAAATTCAGTGGACATAATTGTGCTCCAACGAGCGCCAATGTGGGAGCGAGCCTGCTCGCGAAGACGGCAGGATATTCAGCGAAGACCTCAACGGAGATCATTTCGTCAGCTCGCCGCCTCCTTGTAGGCTTTCAACGCCCTGAGGCGCTCTCGCTTGATCGCTTCACCCAGTTCCGGCCCCTTGAAACCCTTCTCCAGCAACGGCTGCACCGCCACGCCGCGGGCCGCTGATGCAGCTCCCCGCAGGTAATCAGCCTGTGGGTAACTTCGTTCCTCAAGTCCCTTGCGCCCTCGCGCATCCATCTCGCATGCGGCAATGAACTCCTCGAAACGCTGGGGGCGCCGGTACACATCAAAGCTCTGCAGCAGCTCAAGCAAAGTGGTTGCCCTGAGCTCCAGCGCGCGATGTCCATGGGTGTGGTACTGACCCACCAGCAGTGCCAGTTCCTGGCAGTCACGGGGCGCCTTGAAGCGTTCGTTGACTGCTTTGATCAGCTTCAGGCCCTTGTGCTCGTGGGCGATGTGCCTTGGCCATTCATGCTCGGGTGTCAGACCTTTGCCGAGGTCATGCAACAGGCACGCCCAGCGGACCGTCAGTGGCTGTTTGTGCAGCGCCGACTGTTCCAGCACGCTCAAGGTATGGACGCCGCTGTCGATTTCCGGATGATGGGCTTCAGGCTGCGGGACCCCGAACAGCGCATTGACCTCGGGCATCAATACCTTGAGGGCATCGCAGTCGCGCAGTACCTGGATAAACACTTGTGGCTGATCTTCCATCAGGGCGCGGGAGATTTCTTTCCAGCTGCGTTCGGCAGTCAAAGCTTCCAGCTCGCCAGACTCACTGAGCTTGCGCATCAACACGAGGGTTTCGTCCGCCACTTTGAAACCCAGCGGGGCATAACGTGCGGCAAAGCGGGCAACTCGCAGAACCCGCAGCGGATCCTCGGCAAACGCCGGGGAAACGTGACGCAGCAGGCGAGCTTCGAGATCGCGCTGGCCGTGGTAGGGATCGGTGAGATTGCCGTGGTCGTCTTCGGCCATGGCGTTGATTGTCAGGTCCCTGCGGATCAGGTCTTCTTCGAGCGTCACTTCGGGGCTGGCATGGAACACGAAGCCGCCATAACCCCTGCCGCTCTTGCGTTCCGTGCGGGCGAGGGCATATTCCTCGCCGGTCTTCGGGTCGAGGAATACCGGAAAATCAGCCCCTACGGGACGGAATCCCTTGGCCAGCATTTCCTCGGCGGTGGCACCCACGACCACCCGGTCGATATCGGTGACTGGGATGCCGAGCAGCCGATCACGAACAGCGCCGCCGACTTTGTAGATCTGCATAAAAAACCTCCGTTGGGCCGACAGGATAAACCTTTAAGGCGGCCCTTCGGAGGCGAAAACGCTATCAAAGATGAATGACGGCCAAGTCCAGGCGCCCATAATCTCCTTCGCCTTGTTCGCCGCGCGGCGGCACATGGTGGGTTTTCATCACCTGGTCGCCCTGCAGGGTTTCCAGGTGGATGTCGAACCCCCAAAGCCGATGCAGGTGCTTGAGGACCTCGTCGGTGGAGTCGCCCAGCGGTTTGCGGTTGTGCTGCTGGTGACGCAGGGTCAGGGAACGATCACCACGACGGTCGATGCTGTAGATCTGCACGTTGGGCTCGCGATTGCCGAGATTGTATTGCGCCGCCAGGGTTTCACGAATGACCCGGTAACCGCTCTCGTCGTGGATGGCGGGCACCAGCAGGTCGTCTTTCTGATCATCGTCCATGATGCTGAACAGCTTGAGGTCGCGGATCACCTTGGGCGAAAGGTACTGCAGGATGAAACTCTCGTCCTTGAAGCTGCTCATGGCGAATTTGATCGTGGAAAGCCAGTCCGAGCCGGCAATTTCCGGAAACCAGCGGCGATCCTCTTCGGTAGGGTCTTCACACATGCGCCGAATGTCGCGGTACATGGCAAAGCCCAGGGCATAAGGGTTGATACCGCTGTAGTAGGGGCTATCGAAGCCTGGCTGGAACACCACGCTGGTATGGGAGGTCAGGAACTCCATCATGAAGCCATCGGTGACCAGGCCTTCGTCGTACAGGTCGTTCATCAACGTGTAGTGCCAGAATGTTGCCCAACCCTCGTTCATCACCTGGGTCTGGCGCTGAGGGTAGAAATACTGGGCGATCTTGCGCACGATGCGTACGATTTCACGCTGCCAGGGTTCCAGCAGCGGCGCGTGTTTCTCGATGAAGTAAAGGATGTTCTCCTGGGGCTCGGCAGGGAACCGCGCGTTGTCTTTCTCGCTGTACTTGTCCGCGCCTTTGGGAATGGTCCGCCAAAGATCGTTGATCTGCTTTTGCAGGTGTTCTTCACGGTCCTTCTGGCGTCGGCGCTCTTCCTCCGCGGAAATCGGATAAGGCCGCTTGTAGCGGTCCACACCATAGTTCATCAGGGCGTGGCAGGAATCCAGCAGGTCCTCCACCGCATCAATGCCGTGGCGTTCCTCGCACTGCATGATGTACTGCTTGGCGAACACCAGGTAATCGATGATCGAGCTGGCGTCGGTCCAGGTGCGGAACAGATAGTTGCCCTTGAAGAAGCTGTTGTGGCCATAGCAGGCATGCGCCACCACCAGCGCCTGCATACAGATGGTGTTTTCTTCCATCAGGTAGGCGATGCAGGGATCGGAGTTGATCACGATCTCATAGGCCAGCCCCATCTGGCCGCGACTGTAGGATTTTTCCGTGCTGAGGAAATGCTTGCCGTAGGACCAATGGTGGTAGCCCAGTGGCATCCCTACGGATGCATAGGCGTCCATCATCTGCTCGGCGGTGATCACTTCGATCTGGTTCGGGTAGGTGTCCAGGGCGTAGCGGTCCGCGATACGGCTTATTTCGCGGTCGTAGGCCTGGATCAGCTCGAATGTCCATTCGGAGCCGGTGGAAATGGGCTGGCGCTTCTGCTCTTTTTTGGCGGTCATGTCACTAACCTGCGCTGGAAGAGTTCACGGAAGACCGGGTAGATATCCCCGGCCGAGACCAGTTGCTGTTGGGCAAATGTATCGGAGAAGGCTTCGGCGATGCGTTCGTATTCGTACCACAAGGCCTGGTGTTCGCGTGGAGTAATTTCCACGTAGGTGTAGTACTGGACGAACGGCATGATCTGGTTGATCAGGATGTCACGACAGATTGGCGAGTCGTCGTTCCAGTTATCGCCGTCGGACGCCTGTGCCGCATAGATGTTCCATTCATTGGCGGGGTAACGTTCGGCCATGATCTCCTGCATCAGTTTCAGCGCGCTGGACACGATCGTGCCGCCGGTTTCCCTGGAATAGAAAAACTCTTCCTCGTCGACTTCCCTGGCGCTGGTGTGGTGGCGGATGAACACCACATCGATCTTGTCGTAGTTCCTCTTCAGGAACAGGTACAGCAGGATAAAGAAGCGCTTGGCGATGTCCTTGGTGGCCTGGGTCATGGAGCCGGAAACGTCCATCAGGCAGAACATCACGGCCTTCGAGCTGGGGTTCGGTTGTTTCACCAGGAGGTTGTACTTGAGGTCGAACGTGTCGAGGAACGGCACACGATGGATACGCGCGCTGAGTTTCTCGATTTCCGCTTCCAGGTCCTGAATATCGCCAAAATTGTCGGGCTCTTCACGTTTCAGGCGAGCCAGTTCTTCCTTGGCTTCGCGCAGTTTTGCCCGGCTGCTGCCTGACAGCGCGATGCGTCGGGCATGGGCCGAACGCAGGGTGCGAATGATATTGATGCGTGACGGATTACCCTCGTTGCTGATGCCGGCGCGCACGGTCTTGAAGGTGTCGGTACCGGTCAGGTTGCGCTTGACCAGGTTCGGCAGTTCCAGGTCCTCGAACATGAATTCGAGGAATTCCTCCTGGGTGATCTGGAATACGAACTCGTCCATGCCTTCGCCGGAATTGCCGGCCTTGCCGGGCCCCTTGCCGCCGCCCCCCCCCTGTGGCCGCGGGATGTGCTCGCCAGTGGTGAATTCCTTGTTTCCCGGGTGCACGACGGTCTGCTTGCCGCCACGGCCGTGGTGAAGCACCGGCTCGTCGATATCGCGGCCAGGGATGCTGATCTGCTCGCCATGCTCCATGTCCGTAATGGAACGACGGCTGACCGCCTCTTCGACGGCTTTCTTGATGTGGTCACGGTAACGCCGCAGGAAACGCTGGCGGTTCACCGTGCTCTTGTTCTTGCCATTCAGGCGTCGGTCGATCACATAGCTCATGGGTGCCCTCCGGGCAGCTTCAAGTGGTGAGCTGCAAGCTGCAAGTAGAAGCAGTAACCCTGCTCCAGGGTTCACGCGCTTTCCTCTTGCAGCTTGTCGCTTGCGGCTTGTTGCTGGCTATTGTGATTTACGGACCCGCAGGTACCACTCGGAAAGCAGGCGCACCTGTTTGTCGGTGTAGCCACGTTCGACCATGCGTGTAACGAAGTCGTTGTGTTTTTGCTGGTCCTCCTTGCTGGCCTTGGCATTGAAGCTGATGACTGGCAGCAGGTCTTCGGTGTTGGAGAACATTTTTTTCTCGATAACCACCCGCAGCTTCTCGTAGCTGAGCCAGGTCGGGTTCTTGCCGTTGTTGTTGGCCCGGGCGCGCAGCACGAAGTTGACGATTTCGTTGCGGAAATCCTTCGGATTGCTGATGCCCGCCGGTTTCTCGATTTTTTCCAGTTCCTCGTTCAGTGCCACGCGATTGAGGATTTCGCCGGTTTCCGGGTCCCGGTATTCCTGGTCCTGGATCCAGAAATCCGCGTACAGCACATAACGATCGAAGATGTTCTGACCGTACTCGCTGTAGGACTCCAGGTAGGCCGTCTGGATCTCCTTGCCGATGAACTCGATATAACGTGGGGCCAGGTATTCCTTGAGGAAACGCAGGTACCGCTCACGGGTTTCAGCCTGGAACTGCTCCTGCTCGATCTGCTGTTCAAGTACATAAAGCAGATGGACCGGGTTGGCGGCAATTTCGTGAGGGTCGAAGTTGAAGACCTTGGACAGGATCTTGAATGCGAAACGCGTGGAAAGACCATTCATGCCTTCGTCCACGCCCGCGTTGTCGCGGTATTCCTGGATCGACTTGGCCTTCGGATCGGTGTCCTTGAGGTTTTCACCGTCGTAGACGCGCATTTTCGAATAGATGTTGGAGTTTTCCGGCTCCTTGAGGCGCGACAGTACGGTGAACTGGGCCAGCATCTTCAGCGTATCGGGGGCGCAATGGGCCTTGGACAGCGAACTGTTGAACAACAGCTTGTCGTAGATTTTTATCTCATCGGTCACCCGCAGGCAGTACGGCACCTTGACGATGTAGATCCGGTCGATGAAGGCTTCGTTGTTCTTGTTGTTGCGGAAGGTATGCCATTCCGACTCGTTGGAGTGGGCCAGCAGGATGCCGCTGAACGGAATCGCCCCCAGCCCTTCGGTGCTGTTGTAGTTGCCTTCCTGGGTGGCAGTCAGGAGTGGGTGCAGCACCTTGATGGGTGCCTTGAACATCTCGACGAATTCCATCAGGCCCTGGTTGGCCCGGCACAGCGCGCCCGAATAGCTATAGGCGTCGGCGTCGTTCTGAGGGAATTCCTCCAGTTTGCGAATATCGACCTTACCTACCAGGGCAGAGATATCCTGGTTGTTTTCATCCCCGGGCTCGGTCTTGGCCACGGCGATCTGGTTAAGGATCGAGGGGTAGAGCTTGACCACCCGGAACTGGCTGATGTCGCCGCCGAACTCGGCCAGGCGCTTGGTAGCCCATGGCGACATGATGGTATTGAGATAGCGCCGGGGAATACCAAAGTCTTCCTCGAGAATCGCGCCGTCTTCGGTAGCGTTGAACAGCCCCAGTGGGGACTCGAACACCGGCGAACCCTTTATGGCATAGAAGGGCACTTTCTCGATCAGTTGCTTGAGCTTCTCGGCCAGGGACGATTTACCGCCACCGACAGGGCCGAGCAGATAGAGGATTTGTTTTTTCTCCTCCAGGCCTTGGGCGGCGTGGCGGAAATAGGAAACGATCTGTTCGATGCATTCTTCCATCCCGTGGAAGTCCGCAAAGGCCGGATAGCGGCGAATCACCTTGTTGGAAAAGATCCGCGAGAGCCTCGAGTTGGTCGAGGTATCCAGCAGTTCCGGTTCTCCGATTGCCAGCAACAGACGCTCCGCGGCCGATGCGTAGGCACTGCGGTCCTGCTTGCAGAGTTCGAGGTATTCCTGCAGCGAGTACTCCTCCTGCCGCGTGGACTCGAAACGTTGCTGGAAGTGGCTAAAAATACTCATGACGTCACCTCGCTCGATACGTGGAGCCGGTGTCGGATCAATCAGTCGATGCTGGACAGCCGCTGGGAACCCAGTTGCCGTTTACCCCCCAGAATGCTTTCAAGAACACTGGCTCCTGAAAGCTGACTCCCGATGACCCGCGCGCCGGTGTACCGGCTCTCCCCTGTTTTGGATGGCCTGAGGCTAAGGATAGTTCGGAATCCGAGAGGTAAAGGTGGAATACGTAATTAGTTATGGCAGACCGTTCGTCTGCCATCGCCCAAGCCCGCGGTTCTCGTGGGCTTGGCTGTCATAAAAAATTATTCAGCGGTGCCTTGCGCTGTTTCGTCAGGATAAGTCGTGCGCCACAGCTCAAAACCGCCGTCCAGGCTGTAGACATCGGTGAAGCCCTGGCTGATCAGATAGGCGGCAGCGCTTTGGCTGGAGTTGCCGTGATAGCAGACCACGACGGTAGGCGCATCAAAGTCGGCGGCTTGGATAAAGGCATGAAGGGACTGGTTGTCCAGATGCTTGGAACCCTTGACATGCAAAGCCGCAAAGGTGGCTGGGTCGCGCACATCGACGACGACGGCACCCTGTTCACGCAGGGCCTGGGCTTGTTCGGGAGAGATGCGTTTGAATTCGGTCATACGGGACTCCTGTGGCCTGAGAGCAAAGCCGATCAAATGGCAGTGCCGGCCGGCAATGATGCAGTGGTCGGTTGATGGGGTCTGGCATGCCCCTTCTCGTCGCAATCGCAGCGCAGCAACTCGCCGCTGTCGACGTTCATCAGTGTCAGCGCGCTGCCCCAGACACAGCCGGTATCGAGGGCAAAGACCCCTGGCTCGTCGCTTTGGCCTTCAAGCGCGGCCCAATGGCCGAAGATGATCTTCAGGTTACGGGTCTTGCGCTCCTTGTGCTTGAACCAGGGCGCATAGCCGGGTGGAGCGGTCTCGATGCCTTCCTTGCCCTTGAGATCAAGCTTGCCATCACGGGTGCAGAAGCGCATCCGGGTGAAATAATTGGTAATGACCCTGAGGCGGGCAGCGCCGGTGAGGTCGTTGTCCCACTTCACCGGTTCGTTGCCGTACATGCCATCCAGGTACGGGCCGAACAGGTTGTCATCGCGCAACGCCTGCTCCACTTCGCCTGCACACTTGAGCGCCTTGCGCAAAGACCATTGGGGCGGAATGCCGGCATGGACCAGCGCCATATTGCGCGCCTCGTCGTAGTGCATGAGCTTCTGCTGGCGTAGCCATTCGAGCAGCTCGACGCAATCAGGCGCGTCGAGAATTTCCTTCAGGGTATCGGACTTCTTCAGGCGCTCGATGTTCTGCCAGGCCGCCAGCAGGTGCAGGTCATGGTTACCCAGCACGCAAACCAGCGAATCGCGGATGCCGTAAAGGAAACGCAAGGTCTCAAGCGATTGCGGCCCCCGGTTGACCAGGTCGCCCACCAGCCACAGGGTGTCTTCACGTGGGTCGAAGGCGATCCGCTCCAGCAGGCACTTGAGCGGGTCGAGGCAGCCTTGCAGGTCGCCGACCGCATACGTGGCCATCAGTGCAACGCTCCTGGCACCGCCAGGCGAAAGGGCTTGATGACCGCGTCGAAGCGTTTGCCGTCCTCGGCGAGCATCTGGTAGGTGCCCTGCATGGTGCCGACTTTGGTCGTCATCACGGTGCCGCTGCTGTAGCTGTGGCTTTGGCCTGCGTCGATCAACGGTTGCTGACCGACCACACCCTCGCCACGGACTTCTTCGACGTGTCCGTCGCCGTCGGTGATGATCCAGTGCCGTGACAGCAGTCGGGCTGGCAACGAGCCGTTGTTGCGCACAGTGATGGTGTAGGCAAAGGCGAAGCGGTTGTGCTCGGGTTGCGACTGTTCAGCGAGAAAGCGGGTGGCGACGCTGACGTCGACCTGGTAACGGGGATCGGACATGCAAAAGGGCCTTGGAAGCGGGACGCGGGCGTAACTGAGGGAATCAGTCTAGGCCAAGTATCGGGTAGTAGACCAGACTGGCGTACTGCCCGATAGCGACCATTGAACGTCAGATGGCGTCGGTATTTGGCGCGACCTGTTCGCTGAGCTTGTCGGCCAGGCGGACGAAGGCTGCGAGGTCCAATTGCTCCGGACGCAGGCTGCCATCGACGCCGGCGGCTTCGATTTCGGCGCTGCTGAGCAATAGTTTCAGGGTGTTGCGCAGGGTTTTACGGCGCTGGTTGAACGCTTCGCGTACCAGACGCTCCAGCAGGCGATGGTCCTTGGCGGGATGCGGCAGGACCGCATGGGGCACAAGCCGGACGATGGCGGAGTCGACTTTCGGCGGCGGGTTGAACGCACCGGGGCCTACGTTGAACAGGTGATCAACCCGGCAATGATACTGGACCATGATCGACAAACGACCCCAGTCACCCCCGCCAGGCCCGGCGGCGAGACGCTCGACCACTTCTTTTTGCAGCATGAAGTGCATGTCGCGGATCAGGCTGGCATTGTTCAGCAGGTGGAAAATCAGCGGCGTCGAGATGTTGTACGGCAGGTTGCCCACGACTCGAAGGCTGCCCGGCGCGGCATTCAGGCTGTTGAAGTCGAATTTCAGCGCATCGCCCTGATGCAGGTTGAAATTGCTCTTGCCGGCGAACTGCTGGTTGAGAATCGGTACCAGGTCTTTGTCCAGCTCCACCACGTCCAGTTGCGCGCCGCTGCCAAGCAACCCTTCGGTGAGTGCGCCCTGGCCCGGCCCGATCTCGAGCACACGGTCATCAGGCTTGGCATTGATGGAGCGCAGGATGCGGTCGATAACGCCAGCGTCATGCAGGAAGTTCTGGCCGAAGCGCTTGCGCGCGCGGTGTTGGTATTGCTCGGTCATAAATGGGTCTCGGCCATCTGGTAGGCGGTTTCCAGCGCGACTTGCAGGCTCCCGGTGTCGATCCTGCCGCTGCCGGCCAAATCCAGGGCGGTGCCGTGATCCACGGATGTGCGGATGATCGGCAGGCCCAGGGTCACGTTGACCGCCGCACCGAAACCTTTGTATTTCAGCACGGGCAGGCCCTGGTCGTGGTACATCGCCAGCACCGCGTCGCAGTGCTCCAGATATTTGGGGGTAAACAGAGTGTCGGCAGGCAGCGGGCCACGCAGGTCCATGCCCTCGCTGCGCAAGCGCTCCAGTGTGGGTTCGATGATGTCGATTTCTTCATGGCCCAGATGCCCGCCTTCGCCGGCATGCGGATTCAGCCCGCACACCAGGATGCGGGGCCGGGCGATGCCGAATTTTTCCTGGAGGTCGGCGTGCAATATCCGCGTAACGCGTTCGAGGCGTTCCGGGGTAATGGCGTCGGCAATGTCTCGCAGGGGCAGGTGAGTGGTGACTAGTGCCACGCGCAGGCCTCGGGTGGCGAGCATCATCACCACTTGCTGGGTATGGGTCAGGTCGGCCAGGAATTCGGTGTGTCCGGAAAAATGGATGCCGGATTCATTGATCACGCCCTTGTGTACTGGCGCCGTGATCATGCCGGCGAAAGCTCCGTCCAGGCAGCCTTGGCCGGCGCGGGTCAGGGTCTGCAGCACGAATGCTGCGTTGGCCTTGTCCAGTTGGCCTGCGGTGACAGGTGCGCCCAGCGGTGTATCCCATACGTACAGGCTACCGGCGGGAGCGGGGGCATCCGGCCAGGCGTCCGGCGTCACCGGCAACAGGTCGACGGCCACCCCCAACTGCGCGGCCCGCTCAAGGAGCAGGTCGCGGCTGGTGATGGCGATCAGAGGGTGTGGTTGGACTTGCGAGGCGAGCAGCAGGCACAGGTCGGGACCGATGCCGGCAGGCTCGCCGGGAGTCAGCGCGAAACGCTTGGGTTTCACTGCGCTGCCTGGTCTGCACCAGGGAGTTTGATCTCGACGTAGGCTTCGTCGCGAATCTGGCGCAGCCAGGTTTGCAACTCTTCGTCGTACTTGCGGTTACGCAATACCGTCAGCGCCTGTTGTTCGCGCGCCTGGGTGGTGCTGTCGGTGGCGCGACGGCCAAGGACTTCCAGGACATGCCAGCCATAAGGGCTCTTGAACGGCTTCGACAGCTGGCCTTGTGGTGTTTCGGCCATGACCTGGCGAAACTCGGGAACCAGCGCGTTCGGGTCGACCCAGTTCAGGTCGCCGCCGTTCAGGGCCGAACCCGGGTCTTCCGAGAAGCTCTTCGCCAGCTCGGCGAAGTCTTCGCCGGAGGTGATGCGTTCGTACAGTTTCTCGGCCAGACGCTTGGTCTCGGCTTCGCTGCGGATCTCGCTTGGCTTGATCAGGATATGACGAACATGTACTTCGTCACGCACCTGGGTACCGCCACCGCGTTTTTCCAGCAGCTTCAGGATAATGAAGCCGCCCGGCGTGCGGGCTGGCTGGGTGATGTCGCCGACGGCCATGGTGCTCAGCTCGCGATCGAACGGAGGCGGCAGTTGGGCGGCCTTGCGCCAGCCCATGTCGCCGCCTTCCAGAGCGTTTTCACTGGCCGAACGGGCTACCGCCATCTGGCTGAAGTCAGCGCCTTGCTTGAGCTGCTGGTAAATGTCCATTGCCTGGCGATAAGCGCTCTGGATCGCTTCCGAATTGGCGCTTTCCGGCGTAGGAATCAGGATGTTTGCCAGGTGCAGTTCTTCCGAAAGCTGCATCTTGCCCAAGTCGGAGGCGAGGAAGTTCTTCACTTCCTGCTCGGAAACCTGGATGCGTTCGGCGACGCGGCGCTGACGCACACGGCTGATGACCATCTCGCGACGGATCTGGTCGCGGGCGTCGTCAAACGACAGGCCATCGCGCGCCAGGGCAGCGCGGAACTGGTCGACGGTCATGTTATTGCGCTGGGCAATGGTGCCGACGGCCTGGTTCAGTTCTTCATCGGTGATGCGGATGCCGGAACGCTCGCCAATCTGCAACTGCAGGTTTTCGACGATCAGGCGCTCGAGCACCTGTTGGTCCAGCACACCCGGTGGCGGCAAGCCACCGCCACGCTTGGCGATGGTTTGCTGAACTTCATGGACCCGCTGGTCCAGCTGGCTCTGCATGACTACGTCGTTGTCGACGATGGCCACGACCTTGTCGATGGACTGTACCGCGGCGTTCGCCGCGGTACCCAGGAACAGCGCGCCCAGCATCAGCGGGCGCAGACAATCAGAAAGCTTGGTCTTCACGTTCACGATAACCTTGAATGCCTTTGTCGAGGAAGCTCTCTACCTTGGCGCCGGTGAGGCCGCCGAGTCCCTTCAGAACAATTTGGAGGAAGACGCCGTGGTCGCCTTTTTCGTTTTCCGGGGCGGCTTGACTGAATTCTTCATAGTCGACCCAGTAACGGTTGATCAGGCGCAGTTTCCAGCAGCAGTTGTCGTATTCGAAACCACCGAAGGCTTCCAGGGTACGGTTGCGGTTGTAGTCATACTGCCAGCGGCTGATCACGTTCCACTGCGGCACGATCGGCCAGATGACCGAGAAGTCGTGCTGTTTGATCTTGTAATAGTCCTTCACGTAGCCAGGAGTGCCCGGCGTACCGTAGTCGCCGCCGCCCACTTGCCAGCGACCGGTGGTTTCGTCGTAACGGACCAGGTCGTTGCGATAGCGATAACCGGCGTTGATGACCTTGTTCGGGTTGTCTTCCGGCTGGTAGTGGAACATCGCACTGCCCGAACGCGGGCTGTGAGTGTCCGGGTCCCAGTTGTAGTCAGCCGTTGTGCGCCAGTCACGGTTCCAGCGGTATTCGTATTCCAGGGCGTAAGGCGAAACGCTTGAGTGCGCGTCTTCACGAGTCCTGGCGTCGATACCTGGCAGTTGAACTTCGCGGTCCTTGAAATAGAAGGCCTGGCCGACGCTGATGCGTTGGCGCTCGAAGCCGTCTTCCTGGATCCAGCGATTGGTCACGCCCAGCGACAGCTTGTTCTCGTCGCCGACACGGTCGGAACCGGAGAAGCGGTTGTCCCGGAACAGCGAGGCGTAGTTGAAGGTGCTTTCGCTGGTGTCGAAGACTGGAATGTCACTCTGATCTTTCTCTGGCACGTAGAGATAGAACAGGCGCGGCTCCAGGGTCTGGCGATAATTCTTGCCGAACCATTGGGTGTCGCGATCGAAGTACAGGCCGCTGTCAATGCTTGCGATAGGGACGCCACGGTTCTGGCTGCCACTGTAGGTACCGTTCAGGCGATCACCTTCAGCACCCTGGTTGGCGATGTCCTGTTTGCCCTGGCTATCCAGGTCAAGATCATATTGGGTGTACTGGTACTTGAGCGAGGGCTTGATGAAGCCATAGCTTGCATTCATCGGCAGGCTGACAACGGGGGCCAGATTTATCCGGTCGCCGGTCGCGCGGGCCAGGCCTCGGACGTTCTCATCCAGAAACAGCTCGGTATTACCGTTTTCATCCGTGTAGTTGCCGTTCCTCAGGTCCCGGTCAAACCGCACGAACTCAGTGTTATAGGCGAAATCCAGACCATACGGATGCTGTGGCAGAAAACCGTTGAAGGTGATTTGCGGCAAGCGGTCATAAGGCGTGATGTTGGAAATCGTGGCCATCTGGAACGCCTGGACGTTCAGCCGAGCGGTGTAGGTATTGCCCCGGTAGCTGACCGCACCCTGCTGGTTCACGAAGTTCCTGGATTCCACGCCAATCTGATCGGTCTGCAGGTCCTGGAAGTAATACGGATCGCTGATCTTGGTGTAGTCGACTTCCGTCAGTACACGTGAGTCCAGCCCACCCTTGTGCTGCCAGTTGTACATGTAGCGGGTCTTGCTGTAGTCGGTCTGCCTGGCGCGCTCGTCTTCTTCGTCGTTGAGGTACGCCGCGCCGAACTGGCCTTCGCTGGACTTGGTCAGGTAGCGGAATTCGCCTTCCATCAACAGGCCGCGCTTGCTCATGTAGCGTGGGTACAACGTGGCGTCGTAGTTCGGCGCCAGGTTGAAGTAGTACGGAGTGACCAGCAGAAAGCCGGTGTCGCTGCCGCTGCCGATGGTCGGCGGCAGGAAGCCGGACTGGCGACGGTCGTCGATCGGGAAGTAGATGTACGGCGTATACAGGACCGGGAAGTCCTTGACCCGCAGCGTCACGTTGGTAGCGGTGCCGAAGCCGGTGGCCGGGTTCAGGGTGATGTTGTTGCCCTTGAGCGTCCAGGCGTTGCTGCCCGGCTCGCACGTGGTGTACGTACCGTCCTTGAGGCGGATGATCGCGTTCTCTGCGCGCTTGGCGTACAGCGCGTTACCGCGGATGCGCGATTTGTGCATCACATATTCGGCGTTGTCGACCTTGGCTTCACCGGTGTCCAGCTGCACATCGGCGTGGTCACCGACAATCAGCGCACCGTTGTCGCGGACTCGCACGTTGCCGCTCAGCTCGCCGCGGTTCTCGGCCTGGTACAGGCTGGCCTCGTCGGCCTCGACCTGCATGCTGCCCTGGCGCATGACCACGTCACCGGCCAGGGTCGCCACTTGCTGTTCCTGCTCGTAGCGTGAAGCCTTGGCGCCGAGGAACGTCGGAGCGTCACTCTTGGCGGTCTTGTCGTTCATGCCTGGGCGAGACGGCTCGATGTACGCGCCCGCGCAGTACGGGCCGGTTTCAGCCAGTTGCGCAGGCGTGAGGTTCTCGCGCGGAACCCAGTCCAGGTGACTGTAGTCTGCACTGCGCGACTTCAGGCCGCGGCCCTTGGATTCGGTAACGAGCATCGGCTTGTCGCCGGCTACCTCGCCCGAATCGCTGTCGGCCGGGGCGCTGCCGCTGTCGGCAACCGCACTGCCTTCATGCACCGGGCGCGGCGGCAATGCAGCGGCCGGCGATTTGGGTGAACAGTCCCAGGCACCCGAAGCGGAGACGGAACAGTCATACTGCTGCGCCGCGACGACGAATGAAGAGGCCAGGGGTTGCAGAGCCAGCAGACTGCCGGTGACCAGCAACGGAAATTTTTTACGAAACGCGGGGGATTTCAATGCCATCTTATTAGTCCGGGCTTCCTGCGTGCCATCTGCCCGCGGTGTGGGCCGCACGCCTCTCGATGGTCTGAAAAAGATGCTGGATAATAAAGCATGACCCGCTTGACGGCTAGCGCCGTCGGAGACCCTTGCAATGCCTGACCAAGATGTACGCTTGCAACACCTGAAAGTTTGGCTCGATGAGCAGCTACCAATCCTCTTCACCCAGCAAGGCTGGGGCGCCGTACCCCCGGCCACATTGACCGCGGCCAGCAGTGACGCGAGTTTCCGGCGGTACTTCCGCTGGCAGGGCGAGGGCCACAGCCTGATCGTGATGGACGCGCCACCGCCCCAGGAAAACTGCAAACCATTCGTGGATATTGCTTTTTTGCTGGCGAAATCCGGGATCAACGTGCCGAAAATTTATGCCGAAGACCTCGAACGCGGCTTTCTTTTGCTCAACGACCTGGGCAACCAGACTTTTCTGGACGTGATCAACGGCGAAAATGCCGACGATCTGTTCGGCGATGCCCTGCAAGCCTTGTTGGCTTTTCAGCAACTGCCGATGGTCGCGCCGCTGCCCAGCTACGACGTCGCGTTATTGCGTCGCGAGTTGGAGTTGTTTCCCGAGTGGTACGTCAAGCGTGAGCTGGGAATCGAGTTCGATACGGCCCAACAGCAGCTTTGGCAGCAGGCGTCCGACCTGCTGATCAACAGTGCCCTGGCCCAGCCGAAAGTCTTGGTGCACCGCGACTACATGCCGCGCAACCTGATGCTCAGCGAACCCAACCCAGGCGTGCTGGATTTCCAGGACGCGGTCTATGGCCCGGTGACCTACGACGTGACGTGCCTGTTCAAGGACGCCTTCCTCAGCTGGCCGCAAGAGCGGGTGCGCGGCTGGCTGGAAGATTATTGGCGGCAGGCCGGCACGCTCGGCATCCCGGTCCAGCCGGATTTCGAGGATTTCCTGCGTGCCAGCGACCTGATGGGCGTGCAACGCCACCTCAAGGTGATCGGTATCTTCGCGCGCATTTGCCATCGCGATGGCAAGCCACGTTACCTGGCTGATGTGCCGCGTTTCTTTGCCTATATAGAAGCAGTCATTGCCCGTCGCCCGGAACTGGCACCGTTGGACGAGTTGCTCCGCAGCCTGCGCCAAGCGGATGGAGCGAGCGCATGAAGGCGATGATCCTGGCGGCGGGCAAAGGCGAGCGCATGCGCCCGCTGACCCTCACCACCCCCAAGCCGTTGATTCGCGTCGGCGGCATTCCGTTGATCGAGTACCACCTGCGGGCACTGGCCACGGCCGGGTTCACCGAAATTGTGATCAACCATGCCTGGCTCGGCCAGCAGATCGAGGATCACCTCGGCGACGGTTCGCGGTTTGGCGTGCAGATCCGCTATTCGCCGGAGGGTGAGCCGCTGGAAACCGGTGGTGGAATTTTCCGCGCGCTGCCGCTGCTGGGTAACGATGCGTTCCTGGTGGTCAACGGCGATATCTGGACCGATTACGATTTCAGCGCCCTGCGCCGGCCGATTTCGGGGTTGGCGCACCTGGTGCTGGTGGACAATCCGGAGCATCACCCCAAGGGCGATTTCATTCTGGCTGGCGGCCAGGTTAATGACGGCGAACCTGGTGCCGATAAGCTGACATACAGCGGCATCGCCGTGCTGGATCCACAGCTGTTTGCCGGCTGCGCCGATGGCGCGTTCAAGCTGGCCCCGCTGTTTCGCCGCGCCATGGCGGCAGGGCGGGTCAGCGGTGTACGCCTGGAAGGACACTGGGTCGATGTGGGTACTCACGAACGTTTGTCGCAAGTCGAAAAACTGATAGAAGCGAGCTGTTGATATGTGGTGGCCAGGGACTCTTATTGGAGCGGGGGCGGGCTTTGCCATTGCCAGCATCCCGGGGGCCATGCTTGGTGCATTGTTGGGGCAGGCGCTGGATCGGCGCCTGAACCTGCACGACTGGGCCCAGGTGCGTGAGCGCCTGGGTGGGCGTCCGGCGTTGCGCAACGATGAACTGTTGTTCGTATTGCTCGGACGCCTGGCGAAGATCGACGGGCGCGTGGTTGATGGTCACATCCAGCAGGCGCGTCTGGAGATGCGCGCGCTGGACCTGAGCGAACCGGCGCAACGTCGGGCTATCGCGGCCTTCAATCGGGGCAAATCGGGAAACGACCGGCTGCGTGGTTATCTGCGTCGCCTGAGCGCCCAGCCGCATGCGGCTGAAGGCGTGCTTCGGGCCTGCTGGCGGATGGTCTGGGCCGACGGCCGTGCCGGTGTAGCCGAACGTGAGTTGCTCGCCCAGTGGGGCAAGTGGCTGGGGTGGACGCCGCAACAGGTCCAGGCCTTGGCGATGGACTACGAGCCGCAGAAACCGGGGCTGCCCAGCAGTGGCTTGACGTATCAGGAGGCGTTGCGGCTCTTGGGGGTTTCGGCCAACAGCGAACCGTCGCAAATCAAGCGGGCTTATCGCCGCCTGATCAGCCGTCATCACCCGGACAAGATCGCCGGTAGCGGAGCGACAGCCTTGCAGGTACGCGAAGCGACCGACAAGACCCGCGAGCTGCACAACGCCTATCGAGTGATTCGCGAGCGCAGGGATTTTCGCTAGCTCACTTGATGGCAGCTGTCGTGGCGAGGGGATTTATCCCCGCTGGAGTGCGAAGCGCTCCCAAAAACAATCTCGGGGGGCATGGCTAGCCCTAGCGTCGACAAGTTGTGGGGCCGCTGCGCAGCCCAGCGGGGATAAATCCCCTCGCCCCAGTACTGGTTCACTTGAGGTATCAGTCTGTCTGTGGACTCAACCACCCCCGAACCCGTCGAAACAGCTGTTCCTGCTGCGCCGTTGCGTTGGGCAGTGCCTTGAGGGAAACCTGGCTGAAGCTCGACCCTTTCAGTCGTTTGCTGGCTTGCAGGCGCTCCAGGGCCGCGTTGCGGTCCGTCGGTTTGTCCATATAGAAGATGTCTGCCGTTGCCAGCTTCAGGTTCGGTGTCAGCTCGGCGAGGCCGGGCTTGGCGGTGACGGGTGTCTGGGCCGCGACCATCACGAAGCGCTGGATTTGCGTGGGTTGTCTTTCGCCAAGATAGCGCGCCGCCCAATAGGCGCCGGTGCCGTGGCCCAGCAGGACGATACTGCGGGCGCTCTGTTGCTCGGCGTAGGCCAATGCCGCGTCGATACGGGCGAAAATCCGTTCGGCGTCGGCCTTGTCGGATTCTTCGCCGGTTTCGGCGGAGGCCGGCTCAGCCGCGTCGGCCTCGCCGCCGGCGACCTGCTCGATCGGGGCCGCAGTGGTTGCGTCGGGGGCTGCAGCAGCGATGTCGGCCGGCTTGGTCTCCGGCGGTGTTTCCGCCGCGCGGGGTGCGATAACGTCGCTCTGCATGTCCGGCAGCGTAATACTCAGGCTGCTCCATTCGGCATCCGGCAGTTTTTTGCGCAGTGGGCTGATGACCTGCGGCCAGTCGGCCGTTTCGCCGGCGCCGGGGACGATGATGACCACACCCTTGGGCTCGCTGGTGTTGGCCGGCTTCCAGAGGGCAAGGAAAGCATCGCTGCCGGTTTGCAGCTGTTGCTGTTCCTGGGCTGGGACTTTTCGTGCGAGCGCCGCCGCTTCTTCCTGGCTACGCTCGAGCAAAGGCTGGCGCTCGGCCGGTTTCGCCTCGGCGGGTTGATCTGCCGCGGCGGGCGTCGTTTCACCGGCCTGTACAGAAAATGCACTCGGCAGGATCAGCGACAGGCACAATGCAGGCAGTGTCAGGCGGTTAACAAAGGACATCGGATATTCCATGACCAGAAGTATTTCCGGCAGCCTAATGGGTTGGTCAGTATTTGTCAGTGCGTGAGATTTCGATGATGCGTGTTTGCCTGTGGGTTATCGGCTGTCTATGGCTTCCCTTGATGGCGTGGGCTGCACCCGCGCCACAGGCGCAGGCGGTGCAGTTGAGCGCGGGCCAGCGCCAATGGTTGGCGGAGCATCCGCAGTTGCGCGTCGGCCTGGTGCTGCAGGCGCCCTACGCACAATACGACCGGCGCTTGCAGCGTCTGTCCGGCACCCACGTCGAATTGATGCAATGGCTGGGCAAGGCGCTGAACGTCGAGCTGACCTGGCGCAACTTCCAGGATGTCGCGCAACTGGAAGCCGCGGTGCGCAACGGCGAAGTGGATGTCGCGCCGGGCTTGACCCAGACCCCGGCCGGCCTGCGGCTCTGGCAGTTTTCCGACCCTTACATGCGTGTGCCGCAGTTGATCGTGGGCGAGCAGAAAGGCGCCGAAGGCGTGGAGTTGGAGAAGCTCGACCCCCAGGCCCGCGTTGTAGTGCGCATGCCAAGCGCCACGGCCGATTACCTGCGCAGCAACTACCCGATGCTGAACCTGCAAGGCGTGCCGATGGAACGCCAGGCCCTGCAGCTGCTCTTGAGCCAGCAGGCACGGTACGCGGTGATCGACGAGGCACAGCTGGGTCGCCTGATGGTCGAGCCGGAGTTTTCCGGGTTGGTGGTGGTGGGTGATATCGGCCTGCCGCAATTGCTCAGGGTCGCCACGCGCCGGGACTGGCCGCAGTTGGCCGAAATCGTCGACAAGGGCTTGCAGGCGATTCCCGCCAAGGAGCTGGAGCAACTGCACAACCGCTGGATCAAGCCCAAATACCCACGCCTGACCGAGACGCCTGGCTTCTGGCAGAACCTGACCCTGCTGATGCTCGCCTTGTTGCTGTGCAGTGTCTCCATCGTGTTCTGGCAACGCCGTCAGCAACGCGGGCTGGAACGTCGCCTGCGCTCGGCGCGCGAGGACATCGCCCAGCGCGCCGCCAGTGAAGAAGCCTTGCGCCTGACGCAATTTTCCATCGATCAAAGCACGGTCGGGATCCTCTGGGTGAATTGGGACAGCCATGTGCGCTACGCCAATCGCGCCGCCGAAACCATGCTCGGTTATGCGCCAGGCGCGATCATCGATCGGCCGCTGATCGACTTCGAACCGGGCCTGCACATGGATCGCTGGCTCAACCTGTGGAAGCGCGCCCGTGCCAGCGAAGATGGGCCGCAGAGTTTCGAAACCGAATGCGTGCGGGCCGATGGCAGTATCCTGCCGGCGGACGTTTCCCTGAGTTTCCTGCGTTTTCGTGACGCGGAATACCTGGTGGTCTACCTCAATGACGTGACCGAGCGTCGCCGCGCGCTCGCGGCGCTGCGTGAAAGCGAAGCGCGGCTGCAGGGCATCGCCGCCAATGTGCCGGGCCTGGTCTTTCGCCTGGAGCGGGCACCGGTGACCGGCCAGATCGACTTCGCCTATATCAGCGAAGGCAGCGAAAGCCTGGTGGGCTACGCCCCGGCGGTACTGGCCCGCAGTGATACCGGGCTGCGCAGCCTGGTGCACCCGCAGGACAAGGCCGATTACCACCGCACCCAGGACCAGGCGCTGGACAGTGACAGCGATTGGTCCTGGCAAGGCCGCATCCTGACTCGCGAAGGCCAGGAGCGCTGGGCCGAGATCAAGGCGATCACGCGCCGGCTCGAAGATGGCGCCTATGTCTGGGACGGCATTGTCTGGGACATCACCGAAAGCAAACGCGTCGAGCTGGAACTGGCCAGTTCCCGGGAACAGTTGCGTGAACTGTCGGCGCACCTGGAAAGCGTCCGGGAAGAAGAGAAAGCGCGCATTGCCCGGGAAGTCCACGACGAGCTGGGGCAAATGCTCACGGTGTTGAAGCTGGAGACGTCCATGTGCGAACTGGCCTACGCGCAACTTGACCCGGGCCTGCAAGAACGGCTCAACAGCATGAAGCGCCTGATTGCCCAGTTGTTCCAGTTGGTGCGGGACGTGGCGACGGCGTTGCGCCCGCCGATTCTCGATGCCGGTATTGCCTCGGCCATCGAATGGCAGGCCCGCCGTTTCGAGGCGCGCACCCAGATTCCGTGCCTGGTGCAGGTGCCGGACAACCTGCCGGCGTTGAGCGACGCCAAGGCCATCGGCCTGTTCCGGATTCTCCAGGAAGCGCTGACCAATGTGATGCGCCATGCCCAGGCGCATACTGTGGAACTGACGCTGGTGTGCGAGGGCGACCAGTTGTGCCTGACGATCAGTGACGACGGTGTAGGATTTGTTGCCGATACGGGGCGGCCAACCTCCTTCGGCCTGGTCGGCATGCGTGAGCGCGTATTGATCATGGGTGGGCAACTGACCCTGGAGAGTGAGCCGGGCGAGGGCACGACCCTGGCGGTACGGGTGCCGTTGGACAAGCCGCACCTGGATTGACATGCACGAAACCTGTGGGCGCGAGCTTGCTCGCGATGAGATTCTGAATCTGGAGAAGCGCCGTGATCCGTGTACTGGTAGCCGAAGACCACACCATCGTCCGGGAAGGCATCAAGCAATTGATCGGCCTGGCCAAGGATCTGGTGGTGGTAGGCGAGGCGAGCAATGGCGAACAGTTGCTCGAGACCCTGCGCCACGTGCCTTGCGAAGTGGTGCTGCTGGATATTTCCATGCCGGGCGTCAATGGCCTTGAGGCAATCCCACGGATCCGTGCGCTAAACAATCCGCCGGCCATCCTGGTGTTGTCGATGCATGACGAGGCGCAGATGGCCGCCCGGGCCTTGAAAGTCGGCGCCGCTGGCTACGCCACCAAGGACAGCGACCCCGCCTTGCTGCTCATGGCGATTCGCAAGGTCGCGGCGGGCGGACGCTACATTGACCCGGACCTCGCCGACCGCATGGTTTTCGAAGTGGGCCTGACCGACACGCGACCGCTGCACTCCCTGCTGTCGGAGCGTGAGTTCTCGGTTTTCGAACGCCTGGCCCAGGGCGCCAACGTCAACGACATCGCCCAGCAACTCGCCCTGAGCAGCAAGACCATCAGCACCCACAAGGCGCGGCTGATGCAGAAGCTCAACATCACCTCGTTGGCCGAGCTGGTGAAATACGCGATGGAGCACAAGTTGCTCTAAACTTCACAAATTCCCCTGTGGGAGCGAGCTTGCTCGCGATAGCGTCAGACCATTCAATATTAATGTTGGTTGATACACCGCCATCGCGAGCAAGCTCGCTCCCACAGGTTCTTGTGTCGGCATATCCATTAGCGACACACCCTGACAGCGCTTTTGCCCCTGCTTGCAGCTTGCCGCTTGAAACTCGCCGCCGCACTTGTCCAATCCCGCCATCCTTGTAGGGCAATCCCTACCCCGACCCTTCCATCCGGCTGAGGCGATTCTCTCCTGCGGCCCGATTTGCGTGGGTCTCGGGCTCCACTAGGCTTGACTCACAAGCAGTCATCAATACAAAAGGTGCGGGTATGAGCCAGGTGGATTCAAGCGCGGGGGCCAGTGATGTGCTGGTCAGCTTTCGTGGTGTGCAAAAGAGCTACGACGGCGAGAACCTGATCGTCAAGGACCTCAACCTGGACATTCGCAAAGGCGAATTCCTGACCCTGCTCGGGCCTTCCGGCTCCGGCAAGACCACCAGCCTGATGATGCTCGCAGGCTTCGAGACCCCGACCGCCGGCGAGATCCAGCTCGCCGGGCGCTCCATCAATAACGTGCCGCCGCACAAGCGCGATATCGGCATGGTGTTCCAGAACTACGCCCTGTTCCCGCACATGACCGTCGCCGAAAACCTGGCATTCCCGCTGACCGTCCGCGGCCTGAACAAAAGCGACGTCGGCGATCGGGTCAAGCGTGTCTTGAGCATGGTCCAACTGGACACCTTCGCCCAACGTTATCCGGCACAGTTGTCCGGCGGCCAGCAACAGCGCGTGGCCCTGGCCCGGGCGCTGGTATTCGAGCCGCAACTGGTGCTGATGGACGAACCTCTTGGCGCACTGGACAAGCAATTGCGCGAACACATGCAGATGGAAATCAAACACCTGCACCAGCGCCTGGGCGTGACCGTGGTCTACGTGACGCACGACCAGGGCGAAGCCCTGACCATGTCCGACCGCGTGGCGGTGTTCCACCAGGGCGAGATCCAGCAGATCGCCCCGCCGCGCACACTCTATGAGGAGCCGAAGAACACCTTTGTCGCCAACTTCATCGGCGAGAACAACCGCCTCAACGGCCGCCTGCACAGTCACACCGGTGACCGTTGCGTGGTGGAGCTGGGACGTGGCGAAAAGGTCGAGGCCCTGGCGGTCAATGTCGGCAAACCCGGCGAACCCGTCACCTTGTCGATCCGCCCGGAGCGGGTGAGCCTCAACGGCGCCAGCGAACAATGTATCAACCGCTTCTCAGGGAGGGTGGCGGAATTCATCTATCTGGGCGACCACGTCCGGGTTCGCCTCGAAGTCTGCGGCAAGAACGACTTCTTCGTGAAACAACCGATTGCCGAGCTCGACCCCGGGCTTGCTGTCGGGGACGTGGTTCCGCTTGGCTGGCAGGTCGAGCACGTACGCGCGCTCGATCCGCTTCTAGAGGCGAATTGATCGCCCCCCTGCTGTACCAACACCAACCCTGCACGTGGAGAGAACAATAAATGTTGAGATCCCTGAAGTTCACAGCCCTGACACTGGGCATGATGGGTGCGGCAAGCGCGATGGCGGCGGGCCCGGACCTGACCGTGGTGTCTTTCGGCGGGGCGAACAAGGCGGCTCAGGTCAAAGCCTTCTACGCACCGTGGGAAGCGGCTGGCAACGGCAAGATCGTGGCTGGCGAATACAACGGCGAAATGGCCAAGGTCAAGGCCATGGTCGATACCAAGAGCGTCTCGTGGGACCTGGTGGAAGTCGAGTCGCCGGAATTGTCCCGTGGCTGCGACGAAGACATGTTCGAGCAACTCGATCCGGCCCTGTTCGGCAAGGCCGAAGACTACGTCAAGGGCGCCATCCAGCCTTGCGGCGTGGGCTTCTTCGTGTGGTCGACCGTGCTGGCCTACAACGCCGACAAACTGAAGACCGCGCCGACCAGTTGGGCGGATTTCTGGGACACCAAGCAATTCCCGGGCAAGCGCGGCCTGCGCAAGGGCGCCAAGTACACCCTCGAATTCGCCCTGATGGCCGACGGCGTGGCGCCGAAAGACGTGTACAAGGTGCTGGCCGGCAAGGATGGCCAGGATCGCGCCTTCAAGAAGCTCGACGAGCTCAAGCCGAACATCCAGTGGTGGGAAGCCGGTGCCCAGCCTCCGCAGTACCTTGCGTCCGGTGACGTGGTCATGAGCTCGGCCTACAACGGCCGGATCGCCGCGGTACAGAAAGAGAGCAACCTGAAAGTGGTGTGGAACGGCGGCATCTACGACTTCGACGCCTGGGCCATCCCGCGTGGCCTGGACAAGACCCGCGCGGAAGCTGCGAAAAAATTCATCGCCTTCTCGGTGGCGCCGCAGCAGCAGAAGACCTACTCGGAAAACATCGCCTACGGCCCGGCGAATACCCAGGCCGTGCCGTTGCTGGCCAAGGATGTGCTGAAAGACATGCCGACCACCCCGGAAAACATCGCCAACCAAGTGCAGATCGACGTCAGTTTCTGGGCTGACAACGGCGAGCAACTGGAGCAGCGCTTCAACTCCTGGGCGGCGAAGTAACCCGGCGGTCTGACGCTGGATGAGATCCATGTGGGAGCGAGCTTGCTCGCGATAGCGGTCTGTCAGTCACATCAATACTGAATGTGCCGAAGCTATCGCGAGCAAGCTCGCTCCCACAGGTTCCTCCACGGTCCTAGGGTTCCAACACAACAGAGGCGGCTCGCCGCCCCTGTAACGATCAAAGAGATTTGCGGAGTTCGCCATGGCCATCGCCGTTCCACTGAACGCGGGCACCAGCCCCACCCTCAAGCAGCGACTCAAGCGCGCCGAGCGGCTCAACCGCTGGAAGGCCCAGGCCTTGATCGCGCCACTGGTGCTGTTTTTGCTGCTGGTGTTCCTGGTGCCGATCGTCGCGCTGCTGTTCAAAAGCGTCAGCAACCCGGAAGTCGTGGGCGCCATGCCACGTACTGTCGCTGCCGTCGCAGCATGGGACGGACGCGGTTTGCCCGGCGAGCCGGTGTACAAGGCTGCCAGTGAAGATCTGGCCGAAGCCCGCAAGAATCAGACCCTGGGCGATTTGTCCAAGCGCCTGAACATGGAACTGGCCGGCTACCGCAGCCTGCTGACCAAGACTGCTCGCGCGCTGCCGTTCGCCACAGAGCCGGCCTCTTATAAAGAAGCACTGGAAAGCCTCGACGAACGCTGGGGTGATCCCGCGTACTGGCAGGTGATCCGGCGAAACACCAGCAATGTCACGCCTTATTACCTGCTGGCGGCTGTTGATCACCGCATCGACGATCTCGGTGAACTGGCCCCGGCCACCCCCGACCAGGCGATCTATCTGGATATTTTCACCCGTACTTTCTGGATGGGCCTGGTGATTACCGCCATCTGTCTGGTGCTCGCCTATCCGCTGGCGTATCTGCTGGCGAACTTGCCGTCACGCCAGAGCAACCTGTTGATGATCCTCGTGCTGTTGCCGTTCTGGACCTCGATCCTGGTGCGGGTGGCGGCGTGGATCGTGCTACTGCAGTCGGGCGGATTGATCAACAGCGCGCTGATGGCCATGGGCGTCATCGATAAACCGCTGGAGCTGGTGTTCAACCGCACCGGCGTCTACATCTCCATGGTCCACATCCTGTTGCCGTTCATGATCCTGCCGATCTACAGCGTGATGAAGGGCATCTCGCCCACCTACATGCGGGCGGCGATCTCCCTGGGCTGCCACCCGTTCGCCAGCTTCTGGCGGGTGTATTTCCCGCAGACCTACGCCGGCGTCGGTGCCGGGTGCCTGTTGGTGTTCATCCTCGCCATCGGCTACTACATCACCCCGGCACTGCTGGGCAGCCCGAACGACCAGATGGTCAGCTACTTCGTCGCGTTCTACACCAACACCAGTATCAACTGGGGCATGGCCACGGCGCTCGGTGGGCTGCTGTTGCTGGCGACCATTGTGCTTTATCTGATTTACAGCTGGCTGGTGGGCGCCAGTCGCCTGCGCCTGAGCTAAGGGGAGATCGAAATGCTGAGTCCTTACATGTCCCCCGTCGAGCGGGTGTGGTTCTACAGCTTGCGCATACTCTGCGGGCTGATCCTGTTGTTCCTGATCCTGCCGGTGCTGGTGATCATTCCGTTGTCGTTCAACTCGGGCAGCTTCCTGGTTTATCCGCTGCAGGGCTTTTCGTTGCAGTGGTACCACGATTTCTTCGCTTCGGCCGAGTGGATGCGGGCGTTGAAGAACAGCATCATCGTGGCCCCGGCCGCGACGCTGTTGGCGATGATCTTCGGTACGCTGGCGGCGATCGGCCTGACCCGTGGCGACTTTCCGGGCAAGGCGCTGGTGATGGCCCTGGTGATTTCGCCCATGGTGGTGCCGGTGGTGATTATCGGTGTCGCGAGCTACCTGTTTTTCGCGCCGTTGGGGATGGGCAACAGCTTCTTCTCGCTGATCATCGTCCATGCGGTGCTCGGCGTGCCGTTCGTCATCATCACCGTCTCGGCGACCTTGCAAGGGTTCAACCACAACCTGGTTCGCGCCGCTGCCAGCCTCGGGGCTTCGCCATTGACCGCGTTCCGTCGCGTGACCTTGCCGTTGATCGCGCCGGGCGTCATCTCTGGTGCGTTGTTCGCCTTCGCGACTTCGTTCGATGAAGTGGTGGTGACCCTGTTCCTGGCCGGCCCGGAGCAAGCGACCCTGCCACGGCAGATGTTCAGCGGTATTCGCGAGAACCTCAGCCCGACCATCGCCGCTGCGGCTACGTTGCTGATCGCCTTCTCGGTGATCCTGCTGCTGACGCTGGAATGGCTGCGTGGGCGTAGCGAGAAGTTGCGTACAACCCAAGTTTGAGGCCCCCTGCAAAACCAGTGTGGGAGCGAGCCTGCTCGCGAATGCTGTGTACCAGTCGACATAATTGTTGACTGACGGTCCGCTTTCGCGAGCAGGCTCGCTCCCACATCCGCTCCTCGGTGCATTCATAAGCTGAATGACAGACCACCCCCCAATACCGAGCTATCCTTGTGCCAGCCCCCACTCGAACAAGAGGCCGCGCACATGAGTCTTTCCTCATTCAAGATCGCCCACAAACTGATCACCGGCGCCGCTGCCATCGAGCAACTGGCGGCGGAGCTGACACGGCTGGATGTCGATAACCCGTTGATCGTCACGGACGCGGCGCTGGTCAAGTCCGGCACCGTGGAGTTGGCGCTGCAGCATCTGGGCGGGCGCGACTACGAGATTTTCGACCGGGTCATGCCCGACCCGGAAATCGCCATCGTCGAAGATTGCATGCAAGCCTACCGCGACGGCGGGCATGACGGCCTGATCGGCCTGGGTGGCGGCAGCGCCATCGACATTGCCAAGTGCGTGGGCGTTTATGCCGGTTACCACGGTGAGCTGCAGGATATGTTCGGTGTCGATCAGGTGCCGCGCAAAGGTCCGCCCATGATTGCCATTCCCACCACCGCCGGTACCGGTTCGGAAGTCACCAACGTGGCGATCCTCTCTGACAAGGCCGCACAGCTGAAAAAGGGCATCGTCAGTGATTACCTGCTGCCGGATGTGGCGCTGGTCAGCCCGCAGATGACCCTGACGTGTCCGCGCAGCGTGACCGCCGCCAGCGGCGTTGATGCGTTGGTGCACGCCATCGAGTCGTACCTGTCACTCAACGCCTCGCCGATCACCGATGCCCTGGCCATCGGCGCGATCAAGCTGATCACCCGCGCCTTGCCCAAGGCCTACGCCAACCCGTCCCACTTGCAGGCCCGTGAAGACATGGCCACCGCCAGCCTGATGGCCGGCATGGCGTTCGGCAATGCCGGGGTCGGCGCCGTGCATGCGCTGGCCTATCCGCTGGGCGGACGTTTCCATGTCTCCCATGGCGTCGCCAATGCCTTGTTGCTGCCCTATGTCATGCACTGGAACAAGATGGCCTGCGTCGAGCGCATGCGCGATATTGCCGAGGCCATGGGCATCAAGACCGCTCATTTGAGTGATATCGAAGCCGCGGATGAGGCCGTGGAAGCCATGGCCGCGTTGTGTGCCGCGGTGGAAATTCCCAAAGGCTTGAGTGGCCTGGGCGTCACCGAGGAGGTGATTCCGTCCATGGCGGCGGAGGCGGCGGGTATAGAGCGGCTGATGCGCAACAACCCGCGCAAGCTGAGCGCCGGCGATATCGAGAAGATCTATCGAGCGGCGTATTGATCGTGCGTCACGGTGGGCGCGCCAAATCTTGAGGTATACAATGCGCGCCATCGTGATTTCGCTCAAAACAGGTGCGTCATGCAGCCCTTCGCTATTGCTCCGTCGATTCTCTCCGCCGACTTCGCCCGCCTGGGCGAGGAAGTGGATAACGTTCTGGCCGCCGGGGCCGACATCGTCCACTTCGATGTCATGGACAACCACTACGTACCCAACCTGACCATCGGCCCGATGGTCTGCGCGGCGTTGCGCAAATATGGCATCACCGCGCCAATCGACGCGCACCTGATGGTCAGTCCGGTGGATCGTATCGTCGGTGATTTCATCGAGGCCGGTGCCACCTACATCACCTTCCACCCGGAAGCCACGCTGCACGTCGACCGCTCCCTGCAATTGATCCGCGAAGGCGGCTGCAAGGCCGGCCTGGTGTTCAACCCGGCCACGCCCCTGGACGTACTCAAGTACGTGATGGACAAGGTCGACATGGTTCTGCTGATGAGCGTCAACCCGGGTTTCGGTGGGCAGAAGTTCATTCCGGGCACGCTCGACAAGCTGCGCGAAGCCCGCGCCCTGATCGATGCCTCGGGCCGGGATATCCGCCTGGAAATCGACGGCGGCGTGAACGTGAACAACATCCGCGAAATCGCCGCGGCCGGTGCCGACACCTTTGTCGCCGGTTCGGCGATCTTCAACGCACCGGATTACCAGGCAGTGATCGAAAAGATGCGCGCCGAACTGGCCCTGGCACGTCCATGAGCGGCTTCGAGCAGCTGTTTCCCGGCAGCCTGCCGCGTCTGGTGATGTTCGATCTCGACGGCACGCTCGTCGATTCGGTCCCGGACCTGGCGGCTGCCGTGGACAATATGCTGCTCCAGCTCGGGCGTCCGTCTGCCGGCATCGACGCGGTGCGCCAGTGGGTCGGCAACGGCGCGCCGATGCTGGTGCGCCGGGCCCTGGCCAATGACATTGATGCCCAGGGCGTTGATGAGGCCGAGGCCGAGCGGGCACTGGAGCTGTTCAACGAAGCCTACGACGGCAACCACGAACTGACCGTGGTTTATCCGGGCGTGCGTTCCACTCTCAAATGGTTGCACAAGCAGGGCGTGGAAATGGCGCTGATCACCAACAAGCCGGAGCGTTTTGTCGCGCCGCTGCTGGATCAGATGAAGATCGGCCGTTATTTCCGCTGGATCATCGGCGGCGACACCTTGCCACAGAAAAAGCCCGACCCGGCCGCGCTGTTCTTCGTCATGAAAATGGCCAACATCCCGGCATCCCAATCGTTGTTTGTCGGCGATTCGCGCAGCGACGTGCTGGCGGCGAAAGCCGCTGGGGTCAAATGTGTTGCCCTGAGCTACGGCTACAATCATGGCCGACCGATTGCCGAGGAATTTCCGACATTGGTGATTGATGATCTGCGCCTGCTAATTCCCGGTTGCCTGGACCCGGCCGCTGAGATAACGTTGCCCGACGCTGTTCAATCCTCTTCTGGAAACGCCATCGTGGTGGTCACTCGCAAACTCTGGATGAAAGTCATGAAGGCCCTGGCCCGCTGGCGTTGGCGCGCCTGACGTGATCCTGGCCGGTTATCCGGCGCGTTTGCATACCTGACTGTCAGCTCCTCTTGCCACGAGGCACCCCATGATCCGCGAAGAATTTCTGCGTCTAGCCGCTGCCGGCTACAACCGCATCCCGCTTGCCTGCGAAACCCTGGCCGACTTCGACACGCCGCTGTCGATCTACCTCAAGTTGGCCGACCAGCCCAATTCCTACTTGCTCGAATCGGTGCAAGGTGGGGAAAAATGGGGTCGCTATTCGATGATCGGCCTGCCCTGCCGCACCGTGCTGCGAGTCCATGACCATCGCATCAGCGTGACCTGCGATGACGTCGAAATCGAAAGCCACGAAGTCGAGGATCCGCTCGCGTTCGTTGAATCCTTCAAGGCCCGCTACAACGTCCCGACCATCCCCGGCCTGCCACGTTTCAACGGCGGCCTGGTGGGTTATTTCGGCTACGACTGTGTGCGCTATGTGGAAAAACGCCTGGGCACCTGTCCGAACCCCGATCCGCTGGGTGTGCCGGACATTCTGCTGATGGTCTCCGATGCGGTGGTGGTCTTCGACAATCTCGCCGGCAAGATGCACGCCATCGTCCTGGCTGACCCGTCCCGTGAAGATGCCTACGAGCAAGGTCAACAAAGCCTTCAGACGTTGCTGGAAAAACTCCGCCAGCCGATCACCCCCCGTCCCGGCCTGGACTTCAGCAAGCAGTCGGCTGCCGACCCGGTGTTCCGTTCCAGTTTCACCCAGGGCGACTACGAAAAAGCTGTCGACACCATCAAGGAATACATCCTGGCGGGCGACTGCATGCAGGTCGTGCCGTCGCAACGGATGTCGATCGACTTCAAGGCCGCGCCGATCGATCTGTACCGGGCGCTGCGCTGTTTCAACCCGACGCCTTACATGTATTTCTTCAACTTCGGTGACTTCCATGTCGTGGGCAGTTCGCCCGAGGTGCTGGTGCGGGTCGAAGAAAACCTCATCACCGTACGGCCGATCGCTGGCACACGGCCACGCGGCGCCACGGAGGAAGCGGACCGGGCGCTGGAAGAGGACCTGTTGTCAGATGCCAAGGAAATCGCCGAGCACCTGATGCTGATCGATCTGGGGCGCAACGACACTGGCCGGGTTTCCGAAGTGGGCTCGGTAAAGCTCACCGAGAAAATGGTCATCGAGCGCTACTCCAACGTGATGCACATCGTGTCCAACGTCACCGGGGAGTTGAAGTCCGGGTTGACGGCGATGGACGCCTTGCGAGCGATCCTGCCGGCGGGCACTTTGTCTGGCGCGCCGAAGATCCGCGCCATGGAAATCATCGACGAGCTGGAGCCGGTCAAGCGCGGTGTGTACGGCGGAGCCGTCGGCTACTTCGCCTGGAACGGCAACATGGACACGGCCATCGCCATCCGCACCGCCGTGATCAAGAACGGTGAGCTGCACGTGCAGGCCGGCGGCGGCATCGTCGCCGACTCGGTGCCCGCGCTGGAATGGGAGGAAACCCTGAACAAGCGTCGGGCAATGTTCCGTGCCGTGGCCCTGGCCGAGCAGACCCCGAACGACTGAAGGCCTCGAGACAACTCGATCATTGTGGGAGCGAGCTTGCTCGCGATGAGGCCCTCAGGCTCAACCAATAGGTTGACTGACAGTCCGCCATCGCGAGCAAGCTCGCTCCCACAGGGGCCGCGTCAGAAATCCAGACTGACCCCCAAGCTCACCCCTTGCTGGCTGAAATCATCATCCTTGCGCAACGTATAACCGCCCCGCAGCGCTAGATCGCTGGTCAACTTGTGACTGATCCCCAGGCTCAGGCGATTGAGGTGGCTCTGTGGGGTATAGCCCTCCAGCGTGAAGTCATTGGCCGGCAAGCTGTTGAGGGCGATGTTCACCTTTTGCGTATCGTCTTCATACTCGCGCTCGTGGGCATACTCCCCGTACACCTGGGTCTGGCGGGTAAAGTTGTATTTGCCCTGCAAGCCGATGCCCAGGCGTTTTGAATCGCGGGTCTGGTCGTCGAAAGTCAGCGCCGTGGAGCGGCTGCCCTGTTCCGAGTAGCCATCGACCTCGACCTTCGCATAATCGGCGCTGACAAACGGTGACAGGTGCCATTGGCTGCCCGGCTGGGCAATGTCGTAGCCTACGCGCGTGCTGAATGCCCAGAGATGACCGTCGGTATCGCCTTTCTCCTGCGCCTGGCTGACGCCCAGGTCGAATTTGCGCTCCAGGTTGTCGTAGTCGAGCTTGCCGCCGGTCAGCGCGGCGTCGGCCCACCAGCGGTTCTGCTGGAACTGGGCGAACGCGGTGGCGAGGTAGCTGTTGAGCTTGTAGTTCGAATCGTTGCGTCCTGCGTCCATGTCCTGGCGGTACAGACCGGCGGCCACGCCGATGCGCCAGGCTTCGTTGAGGCGGTAGCTGCCGCCGATGTTCAGGTTGTAGCCACTGCCGTCGGCGCGTGCACCGCTGCCTTGGCTATCAATGTCCAGATGCTGGCCGCCGCCGGCAACAATCGCCCGCCATTGACCTACCGCCTGCCAATCTTCCCAGTCCGATTGCCATTGGCTGCGCAATTCATCCTGGTGGGCGCGCAAGGTCGAGTGGGCCATTTCCGGCAGCAAGGTCAGTTCCCACGGCGCCGCGAGCAGAGAATAGGCGTAGTCGGCAATCAGCTTCTGCCCGGTTTCGGTGGGGTGAACCGCATCGTTATAGATCAGCTTGCTCGGATCAGGCGTGGCGCTGTTGATGCCGTAGGTGGGGTTTTCCGTACAGCTGTTGCCGCTGAAGCAAGTGGCAGTGAGGTTCTCGCCGGTGGCAAGGCCGAATCGTCCAGGATCGGCAAAGGTTTCCTGCAGCAATAGCGGAACGTTCAGCGGAATGATCTCGGCATTGATGCCCTGCAACCGTGTGACCAGTTGCTGGTTGAACCGATTGCTGAGCAGCGAGACCGTCCCCTGCAAGGGGGTGCCATTGAGGGCCGGCGTCAGGCCCAGATCCGGCAGCAACCAGACCATTGCATAGCGGGCTCCGGCGGTTTGCAGCACTTGCACGCTGTCAGCCAGGCGGTCCGCGGCGGCATCCGCCTGGGCGATGCTCAACACTCTGCCTTGAAGAAAATCATTGCCGCCGCCGGAGAGGTAATACAGCGCGTTCGGGTCGGCACGCAGGCCATTGGCGGGCAGATAACCGGCACGGCTGCGCTCGCCGGTGGCGGAAATATTGGTGATCGAGTCCAGTATCTGGTCGGTACGATAACCGCCTACAGCCCAGTTGTTGCCGTCCGCGAGCCCTTCGCGGGCGCGCACTGCCGAAGTGGACGCGGCGGTTTCATCGGCGGAAAAGCCCAGTCGTCCACCGAGCAGTTGGGTCGCGTTTGCAGAATAGGCTTCGCCGCTGCCATCCAGGTAGACCGGGCCGGTGCGGTTGGTAAAACGCAAGGTTGAGCCGGGCGGGCCGTCGGGATCGCTGAACTGACCGGCGTCGCTGAGGCTGTCGCCGAACACGATGAAACTGGAGTAGGGGTTGGGGGCGGCAATCGCCTGAGCGCAGGCCATGGTCAGCAGGCAGCTGGCGATGGGGATGAACAACGTCGGCTTGATCATGAGAAGGTCCTTTTCAATCTTGTTTTTTTATCGGGAGAAACGAAACGACAGTACCAAAGGCGTCCGGCGGTTTGCCACCCGATCAGTGAGCATGGCGATTGTTTGCGGGCCCTTCGGGTCGGTCTTATTGCGTGCTCCGCCCAGCTAAGTTACTGTGCCGGAACGTATGAACGAGACTTCCCCCGTGTCGATTGTCAGCAAACTCCTGAATCAATTGATCAAGGCTCACGCCCGTTGGCGTTGGCGCGCCTGAACGTTCCATGCCGGCCTCGCCGGACCTGTACCGATTTGCCTTCTTTACCCGTTTGGAAACCGCTTCGCAGGCGCATCATTCACCTGTCCAGCGCAGCACCGTGCGGGTCACTCTTCGAAGGCTGTATTCCAAGTCAGTGTATTCAATAGGTTGTTTACGCCATGTTGCTGATGATCGATAACTACGACTCTTTTACTTACAACGTTGTGCAGTACCTCGGCGAGCTCGGCTCCGAGGTCAAGGTCGTGCGCAACGATGAGCTGACCATCGCCGAAATCGAGGCCCTCAAGCCCGAACGCATCGTCGTCTCGCCCGGCCCTTGCACGCCAACCGAAGCGGGCATCTCCATCGAAGCGATCAAATATTTTGCCGGCAAGCTGCCGATCCTCGGTGTCTGCCTGGGGCACCAGTCGATCGGCCAGGCGTTCGGTGGTGATGTCGTGCGGGCCCGCCAGGTGATGCACGGCAAGACCAGCCCGGTATTTCATGAAGACAAGGGCGTGTTCGAAGGTCTGAATCGCCCGCTTACCGTCACCCGCTACCACTCGTTGATCGTCAAGCGCGAAACCCTGCCCGACTGCCTTGAGCTGACCGCCTGGACCCAGCTCGAAGACGGCTCGGTGGACGAAATCATGGGTTTGCGTCACAAGACGTTAAACATCGAGGGTGTGCAATTTCACCCCGAGTCTATCCTCACCGAGCAGGGCCACGAACTGTTCGCCAACTTTCTCAAACAAACCGGCGGCACGCGCTAAGGACTCTCCATGGACATCAAGACAGCCCTGAACCGTATCGTCGGCCAGCTCGACCTGAGCACCGACGAGATGCGCGACGTGATGCGGGAAATCATGACTGGCCAGTGCACGGACGCGCAGATTGGCGCGTTCATGATGGCCATGCGCATGAAGAGCGAGAGCATCGACGAGATTGTCGGTGCGGTGACGACCATGCGCGAGTTGGCGGACAAGGTCGAACTCAAGACTCTCGATGGTGTGGTGGATGTCGTCGGGACGGGTGGTGACGGAGCCAATATCTTCAACGTTTCCACCGCCTCGGCATTTGTCGTTGCGGCGGCCGGCTGCACCGTCGCCAAGCATGGCAATCGTGCGGTGTCGGGCAAGAGCGGCAGCGCCGATCTGCTGGAAGCCGCCGGTATCTACCTCAACCTGACGTCGGTCCAGGTGGCTCGTTGTATCGATAGCGTCGGCATCGGCTTCATGTTTGCCCAGACCCACCACCGCGCCATGAAATATGCCGCGGCGCCGCGTCGCGAGCTGGGCTTGCGCACGCTGTTCAACATGCTCGGCCCGCTTACGAATCCGGCCGGTGTGAAGCATCAAGTGGTCGGCGTATTCAGCCAGGCGCTGTGCCGGCCATTGGCAGAGGTCCTGCAACGTTTAGGTAGCAAGCACGTGCTGGTCGTCCATTCCAAAGACGGCCTGGATGAATTCAGCCTGGCGGCGCCCACTTTCGTGGCTGAGCTAAAAAATGATCAGATCAGCGAATATTGGGTCGAACCTGAAGACCTCGGCATGAAGAGCCAGAGCCTGCATGGACTGGCGGTGGATGGGCCGGCTCAGTCACTTGAGTTGATCCGCGATGCCTTGGGGCGGCGTAAAACCGAGAATGGCCAGAAGGCTGCGGAAATGATCATGCTCAATGCGGGCGCCGCGTTGTATGCCGCCGATCACGCCAGCAGCCTCAAGCAAGGTGTCGAGCTCGCGCATGATGCGTTGCACACCGGCCTGGCCCGGGAAAAACTGGAAGAATTGGGCGCGTTTACCGCCGTATTCAAAGTGGAGAATGAAGGATGAGCGTGCCAACGGTTCTGGAAAACATTCTGGCTCGCAAGGCTGAAGAAGTGGCCGAGCGTCGTGCCCGGGTCAGCCTCGCCGAGCTGGAAGGTCTCGCACGTTCAGCAGACGCGCCTCGCGGCTTTGCCCAGGCGCTGATAGACCAGGCGAAGAAAAAGCAGCCTGCGGTCATCGCCGAAATCAAGAAGGCGTCTCCCAGCAAAGGTGTGATCCGTGAGGACTTCGTCCCCGCCGACATCGCCAGGAGCTACGAGAAGGGCGGTGCGACCTGCCTTTCGGTGCTCACCGACGTCGATTTTTTCCAAGGTGCCGATGACTATCTCAAACAGGCGCGGGCCGCGTGCAAGCTGCCGGTGATCCGTAAGGATTTCATGATCGATCCGTACCAGATCGTTGAGGCGCGGGCCTTGGGTGCCGATTGCGTGCTGTTGATCGTTTCCGCCCTGGATGACGTGAAAATGGCCGAGCTGGCCGCAGTCGCTAAAAGTGTGGGCCTGGATGTACTGGTGGAAGTCCACGACGGCGACGAGCTGGAACGCGCCCTGAAAACGCTGGATACCAAGCTGGTCGGCGTCAATAACCGCAACCTGCATACGTTTGAAGTCAACCTGGAAACCACTCTCGACCTGTTGCCGCGAATTCCACGCGATCGCCTGGTCATCACCGAGAGCGGCATCCTCAACCGAGCCGATGTCGAGTTGATGGAAGTCAGCGATGTGTATTCATTCCTGGTTGGCGAGGCTTTCATGCGGGCCGAAAGCCCGGGTACAGAACTGCAACGCTTGTTTTTCCCCGAGCGCGGCGTTCCGGTAACCGGCTCGACGCTGGACTGAATCGATGCCTCCAGCCATTGCCTTCACGGTTGAAAGCGGCCTGCAGGCCGAACAGGATCTGCTGGCCAGCGTATGCGCCGGTGACGCTGAATCCGGCTTGCTGTTCTGGCAGCCCAGCGATCGTGCCCTGGTGATGCCGCGTCGCTTGAGTCGCCTGCCAGGTTTTGAACTTGCCTGTGAGGTATCGGCCGCAAGCGGCTGGCCGGTGCTGCTGCGTGAAACCGGTGGCGAGCCAGTGCCTCAGTCGGGCGCTACGGTCAATATCGCGCTGGTCTATGCGCCACCGCGAAGTGAAGGTGACCATGGCCGGATCGAGACTGCTTATCGGCGTCTGTGCGATCCGATCTGCCAGTTGCTCGATGAGCTGGGCGGGGTGGCTTCCCTCGGTGAAGTGGAGGGCGCGTTTTGCGATGGGCGCTTCAACGTCAATCTGGACGGCCGGAAAATGGTCGGTACCGCCCAGCGCTGGCGGCAGAGCAAGGGCGGCCAGAGGCCGGTGGGCCTGGTGCATGGCGCCCTATTGCTGGAGGACGAGCGCGAGTCCATGGTTGCGGCGGTCAATCGGTTCAACGAGGCGTGTGGCCTGGAGCAGCGTGTGCGTGCCGAGAGCCACATCGCCCTGCATGAGAAATTCCCGGCGCCTCATGCGCTGGAACGGCTCGAGGCGCTCTACCGGGAACTGTTGAGTAGCTTCTAGCGCGTCCCGAACACGACCATGGTCTTGCCTTTGACGCTGACCAGGTTGCGCTCTTCCAGGTCCTTGAGCACGCGTCCGACCATCTCTCGGGAGCAGCCAACGATGCGGCCGATTTCCTGACGAGTCACTTTGATCTGCATACCATCCGGATGGGTCATGGCGTCGGGCTGCTTGCACAGTTCCAACAGGCAGCGGGCGACGCGGCCGGTCACATCGAAGAACGCCAGGTCACCGACTTTGCGGGTGGTATTGCGCAGACGCTGTGCGATTTGTCCGCTGAGGGCGTAAAGAATGTCCGGATCCTGCTGCGACAGCTCTCGAAATTTGCCATAGCTGATTTCCGCCACTTCACATTCGACCTTGGCTCGCACCCAGGCACTGCGCTCCTGCTCCTTGCCCGCCTGCTCGAACAATCCCAGTTCGCCGAAAAAATCCCCGGAGTTGAGGTAGGCGATGATCATTTCCCGGCCGTCGTCGTCCTCGATCAGGATAGTGACGGAGCCCTTGATGATGAAAAACAGCGTATCGGAGCGGTCGCCTGCGCAAATGATGTTGTGCTTGGCGGGGTAGCGGCGACGCTGGCAATGCATCAAGAGTTTGTCGAGGTTCTTGATCTTGGACGTGGGAGTAATGGCAACCATGGTTGTATCCCGAAAGACTGCGCGGTGTGGTGGTTTGGTTTTGTGGGTTAGGGCGAAGGGTTATCGCCAAAAGCTGGCCATACGCCAGCGAGATGGCGCAGCTTAACAGAGGCATCCGTAATAGATTCGAGAATTTACCTACAGGCGCCGGCGTAAGAGGCTTCAGGCATCCCGCTGCCATCAACGGACGCTGTGCTAAGCTGGCGCCCCCTTTTTTTGAACAGTGGAGTCTTGGCGATGAAGGCACGCATCCAATGGGCTGGCGAAGCCATGTTCCTCGGTGAATCAGGCAGTGGTCATGTGGTCGTCATGGACGGCCCACCGGATGCCGGCGGTCGGAACCTGGGTGTCCGGCCAATGGAAATGCTCTTGCTCGGTGTCGGCGGCTGCAGCAACTTCGATGTGGTCAGCATTCTCAAGAAGTCTCGCCAGGCCGTCGAAAGTTGCGAAGCGTTCCTTGAAGCCGAGCGCGCGACAGAGGATCCGAAAGTGTTTACCAAGATCCACATGCACTTCGTGGTGAAAGGCCGTGGACTGAAGGAAGCCCAGGTCAAGCGCGCCATTGAGCTGTCCGCCGAGAAATACTGCTCGGCCTCGATCATGCTCGGTGCCGCCGGTGTTGAAATCACTCATGATTATGAAATCATCGAGTTGGGTTGAATCGACATCCAACCATCACAAATGCAGTGCAAGCTCTGGCGGTCAGAAGCCGACATCTGCATAATGCGCCACTTTTTTCAGGGCAATGATCGGCTCGCGGGCTGATCCATTGCCTGGACAGACAACCAAAATCGCCATCGCGAAGAGGTGTTAACCGTCCTACGCAGGTGCGTCGTTCGCATCTGACGGGCATGCTTGATCACGCGGCCGGGCCGCAATACACAGAGAGTTTTCAAACGGTGAAAAGCAAACTCAAGCTCCATGGGTTCAATAACCTGACAAAGACCTTGAGCTTCAACATCTATGACATCTGCTATGCGGAAACCCCGCAAGACCAGCAGGCCTACGTCGAGTACATCAATAAAGAGTACAACGCCAAGCGCCTCACGCAGATCCTCACGGAAGTTGTCGATATCATTGGTGCCAACATCCTGAACATCGCCAGTCAGGACTATGAACCCCAAGGCGCCAGCGTGACCATTCTGATTTCGGAAGAGCCGGTGACACCGACCGACAGCCAGATCGAAGAGTCCCCGGGCCCGTTGCCTGAAATTATCCTGGCCCACCTCGACAAGAGCCACATCACGGTACATACCTATCCGGAGATCCATCCGGTGGACGGTATCGCAACGTTCCGAGTGGACATCGATGTGTCGACCTGTGGCGTCATTTCACCGCTCAAGGCACTCAACTTCCTCATTCACCAGTTCGATTCCGACATCGTGACCGTGGATTACCGTGTGCGTGGCTTCACACGGGATGTGGAGGGCCACAAGCACTTCATCGATCACGAGATCAATTCGATCCAGAACTATCTCTCCGAAGACACCCGCGACGCGTACCAGATGACCGACGTGAACGTGTACCAGGAAAACCTGTTCCACACCAAGATGCTGCTCAAGGACTTCGAGCTGGATAACTACCTGTTCGGTGATGCCACCAGCAACCTGTCGGTTGAGCAGCGTGGCCAGGTGGAAGAGCGTGTGAAGCACGAGATGCTGGAGATTTTCTACGCGCGCAACATGCCGCGCTGAAGGTCAAGGCTACAAAAAAAGGCGACTACCTGCGCGGTAGTCGCCTTTTTCAGTTCTGGGAGCCCGATATGTCTGTGGGACAGGCTCCGTATCGCGGTCAGATCCGATAGGTGCTCTTGGTCATGACCTTCGCCAACAGGCTCATGCCGAATTTCACCGGAGCCGGGAAACGAAACCCCCCCGCATCGAGTGCGCTTTCGGCATGCTGTTCTTCATCCTTGCGCATCTGTTCAAGAATCGCCCGGGACTTTTCATCTTCGGCCGGCAACTGCTCCAGGTGCTCATTCAGGTGCTTGCACACTTGATGTTCGGTTGCCGCGACGAAGCCCAGGCTGACCTTGTCGCTGATCAGTCCGGCCACCGCGCCGATGCCGAATGACATCCCGTAGAACAACGGATTCAGGACGCTGGTATGGCTACCCAATTGGCGAATGCGCTGCTCGCACCAGACCAGATGGTCGACTTCTTCTTCGGCGGCATGCTCCATCGCCTCGCGCACCTGCGGCAATCTCGCCGTCAGCGCCTGGCCCTGGTACAGAGCCTGGGCGCAAACCTCACCGGTATGGTTGATGCGCATCAGGCCCGCGACATGGCGAGTCTCTTCGTCACTCATCTGTACGTCCGGCTGCACGATTGCCGGCGACGGACGGTACGGCTGGCCACTGAAGGGCAGTAGCGTGCGCATCGCGGTATCGGCTTGCAGCAGCAGGCGGTCAATGGGCGAGTAGTGACGTTGGGTAGTCATGCTTACCTCCGGGAAAAATCACGGCAGACAGTTTAACCCAATCGGCCGCTGAAGATTTGCGCTGGGTCAGCGGTATCAACCCGGTGGCCAGTTCATCTGGCGCTGCCCCAGCACGTGCATATGAATGTGATAGACGGTCTGCCCGCCAAGTTCATTGCAGTTCATCACCACGCGGAAGCCTTCCTCACAGCCCAGTTCAAGCGCCAGGCGCTGGGCGGTAAACAGGATATGTCCGGCCAACCCTTTGTCTTCCTCGGTCAGGTCATTGAGGGTGCGGATCGGTTTTTTCGGAATCACCAGGAAATGCACTGGAGCCTGGGGGGCGATGTCGTGAAAAGCCAGAACCTGATCGTCTTCATAAATGATCCTGGCCGGAATTTCCCGGTTGATGATCTTGGTAAACAGAGTGTCCACGGCTGCTGCTCCGTTGGGTTGTTTGAGGCGAGTGTATTGAAGGCTCGGTTGGCAAGCCCGGGTTTTACCATCCGGAAATCTAGCGTGGACAGTAGGCTTTATTGAACATGCCGCTAAGAATTCGCACCAGCCAGCGCGGCCCGAATCGGGGCAGGGCGGCGATCCAGCGATTGCGGCTTCCTGGAATGATAATGGCCCGGTCCCTGTCCAGCGCGCGGACAGCGTACAGCGCAACCTCTTCAGGGCTCATCAGCTTCTTATCGTCGCTGGGCTTCTCGTCCCGTTGCCACCCGGCGAAAAAACCGGTGCGGGTCGGGCCAGGGCAAAGTACCGAGACTTTGATCGCGCATTTTTTCAGCTCGATTCGCAGGGCTTCGGAAAAGTGCAATACGTAAGCTTTGCTGGCGTGGTAGGTGCTCATCCAGGGGCCCGGCTGGAACGCGGCAATCGACGCGACGTTGAGGATCTGGCCGCCCCCATGCAGCGCCATGCTGTTGCCCACGGCGTGACAGAGGCGGGTCAGGGCCAGGATGTTCACTTCGATGAGGTCCTGCTCGGTCATCCAGTCCTGGCCCAGGAACGGGCCGAAGGTGCCGATGCCGGCGCAGTTGACCAGCAGGTCGATCTGGCGTTCGCCTTCTTCCAGTTCCAGCAGGAAACCTGAAAGCCGCAAGGGCTCACTCAGGTCGCAAGCCCGGAACAATACTTCCACGCCAAATCGCTGGGTCAGTTCGATCGCAATACTTTCCAGCCGATCACGCTGTCGCGCCACGAGTATCAGGTTGCGCCCGCGCCGGGCCAGTGCTTCAGCCAGGGCCAGGCCGATTCCGCTGGAAGCGCCAGTGATCAGGGCGTAACGGGTCATGCAGTTCTCCATCGCAACAGCCCGCCGCCAGTGGACTGGGCTGTCACTGGCATGAAGCGGGCCTATTGTTCCTCTTCTTCTTCGTAGTCTACAGAAGGCGAGGCGGGCTCGGCTGCATCAACGGCTGGTTCTTCGCTGGTCTGGTCACTGTATTCGCTGCTTTCGTAGCTGCTCGAGGCACCGCTATCGAAGTCCTCCTGAAGAGCACCGAAGATGCCGGCGAAGGTGGCCACGAAAATCAGGACGATCATCACCAGCCAAAGCGACGCCAGCAGCTTGACCGCCGTGGTATTGCGCGGCGGTGGTGGGCCGTACTGGTTGGCGCCGGTATTGCCTGGGGCAATGATGAGAATGAACGGGAAGATGCTGCCCACGAAGGGCACGAGGTTGATCAGCCACAACCACCCCGACCAGCCAAGATCGTGCAGACGCTGGACGTTGAACTGGATGCTCACGAACGCGAAGGCAAGCACGACGACTACAGCGATCAGACCACCGACGACCAACCCCGCTATCGAGTCGGAAGCGAGCAGCCAGTTCGTGGCGACCCAGAAGCCCAGGCCTACCAACGGCAGCATGGCCAGGGTCAGGACCATGGTCCAGGCCAGGTAGCGCAGGCGTCCGATACGTCCCTCGAAGCTGAAGGGTTTGAGCGTGGCGTACTCGGCGAACGTTTCACCCACTGCTGCCCGTGGAGGCGCATAAGGAGAAACAGGATCGATCACGGAGTCCGGCTGGCGGCCGCCCGGCTGCTCCTGGATTTCGCCGAGATTGAGCTGGATGGACGGTTCGGCTTCGATTCGTGCATCGATGCCGCTTTTATGAAGCGCGTCCAGGTACTGTTGCGCTTCATTCTGGGACAGGTTGTTCTTGAGGGACACCTTGCGACCGCTGAACAGTCGTTCAATGGCGCTCACATCACTTTTGAACAGTTCGGCGAGGTTGAGCTTGGCGGTAGTGGTATCTACGCCTGGCAGCAGGGCCCCGTCGAATACGATGTTGAAACGGTTTTCGCTCATGCCTGGCATCCTTGTCTTTCTGGTTGGTTTATTGTGGGTTCAGCGCGGCCACTGGCCGCCAAGTTGTGTCGCTAGGGCTTGCGCCTGCCGGTATTCTTCATCCAGGCGTGCGATCAATTGATCGACACCGGGCAAATCATTGATGTCACCTACGCCCTGGCCGGCGGACCAAACGGTCTTCCAGGCCTTGGCTTCATCATTGAGCGGTTTGAGTTTCGCCCCCGCATCCGCCACGCCCTTGCCTTGCAGAACAGCCAGGTCGAAGCCGGCGCTTTCCAGGCTCTGGCGCATGAAACTGGCCGGCACCCCGGACACTGCGGGAGTATGCACGATGTCCGCGGCTCTGGATGTGAGCAACATCTCTTTATAAGCGTCGGACGCATGACTTTCCGTCGTGCCGATAAAACGTGTTCCGAAGTAGGCCAGATCCGCGCCAAGCAATTGCGCAGCCAGAATCTGATGGCCGTGGTTAAGGCATCCTGCAAGCAACAGGGTTTTATCGAAGAACTGCCGGATTTCAGCAATCAGTGCGAATGGGCTCCAGGTTCCTGCGTGCCCACCCGCACCGGCCGCAACGGCAATCAAACCGTCGACGCCCGCTTCGGCGGCTTTTTCGGCATGGCGGCGAGTGGTCACGTCGTGAAATACCAGGCCGCCGTAGCCATGAACCGCGTCTACCAACTCCTTTACCGCGCCCAGGCTGGTGATGACGATCGGCACCTTGTGCTCGATGCAGATTGCCAGGTCGGCCTGGAGTCGTGGATTGCTGTGATGGACGATCAGATTGACTGCGTAGGGCGCCGGCTTTTCCAAGGTCGCCAAGCCTGCTTCGATTTCCTCCAGCCACGCCTTGAAGCCGCTGCTTTCACGTTGGTTCAACGCCGGGAAACTCCCGACGACACCGTTGCGGCAGCAGGCCAGTACCAGCTGCGGATTGGAAATGAGGAACATCGGTGCAACCACGACCGGCAGCCGCAGACGTTGTTCAAGCAGAGCGGGCAGCGACATTGGAGGTCCCTCTGATCAATGGATGCGGTTGGAATTAGAACGGCCGGACCACGACCAGAATTACAATAGCCAGCAATATCACGACCGGCACTTCATTGAACCAGCGATAAAAGACATGACTGCGGGTATTTTCGCCACGGGCGAAGCGCTTCACTTGGGCACCGCACATATGGTGATAGCCGATCAGCAAGACGACCAGGGTCAGCTTTGCGTGCATCCAGCCGCCTTGGGTGAAGTAGGCGCTGGCATTGAGGCTGAGCAAGCCGATGCCGAACACCAGCGTGGCGATCATCGCCGGGCCCATGATGCCGCGATACAACTTGCGTTCCATGATGGAGAAGCGTTCCTTGCTGACGCTGTCTTCGCTTTGAGCGTGGTAGACGAACAGTCGAGGCAGGTAGAACAGGCCGGCAAACCAGCAGACCATGCTGACAATGTGGAGCGCTTTGAGCCATAGATAGAGCATTTTTGATTATTCCCAGGTTCACGGTAGCCTCGATAGTAGAGGTTAGCGCGGCCACACGTCACCTTGGCGGTTGTCGCAGCGCTGCGGGCGCCCTATCATCGACGGCTTTCCAGTGGTTCGTTGAGGGCAGGTTCATGGTCAAGGTCGGTATCGTCGGCGGCACGGGTTACACCGGTGTCGAACTGCTGCGTCTGTTGGCACAGCATCCGCAAGCTGAGGTGGTGGTCATTACCTCCCGATCCGAGGCCGGCCTGGCCGTCGCCGACATGTATCCGAACTTGCGTGGCCATTACGACGGCCTGGCGTTCAGCGTTCCTGACGTCAAGACCCTCGGGGCCTGCGATGTGGTGTTTTTCGCCACCCCCCATGGTGTCGCCCACGCTCTGGCGGGTGAGCTGCTGGCGGCGGGAACCAAGGTTATCGACCTGTCGGCAGACTTCCGCCTGCAGGACGCAGACGAATGGGCCAAGTGGTACGGTCAGCCCCACGGCGCACCGGAACTGCTGGACGAGGCGGTCTATGGCTTGCCGGAAGTCAATCGTGAAAAAATCAGGCAGGCACGGCTGATCGCGGTGCCCGGTTGCTATCCGACCGCGACGCAGTTGGGATTCCTGCCGTTGCTGGAGGCCGGTCTCGCCGATGCGTCGCGCTTGATCGCCGACTGCAAGTCGGGCGTCAGCGGCGCCGGTCGAGGTGCCAGCGTTGGCTCGTTGTACTCCGAAACATCGGAGAGCATGAAGGCCTACGCGGTCAAGGGGCATCGTCATTTGCCGGAGATTCGCCAAGGGTTGCGTCGCGCGGCAGGCAAGGACGTAGGCCTGACGTTCGTGCCGCATCTGACGCCCATGATCCGTGGTATCCATTCCACCCTCTACGCCACCGTGACCGATCGCTCCGTGGATCTGCAGGCACTGTTCGAAAAGCGTTACGCCGATGAGCCGTTTGTCGACGTGATGCCGGCTGGCAGCCATCCGGAAACCCGCAGTGTCCGCGGCGCGAACGTATGCCGGATCGCTGTGCATCGCCCGCAGGATGGCGACCTGGTCGTGGTCTTGTCGGTAATCGACAACCTGGTCAAGGGCGCTTCCGGCCAAGCGGTACAGAACCTGAACATCCTCTTCGGGCTCGATGAGCGGCTGGGCCTGTCCCACGCGGGGATGCTGCCTTAAATTATCAGATGCAGGCGGTAAGCTACGAGCCCGCGGCTTACAGCTTGCGGCTAGCAGCTGCTGCGCAAATAGTTGACCAATTTTGTCGGAGAAGCGGATAATGCCCGCCATCACGCATTATGGCGGCGTAAGCGCCGGGAGATATTCAGCATGAGCGTCGAAACCTTCACCCCCACGGCTTTGCAATTCACCCACGGTGCCGCGCACAAGGTGAAGAGCCTGGTCGATGAAGAGGGCAATGATCGTTTGAAGCTGCGCGTGTTCGTGACGGGCGGCGGTTGTTCAGGTTTTCAGTACGGCTTCACTTTCGATGAGGAAGTGGCCGAGGATGACACCATCGTCGAGCGCGAAGGCGTCAGCCTGGTGGTCGACCCGATGAGCTTCCAGTACCTGGCGGGTGCCGAGGTGGATTATCAGGAAGGCCTGGAAGGGTCGCGCTTCGTGATCAAGAATCCTAACGCCACCACGACTTGTGGGTGCGGTTCTTCGTTTTCGATCTGATCGCTTCAATAAAACGCCGCAGAGCCTTACGGCCTGCGGCGTTTTTTTGTTCGCGATTATTGATCTCAGGCCGGATAAATGGCGCCGAGTACGCGCAGGCCACGGGCACCAGTGACACTTGGACGGTTGCCTGGAATACCCTCAAGGCAGCAATGGGCGAGCCAGGCAAAGGCCATGGCTTCAACCCAATCCGGGTCCACGCCGTACACTGCCGTACTGCTGACTTTGGTAGCCGGTAGCAAGTCAGCCAGGCGCTTCATGAGTGTCTGGTTGTGTGCGCCGCCGCCGCAGACCAGCAGCTCCTGCGTGTTCGGCTGGGCATGCCGGAGTGATTCGACGATGGTCAGGGCAGTCAGTTCAAGCAATGTCGCCTGCACATCTTCAGGGGCGAAGGCCGGCAATTGCGATAGATGACGGGTCAGCCAGGACAGGTTGAATACTTCTCGTCCGGTACTTTTCGGGCCCTTGGTTACAAAGAAAGGGTCTCCAAGCAACGTCTCGAGCAAAGTCGGCTCTACTTTTCCGCTGGCTGCCCATTGGCCGTCACGATCAAAAGGCTCGCCTCGCTCCTGGTGTATCCAGGCATCGAGCAATACGTTGCCTGGGCCGCAATCGAAACCTGATACGGGTTTTGCCCGCTCTATCAGGCTGAGATTGCTGAAGCCGCCGACATTCAGCACTGCACGAGGACCGACTCGTTCTTCGAACAATGCTTCGTGAAATGCCGGAACCAGAGGCGCCCCCTGTCCTCCGGCGGCGACATCACGGCTGCGGAAATCGCCGACAACGGTGATGCCGGTCAATTCGCTCAAGAGTGCCGGGTTACCGATCTGCACGGTAAATCCGCGGGCCGGTTCATGGCGAATGGTTTGGCCGTGGCTGCCAATCGCGGTGACGTCTTCGGGCTTGAGCTTCTGTTCGTCGAGTAAGGTATGGATACCCTGCGCGGCCAGCTTTACCCAGTTCTGCTGGGCAATGGCGGAGCGGGCAATCTCATCGGGCCCGCTGCTGCACAGTGCTAGCAACTCGGTGCGCAGGGGCGTGGGCATGGGTATGTAATGCGTGGCGATCAATTTGATCGCCGGGGCCAGTTCGATCAGCGCGATATCCAGGCCATCCAGGCTGGTCCCGGACATCACGCCGATATAGAGCGCCATGGCTTAGCGCTTGCTCGAAGCCAGCAGGGTGGCTTTCTCTTGATCCATGCGAGCCATCAGAGGCTGGCTCTGAGCCAGGAAACGGGCGCGCTCGGATTTCGCAATCGGATCGGCCATCGGCAGTTTCTGGCCGAGCGGATCGACGTGAACGCCGTTGACCTGGAATTCATAGTGCAAGTGCGGGCCGGTGGACAGGCCGGTCGTGCCAATGTAGCCAATAACCTGGCCTTGCTTGACGGAGCCGCCAGTCTTCACGCCCTTGGCGAAACCTTGCATGTGACCGTACAGCGTGCGGTAGGTATTGCCGTGCTGGATGATCACGGTATTGCCATAACCGCCACGACGGCCGGCCAGCAGTACCTTGCCATCGCCGGCAGCCTTGATGGGCGTGCCGCGCGGAGCTGCGTAGTCGACGCCTTTGTGGGCACGGATCTTGTTCAGGATCGGATGCTTGCGGCCTGCGGAAAACCTGGAGCTGATGCGGGCGAAGTCGACTGGAGTGCGGATAAACGCCTTGCGCATGCTGTTGCCGTCAGCGGTGTAGTAGCTGCTGTTGCCCTGCTTGTTGGTGTAGCGCACCGCCGTATAGGTCTTGCCGCGGTTGGTGAAGCGCGCGGAAAGGATCGGTCCGTTGCCGACGCTTTTCCCATTGACCACTTTCTGTTCGTAGATGACGTCGAACTCGTCGCCCTGGCGAATATCCTGGGCGAAATCGATGTCGTAACCAAACACGCTGGCCATGTCCATGGTCAGGCTGTGGGAAAGGCCGGCGCGGGCGGCCGACTGGGACAGCGAACTATTGATGACGCCGTGAACATAGGCGGAGCGCACGGTAGGTTTGGTGGTGACGCGGTTGAATACATAACCCTTTTCGTTTTTGGTCAGGGTGATGCTTTCCAGATCGCTCAGCTTGGTGTGCAGGTTGGTCAGCTGCCCGTCTGGATTGAGCTCGAATTCGAGTTTCTGGCCCCGTTGCAGTTGAGTGAACTGTTTGGCTTGCTTGTCGCTGGCCAGGATTTCATGGACTGAGGTTGAGGGCAGGCCAACCTTTTCGAAGAGGGTGGACAGTGTGTCGCCCTTGGCAACAATCACTTCGCGGTGGTCCGGTCCTTTCTTCTCTTCTGCAGCAGGAGCTTCTACCTGTGCAGTGGCGTTTGCAGTGTCTTCCGGGTTTTCTTCAATCTGGGCAAAAGGCGAGGCAGCCGGTTCGTTTGTGGCTTGAACGGCTTCGGCGGCGTCTTGTTCTTGTGTCAGTTGTTCAGCGGGACTTTCCAGTTCAAGACTCAGAGTCGTCTTTTTGGCTTCAACATCGCTGGAAGGAAATACCAGGAGCGCCAGGCTAAGGAGGGCGGCGATACCACTTGCGGCGAGCAGGTGGGTCTTTGGGTAAAGCGGCGGCGCTTTAGACGGTTCGGTGGTCATAGGTAATTTGACTTTTGAAAAGATGAATTGGAAAAGATGAATGACATGATGAAGATGAAATAACTGTATAAAATATAACCAAAACCCCTGCGAAGCAAGCCCGCGGACGCTCTGTCTATGGGATTGGCGTCCGTGTGCCTGGCAAACCTTGTATTTGGTGCGCGATCTTGTATGGTTGGGGCCCTTTGAATCTGAGCCTTGCGGGTCTGTTATGAAGTCGGTTGAAGAGCAGCTAGCGCTGATCAAACGTGGTGCGGAAGAACTGTTGGTCGAGTCCGAGCTGATCGAAAAGCTCAAGCGCGGGCAGCCGCTGCGTATCAAGGCCGGTTTCGATCCGACGGCGCCCGATCTGCACCTGGGCCACACCGTGCTTATTAATAAGCTGCGCCAGTTCCAGGATCTGGGGCATCAGGTCATCTTCCTTATAGGTGACTTCACCGGCATGATCGGTGACCCGAGCGGCAAGAGTGCTACGCGTCCTCCGCTGACCCGTGAGCAGGTTCTCGACAACGCCGAGACCTACAAGACCCAGGTTTTCAAGATTCTTGATCCGGCCAAGACCGAAGTGGCTTTCAACTCCACCTG